>JBBSBY010000031.1:0-35860 GCA_038250835.1 Desulfomonilales bacterium | reverse complement strand
GAATAGTTTTTTGCGTGGGCGCAATGATGGTTGGCTGGGGTGTCTGGTAATTTGCTCAAGGCATATTGCTGGGTCGAAGTATTCAAACGCTTCGAAATAACCACATGCCCGATTTTTCAAATCAATGGCTACTTTCCCAATCCTCTAGTAGGTCTCTACAGTTCGATGAGAATAAGGTAGATTTTCTTCGTCGCGGCGTATGCCGCGACCGAGATCATCTGGAATAACGAAGATTGACGGTGTGAAGGCTGGAACGCCTCTACTGAGCTACTCACCGAACAATAGCTCAGGCGCCTTGCAGTCTCCTGGGTGATAGATACGCATTTCGTTGATCCCGTCACGAGCCTTGTACGGAGGTTTCCTCGAAGTGCTGGACGGTGAATTTTCATGTTTGGTGAAATGAAGAAAATTTCCGTGGACAAAGATCCTTCAGCAGCAGCCTTAGGCGGTGGTTGTACACAACTAATTATAGTTACACTTTGCAACGGAAGACAGGTCAATTTTTGAAGGGAAAGATTCCTCTTTCCTCGAGGGCAACCCAAAGCTTTTCCAGAGCACGTTCCTGGTTTGCATAGAAGGAAGATCCCCGGATCCTGAAAAATGCCCAGCCGCACCGCTCAAGTTGTCTTTGTCGGAGCATGTCCGCATCATATTGATCGGGTCCATGCCACGTATCACCATCGCATTCAACTGCGAGCCGTGCATTTCCACCTTCGACTACAAGATCGATTCGTTTACCCGCAACATTGAATTGAGGAATTACGTGGTATCCTTTGCCGGCAATCGCCAGCGCCACGTCGACTTCAAACCAACTATCAAAGGGAGAAGGAGGTTTGATGATGTCACGCCTGTCATGGATAGCTCTGTGTTCTAACTCCAGTTTATCTATGTCGGCGATTTTTACGGGTTCGGTGTTCAGAAAAAATTTCAGCAGTTTTTGTCTCAGGCATTTGTCACTTAAATCTTCGGTAGTAACAGAATGGAATAAAAACATTTGATCCCGCGCGCGACTGGCGGCCACATTGAATCGCCTTTCATCTTCGGATTTCGAGAGGACGCCAATATGCTCGTTCGGGGCGGCGACCATGGAAAGAAAAATAATATCCCTTTGGTCGCCCTGGAAACTATAAGGGTGTCCGCAGATAATCTTTCGACGGTGAATTTCCTCCGATCCAAGCTCGTTCAACAGTTTTCCTTCGATTAAACCAGCTTGCGCATTTCCCTGGAGCACTATAACGCCCATAGTTTTATCCCTGTATCGTTCATCCTCTTGTAACTCAACAATCTTTGCGACGATGGCATCGGCTTCGGGATCATTTATTACTTTAGAATTTGCGCCTTGTCTAAATCCCTCGGGTACGTGGATATTGATCAATGGAGGCAGCCGGTCGGGTCCATACTGTCTTAGGGGAATTAAAGATCCAAAATACCACTGATCGTTGCTGAACCGTATAATTTCAGGCATGCAACGAAAATGTTCGCGTAGCGTTATTGGGTTTTTTGGGTGTATACGATCACCATGATCAAACAAGCTGGTTTGGAGGTCGAAAGTTGATTTAAAAGAAAAATCGGAGAGGTATTTTTTCATTAATTGATGCACAGGTTCCAGGGCTATTCCTACCGCTTCAGGACTTATTTGCTTATCGTCACCGACAATTAATATCTTCTTACCCAGGTATAGTAGAGGTAATGCCTCAAAGCCGCATTGCGAGGCTTCATCGACGATTATGACGTCAAATATTGACGGCCTCGGGGGCACAGTATCCCAGACGCGATGTAGCGGCATGGTCCACGCCGGTACGGCTTCCCGACACTTGTCTAAGTGATCTTGCGCTTCACGTCGATGAAAGGAGGCAAATTTTCCTTTCGCTTTCCCAAGCTTCTTCATAGATTGGCTCCAGGCTTTCATGTGCCTACGATGATGGTCTTCGAGTCTGGAAAAACACTTCGACCAGGCGTGTGACGAAGCAAGGTAAGCAATCAGTTTGTTTATTTTCTCCTCAATCTGCTTTATCCGCTGATTAAGACTTGCGCTGTCAGTTTGATTCAGTTTTTCCCCAATCCAGGTTTTTGCCTGCATCCATTGCCATGCATCCTTGAGATGCCCTATGCGGGAATCCCAAACGGGATTATTGTAATCTCGTTCTAATTCTGCGGTCATTACGGGAGCATAGGCCCGTAATTTCGAAAGAATATTTTCAACCTCATGCAGCGTTTTGCGGGACTCACTTAAATTGTCTACCTTGCTCCAAGCATGCGCATAGTCTTCAGCATTTCGTTCTCGGACGGCATCCCTCAAATTGTCAGTAACCGGATGGGATATGCCGTTTGAAGCGAGCATAGTCAAAGATGCTTCAAGAATCTGGAACTTATTTGTATGAGCCGCTTTCTCCTTGCACAAGAGCGCAAGTTTACAAGAATCCGACAAAACATTTATTTGAAGCTCTGCAGCGCAGGATAATAACTTGTGCGCTTTTGCAATATCATGAAATAATTTGCGGCAATCCGCGATCCGATCCTCCAATGATAAAATAGATCGCAGCTTTTCGTTAATAGCTTTAAAACCCTCGCTTTTTAAAGCATAGGGCCCCTGCAGTTTATCCGTCTGATCTTTCCATAGCCTCAGAAGCTTATCTAATCCTATTCGCACGCGGAGGCAGTCAGCCAAACATGAAAATTGTTCAAACGTTGTGCAGCTTACGCCATTTATCTTGAGCGCATCGATTACATGGAGACGCTCCTTGACTATTTGGGGACGGAAAATCCACCAACCCATTTTACCGCCGGATTTGAAGTGTTCCGCTAATATAATTGCGTCTCCCAATAAGGTTTGTAAGCTAACGCCAGACGGTAATTGTATCGTTGTGGTATCGGCTGCATTAATATAAGGTTCAATGGATTCGATGGTCGTTCGCGTGAGATCATACCTTGACTGCCACGAGGCCTTATTGCCATTTGTAATATCTCGAACTGCATTACCCACCCAAGCATATGGTGATGGTGCATGTAATTGCAGCTCAGCTCGTGTATTCAACAACTTATCTATGACTATTTGAATTTCCGTTGCGTCTCTGTTTACTAATTGATTAGCTATTTCAATATCGGCTACTTCGGACAATTTGATTGCTTCTTCTCCGGAATGCTTTTCTTGAGCAAAGCCGGCAAATATCTCCTCCGGTATTGGGAGATTGTCAGGTAAAACGAGTTGTAACTCTCGGCGCTTTTCCGGACCGAATCTTCGTAGTTCTCGTAGTAATTTGGCGAGGATTTCTTGAGAAAATGGCCCATTTTCAGAAAACGGACAGCTTGAATTATATGAGGCTTTGTCCTTAAACCATTGGTAGTCTGCGGCTCTTTCATTTACTGATCGGGCTATTTGCGCTGCGGAACCACTATATTCGCCCTCGGCCACATTATGTTTACAGACTTCCCACTCACAGCTACTCCGCAGCTTTTCCTCCATCTGAGCTCTTTCTTTACGTAACTCGAATAGTTCCTTCTCAATTTTCTTTCGTTTCCTACCCTCTTGCTCTTCATTCCAATAAGCATTGTTGTTCAAAATTTCCGCTATGCTGGATTCAAGAGATTTTTTTTCCTCAAGACCGCTGCCAAGGAGATTAATGCAAAGAGGTCGCAGTTCCTCAGGTATATGACCTTTTAGAACCTGAAGAGCACGTGGTGTCTTCGCTGTAATGAGTATTCTCTGTCCGGTGGCGAGCAGATGGCAGACTAGATTTGCAATAGTGTGCGATTTTCCGGTTCCCGGAGGCCCCTGCACCACAACGCCGCTTGCAGTTTTGAGCCGTGCCAAAATACGTCGTTGTTCATCATTTGACGGCTTAGGAAAGAAAACTTCTACATCAGTGTCACCTTTAATTTCAGCAGGTGGATCATCTTTGTCGAGGCTGTTCTCATCTTCTAATTCAGCAAGATCTCTAAATTCGGCAGGGATAACTCCATCAGCTTCGATTCTTGTTTTCATGCTTTCAAGAGTCTTAGTCAATCCACGTGCCGAGCGTTTTCTTAATATGAGAGCTGGCGCGTATGTGACCACGGGTATTGACGATAATTGCGTTGAGGGAATCTCTAAAGAGGAGTTATACTCGCCTTCCGGATCGATGGAGTGCACAAGCGTTTTAAGCGCCTCATCGACGTTATTCCTGTTCCATGGATCTTCGCCCGCTTCAAGCAAGCGGAGTTTGGCCTTATCTTCAGCCCCCTTGGGTTGATCCTCAAAGTCTAACATGTCTAATTCAATACGCAGGTCCGAACCGGATTCTAATGGTCTGACGGTGAATCTTTGCAATTTAGCTTCAAACTCGAGGCTCGCATTTGCAACAATCAAGTGCCGGCGGACTCGTTGATTGCTGGGGGTTTCCCAGCTCAACAGGCCCAAGGCTAAGAGAAGTTCGTATTCCTCACCTAATTTCAATTGTTCCTGATTAATGGTGAAAAGTTTTGTGTAAACGGCGTGGCGTCGCTGCCATTCATCATCAGATTGCTTCCATTGCTGCCACTCTTCATTTATATATTCGTTCCATGACCTTGTTACATCGGGATAATCTTTTAAATAGCGCGTCTTTAAAACCAGTTCCTCTTGATCATCTTGTATGCCCTCATCCGCAATACGAATTTCCGACTCTAGGGAGGGTGTGTTTTTCTTATTCCTTAGAGATTGTTCGTCAAGCCAATCTAAGCAGATCTTTGGAGGGCTGGGGATAATCGGTCTTTTATATGATTGAATTTCAATCCACGCGTCTCCAGCATCTTCATGAGATGGCCACGCTTTTGTAAAACAGCCTTTCAATTTAGGAATATCCTTCAGCCAAAGCGCCTGTTCGTATTCATTAACATCTCTAAAGATCTTCGACTTTATTGAAGCAAGTTTTATCAGGTAGTTTATTAATCTGATGACTTTTTCTGTGTCGCTCGTTAAAAGAGGATCCAAGGTTCACTCCAGAACGTATTTGTCGGCTCCGAAACTTATTAAAAGTGGCCACCTCTGCAAGTCTATTCTATACCCTTTTCAGGGCGGAAGAAAAGAAAATTCGATTCGAACATCACGGCATCTACTGTAATGATATAACATTCCAATCGGGCAAGTGATTGCTTAGTTTATCTTTGCACGCGGTTGGTTACCTCGAAAAGAAAGGAAAACGCAGTTTCACTTTTATTGATGAAGGCGGCTTTGGTAAAAATCGTCTGCTTTACTTTTTCAATTTATTTGCTTTATACATATGCGTTTGCTATATAACAAATAGTCTGAAAAGTTGCTGGAAGCGATATATTGATATAACCAGGCAAATATCCTTTCTTATTTGCTTGACGAATCTATTGCAGGAAAATACAATCTGGGATTAGTTTGGCTATTTCATGGTTCTGAAACAAGATGTATGCCTGTGTCGGTATTACAACCACATTTGAGTGGCTTCTGCAGCTTAATTGCAGAAGAAAAACAGTTATTGCCAAAGATTCTAAAGTTCACAGAGGGATGCCGCGGCTTCCCGGAAATTAACCCAAACGTGACGATTTCCCGGGTTTATAACATATCCCCTTAGGGGAAGGAGGTCTTAGCTTGAAATCAGTCGTATGCCTCAAACAAGTGCCTGATACCGAAACTCAAATTAAGGTGAATGCGGAAGGGACGGGAATTGCAACAGATGGCGTAAAATACGTCATCAATCCCTACGACGAATTCAGCGTGGAGGAAGCCTTGCGCATGAAAGAGAAAAAGAAGGCCGGTGATGTCACCATAGTCGCTATCGGTCCCAGCAGGGCTACTGAAGCCATAAGAACCGCTTTGGCCATGGGCGCGGACAAGGGCGTTCACATCGATGACGAGCAGGTTAACAATGCCGATCCTTACACTGTGGCTCAGACTTTGGCCGCGGCAATTAAGGGACTCGAATACGACGTAATCTTCTGCGGTCATCGCGCTATTGACGACGATTTCGGGGAGTCCGGCGCAATTTTGGCGGAATTATTGGGCCTTCCCCAGGTGACCTTGGTTAGTAAAATCGAGGTTTCGGATGATAAGAAAAGCGCAGTAGCCGAAAGGGATGTAGAAGGCGGCAAAGAAACAGTTGAAGTGTCGCTGCCCTGCGTGTTCACGTCCCAAAAAGGTTTGAACGAGCCCCGTTACGCTTCTCTGCCGGGAATCATGAAGGCCAAAAAGAAACCCATTGACAAGAAGACCCTTGCCGACCTGGGAGTAACGCCTGATCCGAAAATTAAGCCTTTGAGCTTCTCCATGCCTTCGGAACGCACGGCAGGCAAAAAATTCGAAGGTCTCGAACCCGCTGAAGCAGCAAGAACGGTTGTTCAGGCTTTAAGAAACGAAGCGAAAATTATCTGATCCGTCATAGAACTCAGGAGAAAATAAAATGCCCAATGTTTTGATATACGGAGAGATTAAAGCGGGAAAGCTAAAAAAGTCCGCGTTTGAACTAGCATCAGAAGGTCGTAAGCTGGCCGACAAGCTGGGTGGTTCGCTGGAAGCAGTCATGGCAGGCGCACAATCTGAGCAATATGCTTCCGAGCTTGCGAAATACGGAGTAGACAAGGTTTACGTCCTCGATTCAGCGGATCTGGAAACCTACAACTCCGAGTACTATGCGCAGGCTCTTGCCCAAGTTATAAACGATAAGAAACCCGAAATAGTGCTTCTTGGCCATTCAATGCAGGGTAAAGATCTAGCCCCGAGACTTGCGGCAAAGCTTGGTGTAGCGGTAATAGCGGACTGCATCGGGTTCGAGCTTGAAGACGGTAAGCTTATAGGCAATCACCCCATGTATGCCGGCAAGTGCTTCACCAAGTGGCAGGCTTTAGCCTCTCCTCAAATCGCCACGGCTCGACCAAATGTTTTGGAAGTGACCGAAAACTCCAAGGCGGGCGAGGTCGAGAAAATAGCCTTTAGCGCTGACAAATCGAGGCCCACCTACCAAACTAAGGACCTCAATCTGGACACCAGTGGCAAAGTGGACTTGACTGAAGCTGAAATCATAATCTCCGGCGGCCGTGGAATGGGCGGCGACGACTACACGCTGCTTGAGGAAATGGCTGCCATATTTGGACCTGCCGCCACTGTGGGCGCTTCGAGAGCAGCCGTGGACGCAGGTTGGAGGAAGCATGCAGATCAGGTGGGTCAAACCGGTAAGACGGTAACACCGAATCTCTACATTGCTTGCGGCATTTCAGGTTCCATTCAGCATCTTGCAGGCATGGGATCTTCTAAGGTGATTGTCGCAATCAATAAAGATGGCGAGGCTCCGATTTTCACCAAAGCGGATTACGGAATTGTGGGCGATCTATTTAAGATTGTGCCTGAAATGAATAAAGAACTTAAAGAGCTGTTGGCCGAATAATCCGACCGCCCCGGTAATTCATTATCGGGGCATACTCTTCATCTCATCTGTTGCTTTTTACCTTCATTCTACTATGATCACCCATGTATCTTCGTCCATTACTGCAATAAGCTAAGTGGTACCCAAATTTACGTTTATTACCGGCAGACTGCAATCGAACTGTAATGACTAAGGTAAATGAATGGACGCTCGGATTTATGTATGTATTGACGGAGGGCAAGACCCACGGGCTATGCCGGTATTTCAGAAGGATGTCACAAAAACTCTATTTAATGATCGTGCCGGGTTCGGGGCTGGGATTCAATTCACAAAGGCTAAGCCCACCTTCCATATTGGAGGCGGCTAGAACCATGCCTTCGCTGACTCCGAATCTCATTTTGCGAGGTTTGAGATTTGCGACCACAACAACGGTTTTGCCTACAATATCTTCAGGTTTGAACGCCTGTTTTATGCCGGCAAATATCGTCCGCGTTTCTCTGCCTAGATCAATCGTCAGCTCCAGCAATTTGTCGGATTTTTCAACCACGGCGGCTGAAATTATCCGGCCCGCGCGCAAGTCAACTCGTGTAAAATCCTCAATCGTGATCTCTTCCTTAAATTCAGGAGCTTGGTTGATCATTTTGGGTTTGGATGACTCCAGCGTTTCCTTACCTGCTTCTATTAACCGCTCGAGAGTTCCGGGCTCGATTCTTTCCGCCAATTTTTCGAAGTCGCGGATCTCAATTTGTTCAAGATCGAACTTTGCGTCACCCCAGGACAGATCGGCAAGCCCCAGCATTTTTTCCACTCTTTCGGAGTAAGAAGGTAGAATGGGCTTGAGCAGAACAGCTATGATTTTTATGCAATTAGTCACAAAAGTGAGGTCGTTTCGAGCTTTATCGGGATCCGTCTTGATCGTGCTCCAGGGTTCGTGCTGCTGGACGTAATTGTTGGCAATATCCGAAATTGCCAAAATGTGCCTTGTCGCCGCTCCAAATCTCAGCTTAGAGTATTCATCATGAGTTTTGGTTATAAGATCATCAATTTCTTTAATCAATGCTTGAGTTTGTGGGGGAATAATCCCCAATTTCGATTCCAAACGTTTGTTCAGGAAACCTATGGTTCGGCTTATCAGATTTGTTATGTTGTTGACCAACTCGGCGTTCGTGCGATTCACAAATTCATCAAGACTCAGATCCAGGTCATCGATGGAAGGACTCAATTTAGTCGCGTAATAGTATCTAAGATAGCCTGGATTGACGAATTCACTAAATTTTCGGGCCGTGATAAATGTCCCGCGACTTTTCGACATTTTGAGTCCGTTAACAGTCAGAAATCCGTGCACATGAACGGCAGTTGGGATACGGTAATCAGCAGACTTCAGCATGGCGGGCCAAAACAAAGTATGGAAGTAAGCTATATCCTTGCCGATAAAATGATGTATCTCCACATCCGAGTCAAGATGGACCCAGTAATCATCCGCCGATCTATCCTGCAAATTTCTACAATAATGTTCCGTTGCGGCTATGTAGCCAATCGGAGCGTCTAACCATACATAGAAATACTTGTCTTCCTCGCCTGGAATTTTGAAGCCAAAATAAGGCCCATCACGAGATATATCCCAGTCTTGAAGCCCATGTTCAATCCACGTGCTTACAAAGGCGCGAACTTCCTCTTGGAGATGACCCGGCGCCGAGGTCCATTCCCGCAAGAAATCGGTAAAATCAACAAGCTTGAAGAAAAAGTGTTTGGATGTTTTCAATATAGGAGTGTTACCACAAATAGCGCAGGTCGCCTGCGTCAGCTCAGTGGGACGATACGTGGCGCCGCAAGATTCACAAACATCTCCGTACTGGTCTTCTGCCGAACACTTGGGGCATACCCCTTTTATGTATCTGTCCGGCAGGAATCTCCTGCAAGATTCACAATAATATTGCTCAATATCTCGTGTCGCTATGTGATCTTTCTCTTTTGCCTTTGTATAAATCTCTTCACAATGACGTCTGTTTTCGGGTGAATCGGTTGTGTAAAACTCGCTGAAATTTACTTCATACAAAGCGAAGTCGTTTCTGTGGCGTTCGTGAAATTCTGAGACCAACTGTTGTGGAGTAATCCCAAGTTTTGAGGCATTGATTTCTATCGGCGTCCCATGCGCATCCGACGCGCACATATATATAACGTCATTGCCGGTAAGCTTTAAGAAACGTACGTAAATATCCGTCTGAATGTATTCTACTAGATGACCTATATGAATGTCGCCGTTTGCGTAAGGCAACGCGCTGGTTACAAGAATTTTTCGCAAAGCAGATCTCCTGAGATATGTGGGATCGATTCAAAATTAATAGTGCGTTTATAACAACAAAAGTCGCAGGATAAACCGGCGACCGAATAAATGGCTATTTGTTATCGGCTATTCCGGCTTGATCTCCAGCGCCTCTAGATTTGGGTCTTTTTCTTTATCAACTTTGAAGACCCGCGCTTTCATCACAATTGTTTCCATTTCCTTCAGGTTACTAATTTGACCGGCTTTATCTTTTTTAATCCAAACTTTATTAAGGGTGATATAGCTAACGCGATCGGCAATGATGAAGTTTATATAATCTTCCCCCAATGGACTTGGTAGATCCGATTTCTTGTAAAATCTGACCGAAAAAACTATTTCTTTGTCTAAATATTTATGGGGATTTTCCATCAACGCAACTATGGTCAAATTTTCATCTAGTTCCTTATGTATCCCGCCTTTAAGGAACCTGGCGGCTCCGCATGCGTTCAAGAGGGCGCAAGCGCAAAAGACGATAAGGATTAATTTTCTTGAGCCGTGCATTAACTTCGCTCTTTCATTACAATAATTAGGCCAGTCCTATAGCATAGAAAACACCGGTAGTATAGTCAAACCAAAAATTCCTTGACGTTAAATCCTAAGTTCAGCGCTACTACGGCAGGTCCGCCAAAGTGTAGGCTCGCCACGTGATTGGGGTTGGACTGACGCTCGGATAATTTTCTCTCAATAATTGATGCTTGACTTTGGAGATTAAATAGGACTATTCTTAATGTTTATGCTGGAAAG
Organism: Desulfomonilales bacterium; assembly: GCA_038250835.1. Classification (GTDB taxonomy): domain Bacteria; phylum Desulfobacterota; class Desulfomonilia; order Desulfomonilales; family Desulfomonilaceae; genus JBBSBY01. The sequence goes on along the minus strand of JBBSBY010000031.1, from coordinate 25,450 downwards.
GCCCTGAACCCAAATGAAAATCAACATCGAAGATATTCCAGAGAACGGCTTAGAGTTGAATTTCACCGGCAATCAAGACATACTAACGGACGCTCTGGAAAATATCCCTAACCAAGACGGTATTACAATTAAACCACAGGTCAAGGGTTGGCTACGGGTTGCCAACACTGAAGACGGCGCTCTTGTGTCCGGAGAAGTCCAAACAACGGCCATCTTAAACTGCTCAAGATGCCTGGAAAAATATGAATTTGAAAAGGATCTTGAAATTGCGGTGTTGGTCCGCAGCCATGACAAAGCCTCAGCCGAGGTGTATGACGATGATGAAGCGGATGGATCTTTTTTGATAGTTGGGTCTGAATTTGATCCGGGTGTGCTCATTGTCCAAGAGTTTTTTCTGGAAATTCCAATGAAATCTCTGTGCGCTTTAGACTGCCCCGGATTGTGCCCGAATTGCGGTCTGCCAAAAGTTTCCGGGCACTGTTCATGTGAACCTACGCAAACCATGGACCCCAGATGGTTAAAGTTGGCCGGATTAAAGAAAAAACTTGAGGATTCAGATGGATCCGAATAATAAGTAAGTGCCTTGCTTCAGTTTCGTAATCCATTTAGATCGCAGTTTCAGAATATACAGTAGGCTGGTAATGCCTTAAAGATTTAACAGCCAATTAATTTGTCAAGGATAAGCGAATGCCAGTACCAAAGAAACGGGTCTCCAGAACGAGACGTGATAAGAGAAGAACCCATAAGAAAGTTGATTTAGTAAACCTTACGAAGTGCCAGGAATGCTCAGAACCTAAAATGCCCCACAGAATCTGCCCGAACTGCGGTTCGTATAAAGGTAAAAAATTAATCGAAACGGAATCGTAAGTTCCACTCATGGAGTTCTGCGATAAAGCTTCTGATTCGCCGGTTGCTCTGCTGTTTCCAGGTCAAGGATCTCAGTTTCCAGGAATGGGTTTGGAACTCCGAAAGTACCCACAAGGCGCTGAGCTCTTAAAGAGGGCCGATGAAATCTTGGGATACGGAATCAGCAGTATTATGTGTAGTGGATCTGAAGATGAGCTTAACAGAACCGTTCATACGCAACCCGCAGTTTTCATCTATTCTTGGGCGCTTTACTCCGCTTTTAGCAATAGGACACAGGAAAAGATTAAATTTGCGGCCGGTCATTCTTTGGGGGAATATACGGCTTTGTGCGCCGCCGGTATTTTGTCCTTTGAAGACGCCTTGAGCGTTATACGGATTCGAGCCCAGGGGATGGATTGTGCGCAGCCTGCAAAAACTTGTGGTATGGCTGCAGTGATGTCGCCGCAGATTGACGCTGTATTGAATTTGATTGACGACACGCCGGGTAACCATGATCTGTACGCGGCCAACTTCAACTCTCCTGAACAAATTGTAGTTTCTGGAAGTATTAGGGCCATTGAACGCTTAGCCAACGCCCTGGACGGCCTAAAGAGGACCAGATTAGTTCCCTTGGCGGTATCATCGGCGTTTCATACTCCTCTCATGGAATCCGCTCGGGTCGCGCTTCAAAAGAAGCTGCTGAACATCACAATCCATGAACGGCGATTTCCGGTCGTAGCAAATGCTACCGCTGAATTTTATCCCGATTCTCCGGACGGTGTTCGAGACATTTTGTGCTCACAGGTGGTAAAACCGGTCCTGTGGGAAAAGTCCTTCAGGTTCATGACGTCAAGTGGTATAACGCAATTCTTAGAAATCGGGCCCGGCAAGACACTCTGCGGACTTGCCAAAAGAATCGACAAAAATTCCAACTGCTTCAATATAGCTGATTTCAAATCCTTGGACTTGTGCTCGTAAAAATACTATGTTTGGGCAATTATCTACTCTACTTTCACTGGAATCTCAAACCGCCGTGGTCACGGGAGGGTCTCGCGGCTTAGGTCGGGAGATTTCAATTTTGCTCGCTCGTTCCGGCGCTTTTGTGGCAATTAATTACAAAAATAATCGCAACGCTGCCGAAGATGTTCTTTCCCATGTGAGGCAAAACGGCGGAGACGGCACGGTGATGCAATTCGATGTTTCAGATTCGGCAAGCGTGTCAGACGCAATCGTGAATTTGGTCTGTTTGAGGGGTAAAATTGACATTTTGGTCAACAACGCCGGTATAGCTCGTGATAATCTTATCGGCAGACTCACAAACGACGATTGGAACAAAGTTGTCGCCGTTAATTTAACCGGAGTATTCAACTTATGTAAGTCAGCGGCAAAATACATGATTCGGAATCGCTCCGGGCGCATCGTCAATGTATCATCAACAGCAGGTGAGACTGGAAACGCCGGCCAAACGAACTATTCAGCGTCTAAAGCCGGAATAATAGGTTTTACGAAAGCATTGGCGCGTGAGCTGGCGCCGAGGAATGTGCTGGTCAACTGTGTAGCTCCCGGAATCATCAAAGGCGGATTAAGCGAAGATTTGGACGCGAAGAACTTGGACAAGATTCGCGATCATGTGCCGCTCAGGAGAATGGGTGAACCCATAGATGTCGCTATGGCCGTTTTGTTCCTGTGCTCTCCGATGTCCAGCTACATTACCGGCGAAGTGCTCAGAGTGAACGGCGGACTCTACATTTAAGTTATTTTTGGATGTAAACCTCTGGAGGTCTTGTTAAATGGACGATCTTGAAAAAAGAGTAGTGGACCTTGTGGCTGAGGTCCTGGTAGATGTAAATCGAGAAAACATACAACTCAACTCCAACATAGTTGAGGATCTTGGCGCCGAATCCCTTGATATCTATGACATGATTGCTTTACTGGAAGATGAGTTCCATCTGGAAATAACGGATGAAGAAGTTGAAAAGATTCAGTCCGTGCAGGATGTAGTCGATTTCATACGTGAGCATAAAAAAGCCTAATTTGTAGAATTGCTCGGAGGTCAAGGTGAAGCGTCGTGTGGTCGTAACGGGAATAGGAATTGTTACCTGCTTGGGGAGCGGCTATGACGCTAACTGGGAGAGTTTGCGGAACGGCCGTTCCGGAGTAGGCCCTATTTCACTTTTTGACGCGACTGGATTTCAAACGAGGATTGCCGGAGAAGTTCACGGCGATATTGATCCGGATGGCTTTGTCCCTGTCAAAGAGCTTCGTAGAATGGACCGCTTCCAACACTTTGCCCTTGTTGCCGCAGGTCAAGCGCTAAAGTCAAGCGGCCTAACAATTCCTGTTGAAGATCCGTATCGTTTCGGGGCTATAATTGGGTCGGGAATGGGCGGCTTACACACCGTAGAATACAGTTCTTACAGGCTTAAAGAGAAAGGGCCGAAAAGTTGTCACCCGTTGCTCATACCCAAAGCGGTTATCAATCTTGCTCCGGCAATGATTTCGATACGTTATGCGGCGAAAGGGCCGAACTTTGGACTTGTAAACGCTTGCACTTCCGGAGCTTCCGCAATCGGCGAAGCATATAGAATTATAAGGGAAGGGCGAGCGGACATAATGTTTAGCGGAGGCTCCGAAGCGGTCATAACTCCACTGTCCGTGGATGCTTTTAGCGCGTTACGGGCATTATCGGCAAGGAATGAAGATCCGCAGACAGCCTCACGACCTTTTGATCTAACACGGGACGGATTCATCATTTCTGAAGGCGCCGGCGTTCTAATCCTTGAAGAATTTGAGCGTGCGAAGAATCGCAATGCAGTTATCTATGGAGAAATTATCGGATACGGCGCTACCGGCGACGCCTTTCACTTCGTGATGCCCGATCCTAACGCTGAAGGCGCTTGCCATTGCATGAAGTTTGCGCTCGAGGACGCTGAATTGAATCCCACGGAAATTGATTACATCAATGCACATGGAACATCGACCGAATTAAACGATAAAATGGAAACCATTGCCATAAAAAAGGTTTTTGGCGCCGATGCCTACAACATTCCCGTAAGCTCTACCAAATCAATGACCGGGCACCTCATTGGAGCCGCAGGCGCTGTTGAGTCAATCTTTTGTTTGATGGCTCTTGAAAAAGGAATAATTCCACCTACGATCAATTTGAATACTCCTGATCCTGAATGCGATTTGGACTATGTTCCTAATGTGGCTCGAGAAAAGAAAATTAATACCGCCATGTCCAACAGCTTTGCTTTCGGCGGCCAAAACGCTACTCTGGTCTTCAGAAGAGTCTAACGATGTCCGGTAAAATACTCATAGCTTCAGATCACGCCGGATTGGCTCTCAAGAATTATCTTATTCAAAATATTGTTGAGCTCGATTACACTGTCGAGGATTTAGGATGCCATGAAAATGTATCCTGTGATTATCCGGTGTTCGCAAAAAGTTTATGCTCCAAAATTCAGGACAGGGAAGCAGATTGCGGAGTGCTAATCTGCGGCACGGGCATCGGTATGTCCATGACTGCAAACCGATTTGAGGGAATTCGAGCGGCCCTCTGCACAACGGAATTCCACGCCAAAATGAGTAGGGCTCATAATGACTCCAATGTGCTGGTTTTGGGCGGAAGAATCACCGGAGATGAACTTGCTCGCGAAATTCTCAAAACTTGGCTAATAACTCCGTTTGAAGGTGGACGCCATCAAAGGAGAGTAGAGTTAATCGAAAAGTAAATTCGGTGAATTCCCTATAATTGAAATATCCGAAAATCAAATTTGAGGCCCTGTGGTATGACATATCTTGAAAAAACGGATCCCGAGATCTTTAAAATAATCGGATGCGAAAAAGAACGGCAAGAATACCGATTGGAACTGATAGCGTCTGAAAACTTTGCTTCGCCTGCGGTCATGGAAGCGCAGGGAAGCATATTAACCAACAAATACGCTGAAGGTTACCCTGGAAAGAGATATTACGGCGGTTGCGTCCATATGGATAGCCTGGAAGATCTTGCTCGCAAGCGAGCGGCAGCGTTATTCAATTGCGATCACGTTAACGTGCAACCGCATTCCGGCACTCAAGCCAACATGGCGGTCTTCTTCACAGTCATGAGCCCCGGAGACGTTTATCTAGGTATGGATTTATCTCATGGCGGCCATCTGTCCATGGGACATCCAAAGAATTTCTCAGGTAAAATTTATTCCGTGGTTCCGTATTCCGTACGTAAAGACACTCATCTGATTGACTATGATCAGATTCGCGATTTGGCTAAGAAGCACAAACCCAAGATGATAATCGCCGGCGCCAGCGCATATCCCAGAAAAATTGATTATTCTATATTCGGAGCGATCGCCAAAGAAGTCAGAGCCGTACTTATGGCTGATATCGCTCACATAGCCGGTTTGGTCGTGACAGGGATTCATCCTTCTCCTTTTCCTGACTCCGATTTTGTTACGACGACAACACATAAAACTTTGAGGGGGCCCCGCGGCGGTCTTGTGATGTGCAGCAAGGAATACGCCGCGGCCCTGGATTCAAATATATTCCCAGGCATGCAGGGTGGGCCGTTGATGCACGTAATTGCTGCAAAAGCCGTAGCTTTGTGCGAAGCGGCTACCCCTGAGTTTGCGGATTATCAGCAGCTTGTGGTTGACAACGCCAAGGCTCTTGCCGACGAACTAATGAAGGAAGGCTTTAATCTTATTTCAGGCGGAACCGACAATCACCTAATACTCATGGATGTTACCCACAAAGGTTTGAACGGCGCCGAGGCTCAGGAATTGCTTGAGAGCGCAGGCATAACGGTCAACAAGAATGCAGTTCCCTTTGATTCTCTACCGCCGGCGAAATCATCGGGCATAAGAATTGGAACCCCCGCTCTCAGCACCAGGAGGATGGGGCCCGACGAGATGCGCAGCATAGGGCGTTTCATATCAAAGGTGTTATCCAATCCCGGTGATTCATCAATTAGAGATCAGGTCGCACACGAGGTCAAACACCTTTGTGAAGCGTATCCGTTGTACAATTGTACAGAGCACTGGAAGGGTTGCGTCTAAACCATATGGCTTCGCCTTGTGAACAAAAGCGATAAGAGCGGCTCCCTTAAACCGGAGTGTGGTTTTCGCGTCAAAAATCATGGCGCATTGCTTGTGATCGACAAATACAAGGAAAACTTAGAATGCGTGAGCTAAAAATAGCCAATTTAAGTTTGTTTCCGACCTCAAGATTCGATTATACTTTCCCGCTGCCAATATGGTTCGCAGGGCTGTGGTTTTATCTTAAAAGCTTTTTGTACTTCTGTTATGTATACAATCTTGGTATTGAGCCGACTCCATACACTCCCGGAGCTATTTTTGAAATCTTATATTTTGCAGGCGCTATGGCGCCGGCGTTCGCCTTCGGGCTATTGCTTTGGAACAACCGAAGCCAATTCCTGTTACCTGCCGTCGTGTTTCTTGGAATTGACACTCCGGTGCTGCTTTTTCATGTGTTGAGATTGGGGCAAGCCGGCTACCTCGATTCCGGTCTGACCAATGTAGTTGAATTTGGTAGTTTGGGGCTCAATGTCATGGCCTTCGGCTGGTTATTGAGTTACTGGATGACGAGACGCTACGAAGAACAATCTCGGAAAGGTAAAGGCCGAAAATAGACTTTTTGAGAATGGTCTACTGCTGCCGTCTACCCGTCTTTAGTTTAATTGGGTCCTCAGCCGACCGACTGATAGAGGCCGACGGTGATCTGTGCGGCCCCGGCGCACCGTCAATTGCCGTATGGATTACTCAGTCGCTACCCGCTGACTATGATTGCTAGTGTCACTGCGGCGCCTTTACCTGTATTACTTCTATCGCCCAGCCACCCTCTTTGCTCAATTGGTTAAAACAATCCTGCCGCTTCAGTAGTTCTGAGTTGGTAAAATGCTTGTGACATGCAGTTTGTCTATTCTTTGATCGTAAAGCGGCTGAACACATCCTTCTAATCTTTGCCCAAAAATTTCGCTGCGCGATTAATAGTCATTTTTAATAACGGTTCGCAGTAAAATATATAATATCGCCAAATCATTTTGGTTCCCTCTCCAGCCCTTGGAGAGGGGTAGGGTGAGGATCTTCAACAGGATGTTACAAAATTTAAAAGCGAATAGTATAATATCAGCGGTAATAACTCGTCAGCTTCTACCTCTCTCCTCATGCCGGCAAAGTAAGTGGGGAAAAATTCGATATAGTGTTGGGAAATTACAAAGCGAAACTCCGTGAGCATTCCCGGTGAGGCTCATTCGATTACTTTCTGAAAAGTAACCTATTGCTAGTGTGTTGTGAAAAAGAGTTGACATAAGTTATTATAGTTGGTAGCTTACTTTCACTAATTAAAGTGAATTATAAAGAAATGGTTTAACTCTCTTTTACCTCCTAAATAGCCGGGATCGCGAGCCCCGGCTATATTTTCGTAATCAGTAGATTCTTACCCAATTTGAGATTGCAAGAAGCCTAGTGAGCGGGCTATAATTCTACTCTTTCAATACTTAGATCCATATGCATAAAAAACTACAAGCGGAGTCGTTGTGTTAGCCAGAGTTCATTCAAGTTCGTTAATTGGAATTGACGCACATCCAGTAGAAGTGGAAATAGATGTCTATCCTGGTTTGCCGGCCATTGCCGTAGTAGGTTTACCCGATAACGCCGTAAAAGAGAGTAGCGCCAGAGTCAGATCTGCGATTACCAATAGTGGATATCCCTTCCCGAGCAGACGAGTTACCGTGAATTTGGCCCCTGCGGCCTTGAAAAAAGAAGGGGCCGGTTTCGACCTGCCGATCGCCCTGGGGATTCTTTCGGCTCTACGGCTCCTGGTCCCGGACAAACTCCCCGACTATATGTTTGCCGGTGAACTTGCTTTAGACGGCAGAGTTAAGCCTGTGCGCGGCGCTTTATCCATGGCTATAACCGCTAGAGATCTCAAATTTAAAGGGTTGATTTTGCCGAAGGCCAACGCCCCTGAAGCCGCGGTCGTGGAAGGTATAGATGTATTTGGAGTAGATTCCCTCCTTGACACAACCGGGTTTTTATCGAGTCGAGTTTCTTTAACTCCGGAAAAGCCCGCGCCGCGAAATGTGCGAGAAACTGAATTGTATGGTTTAGATTTCCGCGAAATCAAAGGGCAAGAATTTGCCAAGAGGGCAGTGGAAGTGGCCGCCGCAGGCGGACATAACGTGCTGATGATAGGGCCGCCGGGTTCCGGGAAGACCATGATTTCGCAGCGAATGCCAACAATTTTGCCGGAACCGGTTTTCGAGGAATCCCTCGAAACCACCAAAATCTATTCGGCTGCGGGACTGCTTGGTCGCAATGGCTCCATATTGTCGACAAGGCCTTTTAGATCGCCCCATCATACAGTGTCGGACGCTGGTTTAATCGGCGGCGGAATGATTCCGCGACCGGGCGAAGTGTCGCTGGCGCATAATGGAGTTCTATTTCTGGACGAGCTGCCGGAATTCAGAAAGAACGTGCTTGAGGTATTGAGACAGCCTCTCGAAGACGGAGAGGTTACGATCTCGAGAGCTCAAATCGCGATCACCTTCCCTGCTAGATTTATGCTCGTGGCGGCTATGAATCCATGTCCATGCGGATACCGAGAAGATCCAAAGCATCAGTGCAGTTGTTCCGCCACCACGGTGCAAAAATACTGGTCTAAAATCTCAGGTCCTCTACTCGATAGAATCGACATACATATCGAAGTTCCGTCAATTGAATGGCGTGACTTAACGAATATTGCTGATGGTGAAACTTCGGCAGTTATACGCACTCGTGTTAATCAAGCCAGAGACTTACAACTAAAACGGTTTTCAAAAGGCGGAGTATTTTCTAATGCTCAAATGAAGTCGGCGCTGATCAAAAAACACTGTGCGCTGGATTCCAATTCAATGAGTTTTCTTGAAAGAGCCGTTGAAAAACTCGGCTTATCGGCAAGAGCTTATCATCGAATTCTAAAAATTGCTCGAACCATTGCGGACCTGGAATCATCCAGTGAAATAAAGCCGGGTCACGTCGCTGAAGCGATTCAATACAGGTCACTTGATCGCCGGTGGCGAGCTTAAAGGACATTGTCGCAGTAACCCCCATGCCTGCCGGTTAAACTACTCCCGACCGTCTCGAATAATGAACCCTTTGATCGGCCTTACTGAGCGATTATTATTGAAAGGTTGTATTGTGGCTCGAGTGAAACCGTTGAATGTTAGCAACACTTCCAATCCCTCAGAGCACCAGGCGCAAACCGTCAATGGTTCAATAACGTGCTCGCCCCGACTGCCTCTAACTATTATGCGACCCTCGTTGGAGAGTTCTATTGGTCCACTATCGTGTTCTATTCGCATGCAATTAGCGGATACACAGGTAGCACAAATCAAGAACACCATGAAAGCGGTCTTCATGTTTGCATTCTCTTGAGCTTACCAATGCTTGCCAAGACGCGGTATCTTGTTGCCGCCTCCAAATCGCGCGGTCCGGAGAATGTATGATCAAAGAAATGAAGCGCTAGGATCACTGCGATTCCAAGGGGAAAAGAAAGAAGAAATGCGCCGAGAACATAAAGAAATGTTTTCGGGAATATAGGATCTGAAGGTAAAAACGGTTTAGCTACTACAGATACATTTACCAAATTTTTACCAATTTTGAGGTATTCCAGTCTCGCTTCTTCTTCCTTTGATACGTATTGAAGATATCTCTCCTTAGCAACATTGACGTCAAGTTGCAAACGTCTAGCCTCATCGCCCTTTTCTTCCAAAATTTGGAGTTCATCTTGTTTTGTTTTCAGGCTTGCTTCAAGACTCTTACGTTTAGCCTTCATGGTGTTGATTTCCGATTGCATCGTATCCTTCAAGCGACTTCTAAGCTCTCCCACCAGTTCCTCGGAGGCTCGATGATCTCGGCTATCTTTGAAAAAAGTATCTGTAGATTGGAGCTGCTTCTGTTCAGCCCGCAATAACTGAGATATTATAATGTTGATGACGGTGTTTTCGTTCCCGCGTTGAATTGAGGCGACTAGTTGCCCTGTGGGAATTATTCCCTTTTCCACTGCCGCCAACATGCTCTGGTATTGGCTGAGATTAGCCCGTAATTCAACCAAGGAATCTTCTATTTGTTTAATAGTGGTGATGATTTCACTCTTCTGTTTTTCAGGAAGAGAAATACCCCATCGTTTCTTGAAATCCCCCAGCTCAGCATCGGCCTTTTCATATTTCTCTTTGTACATATCGCCCTGACCGGAAAAAAATCCCTGTGCGCCCGGTAGAGAATACACTTCCAAATGGTAGGGAATATAGAGTTCCGCCAAGGTGGCCAAAACCTCTTGAGCTCGCCCAGGATCGGAACTTCGAAAAGAAAGATCCAGCACTTTGGATTTTACTCCAGGAACGACCTTAAAATGTCTAAGTAACTCCTGAGCTTTTACTCGTACTGCCCGTGCTTCTTCGTCACCCGTAGGTGAAGAACTCGGGGCGAGCCCCAGCGCATCCTTGATTTTGGCGATTGAAGAACGTAAAAAACCTTTTCCTGCGTTGTTGTTTTTTGCTAAGTCCAATTTTTCTACGACGCGCATCCATAAGTCCAGACTTTTCAGCAGCTCCATTTCACTATTTAAATCGATCTCATCTACGTTTAAATTTACGTACATGGCAGCACTGTTATCTTTGGGCCCTTGAAGTAAGGTGGCGTTTTCATTTTTAGCTGTAACAATAACTTTCGCTGTGGATTCATATACCGGGTCGACTATTTGCGTCGCCAAAAGGACACCCAAAGGCAAAGCGATATTGAGGAAAATTAGAATGTATTTTCTACGAAAAAGGACGTTCAGAGTATCACGTACCGAGGGACCCTCTTCATCTTTCATAACTCCGCCGGCATTTTCGAGGTTATTGTTTTGTTCCATGGGCTCCTCTCTTGATACGGCAAAAATTAGTATTTATTATAGTGACATCGCAATGAGCATGCACGCTCTTTTTTAACAAACGTCCGTATTAAAGACTTGTGAACCTATCCCTCTACTCGACATGTTCAGCGTTTCAACTGTTACCGGCCTAAAGGATTACCTGATAGACGCAAGAATTAAATCATCCTGTGTCGAAAAGCTCGGTCTATAGGTCACTGAGGCTCAAAAGCTCCTATCGAGGGATCCTTATTGATAGGGCGTCGAACTCCAGCCATGTCCGAAGATAGCTCCGTAAAAGGAACTCCCGCATGGGTCAATGGGGATCCAGCCTTTAATCTAAAATTATGGTGGTCGGAATCTACAAACTCAGGAACTTCACCGGCGCCAAGGATGGGACCATGGTCATCAGCGCCGCGCAACCAAGCTCTTAGCGCAACGGTTCCGTTGGGTATTGCCGGGCAGGACTTCCACCCATTTCCCTTAAAGTCAACAGTGGAAACTTTGGGTAGAGGAAGAAGAGTCCGGCAGTTTACAAAAAGATTATTTATGAAACGGTTTTGCCGTGGCGCTTCAGATGTGGTGGTCGGTTCCGCAAAAACTGGGGCTGGGCAGTTCCAAATCGTATTGTGGGCTATGACGTTATCCATCGCAAAGGAGCCGTCTTTTTCCTGACTCTTGCCGATAATGAATGCCGCGGCAAAATCTAATTTGCTGTTACGAGCGACGTCTATAAGCACATTATTGAATATGCGATTACCGATTGAACCATACAAAGCCAATCCCGCGGCAGTTCCCCCTATAATTTTGTTTCGCGATATCAGATTGGAACGGCAGAGTCCTTCCAAGTATATGCCGCATCCGAATCCATTTTTAGCGCCGTTGTTTTTGAAGACGTTGTCCAAAATGGCGCAAGAAAAAGCTGACTGATCGGGCCCTATCAGAATACCGCATCCTCCGTCTTGATAATATCCGAACCATTCATTCTCAGCGCAATAATTCTTTGTAAAAATGGTTTCGGCGCCGTTTAACTGGCATCCATGGCCTCTGTTGCGTATAAATTGGCAATTGTGAACGAGCCAATGATCGAGACAATGGAAAACACCTTCGGCATTATTGTACCTGATCGTGAGATTATCCAATTCCCAATGGGAATTGTCCCGCGGATTGTGAGCGTCGGTCGAAACGGCATTCGTTCCATACTTTTCCATTGTTAGATTACGTAATGTAATCCATTGCTTTGCTGTTCCGTTCCATCGATCTCCTGAATTGAACCCGCAATCAAGTTCATAAACCTCCACCAAATGATCTGAATTCGGATTAGCGGCGCCTTCCAATCTTATGTGATAGACACCACTATCACTGAGATAGAAGGAATCTTCAGGCAAATTATCAGGAACTTCGGCCCTTCTAAGCATTCGCTTCTCATCAATCATTACGAATGCGTTTTCCGGGGTTATTGGATTGAGCCCCTTGCTTATCCATACTTTTCCAAGAGAAATCCAATTGTCTATTTTGATACTACCTTGCATGACAACTTTGTCTCGATCGACGCCCTCGTAAGTAATTGGTTTCCCGGGTAAACCGGAATTTCCACCTATGATTTGCTCATGATACACGCCTTCACGAATTAACGCCGTATCGCCGGCAGTCATGACTTGAGACGCCTTTTTTATTGTCTTGAGAGGCTGTGCGCTGGTTCCCTCGTTAGAATCTGCGCCTCGATTAACGTCAACATAGTAATTCTTTGCCAACACCGAAAATGGTTTGATAAAGACGCCTACGAACAATATAAAAATGACTAATGTGAACAAATGAATGCGTTGCGGGCTCATATTGAGGATTTTTCTACGGCTCTGAGTGAGTGAGGCTTCACCTCCATGTTTCAAAATCCGTGTTCGCTCAAATTGGTCCATAAAATGGATTAATGCCAGTATCACGGATGTCTGCCAAAATACGTTCACGTAATGGTAAAAAGAAAGCATCCTATGAGGAATTGAACCTACCAGAGCAGCGAACAACCCGGCTGAAACCGCAAATATCCATGGATTAGGAGATTGAGTGAGCCTAAAAAGGCGCAGCATCATCGCAAAAAGCAACGTGTAAAAAAGCAACGCTCCGAAAATACCCGTTTCGGACAATCGCAATAAATATTCATTATGCACGGTATATGCCCAAGCGTGCCTGAAGCTTACCGGCACGTATTGCATTATGTCCAATGGGTAATTATTTGCCCCCACTCCCCATATCCAATGGTCTTGGATCATATTCCAAGCTGTTGCGGCAAGCGGCAACCTATCTTCGCCCCATGTTCCGGATTGAAAACGAGCAATAATGAACGGGCTTGCTATCGCGATAATCGCCAGAACTAAGAAAGCCGCCTTTCCCAGAGTTACACTCGGTACCCAACCTCGTTTATAAGAAACAAGCATCAGAACCCCAGTTGATACGATCAATGCTATTCCCGCCGCTCTCACTTTTGTGAAGGCAATAGCAACGAGCACAAGCGCAAGGCAAACTGCGGTCCATCTCCGTTGAGCCGAATTTCCGATTACCATATAGTAGGCAACCGCTATGGGGAATACCAATGTCAACAAGACTGAAGCGGCATCCGGGCTCCCAAAAAAACCGACGGACCTAAAACCTTCAGGTCCAAGGTGCATTACGAGTTCCCCATGTAGAGTGTAATTTTTCTGCGTGATAAATTGACCGAAAATATAGAATGCGTGAGCCATTGAACCGGCAAAAGAAGCGTAGATTATTGTTTTGAAATCCTTTAGAGAATGAACGGTGTTGATTAGATAAAGAAAAATTAGGTAACCTTTCACTAGAATGATTACCTCGAAGACGCTGTAGCTAAAGTTGGTTGCGGTAAAAAAACTTACCGTGAATACATAAACAATCCAGGTAAGGAAAAGCCCTCCCAATTTTCCACCCATCGTAAACTGTTGGACTCCATTATTCCCCACGCTGAGCGTCAGTAGCCAATGCCCATATAGGAGAATCAGAACTACATCCACAATATCAATGGCTATGCCCGAACTAAAAGGCTGACTTTCAATACCCACTAATGGGTGATGAATGAGATGATAACCAAATTGGAGCGGGATAACAAAGATCAATGTGAACAGTAGAAAAGTGCGTAGATCTTTTAAACAGAGGGCTGAAAATAGAAATAGAAAGCCTCCCCCGAAGACGACCACTATGGCGCGCCAACCGGTCTCCAGAAACAGCACGTAAAAGTAAGATAAGGCAAATACAGCGACTATGGCTGCAAATATTACAACAATACCTTTTAAAGAAAAGGTCCCTTGTCGCATAGAATTCCCTAATCAAATAAATTTAAAAACAGTTATACCCGAATGTAGCACTGTTCGTCAAAAAAAGTCGTTGTTAGCCTAAGTTTATAACAGTACGCAATTCATCAGTCGGCTAATCCAACGCTTTCACTTAAGTTTATGAGGGAAAGGGCCGGAACAATGGAAAAATGACCAACTAAATTGCTCCGGTAAAGCTTGTTATTTGGTTTACCGGGTTTCAGTGATGTGCTGAACGAGATCCTCGTACTTCCTGTGGATCATCTGGCGATCAAAACTCCAAAACTTATCAAGCATTTCCTGTTGTTGCACATCCGTGAAATATTTCATCATTGAGGGAAAGAAGATTTTGTCTTCTTTTGCTATATGTCTCGGATAAAATTCCACTAGTAAGTCAAGTTTACCGACTATAACTCCCGCCGCTGATTTATCACCCGAAAAGAATTTATTTTTTGCGTCCACGAGTTCTTTGGCTGTTTTTCTACCCAGGGTATGTTCATCAACTAATTCCTGCATAAGTTTAGATTCGTCGACGGTCATATGCTTATTAGCCAGGTCACGAAACAAAATTGCTTCTTCTTTGCCATGGTGAGTTTGATCCGCATAAACCCGCACAAAATCCACCATATTGTCTATGAATATCGCATTCACGTCTTTTGTTTGTTTAATCATAACAGATTCGTCTTTTACTAATTTAAGCATTTTTTCAATGAGGCGGTGTTCAATCATAAGGGGGGCTCTGACTTGCATTGCTAATTCCTTTCAAAGCATTTTTGTATTAACAAGGAGCGGTTACTAGCACTCATTTCGAACTACGATCGATAATCTGCGTTAATTCCAATGTACTCTTCACTCAAATCGGTTGTAAGAAATTCGGAATCTTTATCGCCCATACCCAAGTCTAACCTTACCGTGAATTCGGTTTTAGACATTTCTGCATGAGCCGAAGTCTCCCAATCATTATCCATAACCTGACCGTGTCGAACAATCAGAATATCACCAATCCATAAACTCAATGCCGCAGGATCGAATTCTACGCCGGCCATGCCTGCGCTGCATACAATTCTACCCCAATTTGGATCTTCACCATGGAACGCTGTTTTGACGAGGGGTGAATTGGAAATCTTGGCTGCCACTTTGGAAGCGTCGTCACGGCTCAAAGCGCCGGTCACTTTAACGTGAATCAGCTTGGAGGCCCCTTCACCATCTAAGACAATCTGCCTGGCTAAGCTCTTGCAGGCTGATTCCAGCGTCGATCTGAACACTCTCTTATCATCTGTGGTATTCAGACATGAAAGCCCCGGCTTTGGTCCGGCAAGAGCCAGAACCGTGTCGTTTGTGCTCGTATCTCCGTCCACTGTGATGCTGTTGAAGCTACCGTCAACGGAATCAGTCAAAGATTCCTGGAGGAAGTCTCTGTCCACAGACACATTGATCAATAGTATTGCAAGCATTGTGGCCATGTTAGGAGCTATCATACCGGAACCCTTGGCCATTCCTACTATCTGAAGAGTTCCAGCGGATAAATTCGATTCCAGGCAAATAACTTTCTCTCGTGTGTCGGTTGTCAGAATAGCCCTGGCAACATCTGAGAAGCCGTCTTTACCGAGCCTGCCGACAAGCGACTCCGTTTTTGGTAACATTCTATCCAACGGCAGCCGTGATCCAATGACCCCGGTTGACATGGGGATTATCAATCCGGGATCAATTACGGCATTCGCTGCGGCTTCTTTGACAAGGCGCTCCGCGTCCGCCAATCCTTCGGACCCAGTGTAAGCGTTTGCGTTGCCTGAGTTCACCAGCACACCTTGACAGAAGCCTGTTTTCAGTCTTTCTCTGGTGATTTCCACAGGCGCCGCGAAAACTCTGTTGGTCGTTGTTGTGCCCGCGACCACACATGGAGTTTCGCTCATGATGAAAGCGTAGTCTAATCTTTGGAAGCCGGCCTTTTTAACTTCAGCGCTGACGGCGGCAAATTTGAATCCTACCGGATTAATCGCCATTAGCCTCTCCCGACACAGGTGGTATCTATTCCCAGGCGATCGAATTCTTGACGAAGTTCAGCATATCCTTCGAAAATTATGCCGATCATACCGGCTTTGACGGCGCCCAGCACATTGTCAACAATATCGTCTATGAAAATGGATTCGGCCGGCTCTATGCCGAACTGAGCAATGGCCCTTCTGTAATAATTTTGCGAGGGCTTCATGGCGCCGATCTTATAAGACAAGGCCGCGTCGTTGTAAAATGCGACGGCGGGGAACTGCGAAATGATGTGTTCGTAATGAATACGACTAGTATTGGATACCAGCCAGGTGTCATATTCTTTCGATAGACAAGCGCCTAACCGCGCCATATCTTCATCCAACGAAAACATGCCCGTCCACACATTCTCAAGATCCACGACATTGATATGTGGCTTAAATAGGTCCCGAATTCTATAGAAAAATTCTTCAAATTCGATTTGGCCGGTCTCGAGGGCCACAGTCGGAGACAAAAACAATTTTTTAAACGCATGGGAATTTACACGCATCAATTCGGCAACTTTTGGGATTAGAACAGGTTCCAAATTGTCGAATGCGATGTCCCAGTTAATGGGAACAAGCACATTACCTAAGTCGAACAAAATATTGCGTATCATGCAGGTGGCAACCCTAATATGTAACTGGATGAGCAGGAGGATGATCAACGTAAAAACGTAAAACAATTATCGCGCATAAAACATCATCTATACGGGACTTCGGAAACCGCTTTGCCCCTTCTCTTGAGCCAAAGATCCAGTTTTCCGCGGAAAATATAGCAAAAGCCCATGAGGGTAACGCATAGAGCGGACATTATGATTAATAGAGTCCAATTCTCGTTATAGACGGCTGAACCGCTGTAACTCAGCAGGATAGTTCCTGGAATTCTGCCCAACGTGCAAACGAGCATAAACTGCAAGAACCCGATGGGACTAAGCCCTAAAATGTAACATAGAATGTCTTTGGGAAAACCCGGAACGGTAAATAATACAAGAGCCAGCAGCACACCTTTCCGTTCAGTGAGAAAGGCGAATTTCCTAAGCATGTGTTCCGGGACGAAGAATTCGACCAATGGTAAACCTACTACTCTTGCGGCAAGAAAAGCTAAAGTAGAGCCGATGGTCAGACCGATTGTAGAATATATGATGTTTGGGCCTGCGCCGAAAACGAATCCGCCTACCGCTCCGGTTAGCTCACCAGGTATAGGCGCCAGGACCACTTGTAGCGCCTGTATTGTTATGAAGGCCAATGGAGCCGCCGCGCCCCAGCTCTCAACATAATCCCTTAATTGCTCGCGTCCTTGAAAAATTTGGAAGAGTTGTTTGAGCAAGGGAGTCAAGTAGCCCATGAGGCAAATCACGATAAGGACACTCGTAGCTACTGCAAGTATGCCTACAGCAAGCTTCAATCTAAAGGGAAATACTCGCGGAACCGAATTCATGAAATAACTCCGGGCTGAGCGGCCCTTTGGTTTTCGTAATTGTCATCATGAGGCGGAGAAATCGTCCTTAGCAGCTCGTCTTCTATTCTAGCGATAAGCGGGGGAAAAGTCTTGCTGTTCAATGCCGATACTCCAATACCGTAAAATCGTTCACAAACGCTCCTTACAATATCTTCCCCGACCAAATCAGTTTTGTTGAATACTCGAATCACTGGAATTTCGGAGAATTCTAACTTCTCAAGTAACTTTTCAACAGCCGACATCTGGCTTTCAAAGGCCGGATTAGAGCAGTCGATAACGTGCAACAGTAAATCCGCGTCCGCCAACTCATCGAGAGTGGCAGAAAAGGCCGCTACCAGGGCGTCCGGCAAGTCTTGTAAAAATCCAACCGTGTCCGTGATAATAGCTTCCGTTTCTCTGGGAAACCGTAAACGCCTACTGGTGGGATCCAGTGTCGCAAAAAGCTTGTTTTCCGCTAAAATGCTCGATTTTGTGAGGCTATTCAGTAAAGTCGATTTGCCCGTGTTGGTATAACCCACAATTGAAATTACCGGAATACCTCGTCTATTCCTCAATTCCCGTCGTAAACTCCGATGTTTTGCCAGTTTCTTGATCTGATCTTCCAGGAATGTGATACGATCTTGTATGCGTCTACGATCAATTTCAAGTCTGGTTTCACCGGGTCCTCTACCGCCGATACCGCCGGTGAGTCGAGATAGAGCGTCATCTTTTTCAGTCAGTTTAGGCAACGCGTACCTGAGTTGCGCCAGTTCCACCTGAATTTTGCCTTCCCTGGAACGCGCTCGTTGAGCAAAGATGTCAAGAATCAGTTGAGTTCTGTCAATGACCCTGAGTTCAGTGAAATTCGCGATAGATCGAACTTGGGCAGGACTAAGTTCCGCGTCAAAAATAAGTAGATCGGCGCCTTTTTGCTGAGCGTCTATGACTATTTCCTTTAGCTTGCCTTTTCCCACAACGAAATGGGGGTCAACTAGAGTCCTCTTCTGAATAGCGCTCCCCACTACCTGGACACCGCAAGACCCGGCCAATTCATTCAACTCATGAAGTGAATCTGTAATCTCCCAATCCTTGCCTGAGCTTTTGGCCACCAAATAAGCCAGTTCCCGACCTTTGACTTGGCGCCCGGTAACGGTTCGAGAAATCTCGTCCTCCAAAGCTCTTATAAATGCCGAAAAATCAAGGTCCAGTTGTGAAGGAGGAATCGGATCAAGAATTTGCCAAACGTCTCCCTGTGGGTTATCGGGCAGCAGATGCGCTATCGAGAGATTAGTAGGCAATCCTTCTGAGTCCACCCCAAGCGCGGCGACTAAATCAAGTCGCAGAAGAGCAAGGTCGGTAAGGTCCTCTTGACTTAGGGGCTCTTCTTTCAAATGTGAGTGGATTAGCCGAAGGCCTCTTAGTCGACCGAGGCCGCTTCTCCAGCCGTATAACTTAGGAATCAAAATCGACCTGGCATCTCCCATAATTACCTGATGTATATTGCCTTTCCTGTCCACCAATATCCCTATCTGCCTGCCGATTTCGAATGACAGTTCAGTGAGTCGGCGCGCCGTCTCCTGGGTGATAACGCGGCGCGCCGGCATTCTCTGCATTGACAGCTTTTCGAGTCGTTTACGGTGAGATGGTTTGAGATTTTTTATTGATCCGCTGATGGAACTCAATTAAAATGCCTTTCTCCAGACGCTACTTTTTTTGTTGATTATCTTCGGGCATTATTTTTAATACGGCCCCTTCATTGGGGTCCAAGTATTTATTTGCTACACGTTTTACATCTTCTGCTTTCACTTCCGCTATTTTTTTGAGATACACATCTTCAAAGTCGGGCCCTAATCCATAAAGGGTGTTCAAAACGATATTTTCAGCTCTGGACCACGAGCTTTGGAGATTAATGAGATGGTTGCCGATCAAATTATTGATTGATCTCTCCAGGTCTTCTTTTTTAACAGGTTCGGTACGCACTTTTTCAATCTCAGTGAATAGGCCCTTAAGCGCTCGATCAGCTTTGGATTCCTCACAAGCGATGTAGAATGCGAATATTCCCGGGTCCAATCCCGGGCGTACAAAAGAAGTTACGGTATAAGCTAAAGACAGCTTGTCCCTAAGCTCTTGAAACAATGTTCCCCCTTGTCCGGCCAGAATATTGTTCAAGACCTCAAGCGGATATCTATCTTCGGCTGAAAGCGTGGTCGCATGGAATCCCAAAGCTAGGTGAGCTTTAGCCCGAGGAATCTTTACCAGCTTCTCCCGAGTAGCTGTGATAGGCTGCTCTTGCGGAACGTCCGGCGCTTCAAATTTTCTACTTGGAATCTCTCCAAAATACGCATTAATTCTATCCACAACCTTATCGGGGTCCATAGCGCCGACAACAGTGAGAACGGCGTTCTGAGGGGCTGAAAACCTATTGTATGTTAGTTTTAAATCATCGACGTTAAAGCCCGCCACCGCCGCCAATGAGCCTTCTTTATTAAAACCATAAGGATGATGCGAGAAAACTTCAGCGTTTAATGTGTTAATTGCAAAGGAAATCGGCCTGTCAGGTTCAGTGCGTATTCTATTGAGAATTAATGCCCTTTCTCGCTCCAACTGCTCCTGCGGAAAAGCCGCGTTTTTATACAACTCGGACAATAATTTCAGACCTGAATCAAAGTATCGGCTGAAAAAAGTCATGGAATAACCAAATGAATCATATCCTGAGAACCCGCTGAGCCTGCCGCCCATATCATCAATCTGTTTAGCGATCTCGACTTCATTCAGGCTTTTAGTTCCTTTATCAAGCATTTGACTGATAAAGTTCATGATTCCTTCGGTTTCCCTGGTTTCGTACCGTTTACCTCCCAGGAAACCGAGTCTTATCGAAATCGCAGGGTTCGAATCATCCGGGGATAGTACCACCTTCATTCCATTCGGGAGTGTCTTTACTATATTTTTCGATTCCAGCTTTTTCTGAATCTCGGCCGCTTTTTTCCCGTTGTCGGCATCCCTAATTATTGCTTCAAGTCGGTCCATCTTAATTTTATCAGCATCCTTTTCAGGCGCCAAAATCACTAGCGTAACATTAGGGTTGCGAGCATACGTGGACAATGATTGCGAAATATCCTGTGGTTTAACGGCGGCATTCAATTTGAGATACTTTTCAGCGTAGTGAGCGTCACCCACATCGGCCTGGTAATTCCCTATTTCACGGGCCACACCGGAAACCGTTTCTCTCGAATAAATATGCTGAGATTCTATGTGAGTTTTAGCTTGTTTAAGCTCGTTTTCCGAAGGAAGTTCTTTTCTCAACTTAGTTATTTCTTCCATTATACCGGATATAACAGGCTCGATGTTCTTAGCGTCCAGACTCGCCGATACCATTAGCAGCCCTGGATCTTTGGGTGTCATTGCATAAGCGGAAATGGTATTGACCAGGCCCTTTTCCATCTTTAAAGATCGAACGAGCCTCGAATTATCCCTGGCGCCCAAAATGTCGCCGGCCAAATCCAGCGCATTGACGTCGGAGCTGCTCATGGAAGGAATATGAAACGCCATATGCAGACGAGTTTCACGTGAGTTTGCGTCAGGTAAAAGGGCGGATCTGATATCTTTCTGGGGGGGTTCAACCGGTCTTTGGGGTCTTGTAAAAGCGGTAGGTTTAAGATCAGATGTGTATTTCTGAATGTCGGCCAAAACTTCGGCTTTATCGACATCGCCTACGACGACCATGAACATATTTTCAGGAACGTACCATTTGCTTCTGAAGTTGAGGATGTCATCTCTGGTGAACGAACTAACCGTGTCCTTGTACCCTATGATAGGATCCTTGTAAGGATGTTTGGCGTACGCTGTTTTGAATAATAACTTGCCTGCTTTACGTTCCGGCCTCTCCTCGCCTTCAAGGATTTCTTCGATTACGACTTGCTTTTCCTTTTCAAGCTCGGCAGAGTCAATGGTTGGCCTAAAAACGGCGTCCGTTAAAATGTCAATCCCTTCGGCAATCTTATTGGATGGAACAGTTACGTGAAAAACCGTTTCATCCCAGCTTGTGTAAGCGTTGGTTTCTCCACCTAAAGCTTCGATCTCTGCGGCGATTTTCCCGACACCGCGTTTTTCGGTGCCTTTAAAGGCCATATGCTCTATGAGGTGACTGATGCCGAGCTCACGCTGGTTTTCATCCGCCCCTCCCACCATTGTCCAAATTTGTATAGTAGCTACTTTTCTGGCATGATCTTCTTGAATAAACACTTTTAAGCCGTTCGGCAAAGTACTTACAGTCAATTTTTCCTCCATTGCATTGGCTGTGAACGGCATGAGACCGGCGACAGCCATAATAAACAACATTAACACCAAACGTGATCTGTATGGTTTGAGCATTCCTGTTCTCCTGATTTATAAACTTATGTAGGATATTGTCCATTGAGAGGGAAATCAACAAGACTACAGTTGTAAGTAAGCAAGCGGGAGTCTAAGTTCCAATTTTCATTTGCAGTGAGCGCAATTTTTGCATTTTATCGGGAGCGGGAAGCAATGTGTCAAATGCCTCTATGTACAAATAGGCCTGCTGTAAAAGTATTCTGCGAAGCGATTTTTTGTTCTCGTTATCGACTTTTTCTCCAATATCCCGCAGTTTATTCACAATTTTTATATCCAGCAAGAATTTGGGAATAAACGGCATTATTGCCGTATCCAACACAGCGTCAAGCAAAGTAAAGCCTCCCCCAACTACGATCTCTGCGGTTATCAGGGCGAGAGCCGTGGCTGCCGACGTTCCGTATAGCCAGTATTCATCCTTCGTGGAAAGGCCTTTTTTAAGTTTATCAAATTCCTTTTCCAAAAGCTTTTCAATAGCCGGGAAGGCTTCTTCATACTTCACTTTAACTTGTTGTTGGTCCCAGCGCGGAATCTCCGCTGCAACATTTTTTAGGTCTTCACGTCCCTGAATGCCCGTTACAAGGTCCGCTACCTGTTGATTGAGTTCAGAAACAGCAAAAATCAGAGGCTTGAGATCGGCTATTTCCTTGGCGTCACTGAAAAGATTGCCGATTTCTTGATCATGAACCGCAGGTTCTTTGAAAAAAATCTTCTTACCCTGGACAAAAACATCAGCAAGTGCTTGCACCGATTTCCTAACGGCTCCCCGCAAAGCTGAACGCGGGCTCCGAAGCAGATCGTATTTTTGCAGCAGATTTTGAAGCTGTAATTCAGCGCGACGCTGCAAATCGGTATTGATAAGCCTGTTAGTTTTGTTCAGCATTTCGGCTTCGGCTGATTTGTGAATTGTCTGAATTTCTGAGTTGATTGAAATTACGTAATCAATTTCTTCAGTAATAGTTTGCAGCAGGTCGCCGACGACCTTGTTAGCGCGATTTTGAAGATTTGTTAGCTCTTTTTGCTTGATTTCAAGGGTTCTATGATTTGTAAATAAGGAACTCACTACTGCGTCATGATTCAGGTCGCCAATGATATCAGGAGCGGGAGTAACTCGTGGGATCTTCACTTTCGGTCCAATGTAGCCACGCTCCTCCCAAAGCTCCACGAAATGATCCCATGCCGTTTCGGAATCGACCTTGTTCATAATGTATATTGAAAACTTACCCCATTCGCCGGCTTGAGCGGCCATTTCATGAACTCTGAAGTCAGCATATTTGCCTTGCGAGACGGCAAAGATCAGGACGTCACTTATGGTGAAATAATCGTCCGCTATTTCTCTATTAGCCTGGACTCTTGTGTCATAATCAGGAGTATCGATAAGGATTAGTTGGGCGAGCCGTTCATCTTCATGATAGACAATTTCCACCTTGACCTTGTTTACAAACGGGCAGGATTCAATTCCCTCTGTATACAGTTTATGAATATAAATAATTGCTTTTGAAGTGCTTGGACGAATGGCGCTCACATGGCTGATCGGACGGCCTATAAGAGAGTTGAAGATTGTGCTTTTGCCGATACCTGTGGCGCCGAATAGAGTGTATATCGGGGGAAAGTCACTCCCCAAAGAGCGCTTCCAAAACAGAACCTTAACAATACGCTCGGCTTCATCTCGGAGTCGTGTTAATTCAGTTGCGGAGTTTAATTTAGGGTCGAATTGTAGTTCGCCTACCTCGGGTACTTCAAACACTTTAAATCCTTAAAAGTAGATCGACACGGGGCAATAATTACTTACATTATAGCGTGTTCAAGTATTCTTCGGATAGCCGGCGGAATAAATATGCCCTCTAAATTTAAGTTGTTTAAAGATTTTGCGAGGATAAAAATTTTTCTCTTTTGTGAATCATTTCTGTTGACCAAGATCATGGGTTTTCCCATTAACTTACAAAATCCTCCATCGCTTTTTACGCCCGCAACACTAAGGTTTTCGTACCGGAGTTCGACTCCTAGTTTTGCAGCAATTTGTTCCAAATGCTCTAAAACTGATGTTTCAGTCATGCGATATTCGTCTCCATTTGGCTGCGATAGTCCAGTGTCGCAAAATTGTCAAGTCAAAGTTTTTTTGATAAATGTCAATTGACAAAACACGTAATTTTACTTGACAATTCAGTCAGACAACGATAACATATCGCAATTCTTACTTGTAATTATAATTCCCTGTTTTCATTTACATATTTTGGAGGGTAGAGGCATGAACAAATCGGATTTGACTCTCACTTTGTCCGCAGAAACGGATCTTCCGCTTCGCAAATCTGAAGAAATTGTCAATCTCGTTTTCGATACAATGTGTGATGCCTTAAATAACGGCGATCGCATCGAAATTCGCGGTTTTGGGTCCTTCATGGTTAAAGAGTATCAAGGCTACACCGGCAGAAATCCCAAAACCGGCGATAAAATTGTAGTTGAAGATAAAAAACTACCTTTTTTTAAAACCGGCAAAGAATTACGAGAAAAAGTTGATGAAGCTACCTTGGACATCCCTATGAGCAAGAAAGCCATAGCCTGATCGGCTCCAATAACGCCGTTTCGGTGAATACCAGCGCTATCAGAATTCATCCGACGTCAAATCTCGAATATTAATATCCGGAAACGCTCAATGACGCGCTTCCGGTAAGGTGAATCAGGTTCGAACGGAATTGTGGAGATATTAAATTTACCGGACCCAGTCTCAGTTCACAACGCCAATCCAAGATAATTCGCCTTAGCTCAATCCGGTACCCTGACCGTCACTTAAAGGTTGCACATATTCCAAGACATTGAATCCGCGGCGGAACAACCCAAAATACGTTGAGCAAATGCTTAAAATGCGCTTTACGATGTAGTCCTCCTCATTGTTTCGACGGCTCCGTGCGCAGGTTTCCATGGGGGGCCTGCCGCTCTTTCGTGTAGATTTTGGTGTTGGTATGTCTTTATCTCTCCTTTAAAGAGGCGAAACAACTCGAATCGGTTTTTAACCTAAAATAAACAAAAAGGCTTAGGTTGTATTCCTAAGCCTTTTTTATTCTTTGGTACGCCCAAGAGGATTCGAACCTCTGACCTACGGATTAGAAGTCCGTTGCTCTATCCAGCTGAGCTATGGGCGCAAAGACCAACATTCTCTGATGCCGAAGAAATGTTCCGAATCTCGTAACACACCCCAAAGGCGTATGTCAATACCGCTTGTCGACCGACGGGAACCAAAGGTTAATTGTGATTTCTCGAAAATTCTATCGAGAAAAGCCTCTGACCCATCGTCCCAGCACTAGCTCATAGGCGCTAACCTTAAAACAGGGATTAAGGAAGTTTCAGATACTTACACCTACCGCCGGCTCGACGGCCAGGCGAACACAAATTACATAATTTGCTGATAATACTGGATTCCGGCTTCGCTGGAATGCCGCTGATAAACTTTAAATGCGGGAAGAAGCTTTATGGCGCCAGGTAACCCCGATAGCAGACTTGTTAAAGACACTATCATTGTATTCGTGACTACTTTCAAGAATCAGTGAAGT
>JBBSBY010000030.1:0-36383 GCA_038250835.1 Desulfomonilales bacterium | reverse complement strand
CGACCAATCAAGTCCATTTATTCCGACAATTCAACCACCAAAGTCTATATATTCTGAAAAAAGCATCCCCCTTTCGGATCATTTAATGTGAGTTTCTACAACTGCGGCTGTCCGGGTGAAAATCCAGGAGTAAACCTAATTAGGGCCTCGCCTTTTGCAGGAACGCTTCCAAATACCGTGACTTCAACTGACGGCTCGCCATAGCTCGCTTTACCGGCGCCAGCTTAAGGATTACTCCGAACACTGCAGCGAGCGCCCTATGGCTGAGGAGCGCTTTGTTGTCGAACAACAGCTCTTGGAGACAACCTCGCTCGATAGCCATGAGAACTGTCCGATGGGTTGTATCTAACGGCGTGAGCACTCTATCCGGACGTGCGGTAAGCTGTAAGGCGCCTGTTGGACAATTTCTGACACAAACTCCACAACCAAGGCAGATTTTTTCATCTACGAGCGCGGTTTGTTCTATTTGAATGCTCGGTTGGTCCGAACCGCTCACGCTCACCGCATCCACAGGGCATATGGTTTCACATAGACCGCAAGCTGAACACTCGTCGGTATTCACCTGGGCGATAAAATTCGAATGGATCGGCCCCACCAATCCGAATCTCTGAATAGCAAGCATTGCTTCACAGCAGCATCCACAACAGTTGCAGATAAAGTTTACTCCACTGCGAACATTTTCCCCAAACTGGACTAAGTTGTTTTCATATGCCTTGTGCAATAAATCCAGGCATTCTGAAGCGCTAACCAGTCGAGCAAAACCGTGCCTTGTCAGGGAGGAGCCCGTAGTGTTGAATGTCATGCAGATATCTTGTGGAGCATCGCAAGCTCGATCCATGTGCGACATTTTATGGCGGCAATAACACGTGCTAATACCGATATGTGAGGCCGATCGGATGACTTCGCTCGCACGCTCATAATCGAGCACATGCAATCCATCCTGCTGAGGCAAGGAAGTTTCTTGTACAAATATGCGTCCCAGAGGCGTTTCACCCTCAACAAAGAGAGCTTTGATGAAATCTTCCTCAACATTGATGTATTGATAATATAGCTCACTCAAAACTTTTTGATTTATGTCGTCCCGCAATCGCATAAGAGAAAATTCAAAAAATCCCGCCATTGGAGGCGGCAGGCAATACAATATTTGACCATTTTGTTCTATATCCACAAGAATTGCACGATCAGCGAGCTTATCCAGAACATTCTGCGCCGTTTTAAGATCGAGTTTCCATGCCTTTGCCGCCTTCTCAGCAGTAAAAGGCTTAATTGGAAGCGATGCGACAAGCTCCGCCTCTTTTTCGTTTAGGAGCATTGACAAAATTTGATACAGTAAATCCGACGGCGGCGCTCCTTGAGGAAATCGATTCAGACGAGTCACCAGATTCGTGTACGCGGTTTTGGTGATGTGATGTCCCATAGTGTCTTCTCCCACAAATTTGGAAACTATAGCGCATTTAATAATTATGTTGCTCCAAACACCAATGATTCGTAAATTTAGCCGTGATCTATTGGTTTCCCTGGAGTTGGGGAATAATAACATTTTGTATGGTCTGCGCCAATGCCAAAGAAGCTTTCCTGTTATGTAATTGTTGAAAGGTTGAGTGAGCATTGGATTCCTGTCTCTCGGCGCCATATACTAAGAGGAAAATGGGCGACGTGGTCGGATTTTATCAATTGTGCCTCTCAATCTAATTAGGAGTATTTAAATATGCGTTTACGCGACTATTTAGGAAAATACCTGTTTCCTGCCACCATTCTTTTGACCCTACTCTTTGGGTTCGCCACGGCGAGCAATCTATTTGGGGAGACTCCCTCCGAGGCTATTGAGCAGCTCAAAGTTCAAGCGGAAAAAGGCAATGCCGAGGCGCAAGCCAAGCTTGGCGAACTATATCGAAAAGGAGAAGGAGTTGCGCAGAATTTCCAGGAATCTGCAAAATGGCTTCACAAGGCTGCTGAAAAAGGGATTGCGGACGCTCAACTTAAACTCGGAGAATTGTACGCGGATGGTAAAGGTGTAGCGCAGAATGCTCAAGAGAGCGTCAAATGGCTGCAAAGAGCCGCAGCTCAAGGGAATGATGAGGCTAAAAAGAAACTTCACGAACTGTCTGCAAAAATACCTGAGAAGATCGAAGATTTTAGGAAAGCTCTCGACCTGATTACGCGATAATAAGCTATCTCCTATTGACGTTTGCGCTCCGCAACCCGCCGCCCTATCCTTCCGTCAAATGCCGGACGTATTTCACGTTGTCAGCCATGAACGACGTCTTACGCCGGCGCCTATTGTTGTTGACATTCTTGTTAGGATACTCTAATTTTCATTCACAACTCTATTTAAAATAGTTTTTCGTAAATAGTCGAGCTGACATATTATTCTATTGTCACGATTCGCACAAATATGTTACGAAAAACCAGGGCTTTTATATAGGTGATGAGCCGCCTTGTGCGTATAACGAGTTTGCTCCACGAATTCCATCCCCCTCACTTTAAGAGGAGGATTAGGAATTGTGACACCGGTCATCCAACACCCATTCGGCAAGCACCAACTCTACCAATTGGGATTGGAGATTTGGACTATGTGAGGTTCGGCTCATCCGTCATTTCGTAAAGAGGCGCTGGAATCTCGCAAATTGATGAGAGTTATAGGTCCCAGGGTCAATTGTTGTCATGGGATGGGAGCACATCTTCGGCGGGTTATATACTATGTCCAGAAAGCAACTGCTAATAGTGATTTGCGCATTAGCCTGTTTCGCGATCTTTCAGCCGGTAGTGACTCAAGCTTGGGAATTCGGATTGCAGGCTTCCTGGGAATGGAAGTATGAATATTACAATCAGCATGGCGCAAATGGATTTTTCGGTCCTTACAATGTCGATAACGGCCCCGGCGACATGGCAAACTTAAACTTTTGGAATGGAGGACAGTTTGATACAAACTTTACCAGCAGCGGCTCAGCCGGTATGTCTTCTTTTCAAATGGATTTTTTTCCCACTTTCCAAATCAACCCCGCCATACGGATTTCAGGCAAGTATCGATTGGGCGAATACGGTAACCCATACAATTCCAAGTACTATACCCAGGAGGCGCCCGGTGTAAACAACGCGTTTACTGAAGGACAATGGACATTATTATGGGGAACCGCGCAAACTCCCTGGGGTGTTTTCGGGATAGGTAAGAGACTTTGGGCGTTTGGCGCCGGTTTACAATATGACGGTAACGCCACATCAACCGAATCCATTCTTTTGTCTACACCGTACGGTCCATTTGATTTTGGTTTAGGCTATTACCCATACAGATATGTGGGATTTTCAAGATATTCTGAACTCTATGGGCTGGGAGACCCGTTTGATCTGATTACCGTAACACCCGGTATAGAGCGACGATACTATAGCCTTGCAGACAAAAGCGGTTCTACATCACGAGATTTCTTGGCGTTCGTAACATATACCCAGGGAGCACTTCAGTCCGGTATTCTGGCAAATTTCGGGGCGTTTCATTTGGGACCCGAAGCGTCGCTTTACAAGACGCAGCCTATCGCTCAAGATTCGGATTACACACACGGAACTTTTTTTGCTAAATATTCAGGGCCTACTTTCTTCGTCAATGCCGAGGCGGCCTGGATGTACTGGACGGATCGTTATTCCGACCCGACGGGACTATTTATCCAGTACAATATTCCAAATACGACGCGATATATTGAACAGTGGAGATTCATGGTTGAGCTGGGACTTTTGGCGGGTCCTGCAAAATTTAGTTTGCTTGCCGCCCAAACTCCCGGACCCGACCGAAGAAATGGACGTCTTATTGATAGACAGCCGGCGGCTTTTGTATGGCATCCTTCCTTTGATGAACGACTCGGCAATTTCAGTCTCTTCAGACAGTATTCATACTTGTTGAGCTACAACTATGGCTCAGGACTTGGGGCCTATGATTTGAATCACGATGGATACATGAGAGACGCTTTTGTCCTGGCGGCTCGCATCGATTATGCGGCGGCCGCCAATTTGAATATATCCATCTCTTCCACGTGGGCGGAGAGGACTTCCAATGGTTATAGCTGGGGTTGCCTTGGGCCTATACCTTCAGCCGGAGCGCTTAAGCAGTATGGGGACATAGGACAAGTGGACATTTGTTTGAATCGTTACCCTGGGGCCCCGAACATACCCGACCGGTCTCTTGGCTTCGAGATTGACGCCGGCATTGATTGGCAATTGCTCGAAGGTTGGCAGGTGGGCATGGTGTTCGGTTACTGGCGCCCGGGCAAATGGTTCAATTACGCTTGTATAGATAGATCCGTGCCAAACTGGCAGATCGGAACAGCGTTGAACTTCTTTGGCGTTAGACCCAACAGAACAATTGATCCCGTAACCGGTGGAGAATTCTACTGTAGATTCGATTTTTGATTCGTCGATGTTATGGCGCTGAGGATTACCATCATGAGAACTTATTTTTACAGTCTCCCTCTGTCTTTTTGCATCGCTCTGGTAGCGATCTCCGGAGCATTAAACTTCTCTGACGTCAAAGTTGTCGTCCCAAATCAATTGGGGGCGCTTATCACCCTGGAAATGAAATCCATTTACGCAGCTTCGGATGAAGATAAGTACGCCAACGGCCAAAGCTCGGACTCTAAAAACAATGATGAGGCTAAAGATCAGAGTGATGACGAAAAGAATGGTGAAGACGCCGGTAAAAAACCCGAAGGTGGTTTTGATCGTTTGTGGGATGTTGTAAAGCAAGGCTGAGGCTTACGTTTTAATAGCCTTTGACAAGTTGATTTGACAAGACCAGGTGTTACAACGTATTATTTAACTGAGTCCGGATTAGTACAAAGGCCTTGTCATGGAAAACCACAATTCAAGCTCAACTCTTAGGGCCCAGGGCGCCCCCAACCGGCGACAATCGCGCAAGAAAACCCCCTTAAAAGAAAAACAGGATGTTATAACCTTTAAAGTTCCCGAGTCCCTCCGGGAGGCGATGAAGGGGATTCCCAATCGGTCGGAGTTCATTCGCTCCGCTGTGGCCGCCGCTCTGGACAGCATATGTCCTCTCTGCAAGGGGAGCGGAGTGATAATGCCGGCACAGCGACCCCATTGGGAAAGCTTCTTTAGAGAACATCATTTTGAGCAATGTTCGACGTGCAACGCAGTCCACGTGGTGTGCGATCGAAGCCCTAAAACCCCCAAGAATATTCACGAGGACTCTGATTAGCCATGTGGTTGGCCGGGGATCTCTGGAGTAAGTTATATATGCGAAGGTTATTTTCAATTGGAATTGCGGTTTTTTGTATGTTTCTCCTGTGCTTCACGGCTCACGCAAAAGACGGCTCGGCCGGACGACTCAGCATTTTCACCAGCATAGCGCCTTCAGCTTATTTGGTGGAACGTATAGTGGGAGATAAGGCTGAAGTACACACTCTAGTCGGACCAGGTCAAGACCCCCACACTTTTGAACCCTCTCCCAGATTAATGGCAAAATTAGCGGATTCGCGCGTTTTGTTCGTTTTGGGCTTTCCCTTTGAACGCAAACTTGTAAAAAAGATTAGATCCACATTCAAAAAAGTTGAAATCATTGATCTTCAGCAGAACATTAATTTACGGCCAGTGACCGAAGTCGGCGCCCACAACCACCAGGACGGAACTAAACAAAACGACGGACACAACAATCATCCAAGTGAACTGGATCAACACACTTGGCTTGATCCAAGATTGGCTAAAATTCAGGCTCAGACTATTGCGGCGACTTTGATCCGCATCGATCCAAATCACAAATCCGTGTACGAGCATAATCTACATGACCTGTCGGGTGATTTGGACGCAATCCACCAACAATTGACTGAAGCTTTAAAGCCCATAAAAGGAAAAAGTTTTCTGGTTTTTCACCCGGCCTACGGATATTTCGCTGACGCATACGGTTTGAGGCAGTCGCCTGTGCAAATCGAAGGCAAAGAACCATCGGCCAGACAATTAGCTCGACTGATAGAAAACGCAAAAAAACATGATATCAAAGTCATATTTACACAGCCGCAGTTTTCAAAAACTTACGTTCAAACGCTAGCAAAATCAATCAATGGAGTCGTAGCGCCTCTTGATGATTTATCAAAAGACTATCTAAATAATTTGAAGGAAATTGCAATAAAATTGCAATCGGCTTTGAAAAATCAAAATTAATTTTCATGAAGGAAGCCGAACTGGACTCAATTATGTCAAATGAGATACCCGCAATCAGTATTGAGAATCTGTGGTTTTCATACAACGGCGCCCCCGTATTACAGGATGTGAATCTGTCCATACCTTGTGGGGACTTTGTTACCGTCGTCGGTCCTAATGGCGGTGGTAAAACCACTCTTCTAAAGTTAATGGCGGGCCTACTGAAGCCCTCCACAGGGAAAATTAGCCTATTCGGGGCGCCGCCTGAAGCTGTGAGATCCCATATTGGGTACATGCCGCAGCACGCGCAACTTGACCCACAGTTTCCAGCCACGGTAATGGATGTTGCGCTAATGGGACGGCTGGGCTTAAACAAATGGTTCGGAAGATATTCGAAAGCGGACAAAGAAATAGTCAATGGCTTGCTTGATAAAGTCGGTTTGGGCAATCTAAAACATAAACCATTTTCGGCAATATCCGGTGGCCAGAGGCAACGGTTATTTATAGCCCGGGCGCTTGCTTGCGATCCCGAACTCCTCCTTCTCGATGAACCAACGGCAAACTTGGATATCGTCATGGAGGGCGATCTTTACGCTCTTTTAAAAAATCTAAATGAAAAACTGACTATAGTGATGGTTAGCCATGACCTCGGGTTCGTTTCAAAAATGGTTAAAAACGTAATATGTGTGAAACGCAAAGTTTTGATTCATCCCACAACGGAAATCACAGGTGAAATCATTAATGATATTTACGGTCGGCCCATGCGGATGGTGAGGCATAACGGCGATAGGACCCCAAATTGCTACAATTCCTGACTGATCTTCAAAATTTTACGTTTCTGCAAAACGCCCTTTTGACGGGGATCTTAGCAAGCGTCGCCTGTGGAATAGTCGGCACATACGTGGTAGTCCGGCGCATTTCCTACATTGCCGATGGAATAGCGCATTGCGTTTTGGGAGGAATGGGAGCCGCTCTGTATGTTCAGAAGGTTCATTACTGGGATGGCGCATTGCCGATTTACGGCGCGGTAATCGCTGCGCTGGGAGCAGCGGTCATTATCGGGCTTGTGAGTCTTTGGGCTAAACAACGAGAAGACACCGTTATAAGCGCTGTTTGGGCCTTAGGTATGGCAGCGGGCATTATCTTCATCTCCAAAACTCCAGGATACAACGAAGACTTAATGGGGTACCTGTTCGGTAATATTTTAATAGTTTCCAGCAATGACTTGTGGATGTTGGCGGGCCTCGATGTAATCATCGTCCTAATGGGGTTGTTATTTTACAGTCAGTTTCTCGCAGTGTGTTTCGATGGTGAATTTGCGGGACTGAGAGGACTGAATGTTACATTTTGGTATCTTTTATTATTGTGCCTCGCAGCTCTGACTGTTGTGTTGCTTTCCACTGTTGTAGGCATTGTTATGGTAATTGCGTTATTGACCTTACCTGTCGGCATCGCCGCTCTGTTTTCATCCACAATGTGGCGAATAATGATAGTTTCTACGCTACTTTGCGCCATATTTACAACTTCGGGATTAGTTTTAAGCTATGGTCCGGATTATCCCGCAGGCGCCACTACAATTATCATAGCCGGGGTCGTTTATTTACTTGCAGGCGCAGTTAAATGGAGTCTCAACCGGCGCAGCTCGATAACCTAACATTCACAAATGCGAATCTTACATATTTGTAAATTTTAACTATGAAACTTTTTCGTATTTTGTTAGTCTTACAAATAAATTACCTGGGAGGAACATGATGGCCAAAATTTTTATTACGTCTTTAATTGCAGTCGCATTATTCACAGTTCCGGTCTTGTCGTTTGCTCGAGACGCCAATAGGGACGCTTTGTGGTCAATTAGAAAATCAACTAAACTTGAAAGCTCTTTCGTCAGTCAAAAGAAGGACGCCAAAGGCGATGTCATATCAAAGAGTTTTGTCCAGGAACCCACGAGTTTCAAGGGATTATATAAATCCGGCCGATAGTTCCTTCTCGAACGCATTGGGGAAGCCTGTTGATAATCATCAGGTTTCCTTTTCTTTTTTATTCTATTTTTGACCAAATGATTGCCCCTTCATCTCACCTTCCCGAACCAAATCAAAACGCGCATGCCACCGCTTTTATCATCACATTCAGCTTCACTCCGATTTAAATTCATTTGTGACCCACATTGTAATAAGATTTACATTTATTACTTGGTTAATAACCGATATATTTTTACGAGTTCCTAATCCACGAAAGAGCCACCAATTTGACTCAAGGTCCGCCAAAAAGAAGACGATCAGCAATGATGATATTTGGCGGCGGCCAAATCATGGTGGTCCTAAATACGCTGCGGAATCTAGTTCTTATACCTGTGTATCTGAAATATATCGATCAATCCACTCTTGGAGCGTGGATGGCGTTTGTGGGAGCGAATAGTTTCCTGGGTCTTTCGGATTTCGGTCTGAATAGTTTAATGACTCAGAAAATAGCTTTCCTCTTTGGGAAAAGCGATTACAAGAGCATTAAACAAGTAGCTTATTCGGGTTTCTTTAGTGTTCTTGCGATTTCAGCAGTGATACTCTTTTTGGCGCAGTTTTTCATAGGTTACCTTCCTCACTGGTTGGTGGTCTATGGCGTAGACACCTATAGAATGGAACCGGCGTTTAGACTTGCCGCACTTGAGACTTTTGTGGTTGTTCTGACCAACGGTATGGCCGGAGTCTTAATGGGGCTTCAGAGGCCCATGGTTCATATTACCGGTATGATTGCGGCTCAGATTATCACTATCTCTATGATCATTTCACTACTACAATTTGATTATGGTATTTTATCAATACCATTGGGAGCAATTGTCGGCACATTCGTATGGTTTATCGGAAATGCGGTCGGATTGCAAAGAGTGGCTGCTGAGACATTCCCAAAATCTGTTTCAGGACTTGATGTCCATGTGACTAAGGATTTGCTTCGGAATTCATATCTTATCTTTATCACCAAATTGTGTAACTTGATTTCCAACAAGTCGTATAGTTTAGTTGTTGCGTTGATATTAGCCCCTTCCATGGTTGTAATTATTGAAATTAATAGAAAAGCGGCATTATTGGCGCAAGATATAACAAATCGAATATCCGGCTCCGTTATGCCGGGATTGGCTCACGTATGGGGACGAGAAGGACGGGATAAATTCATAGACATCAGCCGAGTTCTGTTGAGAATCACCACATACTTGGCAATTTGGGGCGCGTCGGCGTTTTTACTTTTCAATCAGGGATTTATAAAATTATGGGTCGGGAATGAATATTTTGCCGGATTCATTCTCACCTCATTGATCAGCGGCTATACACTAGTAGCATTAATCAATGCGGCAGCTTACACCATTTCATTTGCTCAAGGTAACGTGAGAGCGATAACATCTGCGGCGGTAGTCGAAAGCGTTCTCCAAATCTTATTGTCCATCGGACTCGGTTTCCTGTGGGGGCTAAACGGAATAGCCGCGGCCTGGCTAGCGGCATCTGCTGTCGGACTCCTAGTTCAAGCAAGCTCCATCAGAGGTATAGGCAGGATAATAGCCTTTAAAAATATAGAAGCGATAACCGCGTTACAATACTTAATCTCAGCGTCTGCGCCCGGCGCCGTGACCCTCCTTTTAACGCATTGGATTAAACCGGACAATTGGATTTCGTTTTTTGGATTGGCTGCCGTTTACTGCCTTACTGCAATAATAATAATAGTATTGCGTTTTAAGGAATTAAGGCGACCGCTGATTGACGCCATTCAAAATACAAGATCCGTTTTGTTTTATTAAATCGACCGGAATTCACCTTACCATTTACAAAAGGGATCAACTCCGTATTGCTTACCTATTGAGAATTAGTTTGAAAGGACTTCACTTTTTTGACGAAGCATAGTGTTTTGTATTTTGGAACGCTGGAATGGGGCAGCACCAGTCTTTTCCGTATGCAATCTCTCTCTAAATGCGTCGAACGCCTGTATGCCGTTGATACTAGAATAGTTCTCCAAGAATACGTAACTAGGAGTAATTGGCAGCGAATTCAGATTCGACTGGGCCGGGGACACCTGATAAGAAATTTAGGCGACCTGTTGTTAAGAGAAATCAAGCGGTATAAACCGACACTCGTTTGGATCGATCAGGGTGTATGTATAACACCTGAGATATTGGATAGAGCGCACAACAACGATCCGAACATGCTGTTAATTCATTATACTCCGGACCCATTAAGTTCTTTGGGACCGCAAAATTGTATTTTAAAAAGATCCCTTCCTATTTATGATATTTGTATTACCACAAAGCAGCGTGATATTGAGTCCTACTATAAGCTCGGTTCAAAAAGTGTTCTCCTTTCCGGTAAGGGATTTGACATAAGAGTCCATGCGGAGACGGAACTCACCATTGAAGAAAAACCAAAATACGCCGGTGACGTAATGTTTGCCGGCAATATGCACGGCAGAAGGGCCAATTCATTGATGCGCTTGGCGAAAGATGTTGATTGCAGTATAAACATTTACGGACGCGGCTGGGATAGAAATAAAAAATTCAAGAGCTTATTTCCATTATTCAGAGGTTGGCTGTTTGCCCAGGAATACTCGAAGGCAATTAGATCCGCTAAGATATGCCTGGGCTTTTTGGCCACCGAGTTTGGGGATGACTTCACGGCCAGGTCTTTGGAAATCCCGGCGGCAGGGGGCTTTTTGCTGGCTCAAAGGACAAAGGCTCATTTGCAAATGTTTGAGGAAGATTTAGAAGCGGCTTATTTCGGCAACGATGATGAATTAGTGGAGAAAGTGAAATTCTATTTGGAGAAACCGGAGTTGCGTGAACGAATTGCCGAAGCCGGGCGCAGAAAAGTCCTTTCATCAGGCCTTACATGGGACAATCAAATGCGAATATGCATCAATGAGATTGCGGTGACCACAAATTTAGATTTTCATTCGCAATAAAGGGTAATGCGGTATGAGTGAAAAGACAAGCAGCAGTTCGGGTGATTTGCGGGAACAAATAACACGTCTCGGTGAACTGGAACCGTGGTTTCATTGTATTGATTTCGGAGAGGGTGTGTTCACTCGGGAGCCGGTCGAACATCTTGAAAAACTTTGGAATGCCATTGAACACCATGTGCCGCAGAATCTCGATGGTTTATCCGCTCTCGACATTGGTTGTAACGCCGGTTTTTTTAGCACGTCTCTGAAAAAAAAGAATGCGGCGTCCGTTATGGGAATAGACATGTCGCCCAATTACCTTCGGCAGGCAAAGTTCGTGGCTGATGCGCTTCAATTGGACATCCATTACCAGCTTTTAAGTATCTACGATATCGGCGCCCTGGGTAAGAAGTTTGATCTCGTCCTGTGCCTCGGCGTTATTTATCATTTGATTAACCCTTTTGAAGCTGCGCGAGCCATATGGTCAGTAGCAAATAAGCTTGCTGTGATTGAATCAGCCGTGATCCCTGATGATACGGAAAGGCCGCTTTGGGAACTGGTGTTTCCCGGCTTTGACCAAAATGACCATGCCGGCGTCGACACCGAGTGCTGTTATAATTGGTGGTTTCCAAATATGGCGGGTTTAAAAACCATTTTTTTGAAGGCGGGCTTCAGGTCTGCGGAGACGATCTATAGAAATCAGGATCGTGGAGCAATAATCTGTCGCAAATAAAGTTGCGCATTTCCACCCGTGTTCCCTTTCCGACCGAGTACAAGAAATTACGGATTACAGGGAGTTACAGTTTTACAGTGGGCGTTTAGACCTTCGTCACCATCCCCGTTTTGCGCCTGAGTCGCCGACAGAAAAGAGGTCCGATCCCAGAGACAGGAACCCAATGAGTTTTTTTAGCTGCGCCAAATCCCGTTTTTCTATTTTGATTATACGAAAACCTGCGGATACTCCTTCCTCATCCTCATCAGCCGTCCATCTACATTCTCCGTCAAAAGTAAACGGTTCCACGTCAGATAGCTCTTCCGCTTCAATCAGCAGCTTTTTAATTTCGCCTTTTTTGCATTCCATACCCGCTATTTGAGCGCCTTTTTCAGTCAAGTCTCTCAGGTATCCGGTCGATCCGGAATTCACATCCCGAATCGGCATTTTAACCATAAGGTAGTTTCGCGGTGTGGACCTAAGACGTTCAAAAGCCTCGGTAGAATCTGTTTCCGAGTTTAATAAAGGTTGTGCTTTTCTCTCCGTTCGCTCATCGACTTCGTTTGACGTCGGCAGATCAGAAGTCGGCTCGGATTCCAGCTCCACAGGTGGACCAGCCGCTTTATCATCGTCAAGCAGCCTATCTGGGGATTCCGAACTTTCAAGAGACTCGGATTCCTGTCGCATCTCCGAGTGTTCTCCGGGCGTCGGCGAACCGACACTGTGATCGGAACTTTTGTTGACAGGAATATCTTCGAGGGCGGAGTCATCTTCAGCTAGTTCGAGTAACATTTCAGCATTGTACTCCAATTTTTTAGTGTTACCGTGCTCCGCGTCTTCAGAACTGAATGCAACTTCGCTTCCATTCTCCCGGGTTTCGTCAATCCGATCATCATCATAATCTATTTCAACGGTTTCATCGTCATTCGTACTTATATTTTGGTCGAGCAAATTGCTGAGGGGGGTTCCATCAGTAGTATTAAGGAGGTCATCCTCCAAACCGGTGTCCTCGCCCTCCTCCACCAGCCGAACATCAAACACGCTTATGGTGTTGTCCAGCAGATCCTTCTCCAGTTCTAGTTCTTCAGAAGCAACAACGCTCATTTCATCTTCATCCACCATAGTTTCAATAAGCGTTTCAGTGAGATCGGGTATTTCGGCTATTAAATCACCATCATCTTTTTCGAAAAATTCTTCAGTGCTGATTGGTATCAATTCCTCAATATCGGCAGTTACAAAGTCAGGTTCTTCATTGTCAGCATGGGACTCGGCAATACCGTGGGTCCCCCATTCAATGTCAAAAGAGGAATCAGGCACCGAATTAATGAGATCAGCGACCTCAAGTTCATCACCTATGTCGGTATTCACGCCGAGCTTTTCCGCCGATTCGTTGTCGGACTCGGTACCTTGCGAAAAGTCCACAGTTTCAATTTCATATTCACGACTATCCGTATCGTATACATGGGAGGACGCGGGTTTTACTAATTGCACACCGGTCATATCTATTTCTACCTTATCGTGACCCGAATCACCCGCCGCGACACTTTTTGGGTCGGCATATGCGATTTTTGGGTGTTTTATCCCCTCTTCATCATAGTAATAATTGGGTACATATGGTTTTGGTTCCTCATCCGGCTCCATTACTCTATCGTGCAACGCTTGCTCTTCGAGATCCACTATTGTATCGGAGCCGATATCCACTACGACTGTCGGAGCTCCAACATCCGTCGATACGGCGGACTTATTGTCCCCGAACTCTTCAGCCTGAAACGCTTTAGCTGCTTTTCCGTGAACATTATTTGCCGAACCCTCAAGATCATGGTTCAGATCTTGTCCAGGAATCGAATTTGACTCAGGATTAGTTGGATCATTATTATCAATATTAGCGTCTTGCTCTGTTCTGATTCTGCCTAAATTCCGCTTAACGAAGCTGCCTATCTTGATTTTAAGCGTATCGCCTTTCTCGGCTTTAAGCTCGGATGAAATCAGATCCTCGTGCCAAATCTTTATCAATTCCGGATTGTTATCATCAGCGGAACTTCTGGGTGTAAGCTCCGAATCAACATCGAGTCGGCCCTTCTCGCCTGGAGAAGCTATTTCAGAGGAGTCCAATTCAGGCGCGGGACTATCAGGCAAGTTTTGTGGCGGGATTGGTATCTGTTCATCCAGCCCCTCCAAACAATTTAAGTCCTCCGAATACGTATCCTGTGTTCTAAAAACTGCTTCCTGTTCAGCCCCAAACTGAAATGCAGGGATAATCTTTTCTGATGGTCCTGTAGACCGCTCAAGATTAACATGTTCAGAAGACTGCTTTTTATCAACACCGGCAGAGCCGGAGACATGCACGGAGACTTGTTGAGTGTCACCACTCGACGTGGCAAATTTCGCATTAAGAGGAAGTTGTGGATTCAATTCGGAGCGTAGAGCCGACTTGAGGCTCTGATCGGAGATGTGCAAAGGGCTCCGGAAAGTCCCGTCGAAATCTTTTGAATCCATATCATCAGCTTTGGTCTTGGACGCCGAAGAGAGTTCGTTGAAATTCAGAGGAAAATCAACCGTCGGGCTCAATCCACCTATATCCTGAGTCGTCGAAATGAGTCTAAGCTCCTCGAAAACTTCTCCGGCCCTTATCTTTGGACGTTCCACTACGCCCACCAGCCTGCTGCTCATGCAAGATCTCAAAGATTGCAAGCCCGAAAATCTTCTCAATAACTTGTCCATTAAGGCGGAGTTGCCGTTCAAAGCGCTTACCACATCGGCAATAGCGGAATTGTATCCCGATTTTTTGACGGCCAAAACATCTGAGGCCGCTATTTGCGCGTGGCGCTCCGTTGAAGTCGGCGAGTCAGTTGGAATAACTTTCCGGTCTGAGCCAGGCGCTTCATCAGCGAATCTGTCTCGCCGGGTTTCGGTTTGATCATTGCCGATCGAAAAAATATATTCGTCGTTACTGTCTACGGGTTCGGTGTAGGAACTCTTTAGTTTTGATGTGAAGGCGAGCAATTCCGAATTGGCGACCATTTTTCGCCACAGCGTTGGTCGACTAATTTTCTTAGCCAATTTGGAGGGAATTAGTGGGTCGGTCGTGCACAAAATACCTATTTGTTTGCAACTAAATAAATGTCGATAATTTCCTGTTTTTTCCGGATCCCAAACCGGCGAAAATTTGTAGTCTCCCGTAATCGTTACTACAGTAATAAACCCTGTTGTGGGTAAATCCGTATACACAAAATAGTCACCTTGACGCACGTCCAATAAAAATGCCGCGTTTGACCAGCATACTCGTTGCAATGGGTTCAGTTGAGTCCATTTGACGCGCCTCACCATTGTTTGCAGCTCATTGAGGTTTGCCCCTTCAAAGTCCGAAAAACCATACCGGGCGTGCCCCTTGTTAAGTTCGTCCGATATAAGTTTATTCCAGTAGGGCTCACTGGAAACGGTAGGAATTTTGACAATGATGAAATTGCTCATTACAAGCTCCCCCAATTAGATGCCGAGCTGCATCTTACTAATTTGCAATATTGGCGCCCCGCAGCAAAGATGAGGACTGTAGCGAATCCGAGTTATATCCAAAGTCTCGACTATCCACAATATTGACAATATTGCTTTTTCGACAATAGCACAATCGGTTTTTTAAAACTCAGGATATAATTTTTCCGGGCTATTTACACTCTCGACAAGAAAAAACCCCTGTGGGGTTCTTCTTGTCAAAGCTCCATAACTGAGGGTAGAAAATATTGAATTAGATTTCCAGCAGAGTAATCGCCTCTTCGGGGCACACGGAAACACAGGACTCACATCCCAGACAATCTCCTGGATTGACCACCTTAGTTTCCTTATCGTCCGCCGCAAGAACATCGGCAGGACACACATCGATGCACTCTCCACATTGTTTACATTTTGAATCATCTATTTTGGGTAAAAACATTCTATTTTTTGTCTCCTGAAACAATTTAATACCAAAAATAGCCCTCATCAGGACTGTTGACGCCCAAATGTATAAAGGAATGCGCCGGACTCTGAATTTACCAAGTTTTCCATTAGTCGGTCTTTTGCTGATTTATTAAGTTTTTGTAGGTCTGACCTGTCTTGCTCAACTGATGGAAGATAATTCCGGCAGCGGCTCTCATGTCTCCGTTTTTGAGCAATTTTGCGGGTGATAATTTCGATGTATAGTCGTTATAAGGAACATAAGCGAACAGATATCGGCTCCAGAATAGAGAAAGATATTCCGCCCTTTGCGAACGAGCGAATTTTATCAAGGCGGTGATGAACTTCTCATCCAGAGGCTGCCAAAAGCTAAATACATCACGCGAAAAGACTTCGGTCCATGATTCCTTTCGGCCTGCGAATTGATGCCCCAAAGACTTGTACAACCAAGCCTCGCCAATTATGAGACGTTTATTGTTGGCCACAGCCCAATTTGAACACGAAACCGCGCTTTCCAGGCAATTGCCGAACACCGGATATATGTGAAGATCGATAAAATCCAAATCAGGTATGGCTGCAAAGGCTCGAATGTACTCTCGTTTGTCCCATGTGCCGGCCCCGGCGCCGATCAAAGTTTTTCTAGTTGGACCAAGTTCTTTAAGAATGTCTTCCACAAACTTCTTTTGATCTTCAGGTGAGATATCCAGGCCGGTTAATGTCTTCTCGGTTGAGGGCTCATTAACGACCGTCAGATAATGGGGAGCGATCTCCCTGGCGATTAACAATGCCTGTTTTTTGCGACCATCTAAATAAGCTTCAAGAGTCAAGTTGCTGTAGTCTATTTTCTCAGCGCTGAATTCAGGTTGAGTAAAACTGGGGCCTGTTTTGGCGTGCAAAATTAATCCGGCGTCCTTGATAGCTGCCGCTAATTTCTTGTAAAAAGCTAAGTACTCTTGGGATCGTGGATACTGATCCATAAAAATCGGATAACCAATTTGGATCGTCACCCCTTTCATTCCCATGGATTTCAAACTCTCGAGATATATTAGAACACCTTTGAATGTTCTTTCCTCCAGCAGGATTTTGCCGCGATTAGAGTTTGCGGCTAGGAGTTCAGCGCCCAAGGTAAGGGGTCTTTCCGGACGCTCCCGATTTTCAGGTAAGCTTTCCACCTGACGTTCCAGATTATCCAGGCAGTCTTCGATTCCTTTGTAAAGTGGTACAAATTTCTCCGGCGGCCCTCCATTACCGGCTTCTTCTTGGGCTGATTCAGAGGAATTATAGGAAAAACAAGCTATGAAAACTGCCGCTATTAATATTGTGAGATTTTTCATCGTTATGTTTCTTACTGTCTGCTATAATTCTGAGACTTCGTATAAGTGTTTGAGTCCTAAAAACACTTCTGCCGGGCAAATGACCTGCAAAGTATCGGCAACGAGAATACTGGTTAGATTATGACGTTGAATGTTGGAATGTTTCCACAAACTTGTTATTAACATTTCCCATAGAAACAACGCTATCATAGAATACAGATTCAAACCGAACTTAGCTACTCTCGAATTTGGAGGAGTTTAGATCGTTAATGGCACATCTCGAAATTGCGGCTTTCGTCTTGAGCGCTTTCATTTGGCTAA
Source organism: Desulfomonilales bacterium (assembly GCA_038250835.1). Taxonomy (GTDB): domain Bacteria; phylum Desulfobacterota; class Desulfomonilia; order Desulfomonilales; family Desulfomonilaceae; genus JBBSBY01. The sequence goes on along the minus strand of JBBSBY010000030.1, from coordinate 19,052 downwards.
TGCCCATGTTTTTAGCCTTCAAGATGCGCAAGATTCGTCTCCTGCATCCCTCCTTTGTGGTCCCCGGAATCATGATTTATCTGGCTGCCGTTCCCCTTCTCTATTCGTTGATCAACGGCCAAAGAATGCTAAAGACCGCGTCATTAAGTTTCAACACCGATTTCCTTTTTGAGCCTTACCTTACCCTAAGTTTAGCCGGCATATTCTATCATTTGGGCGTGAAATTTTCCGGAATTTCACTTATCCCTGAAAAACAGGATCAAGCCGACTATTTCGCGCAGCTAAAAACGATCAGGAATGCTCCAGGAATTGCTGTTTTCTTAGGGTCAGTCATTCTGTTACTCTTATCTACAGCGTCAATTCTTTTTATTAAATCGTATGGGCACATTGCAAAAGGATTTTTTTGGATGCTGTGCCTATATAGATCATTTTACGCGCTGCCAATATTGGTCCTCAATCAAAACCGCTCATTCGGGGTTATTTTTCTCTTGTTGACCTTACCCGTAACTCTTTTCACCACATCAAAATCCGCTTTTATGTATCTCTCGATTTCATTATTTCTTTTCTATCAGGACCGCCTACTGAAAGTCTCAAAGATCGGCGCGGTCGTAGCGATCTCTTGCTTGTTGCTCACTCCTGTAGCTGTGGCAAGGTATACCAAGACGGCAGTCGGCGTTGACCAAGGAGCGATTGGCGCTTCAGCGTGGAATACGGCTATTGATAGAATATCACATAGGGAGTACGCCTTCGAGGCGTTCGCATGTGTAAATAACACGCAGGAGAAGGAACCGCTGCACTGGGGCGCTAAAACGCTTCAGGAATTTACCCACATGATTCCTTCAGTCTTATGGCCGGGTAAACCGGTCATTGTGCTGGACTTCCCTTCAACATACCTTTTTGCGGATGTGCGACAAACAGACGAATGGGTTGGATATACCGGTCACATATTCAGTCCTTTATATTTAGATTTCGGGATTGCGGGAGTTTGTATCGGCACTATGTTCATAGGATTGATCTATGGTTCATTTTACAAATGGGGCAGGTTAAAATCCATTGAACGAGGAGAGGCTTGGCCCTTAATCTTGTATCACTCATTTGCCGTGCAGACCCACTGGATTTTGGGCGCCGGCATAGCCTATGGAATCCCCATGGCCATGGGTTCAATCACCGGCGTCGCTTTGTCTTTATTCTTTGCATTATTATTCACGCCCCGACGCTGAGACGCCGCTAGAAGATTACCGAGCGTGAAGCAGCCGATGTTAGGTATTGGCTTCACCGGATCGATTATCTTTTTGATAATTTTATAGATGGTTTTCATGGAGGCTGCCTTGAAAATACTCACCGTCCTGTTCATTCCATTATTCGTCTGTAGCGGCACAATACAAGCTCAGGAGTCCTTTACATTCAATGGGTCCACAATCGTGTACAATGCTCCAGATTCGGCAAAATGGAGAGCGGTCAAAAACGAGGTTGATGAAAAATCGGGAAAATATCTACTGATGTTTAAGAGAACCCCGATAAAGGATAAAGAAGACCGTGAAATTGAACCGGTAATGGCGATAATTTGTGAGCCTGTGACGGACAATTCCGACATCGCTAAATATTCCGCTTTGAAGCGCACCCAAATGCCTCTCGACGTGAAGAAACTCCTCGCTCCGCAACAAAATGATTTTGCATATAAAAATGCAGTAGGTTATGAAGCCGTCTATGGTAAAGGATTGATTCACAAGGTCTTGATTGGGCATTTGCGTAATAAAAATGTAGGAGCGCGAGTAATTTGTGACTCGACTGAAAGTGTATATGACAAAGTTGAAGCTGATATGCGCAAATTTATTAAATCAATTAACTTTAAAGATTAGCTTGCACCCGCCGCACGATAAAAATGAATTTTCGAAGAGTGACCAGAACATCAGGAAGGACTTTCGACTAACCAAAATGACAAGCGCTCCTTGAAACATTGCCGAATTACTACAAAATGGGATAAGAGTACTGTTTCATATTATGGCGTAAGCTATTCCGCTATTCGAAATGGTTGCGAGGGAATATGGAACCACGGGGCCAAGAATTAATTCGACGGTATAAAGATAATTATAATCTTCCGCCTGATGCGGAGATAACCGAAGAAATGATCCTACGACATTGGGATCTTGAGAAGCGACTCACGGCAAGACTTCTCGCGTCTACACCGGAAACACGCCGTCTGGAGTTCATAAGCTGTTATAGTGAGCTATACGCCGAACTAAGTTGGTTGACGGAACACGATGCCGATATAGATCCACTGGAAGTTGACGAAGATTACGCATGTTGGCTTTTAGTATTGGGAACCCCGCCGAAATCAATTTACGAGATTGGGTCGGGTGAAGGAAAGCTGGTTAGATATTTGTCAGGTCTGGGTTTTACTTGTAAAGCAACTGAAATCACACAAGAGAGAGGTAAACAGGCAAGGGATACTCCAAACCTAACGTGGGGTACTACTGATGGAATTCACCTGGATGAGTTCGAACCTGTTAGTTCCTACGATGCTGTAATTTCGGGCCAAGTCATCGAACATTTCCACCCCGACGATATTTTCACGCATTTTACTTCGGCCAGGAAGATTCTTCGTTCAGGAGGCATCTACGTGTTCAATACTCCTCATACCTACACCGGACCGCACGATGTCTCTCGTATCTTCAAATGCAGTGAAACCAAAGGAATGCACCTCAGAGAATATACCTATCGCGAGCTTATAAACGTGGCCGCCAATGCCGGTTTCAGTAAAGTTTTTTCAGTATTGCCTAATCGATTTCGGAGGCTTGTGGCAGGTAATAAAAATTTGAATGCGGCTAAGATTGAATTGTACGGGCTTGCTTTTCTTAACACAATGCTGCTTTCAGAAAAGCTCCTTGCGACCATTCCATCGCCGATTTTGCGGAAATCCAGCGCAGAAATATTGAGAAAGACAAAACTATTCAATCAACATATCTTTCTCGTAGCTCGTAAGTAACGTCTCGTTAGAGTCCGGCGCCGGTCAGTTAGAATTAGTTTTTCACAAAGAAATGCCTTAAAATCCAATTACTGATACAATCGGGAGCTTTCAAATTTAAAAAGAATACCAAACCGGATGAATCCATTTTGAACCTTTGACAGCCTGCTCTTTGCGCAGCTCTTTCAATTAATAGCATTCATCTTCAGGGTATTTGCTTCGGGAAAGCCTGTTGTATAGCCGGATCGATGCTTTGTAGGGACTTAGGACTTTGCGAGATTACAAATAACGGTACAATTGCTCTTTTAGTATAATTGAAAGGTGACAAATGGCCAAAAAATCGGGTGAGACAGATATGATGAATAAGCCGGTGAACAATAATTCCCCAAAATTGAAAAAGAATAAATCCAAAGATGCGGCAGCGGATAAAAAACAAAGTAACGGCCATAAAGCGCCGGCGCAAAAAGCCGCCAAGTTGAGAAAAGATATAATGGTACGGCTCCCGCTTGGTGTGGCGCTAATGAGGGACCCGGCCTTCAATAAGGGCACCGCCTTCACGGACGAGGAACGAGACCTATTGGGGATTCGAGGTCTTCTGGCGCCACACGTGTCAACTATTGAACGACAGCTGGTTCGGGTGCTCGGCAATTTCCGACGCAAGCCCACCAATCTGGATAAATATATTTTCCTGACGAGTCTGCAAGATCGTAATATGACATTATTTTATAGGGTAATTGTGGAAAACATAGAAGAAATCTTGCCGATTGTATATACCCCAACTGTCGGCGAAGCGTGCCTTGAATACAGTAATATTTTGCGAAGACCACATGGATTGTTTATAACCGCCAACGATAAAGGTAATGTGGCTCGACTCATAAAAAACGCTCGCACGCCGGATGTTCGTATAATTGTAGTGACGGATGGCGAACGCATATTAGGCCTTGGAGACGTAGGCGCCGACGGTATGGGCATCCCGTCGGGAAAGCTGGATTTATACACTGCATGCGGCGGCATTCATCCGTTTCATTGCTTACCGGTTACCATTGACGTCGGCACTGAAAACGAGGCATTGCGGGATGATCCGCTATATATTGGATTAAAACAGCCACGTATGCGTGGAGAAGCCTACGAAGAGTTAATCCATGAATTTGTGACGGCGGTGCAGGAAATTTTTCCCAGCGCATTAATCCAATTCGAAGATTTTGCCAACTATAATGCGTTTATGCTTCTCAAGAAGTATCGAAATAAAATATGTTGCTTTAATGATGATATCCAGGGAACGGCGTCAGTCACGTTGGCCGGATTATTTGCAGCGGCGCGCGTGGTTGGTAATAAATTAAGTGATCATAAATTTTTATTTTTAGGCGCAGGAGAGGCGGGAATAGGGACCGGGGATTTGATTGTCGCCGCTCTAAAACAAAAAGGCCTTTCTGAACAGGAAGCGCTGGAAAAATGTTGGTTTGTGGATTCCAAAGGGTTGATCGTCAAGTCCCGCAGCGATCTCAGTGAGCGAAAGATGAAATATGCTCACGAATTTGAATTTATTTCCGATTTAGCGGCCTGCGTTGAAGCGGTTCGACCAACCGCAATTATAGGAGTATCAGGCAAGCCCAAGATGTTTACACGTGAAGTCTTGGAAGCCATGGCTCGGATAAACGAACGCCCAATAATATTTTCACTTTCCAATCCAACCTCCAAAACCGAGTGTTCCGCAGTAGAAGCTTATACCTGGACCGAAGGCCGAGCAATCTTCGCTAGTGGCAGCCCCTTTGAAGCAGTTATAACTCACGGAAAAACCTTCATTCCGTCACAGGGAAACAATGTGTATATTTTTCCAGGAGTCGGTTTGGGAGCAATAGCCTGCCGAGCAAAACACGTTACTAATGAGATGTTTTTAGCTGCCGCGCGCACATTGGCCGAGCAAGTATCATACGCAGATATTTGGCAAGGAAGAGTATACCCCCGTTTGACGATCATCAGAAAGGTCTCTCTGGCAATCGCTGTTCGTGTTGCAGAAGTAGCTTACGAGCAGGGATTGGCTCAAGAACCTAGACCCGACGATCTGGAAGCGTACATAAAGAATATGATGTATTTTCCTGAGTATCAGCTTTTTGTTTGAACCAAATCGAGTTCGACGTATTCAACTATTTGAAAGTTTCTGACGACGAACTCGAAATACATTTCATTAATCTAAAGAACTCTTCTGTTACTTACTCCTCTTCCACGTGTGGAGCAAGTGACCTGTTCCGGCTTTGGCCGACAATTCTTTGGGTGTTGTTTCGCCCTTCGGGTCAAAGGCGAAAATGTAGGTGTCGCCTTTAATGTCGTAAAGCCCCACCATTGTCTTACCCGCGTTTGGACCGCTTTTTCGTACGAAGCTCATTTCCTTAGGTGTTTTCGTAGGATCAAGCCTCACAATTTCAGCTATTATAATATCCGGAGTTTGATGAGGTGACCTTATGGTCATCTTATTTCCTTCATAAGTTATTTTATTTTGTTTAACCTTATCGGCAGGGACGGGTTTTCCATCCGATTGTCCTGAATCCATGACCCACGTTCCCTGAAGCGCCAGTAAATCTTTTTTCGCGGCCGCGTCAAATTCAGCCGCATAGAGATTTGATACCGAGAGCACAAGAACAAGAACTGAAGCCAAGAAGATTAATTTTCCACGCATGTCCGGACTCCTTTTTTTGATACTAATTAGATGCTGTTCCTTACTAGGATTGGCGCCGTGCTCACAAAAGTCAATAATACTATTTTTTTCTTTTGCAGGCCGTAACCATAAGGTCGGATGCCAACTGTGGATAATGCTTCGTCAAATAGCTCGTCATTTTTTTGTGCCAGGAGTACTTCTCGAGCTTAGAGAGGACTCGAATTCTGTTGCGAAAGATTCTAAACCCTACCACCTCCATGATTTCAAAATCTGCTGAACTTAATTCATAGACTAAATCTTTTAGTGAATAAAAGGTGATTCTTGTCGGCCGCTTCGTGTTGCGCCAGTCCGCCGATCCCTCCAACGCAACGGAACCGCTTTCCTGATAGATACGCCGCCCCAACCGTTTCATAGACGCAGCTAAGTGGGGACACATGGAAATGGGGTTATAGACGCAGAGCACGGCGCCGGGGGCCATGACCCGATGAAATTCAAACAACAGAGCCGGAGCGTCCGGAAGGTACATCAGTACTTCACTACAAATCACAACATCCATGCTCTCATTTCTGAAGGGAAGTCCCTCCAGTAGATTCACTTGCAGAATATATTGGTAGACTCGCCGTTCCAGCGCCTGAACAAGTTGATTCCTCCAAAGATCAACTCCTATCCAGTTACAGTTTTCCGAATTGCCGCAGACAACCGGCAGATCTCCAGGACCACAACCTACATCAAGGACATTTAAACTCTTATTCGATGTCAATGATAAACGATGTATTTTTTCCGCGAGATAGGGAAAATGGGCGTGTTTGAGCAAGTGTGACATTAATTTCCGTTTTGACCGGACGGCCGGCTTACAAAGATACTGGCAAGAGGCGAGAGTATCATGCGCTCAACTTAAAATCAGTCATCAAAATAATTATTGCACAAACTTGGTCTCAAATCTTCAGAAAAGAGCGACCAATAGAAGCCTGGATTAATTTGTCATTTCAAAAAACTCTTTGTTCTAAGGACGCGGAAGATAAGAATGGCTGCAGCCGCCCTTCCCAGATCTCTCTTTAATCCAGAGACATTTTTTAGTAAGCTTACGCTTTTGGAGGCTTACGCAATGGGTTCACGCAATCTGCTTGTGAAAATGGAAAATACTTCAGTTGTGATGGGTGGCGCAACGATATTATTTGGAATTAATTTCAAGCTGTATTCAGGTGATAATTGGGCGATATTAGGGCCAAACGGCGCCGGCAAATCCACATTTTTGAAATTACTTAGAGGTGAAATTTGGCCGTTACCAAACGTGGGTAAACGAGTTTATTACGTCAACGGCAGAGCTCAAGTTGGTCCAATCGGTTTTCGAGACGCAACAGCGCTGGTTTCACCTGAGCTTTTAGATAGTTATAAACGTAACGACTGGAATATACCTGTGGAAGACGTTATAAGTTCCGGTTTTTGGGGAACAGCCTATCTGCACCATCATATCAATTATATGCAGAAAAGCAAAGTGCGAGAAACAATGGCACGGCTGCGTATACTCGACCTGGCCGGCAAAACTTTTAACGAACTTTCATTTGGTCAGGGTAAAAAAGTTCTAATAGCCAGAGCCGTTGTGGCCGACCCTAAAATATTGATCTTGGATGAAATAGGTTCCGGACTGGATTCACTATCATTGAAAATCGTGCTGGAACTCTTGGAAGAATCAGCCTTGGCGGGAGTTCAGATCATCTGCTCGACTCATGTGGAAAGCGAATTGATTCCTTCCATTACTAACTGCGCCGTTATCGATAAAGGGCGTATTGTTGAGCAAGGAAATCGCTCGTATGTGTTGAAATATTTCACTCGAACTACTAAATACTCCGGGAATACAGAAGCTCGCAAATCAGATGACGAGCTGTTGATCAGCGTGAAATCAGCGGACGTTTTCATTAACGGAGTCCAAATATTAGATAATATCAACTGGGAAATTAGGAAAGGCCAAAATTGGGCCGTGGCGGGAGAAAACGGTTCAGGCAAAACCACTTTGCTGAAACTGATTACCGGTGAGATTTACCCGGCATGGGGTGGATCCGTTAAGCTGCCTGGATTGGGTTTTCCACGAACTCTATGGGAAATTAGACGAAAGATTGGCCAGGTATCGGACAACCTGCAAGTATGGCATGAAATTGACGCTAAGGGAATCGAAGTCGTGCTGTCGGGATTTTTTGGAAGCTTTGGGCTGAATGAAGAGTTTGAACCGGAACAACTTGAAGCGGCGAAAAAATGGATTGATAATTACAATTTACGTCATCCGGCAAATAGTGACGTAAGAAACCTTTCCTACGGACAATTACGCATGCTCTTGATATTGAGAGCGATGGTTATGCAACCTGAAGTTCTTGTCTTAGATGAACCTCTTACAGGATTGGATGCGCAATCCAAAACAAAAATACTTGAACTACTTGATAGCCTGGCTCAGAAAAATGTTACTCTATTATATGTCAGCCACAGGTTGGAAGAACTACCTCAATCCATAAGTCATTTATTATATTTGAAAAATGGCGCCATAGGTTATTGCGGGCGCAAACTAACAAATGTATTAGCTAATTAATTCAGCGGCTTAGCTCTAATTCATCTTGACGAGCGGTATTACCTATGTTATAAACAAGGCGCGGCCGGCATCCCCGCTGTATGTCGCGGGACGCACCCGGGATACGGATTAGCAATCCCTTTGCATCTTTAGACTTTCACGTGGACGTTTTAATTGGAGTCTAACCGTATCGCGTGCAAATGTGGATTACCGGCGCCGGCTGTATTACTTTTCCTCTGGAGGTCCCTATGGCCACGGGAACCGTGTCCTTTGAGGCCAAGTATCAGGAAATGCTACTGTTTTTATATGGCATGGAACGATTCGGCATTCTTCTTGGTTTGGACAATGTTACAGATCTCCTACATAAGTTAGGGAACCCTCAGACTCGCTTTCCGGCAATCCATGTCGCCGGCAGCAACGGAAAAGGTTCGACGGCCGCTTTCATTAACGGCGTTTTAATGGACGCGGGATATACTACAGCCCTTTACACCTCCCCTCACCTGAATGATTTCAGAGAACGCGTCAAGTTAAACGGAAAGCTTATCTCCAAAAGAGAATTGTATAATTCAATAGAGAAAATCAAGCCTCTGTACAACCAGGAACGCACAACCTTTTTTGAACTCACCACAGCGGCGGCGTTTGATTGTATCGCCGCCCACGCTCCGGACATCGGAATTATTGAGGTTGGTTTGGGCGGACGGCTTGACGCCACAAATACAATAAACTCCATTGTGACAATAATAACGGACATTTCACATGAGCATGAAGACTATCTCGGCAAGGGACTTGCGGCTATTGCCGGCGAAAAAGCCGGGATCATCAAAAAAGGTGTGCCCTTGATTACGGGCGCTAGTCGAAGCGAGGCCCGCGAGGTCATTCTTAAAAAAGCTTCTGAATTAGCTGCGCCGGTAAAGGAATTCGGAAAGGATTATTTCGGCAAACGAACCGGCATTAGAACATTCGATTATTCATCGCGCGAAAGAAAAATCCTGGGCCTTGCTCCCACAATGCCGGGAAGTCATCAAATCAAAAATGCCTGCGCAGCGATTGCCGCGGTGGAGGAGTTGATCAAACAGCATTATGAAATATCTGAAGAAAACATACGCAAAGGAATTTCTTCCACCATTTTTCCTGGTCGATTCGAAGTAGTTGCGCATAAACCCGATGTAATTCTTGACGGCGCTCATACTCCGGAGGGCATGAGGCTGCTTAAAAGTTCCTACAAAGCGCTATACCCCGGCACTAAACCATTTTTGCTGCTCGGAATCTTGAGCGATAAGAATTACATGCAGCTTCTCAGTATAATAGTTCCCATAGCTCGTGAGGTTATGTGCGTCCCTCCGCAGGGCGCCAGAGCGTTGGACGTGGAAAAGTTGGCCACAGCCGTAAAAAGCTTTGGAATCGAAGCAGAATGGGCCGATAGAATAGAAGACGGGTTTAATCAACTTAAAGGTAGAATCCGAGAGGAAGATGTTATCCTCTGCACGGGTTCTCTTTATATGATCGGACCGGTGCGTCTGGCGTGCGGACTAGCGGACGCCTAAATAAGAACCGCTCAGGACTGTAACAAATAAGCGGCTCTCGAACCCAATGCAATTCACCTTCACACGGAAAACTCAAGCGTCTGATCGCAAAGGATTCATCATATCACGTTTGCGACTGAATAAGTGTTCGCAGCTTCAATTGCTACTTTTCGTATTAGCGTTCGTTTTTTGCTCGAGTTACTTGGCGTATGCGCAGGGAAGCATCTTCAGGAATTTGTCCAAAGAATCTACGTTGCTGCCAAGTGATTCTCCAATTCAAATGTCTGCGGAGCACCTCTCCTTCAAATACGAAACCAACATATATACTGCGCGGGGAAATGTCACGGTAAGCCAGGGGGGGGTTCGTTTACGGGCGGACAGTATTTCATACGACGGTAATACGGGCTCGATAACGGCAATGGGCAAAGTGATTGCGAGATTCGGCGGCGACGTTATTGAAGCCGATAAAATTACATTGAATTTACCCACTACCACGGGAGTTATTTTCAACGGCAAGTTGCTGCTGACAAAACATAATATATATCTCGAAGGAAAAAAACTCGAAAAGACCGGCCATAGCACGTATCGTGTGGAAGAAGGCGCTTTCACTACCTGCAACGGCTCCACTCCGGATTGGCGAATCAGAGGTAAAGACCTGGATGTGTCCATAGAAGGATACGGCACTCTGAGACACGGTTTTTTTTACATTAAAGATATTCCCGTAATGTATGTGCCGTGGCTTATCTATCCCGCTAAAAGGATAAGACAAAGCGGTTTTTTAATGCCGACGATAGCAAACAGCTCTCTTAGGGGTTTGGATCTGCGGTTTCCATTATTTCTCAACATTTCACCGAGTGTGGACGCCACAATTGTGCCGAGGATTTGCACGCATAGAGCAGCTCAAGCAGGTCTTGAATTAAGATATTTCCCTTATGAGGACTTTCAAGGACGATTTTATGGGGAGTACACTTACGATTGGCGATATGGGGAAGGACCCAACAGGAAAAACAATAGATTTTATCTTACATGGAGGCATGACCAAGAGTTTGATGGACAATTGCGTCTAAAGGCTAACGGAAGCTGGGTTTCAGATAGAGATTACTTTGAATTTTGGGGTGGTAGATTCGATAAACGATTACGGATACGATACTTAGAATCCAACGCCGTAGCGTACAGGCAATTCGACAATTTCCTTGTGCTCGCCGAAGCGCGGCACTTCGATAATCTTGATTTGCCGAACAATTCAGTTACAGTCCAAAATATACCTATAGTTATTGCCACAATGTTCAATCAGCGTATCCCTTATACCCCTTTGTTCATGAGCTCAACCATTAATTACAGCCATTTTTTCGCTCCAACGAAGCACAATCAATGGTTTGGAAGTAGATTGGGAATGGATCTCCGCTTAAGCCTTCCCGTAACTCTCGGCAGATTTCTGAAGTTTGAACCTTCAATGACATATTACCCTAAAGGATATGTCGCCGATTATTTCCAGCACGATAAAAGTATAAGTTCGGTAAATTCGATCCGGACTGACTTATACCAAGTTAATGCCGACATTTTTACCGACCTTTATTCAATTCATTCAGGCTCTTTTTTGGGTTTCGAGAGGATAAAACACAATTTACGACCTAGAGTCTCCTGGACTTTTAGACCCTTCACCGGCCCGCAAAAATTTCCAAATTTCGATGAAACGGATCGCATGGACAAAGCGAGCCTTCTCACGGCTGAGCTGCGACAAACTCTCACCGGAAAATTACGGCCCGGAGAATATTTAGATTTTCTTACTTTCAGTCTTTTACAAAGCTACGATTTCGAAAACACGCGCAAATTTGACGATAAATCCGGCAAATATCTGGAATTACAGCAACCGGGTTGGCTCAATACTCAGGTGGAACTTAACTTTAAACCCCACACTTTGATTGATTTATCCGCGCAGACTGAGTTTGACCCGGTGCTGGGTCGAGCGCGAAGGTATAGTCTGAATTTAGGATTAATGGATCATCGGGGTGACCTGTTCAGGGTAGTTCATCAATTCACTGAAGATGACAAACGAGAGGATCTGAACAGGCAAACCAATATGAACTTGCAGGTAAAGCTTACTTCGTCACTGGATTGCTTTCTTGAAAACCAATACACGCATCAATTCAATTTTGCTTATTTCACAAGCATAGGTATAAACTATCACCCTCAATGCTGGAATATACTGCTGAGATATTCGGAAATTCGTGAACAGGATCCGATCACTCAAAGGGTTAAAGACCCTGATCAAACGATATTCATGACTCTGTCTCTTCAAGGCCTGGGTCAGATTTATCGGTTTTCACGTGACTGGGGTGAGTTGATGGGGAATGCTCCGGAACAGAGCAGTCTGAACCCCAAATGACATTTTATTTCCTTTGATATTATTCATGAGGCCGCAGAAATCCTTCTAAGCCAGCCTTTCACATGTGGCTCAGAATAATAGGAGCGTTGCAACCGCAGCCCAGCTTTTGATCGGGGAGCACAGCACCCAAGCTATCGATTCATGGGGCAATGGCGTCCACCACGGCCTCTGCCCATACCCGGTCCCATGCAGGTCCTATTCTTGATCATTTCCAGGAAAACCGCTCTTTTCTGAGCCGGGAGTTCAGCCGCGGTTTTAGATATTTCGGCTATTGCGTCTTTTTCAATTTCCGACTTTAGACTGTTTAGCTCATTTACACTCTTTTCAACGGCAGCTAAATCGCCGGGGTTTTGAGCAATCAACGATAGTATTTCTATTCTTTTTTCTACTATCTGATCTCGCGTGCCGACCAACTTTCCCATCAAATTTTTTTGCAGAGCTGTTCGGATCTGAACCATTTCCTCCTGAGAGGGAGTCGGCGTGTCCGACAGAGCGACAGCGTTGCGCTCTGCAATTATGTGCCACCCCACGGTCCCGGCGACAGCCAAGTTCAAAGCTAATGAAAAGATTAGAAGACCAAAAAATAACTTATTTTTCATTGCGAGGTCTCCTCAAAACCGATGTCTATCACCGCTGCGGCCAGCGAGTTTTCACTTTCCGAAGCGAGAAGGTCCAGAGCCGGGTTCGAAGAATGCAATGGAGAAATATCAATCAGGGACTTTCCTGCGAAGTTTCCAAGCCCTAAAGCTAGCGCCAATATCATGACATAGGCCGGAAGTCTTGCCCATGATAGCGGCAATCCTTTTTTGTTTTCTGAGTTGACTCGCAGATTAGTCATCACCTTTCGAGCCATAATATCGGCATGTATGGCGGGAGCTTGACTATGCATTAGATCATTTAGCTGCAGAGCGGTATCGTGGAATGCGCGGCAATTTTCGCAATCCTTCAAATGCTGTTCGACTATAACTGAGTCGGAACCAGGCAGCTCGCGATCTATATATTTAGAAACCAACTTTAAATATTTATTATGGTCCATCGAGGGTCTCCATCTCGCTGAAAGCGATAGACGGATTATGAATACTTCGTATTAAATGTGTAAATGCATGCTGAATTCGATAACTAGGATAACCCATTCGCTTTCTAAATCAGAGGTTCTTCCGCCTATGAAATAGGATTTCCAATCCACCATAAGCAAAAACTATAGCGAAATTGACTTCACGACGTCTATTCTATTATACCCTATGGCCGACAAAAACCCGCGTTGAATTGAACATTTAATTCAATATGTCCAAAAGTTTACGTCTTGCCCTAAAGATTAACGACTCCACAGAGGATGCCGTGGCTCCCATCACTACGGCAATCTGTTCATAAGAAAGCTCTTCTTGAGCTTTCAACAACAAGGCTGTCCGTTGTCGCTCAGGAAGCTTCCCTATTGCCGCGTTCACTTTCTGAAATTCAACCTGCTTTGAATAGGCCTGTTCCGCATCGTCATTTGGGGAAGCTAAACTGCTCAGGAATGATTCGGATCCCGCATCATTGGAATCGAAGTCTGAAAAAAATCTCGTGGCTTTTCTTTTGACTGAGCTGAATATATTGATGGACTGATTCCTGGCAATGGTCAGCAACCAGGTTTTAAATGAAGCCTTTTCGGGATTAAACCCGTTAAGATGTTTGTAAACCCTCAGAAAAGTCTCCTGAGTGACATCTTCAGCGTCCGCATGACCGCCGGTTATCGAGAATGCTATCCTGTAGATTGAAGCGCTGTGACGTTCAACTAAACATTGAAAAGCGGATTCGTCACCGGAGAGAATTACGGCAACCAGCTCTTCATCCGATTTATGTAAATTGTCCATTACGGAGTCACGCGCGTCCAGAATTCAAGTTCCGAAACTCGGTTTGGAAATCTACTGTATTATGACTTTGTAAGCAAGCAAGGTTCTCCGTTCCCACAGAATGCGACTTGACACCTTTTTTTCAAAAGAATACTTTTCTTGGATATTTTAGGATGAGGATGCCATGAACCAAATCTCTGCGATAATACTCGCCGCCGGTAAAGGCACTCGAATGAAGTCCCGGCGATCCAAGGTGCTCCACCAGATTGCCGGCAGGCCTATGCTGAATTACGTGCTGGACGCAGCGCATGCATGCGGTATTGAGAAGATTGTTGTGGTAGTCGGTAGTCAGTCCGACGATATACGAGAGATCCTGCGGAACGAGAATGTCGAGTATGCGGTTCAGGAACATCAGCTCGGCACAGGCCACGCCGTCGGGTCCGCGGCAGGAAATTTTAAGGATTGTGACGGCGACATTTTAATTTTGTGCGGTGACACTCCGTTAATCACGGCTCCGACGTTGACTGAATTCATTAAACGGACCAATGAGCAGGATTCAGAACTCTCGGTCCTCACAGGATCTCCGACAGATCCATTTGGTTATGGGAGAATCGTGCGAGATTCTGCGGGCAGTGTTATCGCCATTGTTGAGGAACGCGACGCCGGTCCGGATCAAAAAGCAATAGATGAGGTGAACACGGGTATTTACCTGGCTGACAAAAACCGGCTATTTGCACTGCTCGAAAATGTTACTGCAAACAATTCTCAAGAAGAATACTATCTCACGGATGTCATTGCTGAAATGGCGCAGCTTGGTTTGCCGGTGTTTGGCCATAGACTTCATAATTTTGACGAAGTTTTCGGAATTAACAGCAGAGTTGAACTTGCCGCCGCATCGGTATTGATGTGGAGCAGGATACGAATTAAATTGATGAACGATGGAGTAACCTTGTTGGACCCAAATTCCGCGTTTGTTGATTCAACAGTTCATATTGAGCCGGACACTATTATTCATCCAATGACCCACCTATTGGGAGCGACAAGGATCGGATCTAATTGTGTCATTGAATCAGGCACGTACGTGATTGACGGCATTATTGAAGATGATGTTAAGGTACTTCAGGGATCCAGGATCAACTGCGCGTATATAGGCGCCGGGGCCATCATCGGCCCTATGGCGCATCTTCGTCCGGATAGTCGCATCGGTAAAAGAGCTAAAATCGGCAATTTTGTGGAAGTAAAGAAGACGATATTCGGCGACGGCTCAAAGGCGTCTCACCTGACCTATTTGGGTGATAGTGTAATTGGTGAAAATGTGAACATCGGCTGCGGAACCATTACATGCAATTATGACGGAAGCAAAAAACACCAGACTACAATCGGCGACGGATGCTTTATTGGTTCGGACGTGCAATTTATTGCTCCTGTTAAGGTGGGTGACCGAAGCCTGATCGGCGCGGGAAGCACAATCACCAAAGATGTTCCCCCAGACAGCTTGGCTATTTCTCGTACGAGACAGAAAACTTATCCTTTAAGAAAAGAACAAGGATCGAAAATAACAAATGAGGATAAGTAGTCTGGTATTGCAGGGAAATGTGTTTTTAGCCCCCATGGCCGGAATTACGGATACTCCCTTCCGAAGGATCGTCCAGGATTTCGGTATATCAGCGCTCTGGACGGAAATGATCAGCGCGGACGGCTATCTTGCCGCCCGTTCTGAATTCAGGACCATTGACCTGTACGAGCACAATGTGCCCACCATATTCCAAGTCTCCGGGACTCGACCTGAAAACATGGCTCTGGTCGCCGAGCATCTCGAGTCCAAAGGCGCAGCGGCCATCGACGTCAATATGGGTTGTCCGGTGCGGCGGGTAGTAAGTAGAGGCGCCGGAGCGGCTTTAATGAACAACTTGGACCTTGCGCTGGAAATCGTCAGGTCCATAAAAAAACTAATAACAATACCCCTTACTGCCAAAATTCGCTCCGGGTGGGATGAACACACTCAAAACGCAGTTGAATTCGCACGCGCTTTGGAGGACGCGGGCTGCGACGCCCTGACCATTCATTCAAGAAGCAGATCTAAAGTACATTCCGGACCGGCGGATATAGACATTATTGGAGCGGTTAAACAGGCTGTCGGCATTCCTGTGATAGGCAACGGCGGAATTAATACTTTTGCAGACGCCCAAGAAATGTTACAAAAGAGTGGTTGCGATGCACTTATGATTGGTCGAGGCGCGTTAGGTAGACCGTGGTTTCCGGGTCATTTACTAAATCATTTTGGCAAAATGGACTCTGACTGCGCTGATCCTACCTTCACTAATGTTATACGAAAGCATTTAACGTATGAGTTGGAATGGTGGGGCGACCTCAGCGCAGTTCGTAAAATGCGCAAACATTTGGCATGGTACTCAAAGGGATTTGCCGACGGCGCCGAGTTTCGCCGTCATGTCTTTCGTCTGGAAAATCCTGACGAGGTGATGGATTCAGTCGAGCAATTTTTTGGGAAGGTAGCTATTCATGACTTCTGATCACAACAAAGAGCGCCCGGGAGAGACCGCCGCCGAGACTCAAGACGGTAAAGGGGAAGCGCTACTTTCCTCGAATATAGCGGATTCATTAGACTTATTGGTGGAATATCTCGTAGATAACAAAATCAAAGGTATACATCCTTTGATTATGGGTGAAGTAGAAAAAAGATTGATAATAAAAGTGCTTGAGCGTAGTCGAGGAAACAAACTACAGGCCGCTAAGTTATTGGGAATGAGTAGAAACACTTTTCATCGCAAGATTCAAAAGCTGTCCGAAGAAGATGATTATGAGAATTCCGTAAGGGAATCCTGAAATCCGCCCCATTCCTTCCAATCAACGCTAATATTCAACAATCGCATATACCCAAAGATAGTCGGAAAACAGGGGGCTTTCCATCGCGATAAGCCGCATACATCAGTAGGCGCATCGCTGCCGAAACAGAGTTGAGCCGCATCATCTTTAGCGCGTCGATTCGCTCAACCCCAGAAAAGAAAGAAAAACTATTCATTGACATCGATTATCAGGTATTCTATATTTAGCAATTGCCCTCCGAATGAATCAAACCATAGCGTGCCGGGGTAGCTCAGTGGCCAGAGCAGATGATTCGTAATTATCAGGTCGTGGGTTCAACTCCCATCCCCGGCTCCATAATATCAAACACTTAGACGCATCACGAAATACGAAATAGAAAAAAGGTAGCGTATGGGTAGCAAGAATGCAGACTTTGACGTAAGAATTTCATTCACAATTGTGGGGAATGAACAGAGTGTGAAGAGGTTAGGCAAATCAGCCTAGCCTCTCTTTAGTCAGGGTAACTCAGGGATAACCTGAAGACGGAAAGGATCACTGTTTGCTGCGTCGGATAATGTGGAATGCTTTTGCTTTCTCGGGGTTTGAAGGTCTATATGACTTGCTTAATAGCGCCTCGAGTTCATCAGCAGGCACATAGTATCTAAACTTCGTGCCGTTTTTCATAACCATGTGCGGCAAGTCCCCCCGAATACACATCAGGCGCACGGCATCTGTGGTAATGCCTAGCCTTCGCGCAATCTGCGCTATTGGGTAAAAGTCCCCTTTCATCATCTCACCCCTTCTGCTTATGAATGATTCATCTGCGCTAGGCGCTGAGTCATTCAATCATTGAGCTGAAGAAAACAAAAGAGAACATGTGACCCGATAGATTATTCTAAGGACGGGTTAAGAAGGTTCCGACAACAAGCGCTTACTTGGATCTCACGGCCCCTATGAAGCCGCTAAGCTATTGCAGGTTAGAGCGCCGACAAGAAAAGGACCACCGAATTGATGGTCCTTCTGGAAAGGATTAAGGATGTTTTTAAATGAAATGTAAAGGTCTTAGCTATTAACCGGTTGTTACTTAATGGAATCATTGATGGCTTTTCCGCTTTTCTGGGAGTGCCATTCAAATATGATCTCCCCCCACTCGATAACCTTACCGGGTAAGTCATGTCCGAATTTAGCACTTGTTGCCAAGTTAGTCAACAAAGATTAACTGTCCGGATCTATAGTCCTAAAATGGAAATCCAGCCTCTGTTTCTCTGAATTGTAGCCCAGCCTGCCCTTAGCTATAATCATTCGATTAAATTACATAAGTTCACGAGAATGCTCGCTTCCAATCTCTTCTAGTCTTGGTGTCCAGTAATCGCTTGCAATCTTTGGATCTTCCGTTAATCGGCTGATTAAGTTTTCGTGAGTAAACGGCAAGCATTCCTTTAGGCTGGGCTCACTCCAATTTGGATCCACTTGCTTACCAATATGCACGAAAAGCTCAACGTGCTTTGCCGTCCAGCTAGTCCCCGGTTCATAAATGTTGCAAACATTCGCGCTGTTCAATCCTTCGGAAGTCGCCGTATAATCAACCCCGTTCAAAGCTGTTAAAGATCGAATAGCCGTCATTACTCGCACAATCTCAATCATCTTCGTTGCAGGATCATATGGCTTTTTCGCTTTGATTTCTTCTTGTTCAGCCACAACGGCGCTTTCCATGGCTTCATACTGTTGGATTGTTTCTTGATTCAAGTTATAAAAATACGCTACGTCATAAAACATCAGAGCTAAGAAATACCCATAGCATGAGACAATTTCTTTTATATCCTCTTCCGGTAAATACCCTACCAGAGCGGCTAAAGCTTTCATCCTCGCCTTTAGTTCAGCCAATGAACGTGGCTTAACCCCCCTTTCCAAGCGTCCCATAAGTTTAGCGAGAGAAAGATTATCACCTGTTGTTTTCATGACAAACCCCTTCCTTTGTTAGAATATTTCGGCGCATTGTAGACGCGCGCGAGAATCCGTCTAAGAGCTTGATGGTAAGCCCTCACGGATAGGTAAACAAAATGGTATAGATTAATGTTGAAAGTCGCTCAGAATTGACTACGTTGCGTTGTCTTCGGAGTCCTTGCCGTCAGCCTCTAGTTCATGGGATAGAGTAGGACGGCCAAGCCCTCTCCATAAAGCCACTTCAGCGGCCCGAGAGACATTACCGGCGTATCTTTCGCGGGCAAGCTCTCCCACTACTCTTATTAGTTCAGCATCAACTCGAATATGTAGATGGTCTTTAGACCCTGTAAACTTCTTGCCGGTCTTTGG
>JBBSBY010000029.1:0-36619 GCA_038250835.1 Desulfomonilales bacterium | reverse complement strand
TTGTTTGGTAAGAAAGTTATTAGCCAACCCATAGATTTGTCTGGGATTTTCCAAAAACCTATTTGACAAATTTATGGACGCGAATCGTTTCCAAAAATTGTGCAACCAAATTAAGTAAACGGCGTGAAAAAGCCAAACACATAAAATTGTTTTGCAACTCGACACAACGGGAAAGGAATTCAACATGAAAAATATACTACTAGTAGCCCTTTTTGTACTAACTTTGTCCGCTATTTCAGTATTTACAGCGTCGGCGCGTGACCTCAATCGTCAGGCCATTTGGAGCATTACAAAGGATAGAGCAGTTGATGTGCGGCCGAACGATCAGGTGGCAAATGATCGCTACAACACGCAACGCTCATTCGTTCCAGATGAATCTGGATTCGTCGATCGAGCAACTTCCTTTTCAGGATTATACGAGCCGAGAGGTTAAACCGGCTTAGGAACAAAGTTGACACAAGCACGATGATTTATACGCATCCATAAATAGTGCGGAACTTGATTTTAAAGGCTGAAGATTAGATCAACTAATCCTCAGCTTTTAAATTTACGGCATTGCTTCCAATTGGATTTAAAGATACTTTTGAAGTGCAGAGGACGATGGCCATGCGCTTTTTTAATTTTGCGGAGGAAAAATGAGCGAAGAACAAACTCAACATGAAAAGTGGACCATAGAGCGTGTTCACAAAGAACTAAAGGAAGCTCGTAACAAACTATTCGTCATCACAAAAGTGATGGAAACCGGCAGCGTCAAATTGGAAGATAAGCAAGAATGGATTTTGGTTACAAAACCTATGCTTCGGGACTTAAAAACCTTCTCAGATCAAATCGACTCGATGTTGGGAGAGATCTAACAAGTATTTGCACCAAGAGATATGACATTTTCGATTGCTGAGGTCAAAAAAGTACAAAGGTAAACCGCATGCTAAATGCCCCCCTGATAATGAGGGGAAGGGGGTTACGTCTCTTAGGGGCTTATTAAACCCTACTGAATATCACTTATGAGGGTACTTGAACAACCAAATCGTCCTTGCCGGTAGGACATAGGCAAACCCATTCTGTACAATGAAAAAGCAGTTTCGTCATGAAAACTGCTTTTTAGCAAAGTATGGAAACGGTGGTTAAGTCCACCCTTAACGCATTTTAATTTGTTTTACCCCATTGAAACTTTTTACCGGAATTGGAGTCCGCCTGCGTCTGAGAAGATGAAGGTTTAGCGGATTGCGAAGAACCTTGAAATGAACCGGGCTCTGCCGTGACGGCAGCGGGTTTTTCCTGAAGACCCCACTTCATGGCAGGTCGCACCGATTGAACTGTCGGTGTAGGCTGTTCTTGTTTACCCCACTTCATTTTGGGTCGATTCTCCACGCTTGGCGCTTCGGAGACCGCTTGGGTTTCTTCTTGTTTGCCCCACTGTAGCTTCCTGGAGTGAGCCGGCGCTTCGGATACCATAGCGGTAGCGGAGGGTTTTTCCCGCTTGGCTCGTTTTGAAGTAGTTTGCGGCTGAGCTTGAAGAGGGGCATTGTTGGCCGCAGGCTTTGCCTCTCTAATGATCGGCGCAGGAGTTTGAGCAGACGGAGCGCTTTGCGCATTTTGACCCGTCGCGTAGTCTGAACCTTCACCATCCCAATAAATTTCCCCAGTTACAAGTGAACCTGGCTGCTGAAATATCTTATCGGGTTGTTGTGTGTGCCCTTGCGGCGTACGAATATATGGATTAGAAGGTTGGTTGCTTGCCTGAGTCGCCTGAGGAGCGGCATTTCGTCGCGCTTTCTTCTTTGACCGCGCAGCGGGTCGAGCGGGCGCAGCTTGTTGTTGCTGACCATATTGCCCGTATTGGTTTGGATTGGCGCCGTAACTTGGGTCTGCGTAGTTATATCCGTTTTGCTGTTGACCATATTGACCATAGCCATAGTTGGCGTAAGGATTCTGACCGGTATTAGCGTTAGCTTGGCCGGACTGAGTATAAGCGCTGGGGTCATAACCATAGGGTTGACCATAGCCTTGGCCATAAGCGCCGCCATATCCGGGCTGAGCGTACTGGCCGTAAGCGGCTTGTCCGGGATTGTAGCCATATTCTGCTGAATATTGTGCGCTCGCCTGGCTTTCCAGACACAAGAGGATACCTAGCGCAATAACCAACCGTTTCATTCCATACTCCTTGTGATCCTGCCCCATAATTCCCATGATTTGCAATCATAATAAAGATTATAGGGAATACGAATTTTGTTTGAAATTTTAAAGGATTCGCCTCAAAAAATCAAGTCGATTTATGAGACGATTCATAGTTGACGGAAAATATGCCAAGGTATAAGCTCCGTCTATGAAATTTGCCCATTTATCTGATCTGCACTTCGGAAAACTCGTATCTACCGAACTACTTTCAGCTTTACGGGAAGACCTCCATCGTAATAATCCCGAATTATTGGTGGTGACGGGTGATTTAACAAACAGAGGAAAGCCCTCTGAATTCAAGTGGGCCCTCAGTTTCTTGAAACAACTTCAAATTCCTTATATATCTATCCCTGGTAACAGAGAAATCGGCATTTCAGCTTTCTGGGAATGGATGTTTCCGCGTTTAGCGATGAATCGTTACAGAAAGTTCTTCGGAAATTCGGATAAGATTGTGCTTCATAAGCCTTCAGAAAATATCTTATTCATCGGATTAAACTCAGTCCACCCTTTCCCACCATGGCCCGGCGGTCTGAAACGGGAAACCCGCTACTGGCTTGCTGATCTCTCGGCAAATAATCTATCCGCCACTAAAATAATCTTTTTGCACCACCCTGTAATGCCGGTAACGAGGAGCTCGTCTTTTTGGGCTCATACTTTTACCGACGCAGGCGCTCTATTGCAAATCTGCGCACAAAGCAAACTCACAGTTATTCTTCAGGGCCATAAGCATAGGTCGGCAGTGATGGAAGTAAATCTACCTGAAACCAGCTCAAAAATCATTGTGTCCTGCGCAGGCGCGCCGCTAACCTTGTATTGGGACCCAGCTTACAACATTATCGAGATAACCGATGATTCTGTGAGAATCAGCGTCAGGAATTATCTCAAACCAGGATTTGATCAGACCGCCCTATACAGCTTCACTTCTTAATCCGCTTATGTTCAGCGTCCGAAACACGGATATATAGAGGATTAAGCTCAAATACGTTTTTAGCTTCCCCTTTATCGTACCGTACTCCGGCCAACAATGCGCACTCCGTAGGAGAGTGCGGCGTAAGTCTGAATTGAAGATCGGGATTGTCGGTTAGCCCTTCCACTACTTCTCCCACGACTATCGGCGGCTTTTGTAGCAAATCGGTAAGTTTTGAATAAATTAAGGGTTTCGCCACAAGCTCAGAGCTCCACAAGACACGCGCATCATTGTCTAATCTCTCGTAAACAGCCATATAAACATGATTGCGGCGAGCGTCTATGATGGCGGCTCCTGATTCTCCCGGTTCGAGGCCAAGCCGAGCCAAAAGTTCCAACGATGATAGGCCGACTACCGGACGGCCCATCCCCAGAGCCATTCCTTTGATGAGACCTAATCCTATTCGAATGCCTGAGAATGAACCGGGACCTATCGCTGCTGCAAAAACATCAATATCATCGGGTTTCAGAGCAATCGAAGCCAGGGATTCACAGACAAGAGGAGCAAGATTTTCAAGATGCTCTTTCGCCGGCGGCAAAACTGTTTCGGTAATGACCTCGTTACCGGCAGTTATTGCAACTCCGAGGGATGGACTGGTAGTGTGGACGGCAAGTACGATCAATTGTACGCTTTCATCGGATGCGATTATTACGCGCTAATCCGCGGCAGTAGGTTCGCGCTCTACATGGCGCCGCTAACACTGTCACAGGTGATTACGGAGTCAAAGTCCAGCCTTTGGTGACAATCCGATAAATATCATTGTAGAAAACCAATACAACCAGGGCCATGATGAATACGAATCCCACCTGAGAAGCAATTTCTCTAACTCGTCCGGTCACAGGCTTTCGAATAATTGCCTCGATCACAAAGAACAAAAGATGACCGCCATCTAGAATAGGTATGGGCAGCAAGTTAATAATAGCCAAATTGATGCTGATGTAGCTAAGCAGAAAAAGAAAGCTGAAGAATCCCGCTTTCAGGCTCTCACCTGAAGCTTGAGCTATTGTTATAGGTCCGCTCAACGCCTTTGGACTAATTTCCATGCGCACCAGCTTAACAAGGGTTACAACAACGATTTTAGTCAGATAACCTGTAAATCTTACTCCCTCGTATATAGCTTCGCCGAATCCTAATGATTTGCTCTTACCTGAAGGCGATACGCCGATTCGACCCTGGGTTGCGCCGAACATGTCTTTCTGATCACCTACAGAAGGCGTGGCGACTATGGTCATCTCTTTGCCGTCTCTGTCAATCGTAAAAGTCAGCGGTTTGTCGGCATTTTTTTCGATTATGGAACGCATGTCATCCCATCGCCAAACAGGCTCCCCTTCTATTTTGTTGACCATATCTCCGGTTTGGAAACCGGCTGTCATTGCAGGGGTGTTTTCGTAGACTTTACCTATTTCGGAAAGCAACACGGGCCAGCCCGCAAGATAACCGCCGACCAGTAGAAAAAATGCCAAGATATAATTGAATGCCGGCCCGGCTATTATGATTGCCATCCTTGCCCACACCGACTTAGATGTAAACGAGCGATGCTCTTCTTCAGGTGGGATAGGCTCGTCGGATTCCGAGTCTTCTCCTAAAAGTTTGACATAGCCGCCCAATGGAATCCAACTCAGTATGTATTCAGTTTCACCCCATTGTCGTTTAATTAGGGCCGGGGGAAAGCCAAGACTGAACTTTAAAACTTTGACGCCCAAAAGTTTTGCCACAATAAAATGGCCGAATTCGTGAACGAAAATGAGTATACCGAGCAATACTATAAAACCTATTATATATTCCAATAGTTAGCCTCCGAATCATTTAAAATCTATAACCGTCAAAATCGTTGATCACTTTTTTTGTGACATTACCAACCGTAGAGGAGCTTCATTTGGTTAATCACTAACTTCGGTGAGGCAATCTCTGCCCGCGAATTTGGGCGCCGATTCTTACTCAGAAAATGATAGTTCCTCATTTCAATTTATTAATCTATTATATACCCTTAAAGTGTATTGATTTAAATACCGCAATGATCGGCTCAATAGCAGAATTATATCCATTTGTGATCATGAACCATTAAATGATAAGGTCACACCTTCGGACAGTTCCTTTTGTCATTTGTTCTGGTGAGCATAATGATTGACGAATCCTTCGCACAAGATAATATAAAACTCGGTCTATTCGGAGGAACCTTCAATCCGCCGCATTTGGGTCACCTGCGCCTCGCTGAAGAAGCCGCTAGTCGGTTCAACCTTGCGAGGGTCCTTTTTATACCTTCTTTTGCGCCGCCCCACAAGTCCGGCGAGGAAATTGCCTCTGTGGAAAATCGGTTGCATATGACTCAGCTTTGCTGTTTTGATAATCCAAAATTTGAGGTGTCCGACATTGAGGTTTCTATTCCGGGGCCGTCCTACACGGTTAATACATTGAGAAAACTTAGAAAAAATAACGAACAGGAATTCTATTTTATCATTGGGTCCGACTCACTTGCCGAAATAGAGCTGTGGAGAGATTATGAGCAATTATTCCATCTGAGCAACTTTATTGTGGTCACACGGTCCGATTATTCATTTGATACTGTTTGGGCCAAAACGCCGGCGGCTCTAAAATCCGAATTCAGGAAAACCGGTAACACCTATAA
The DNA here is from genome assembly GCA_038250835.1 of Desulfomonilales bacterium. Classification (GTDB taxonomy): domain Bacteria; phylum Desulfobacterota; class Desulfomonilia; order Desulfomonilales; family Desulfomonilaceae; genus JBBSBY01. The sequence continues at coordinate 30,851 of JBBSBY010000029.1, read as the reverse complement.
TCATGTCGGTGGTCATAAACTGATCTCTTCGCAAATCCAAGGTTTGAATATTTCGTCTACGAAAATTCGAAACTTCATCAGAAGCGGCAAGAGCATAAGGTACTTAGTAACAGAGCCGGTGAGGGAGTATATTGCCGTTAATCAATTATATCAGGAAAATAAATGAGCAATATTGCGCAAATTCATGATTCCAAAGACAAAGCTTTACAGTTGATGAAATCGGCCATATCCAAAAAGGCCTTTAATCCGGTACTAATCAAATTGGATAAATTGACTGCTCTGACCGACTATTTTGCAATATTATCGGGGTCTTCCGCAAGACACGTGAAGGCAATCGCTGATTCCATTATGGAACAAACAAAAAAAATCGGAATAGCCCCTGATTCAGTCGAAGGAACGGCAATTGGAAATTGGGCGCTTTTAGACTATGGAGATGTAATTGTCCACGTTTTTCAACAGCCAACACGTGAGTTTTACGATTTGGAAGGATTATGGGCGGAAGCGCCGCGGGTGACTTTACCTCAAGAATTGATCGACGAAATGGAATTAGCGGGTTACGATGAACATGACGACGATTTCGGAGCCGATGATTTTTGACTCCAAGATCTTTGATGATATCCTGTTTGTTGTCATTCGGCTCATAACATGCCTAACTATACCTAAGCCGGCGGAATATGTTACAAAACTTTAAGACTGCGCTGAGTTTCCTCACGATCGTTAAACCCAACCTGCACCCTACTCCCACAATCCAAGAAATTGCAGGCGCCGCATGGATGTTTCCCATTACGGGAGCCGTAATCGGCATTCTGCTGAGTTTTTCGGCAGTCGTTTTCGGTCTGCTTTTTTCCCATTTGATTGCCTCCATTCTTGTAGTAGCGACCTGGGCAATCATAACCGGTGGCCTGCATCTTGACGGATGGAGCGACTGCTGGGATGCTATAGCGGCTTCAGTTACTCCTGAACGTCGTAATGAAATAATGAAGGATTCCAGACTCGGAACCTTCGGCGCTCTGGCCTTAATGATCCTGGTGGCTCTCAAAGGCGCTTCGGTTTACTCGATTTCCGGGCTTTTGCCCTTGATTGTCGCCCCCATTGTAGGACGAGGCTTAATGATTGTCGGAGCATACAATGCGCCGACGGGCGGCTCCGGCATAGGCGCCTTATTCCTTCAAAATCTGAAGTCGGATTCCGTTAAGATTGCCGCCGTATTGACAGTTGGCGCCGTCCTTTTGTGTGGGTGGCGAGGCGTTTTTGCAGGCTTGCTCGCTCTAGCCCTTGTCTTTGGATTCAGGAAAGTGGCTGAAGATAGAATTGGTTTTATTAATGGAGACATAATGGGCGCCATGTGCGAATTAGCTGAAGCCGCATTCCTAATGGCGTGCGCAGTCTGATGCGGATAGGCGCAACGTCATATATATATCCGGCGGACATTTTGACCAATGTGATCAAGCTCGCCGGACGCGTTCAAGACATTGAGCTCATCATTTTTGAGGTGGGTGATGACGGCGCGGACTTACCTGATAACTCCCAAATCAAAAGGATGCGCCAAATAGCTATTGATTCTGATTTAACCTTCACAGTCCACTTGCCTTTGGATCTAAAGCTCGCCTCTAAAACTCCGTCCATCAATAAGGTTGAACTGGTGATTAACAGATTTGCTGAGCTTCAGCCGACAGCCTATATAATTCATTTGGATGCGGAAAAGAATGAGAATTACGAGGAGGAATGGATACCGCATTCGTTGGCGTCGCTGGATGCCCTGAACGCAATTATTGGCGCCTGGAATTTGATATGCGTAGAGAACCTGGAATCACATCCACCTGCTTTTATAAATGAAATCATTGATTCGAGACCGGCGCGCGTATGCATAGATATTGGACATTTGTGGAAACTTGGTTTGGACGCGGCCGCTCTTACCGAGCAATGGCTTGAAAGAGCAGTGGTTATCCATTTGCACGGTGTCGGAGCGCGAGACCACAAGAGCCTGGAAATCGTCAGCGCTGACCTGCTGGATTCGGTCGTTTGCCGGATAGCTCAAAAGTTCAATGGGGTACTTACATTTGAGGTTTTCAACGAATCTGATTGGTTAGGTAGCCGAAAGGCCTTTAATGAAGCGTTGTTGCGTACACGGCAAACGGACGGCGCCGGCTGCTGAACGGCGGCAATATAAACTCAGTCAATCGCTAAATGCGGCAAGATAATTACTACCCGGCGCACGAATTAAGAAGCGAATTAATCTGTAATTTAATCGAAATATCCCATGAGCCTCGGCAACCAAAGCACGGTATCCGGTAAGTAAGTCATCATCAACAAGACACCTATCTGGATTATCAAGAACGGCAGACACGCCTTGGTTACCCATACCAGATTCTTATTCACCATTGAGCCGGTTATATAGAGACTAACTCCTACGGGCGGGGTGCAATAACCAATAGCGAGATTCACGGTCATTATAAGTCCAAAATGCAAGGGGTTTATATTGAACGCGTGCAGCATTGGGAGAAAAACGGGTCCCAAAATAAGAGTAGCCGAAATGATGTCCATAAACATGCCCACAACGAGCAGCAATCCGTTCATAGCCAGCAGGAAGACCCACGGAGATTGAATGGTGGACAGAACGGCTTCAGTGATCTTAGCCGGTATACTTTCCAAGGTTAATAATCTACCAAAGCAACTGGCGCCGGCAACTATGATTAAGAGAGTTGCAGAAGTGATGGCGGAGGAAACGGTAACCTGCTTCACCTGGTTCAAGCCCATGGATCTATGGATGAATACTTCGACAATAAGCGCATACACACACGCGACCACCGCTGCTTCGTTTGCCGTAAACACTCCGGAAAAAATGCCGCCGAAAATGATCACCGGCAGCATCAAGGACCAAAATCCCTCTTTTAAAATCACAAATAATTCGCGCGTGCCCGAAAGAGGTGTACGCACAAGATTTTTATTTTTGCGGAATAGAATGTAAGTGTAGAGGCACGTCAGAAATGTTATTGCCAGACCGGGCACGTAGCCTGTTAAGAACAGACCCTGCAATGATACATTGCTGATCATACAATAAAGAATCATGGAAATACTTGGAGGAATAATCACACCAAGATTACCTGATGTGGTCATTATTCCAACGGCATAATTTTGGGGGTACCCTTTTTCGACCAGGGCCGGGATCATGAATCCGCCTAAAGCCACGACCGTAGCGACAGTGGAACCGGAAATAGCGCCGAAAAGAGCGCAAGCAATGACGCCGGCCATGCCAAGTCCACCGGGAAGCCAGCTCACGAGAGCGTTAGCCACTTTAATGAGCTTTTCGACTATTGTTCCTGTCGTCATGATGTTGCCGCACAAAATAAAGAAAAGCACCACGACAAGCGAAAAATTATCCAAACTTCGGAAAAGCGTCTGCGCGAGTAATAGGAGCGGCAGATCGGTGAATAATAAGAGACCCAGAACCGCTGTAAAGAAAAGACACATGAACACCGGAACGTAAGTAGCCAAAAGGCCCAAAAGAATCAGCATAATAACTACATGACTTGATTCCATTAAGAATATGTCTCCTGTTCTTTAATCGGTACCGGGATTTCAGTTATAAAGATTGTTTGTTACGAGAATTGTCGAGTTATTCCAGCGTCTGTTGATCATGGTAATCCTGGTATATAACTTGGATGGTGCGTATCAGCATTGTGCCGCCCATTATGGGAAGTAAGGCATACAAATACACGAGAGGAACTTGCATAATAATGGTCTTTTGCTGTGTCATTACCTGCATAGCGGCCATTTTCCAGCCATAGTAAAGCATCATTAAGCAGAAAATTATGGTCACTAAATGGCTAAAGTAAGTCAAAGGCGTTTTTAGCTTCGGAACTAACTGCACTACAGCGTCGATTTTGATCATCGATCGTAGTTTGACGGCTGCGCCGCAACCAATAAAGGTCGTAAAAATGATAACTTCACGCACCAGTTCTTCGGACCACGCCAGTGTATAATTGAATCCATATCGCAGAACAACATTGGCGAAAAGAGCGAAAAGGGCGGCCATGACACTGATGAAAAGAGTCCAGTCTTCAATAAACGTGAGAATCTTATCGAGTCCGTTGAGGATCTTCCCTAGCATGAGCACTCCTTGAGTGAGTGAAGTTAAAGCTGGACGTCAATAGCGAAACGGCGCCCCAATCGACCGTCATGATGTAGAGAAGGCAATATTATCCGCCCGCTCTACATCTTTCTATTTAAAAGTTTATCAATGGCCTGCGTAGCAGACCTTCAAGGTGAATTATTTTTGGTACCCTATGAAAGTTTTTACTTCTTCCAAGTAATTCTTTGGTCGATACTTGTCGCCGGGGTATAGTTTGTTGATTTCGTCCGCGTAAGCCTCAAGGACCGGGTACGATTCTTTTCTAAGCGTTTCCATATCCTTGTCCGACAGGTGAATAAACTCGACACCCGCTTTCTTGGCGGCCTCAATCTGGTCTTTCTCCTGCTGAATCGTTTGTTTTCGGATGTCTGCGCAGACTTCGTGAACAACTTCCTTAAAGGTTTTTTGCAGGTCCGCCGGCAAAGTGTTAAACCATGCTTTGTTGAATATCCATATAAAAAGTCCCTGAGCATAATTCACGTATGTGAAATATTTTGCGTCCTCAAATTTCTTAGTAATCATGCATACCGCAGGGGTGTGGTCCAGACCTGTGATAACGCCTTGCTTCAGGGCTACCGGGACGTCCGGCCAAGGCATGACGACGGGATTAAAGCCCCAGGTCTGATAGAGTAGCTGGTTTACCGCGGCTTCAGCCGTGCGGAATTTGACCTGTTTTGCGTCCTCAAGGTTGCGGACGGGATCAATCGTAGCCCAGCCGTAATTACCGTAACCGGTAATGTCGAGCCCCATGATTCCCTGGTGGTCCATGGAGTTCATAAAGTGGTCGAACAGCTTGCCGCTGCCAACGAACTTATCTAGTTTCTCAAACGAGTCAATAAGAAAAGGTAAATTCACAAGACCGAAGCGAGGCCCAAGGTTGGTCGAGGCTACGGAACTGACGCCCATACCTTGAATAGCGCCCATCTGAAGTTGGTTAAGGACTTCGACTTCTCCACCAAGCATGGAAAAGGGTTTGAAATCAAAATAGATCTGGCCGTTAGTACGTTTCCAGAGTTCATCTCTGATGGCAAATCCGGCATAAACTCCCTTCAGCACCGGATGAGAGACATTGGATACGATGCATTTGTACTTGGCTTTTGATGGATCGAAGGACGGCTTCCATTTGTCAAGTGACGGCGCCTGTCCGAAAGCGAAACCCACAATTGAAAAGGTTAACAAGCAGACCATGAAAACCATTGCCAATTTTTCTACCTTCACCTCAACCTCCCTTTGTTGTGCTGAGTCCTCCAGCGAACCCCGTTGGCGTGCCGCGCTTACTTTCAAAATACAGTGCCACTCTATTTCAAGTCAAGTGAAACTGTTCAAATCAATGAACATCCGTTTGAGAATTAGCGCGCTTCTTGTGCTTATATCCAAAAGGCTCTGAGCCTGCTGCTAATGATTGTTAAAATTGGGAAGATATTTTGAAAAATGGCTATATGTCCACTATAGGCTGATTCAAAGCATTCTAATGTAGATTGATGAATGAATCAAGACAAATCAGTTGGTCCTTCTTTGTGCGGAGCTTTTATTCAGGATAAAGAAATACTGTAGCGACTCTCAGTTGGTTAATTCGTTGGGTTGAGCATACGTTATTCCAAGCAACTAACCCTCAACCATGGATAACGACGCCTTTATTTTTTTCAGCACCTGGAAGCAATTCATCCAGACGCAAAAATCAGTTCGTGACTACTTCTCTGAATTGTAATATCATGAAAACACGATTTGATGCTATAAAGCTTGACTTTTGACCTGGGAAGTCTCTAATTTCAAATGCAACGGCAGCAGCTTTTTTTGGAGTAAAACTGATGAAAAAGCAATCATATTTAGCCGGCAAACGTATTCTCGCTGTGGATGACGAACGCGATATAATCGAAACTATTCAGGATGTTCTTGAGGGCGCCGTTATAGATCCGGCGTTCGATTATCACGGCGCATCCGCCAAATTGAAGAACAATCATTACGATTTGGTCATTCTCGACATAATGGGAGTGAATGGTTTAAAACTTCTTGATGAGTCCGTAGCGAGAAATTTTCCGACGGTCATGCTCACGGCTCATGCCATAAATCCTGAAACGCTCCTCGCTTGTGTTAGAAAAGGCGCCATTTCATACCTGCCAAAAGAAACATTACCTAAGCTTAACGATTTGCTGACCTCGATTTTTAAAGCTCACGAACAAGGTGAGCCGCCCTGGAAGTTGCTGTTTGATGAACTTGGCGATTTTTTTGATGAGCGCTTCGGCCCCAACTGGAAAAATAAAGAAAAAGAATTTTGGTCCGAATTCGACCGAACTTACCAGATAGGGAAGGGTATTCAGGAACGAATAAAGCATGATAAGCGCATTAGCGGTAAGGGAATTTAGAGACGGCGGCGTTACGGCGCATATCCCGATGCGCCGAGTTTCAGCAGGGGCTTTCCCAGCGAAGCATTGTTAAAAATCTTACCGTCGCGTCTCGTAAGTTGTTGAGTGTCCTTGATGTAAGTATTGAACCCATATTCATGGCGTCCCTCCACTTGGATCACTACGAATATATTTTGGAAAAAGGAATGGGACGCACATCCCCGCTATAAGGCGGTGGAACGAGCAATTGAAGATCTACGTTTAACCAATGATAATCGGGATTGAGATCGCGAAGTCTGCCATCAGCCGGCGGCATTGAATATTCATTGTGTTTGTATGTAACTTGGAAAATGCCAACGGCATATTCAGCAGTTTGATCAATAAAATAGTTTTCAATAAATACCTTTTTAGTCGTTTTTGCCTCTGCCGCTAATTCGGTAATTGCGTCATTCGGGACTTTAATTAATATGTACTTTGTAACTCCTTGCTCGGAGGTTCTGACCAGGGTTCTTGCTTCAGAGGAGGCAATGTACACTGTTGTTATAAAATCGAATCTCGACATGAACCGCGCCGCTACTAACCCTGCGGTTCTTCTTCCCCCAACGGTATGGTGAAAGCCGTAATATTCGTACATTTTCTGCTGGAGCGTTTCACCGAATTTTTCTCCCCGTTCATAAAGATCTTTACCAATGTATCTGAGATATCTTCCCAAGTCTTCTGCGGCATATGCTACCGGCCAGTCTATCTGCACATGGAAGTGAGTTAATCCGAACCGATATCGCGCTTTAATGATCGGATCTCGCTGGATGATTACCGCGTAATCGGATTTAATCAATTTCTTTACAACGCTGACAAACTCGGTGTCTTCGAAATACCGCATGCGCTGATGAAAAACATCATTAAGATCAAATACCGCCAGGCCCAGCAGATTATCTTTAGTAACCTTATTGGAATCAAAGAATCGTAAGTGAATTTTGCTTTCATTCGGAATGACGTCCTCAGCAAAAATCACAATGAATTGAGCTTGATCGGCATACTCAGGGCCATGAACTCGTGCGCGTGGTTTGAGTTCTCGCATTTCCACAAAAGGATATTCTGTGTTCCGGCTCTTGAAATTTTTGTAAGACTCTATGAGGGCTTCCGTTAGAAAAATGCTGTCAAGTTCATCCCTGAGGAAGAAATACAAGCATCGACGGAACCGCTCATTCCAACCAATCTCGTTCCGCCGCAAGGCACGCATACTCACCCCAGTCGGTCGACATTGAGCGGAGATGGTAAAAGGATTGTTCTCGGCTCTCAATAAATAAACTTCGAAAGATCCGGTAATAATTAACAACCTTGAAAATAACAAATACCGGGAACTCTTGCAACCAACGTAAGAAAAAGAGTAAAACAATTTAAACACGTGTGGAAGGAATTGAGATGTCAATTAATGACGTAGATCAGTCTGAGGATAGCGGACTTGAAGATCAGACTGAAGATTTTGCCGCTTTGTTTGAAGCGGATGGTGGAAATGTAAATATCGTTCGAGACAGCCAAATCGAAGGAACCATAGTATCCATAAACGATGAATGGGTTTTTGTTGATGTCGGCGGAAAGAGCGAAGGCGCCATTACGCGTGAAGAACTCACAGATAGAAGTGGTGGACTGCTTGTTAACATCGGTGAGCCCATTAAGGCTTACGTGGTCAAATCTCAGGGCGATGATTTATTGCTGAGCGTTAAAATGACTTCAGGCGCTTCAGAAGGCGCTCTGAGAGATGCAAAAGACAGCGGAATTCCCGTGGAGGGTATCGTTACAGCCGAACGCAAAGGAGGCTATACAGTAACCGTTTTCGGTAAACCCGCATTCTGCCCCTTTTCGCAAATGGATTTGCATCCCGGCGGCAGGCCCGAGGACTACATTGGCCAACGCTTCACATTTCGCGTGATGGAGTATTCCGAAAAAGGTCGAAACATCGTGCTTTCCAGAAGGCAAATCCTTGAAGAGGAAAGACTGGTTAAATTAAAGGTTCTCCGTGAAACGTTACAATCAGGCGCGATAGTGGAAGGAACCGTGCAAAAGCTTGCGCCGTTCGGAGCTTTTGTTGAGATTGGCGGGACTGAAGGTTTGATTCCCATGTCGGAATTGGCATGGTACAGAGTACACGAAGTATGTGATGTGCTGACTCCCGGCCAAAAAGTCACCGTGAAAGTTTTGGATGTAGATTGGGTTAGCAACCGCATATCCCTGAGTCTCAAGCAGTGTCAGGCGGACCCATGGTCGACCATCCGAGACAAATTTCAGGAAGGAACCGTGGCGCCCGGCACGGTTTCCAAGCTCATGAATTTTGGCGCCTTTGTGGAGCTTGAACCGGGAATCGAAGGGCTTATACACATCTCGAATTTTGCCACCGGAAGGAAAATAAATCATCCCAAGGAAGTCGTCTCCGAAGGAGATCAAGTAAGCGTCAAAATCATTTCCATAGATGCGGACGCCAAGCGCATAGGGCTCGAATTGGTAACTGATTCGGCGCCGGAGTCGGTGGACCTTAATGAAGGAGATGTGCTTCGAGGCACTGTGGATTCGATCAAGGATTATGGACTATTTGTAAGTCTTCCGGGCAATAATACGGGTCTTCTGCACGTTTCTGAAATAGGAGACGCCAATAGCGCCGGAGAATTGAGAAGCAAACATCCCGTAGGATCCGAACTAAATGTGGAAATAATAGGACTAGATCCCGAAACCAAAAAAATATCATTAAGCACAAAATCTCTCAATGACAGTCAGGAAAAGGTCCAGTTTAAAGATTATGCAGGTCAGGCGAGTAAATCGACTTTTGGCACACTTGCGGATTTGCTGCAGGATAAAATTAAAAAATAATTCGGAGGTGTGACTCGAAGGCTATAGTAATTTCCGAACTGTCCAAAAAGTACGGCAAACTTACGGCTCTAAACAATATCAACTTGGAAATAGAAAAGGGTGAGTTATTCGGACTGCTTGGTCCTAACGGCGCCGGTAAAACGACGTTAATCAGCATACTGTCAACAATACTTTCCGCTTCATCAGGTAAGGCTTTCGTTTTTGGGCATGATGTTGGATCTGAGCAGGATGCCGTCAGAAAGCGAATTGGGATTGTATTTCAAGATCCGAGTTTGGATGATGAACTTACCGGCGAAGAAAATCTGGATTTCCATGGTAGATTATATGGAATGAACCGAAGCGTTCGTCGGGAACGAGTTGACGAAGTCATGTCTCTCGTGGATTTGGACGACCGGCGCAGGGATATTGTCAAGACCTACTCAGGCGGGATGAGGCGACGTCTCGAGATTGCCCGAGGTCTCATGCATATGCCATGCGTCCTCTTTCTTGATGAACCTACCTTAGGATTGGATCCCCAGACTCGTCGCAAAATTTGGACTTACATTAAGGAATTAAAAGTCACATATGGAATGACTATTATTCTTACCACCCACTATATGGATGAGGCGGATCGCCTTTGTTCTCGGGTTGCCATCATTGATAACGGCGAAATAGTCGCTCTGGACAGCCCAACATCATTAAAAAGAGAATTGGGCGGCGACGTCTTGCAACTCGAGATCCCAGTGGGTATTGATGTTCTCATGAATAAGGTTCAAACCATCGATGAAATTAATCGTATAAAAAGTGAAAATCAAACTTTAAGTCTCCACGTCGCCGACGGGGAGTCGTTTCTGCCGACGGTATTCAAGTTAGCCCAGGAGGTAGACGTAGCCGTGACTTCTGTTTCGATGCGAAAACCTAATCTGGAAGATGTGTTTATAAAACACACGGGCCGAGAAATTCGTGATGAATCCGTTACGGAGGCAAAAGAGCGTATTAGGTTATTCATGCGCAGAAAGTCCAAATAATTTTGCTTACTACTATTTACACATTATGGCTTCGGGAGATTAAACGATTCTTCAGAAATAAAAGCCGACTCGTGGGTTCGATGGTATTGCCCCTGCTATTCCTGACAATCCTTGGGAGCGGATTCAATCGATATTTTTCATATCGTAACAATGTTAGTTACATGGAATTTGTGGGACCCGGCATTGTTGGAATGCAGTTGTTGTTTGCTTCCATGTTTGGCGGTCTTAGCGTGCTTTGGGATAGGCAATTCGGTTTTTTAAAAGAAATTTTGGTGGCGCCGGTAAGTCGGTTCGCCATAATGATCGGCAAGACGGTCGGAGCCGTTACAACCTCCATGGTTAAAGCGCTGGTATTTTTACTGGCTATAATTTTAGGGGGATTGGTGAACACCAGTTTGATCGGTTTTGTGCTGACTTTGTTTTTTATGCTCCTGATCAGCGCTTCATTTGTGAGTTTGGGTATCGCCTTTGCCGCAAAAATGGAAGATCCTCATGGATTTCAATTAATAATGAATTTTATAATAATGCCGATCTTTTTTTTATCAGGGGCCTTGTTTCCCCTGGAGAATCTTCCATATTGGCTGAATGCTCTGACGTTGCTCAACCCGCTGACTTACGGAATAGATGGGATGAGATTTGCCCTTGGTGGGCATAATGTCTTCTCACCGATGATTGACGCAATCGTGCTCTTCGGGTTCTGGTTGGGGGCCAGCTTAGTCGGAACGGTTCTATTCAAAACAATGCCGGCGTCTTAAAAAATACCGAACCTAGCGTCACGCCGATTCTTTTGCCTGCATCAGCAGGTACTCCTGGATCAGTCGATTAATTTCTCCGTCCAGAACGGCCGTAACATTACCGATCTCGCAATTCGTACGGTGGTCTTTTACCATTTGGTATGGCTGCAAAACATAAGACCTAATTTGTGAGCCCCACGCTATCTCCTTCTTATCCTTTTGCAGATTATCTTTTTCCTCTCTCTTTTTCTCCAGTTCAAGATCATACAGGCGGGATCGCAAAATCTTCATGGCCATAGCTTTATTTTTGTGCTGAGATCGCTCGTTTTGACATTGCGCTACTATGCCTGTGGGAATATGTGTAATGCGTACAGCTGAATCAGTTTTGTTGACGTGTTGCCCGCCTGCGCCTGAAGCTCGGTAAGTGTCGATCTTCAGGTCAGTTTCATTCACGTCGATTTCCACTTCGTCGTCGGCGCTTGGAAATACGAAAAGAGACGCGAAGGAGGTGTGTCTTCTGGAATTAGCGTCAAAAGGGGAGATGCGAACGAGACGATGAATGCCTACTTCAGCCTGTAGACGACCGTAGGCGTATTCCCCTTCAATGCTTACCGTCGCCGATTTAACTCCGGCTTCTTCACCCGGCAGCGTATCCAGGATTTCTGTCTTGTATCCTTCTCTTTCGGACCATCGAAGATACATGCGGAGAAGCATTTCAGCCCAATCCTGTGCCTCTGTGCCGCCGGCGCCGGCATGAATCTCAAGGATAGCGCTCCCGGCGTCTTCTGGTCTCGAAAATAGGCGCTGGACTTCCAAACCGTTCATGTGCTCTTCAATTGCCGGAAGTTTCCTGTCCACTTCGTCCACTACCGATTGATCGTTTTCCTCCTCGGCAAGTTCAAGCAGCAGTTCCGCTTCACTCAATTCGGTATCAAGCGAAGAGAAGCTATCCAAAAGATTTGTTATTTGTTTTTGCTCTTTAAGAACAATTTTAGCTTCCTGTGGGTTATTCCAGAAGTCCGAACTCTCTTGAAACTTTTCAAGTTCTTTGAGTCTTGAGATTTTGCCGGCCAGGTCAAAGATAACCTCTTAGTGTTAAAGATTTTTCCTTTAGTTCAAGCAATTTCATTCCGGTATCAGTCATTGTTTTCCTCCTCAAGACGGCCTATTCCCGAATAGGGCCTGCCCTGTAACCATTTATTGTATGGCCCGAAACCCTCGGCATCCGGGAACTCGAGGGCTTCGTCAATAATTTTAAGTTTTGCGTCAAGGTCGTCCATCGCGTGCACCAGGAGGGCTTCTCGCGTCATGGGTTTGATCGGCGCTCCAAACTCAATCTCCCCATGGTGCGATACGATAATGTGCTCCAGTTCTAAAAACCAGGGCTCCTCACAAACTCCCATCTCCATGCCGATTTTTCGGATAAGATTAATCCCTAGAACGACATGACCGAGCAATCTGCCCTGAAGAGTTCGAGATCCGCTCACGGTATTCATTTCCAGCAACTTACCCATATCATGTAAAATAGCGCCCGCTACGGCTATATCTCTATTTATATTTATGTCGAGATCGGCGATTACCAGCACTTTTCTCACAACGTTACAAACATGTTCAATAAGGCCGCCATGATAAGCGTGATGCACTAACCTGGCGGCGGGAAAACTTTTAACGGCGTCACGGTGATCGGTCAAGACGCGGATCAAAAGCTCGGCCATAGCAATCGGTTTGACACTACAGGCCGACTCCAGCAGTTCCTCTAAAAGTTGATTGGCGTCACATGGGGCTACCTTAATAAGAGCCCTGGCGTCGGGTACTTCAGCGAAATCGGCACGCCTTATCTTTTCCACCACTATTTGTAGCTGACTTTTGTACGTCTCGACGCGCCCTTCGATCTTAACACAATCGCCGGTCCCGAACTCTTGCCCCCAGCGCAACAAAGCGTCAGACCATAATTTGCCTGCAATTGTTCCAGTGGAGTCTCCAAGGGAGAGATCAAGATAATTTAATCCTGACTTGGTTCTACGCGGTTCTTTGGCTTTCAAAATAAAGAATTGGAGAACAATATCTCCATTTCTAAGTTCCCGCACCGAAACCATAGAAGTAGGGAGCGCGTCCAACGTATTCATGGCCATGATTATTAACCAAGTTATTGTGGAGCAATCAATATCTTAATGCTCTAGATCTAATCAAGGAAGGCATAGGAGACGTGCTCTTATGACTAAGAGCGTCTAAGCATTTTTCCATAAACCCATGCACGTCAATCTGCTTACCGCTATGCAATACCGAGTAAATCTCTCCGAGAATGGGCGGATGAAATCCTCTTTGGGAAGCCATTCTTTTGGCGAATCTGGAAGCTTCAAAACCTTCTACCGCTATGCGTTTCTTGCGATATTGTTCGAGCAATATTCTGGCGGCATGGTTCTTTCCGGATTTTTCATCCAACTCGGCAAGATCGTAACCGAATTTGGCTGATCTACCTCCACGACAGGTGGCCAGTAGGTCCGCCATCCAAACTTGACTTTCCGCGTCAAATGTTTCAGGAGCGGCTCCCATCAACATTCCAAAATGCCGGATTTCAGCAGTAACCAAAGTTGAGTAGGTGGCAAGGAAATTTTCAGGCGCCTTTTTTGAGCCTTCAAGCATACCAAAACCAATGGCGTACACATTTTTCAAGGCCGCCGCTACAGTAGTCCCAATAACGTCCCCCGAATAAACTACTCGGAAGAGAGCGGTTTCGATTAGCGGTTTTACGCGTTCATAAGTCTCGAAATTATCGCAGGCTATCTGAGTTACACCCGCGCCGCCGTTGACGATTTCGTGAGCGAGGTTGGCGCCTGAGAGCACTGATATTCGCATCTTTTTGCCGATCCGCTCCATTTCGTGCCTGGCGGTTTGACACGGCAAAAGACCACTCTCAGGAATAAACCCTTTTGTGGCTATAACGAGATCGCTCCCTTCAGGAGCCTGGTCTAAGATTTTCACCAGCGTGGAGTAAAAATATTTACTGGGTGTAACCAGCAAAATAAGCGACGTGTCGCTGACTGCCGCCACAAAGTCGGCTTCAGGGCGGACCGATCTCGGCAAAGAAATATCTTTGAAGTGCCACGGGTGCCGACCTTCAACCGTAAGCTTCTCGATTAAGTCCTCACGGGAGTCATATAAAATAAGAGAATGCTCGGATAGCTCCGGTTTTTTAAGTAAGTTCATTCCTATGTGCAAAGCCAGAGTATAACCCCAAGCTCCGGCGTTCACCACGGTCATGGTATTCCGTCCGCTAAGAGGGTAGATCCGACGATCCGCGTAGTAAGTGTAGAATCTCAACAACGGAGCATTGCCGGAGTTATACGCGCGCTTAACAAGAGATTTGGACAATGCTCTTCTCTTGACCAAAACACGAGCGCCTTGACTAATGGCTCCGGGTAAATCCGATTCAATCATCGGATGAAAAGGCGGCTCCTTACGGTATCTATTCTTAAAAAAGAACCGAATACCGTCCACTTCTCTCTCAGCAGCCTCTCGAAGCAGCCTGGTGTTAAGGGTCTCGTGACCTTGAAAAGCCCTGGCAACCAGATGGCTGGGGTGGATCATCTTATTTTTTGCTATTTCTTCTATCGCTCTGTGAGAAATTCGTTGCAAGCTCAAAGAATTATTGTTTTCTAATTCAAAAGGCTCGCAAAGACCGATACTTACATCCCCAAATAGACCTTCTAAATACTTAAAGACGTTCTCCGCTTTGACCAAACCGAAAAGGAGGGGTGTAAGAAAAGTCCAGCCACTTGGAAACATGGATAGTATCGGGAAAAACTTAGGAGAGGTGAGACAACCATCTTCCGGAACGGATGAGTAGGATATCGCTACAGGTATAACCATAGCTCTTCCCATGTTCTTAACAGTGGACACAACACCGTGGGGAACGTATGGCTCCCTCAAGATGCCATCTCTCGATCTAACGGTATATCTATTGGTCCTTGCAAATAATAGCTGGGATTGAACATGCTCGGCGATCGCCGAAGTGAACCAGGAATACGCGCGATGCTGAACATTCGAAAACACCGCCGGTATCAAGAGAGCCCGAAAACCCTCCAACCAGTTCGAAACCCAACCACGAGTTACACTGCCGGAAAAATGCGTGACAGGCGCCGACATTCCAAGATTTCGCACGAGTTCAGCCATTAAGACGTAATCAAAGTACGACGCGTGAGCCACAAAGAAAAATTTCGGGCCTTCATATTCGACAATCTTCTGACTTAGCTTTTCTCTATGCTGCTGCGATATATCACGGAACATACATTTAGCCAGGTAGGCCGACATGGCTGAAATCTGTGGGAAAGCCTCGGGATCATAGGAGACCGACATCTCTTTCAATGCGTTTCGCAACTCACTCGCGTCGCCCCTGGGATCGAGTCTCGAAGCCAATTGCCATGCTCTATCTCGCAAGAGCTTAGAATCAATCGGCATCGGAGCCGGTCCCTGAAATGATTTCTTGAATTGTTGGAAACCCTCATGGGAATCAAACAACTCTACGGCGCGACGGAGATGCATTGGCGTTCCTATTTCCAACTATTAGTTAACAATTCCAGTGCCCGGACGATCAGGGCCTCTCAGGGGGCCACGCGGCGCAGGTTTTACAGGCTTGGCCGGCTGGACGGGTTTTGGGGCCGGGGGCTGTGGTTGAATTTCTTCATCGGCTTCCGGTTCCGCTTCTTGCGTGGGACCCGCCGGTCCGGGTTGTTGAGTAGAAGGCGCTACTTGCCCGGGCGTGGCCGGCTGAGTTGGACGAACTGCGGGTTGAGCCGGGGCCGCAGGCGGGGGCGCTTGCTGTTGGATACGTTGCTCAGCGGGCTTGGGAGCCTGAGGAGCCGCAGGCGCCGCCGGTTGCGGTTGAGACGTGTCGACAAATCTCACTGATGTCAGTACTTCATTAAAAAGAGGTTGCAATTTTTCCATATTTTTGGAGGCGGTTAAACAGGAAATCCTGAGGAGCGTTTGGTCGTGTTTATAAAATACGAGCACCACATCCTGCCAGACTTTGTCGAATGATTGTAGAAAAAAGTAATAAGCCCCCGGAACCTCCGACTTGAACTCACTTTCATCAATAATCTGAGCCGCTTTGGAGCCGCCTTTCTTCTGCAGATCAGCGATGCCGGTCCTAAGCTCCTGCAAAAAAACATTCAGCTTGTCTTTTACCGGCTTATGTGCGGCGACATGTATTCTGCTTCTGACCCCGTCCACGGTTTCAGGAGCTTGAAATACAAGGTAATAATTCTTTGGTTCTACTTTAACCCAGGTTGCCGGGTATTTCATGGTGAAGCCGTACTCTTCACTGGTAAAAACCTTAAAATCTTCCCCCAAAGATACGCTGGGGAGAACGAGTCCGAAAGCCATAACAACCGCGAGAATGCACGCGCGCAATCCGATACCTGACCAATTCATTCTAACCGTCTCCTTTCACGCGGGGTATTAATATGTTTTTTAATTTATCAACAAAATCGAAACAAGGTCAATTGATTTGTCCCCACCATGACGTTACAGTCTATCACAAAATGGATATCATTTGTAAAGAGATCCTCGCCACCGTATGCCTCTGTGGCTCAGCATGGTAAACAGTGTGCTTAAAAGGACTATAAGACTTATAAGTATGCCGATGGGCGCAGTCAAGCCGTAGAACCAGCTTGATCCCTAAAATACAAGAATGAAAAAAATAATTGCGGTCCATATGAACCAGCCCGACTTCGGCTATCCTCACATCTACCGAAATTTAGGACGTAAGAGCAGACAAGTCAAAAAGGGCGCCCCGTCTCCGGTCCCAAAAACTTCGCCTCTATAAGCTCTTCGTATAAAGGATTAAATGCACAGTCGGGGAGATAATTTAAAAGCTCTCTTTGGTCGGTATTAAGCCCCTACTTGTCGCGGATAATAAAAAAACCGGCAGAGCCGGTTGGCTGCCGCAAAAATCGGAACTATTAATTTGAACGCTGTGAAACAGGCAAAACCGAAAATGGCTTCGCTTTGTAAAGTTTCTCCGCATTTGCGTTATCATTTTTGGCCAAATCAGGTCTACTGATCTGAGTATAAAGTTGCGCCCTATCCCTGTAGGCATCGGGATTTTGAGGATTCAGCCTAATAGCCGCGCAGTAATATGCATGAGCTTCGGCAAAACGTCCTTTGGCTCGCAACTGATTGGCTTTTGACAAATGAACCCCAGCCTTAGCGGAATTATCATCGAAAACAATCATAACCGGTTCGGAATAATTGCTTTCTCCAGTAGCGTTCCAAGATGTTACCGCTAAAATATAGAGTTCCCCCTTTTTCAACCCCTCGAATTCTATAGAGTTTTCTTTAGTGTTTACAATGCCGCGATATTCACCTTTTGTGTGTCCCCAAAATACGGTGTATTTACAAGCGTCCTTTACGGGCGCCCATTCTAAGGAAACACCTCGATCCGTGCATGTTACTTCTATATTCTTGGGGGCCTTAGCTTTAGCCTTGGATACTTCAGTCCCGCTCTGATACGTACACGACACGATGAGCATAATCAACGGTAAGATCAGGAGATATGCCGGTTTAACAATTTTAAACGTCACGATGCGCCCTCCCTTTCGCATTGATAAACTATAGTAATTCAGATAGTTGGTAGTCAATAGGTTCCTCAAGACACATAGGAAAATTAATTTACCACCAAGGCTAAACTCTTCCACACGTAATTTACAGAATTGCTTATTTTACCACGTATAATTTAAAACGCATAGCTGTTCTAGAAGCGGCGCAACCCTCCGATTTGACGGCTATCGGCAGGTATGCTATAAATCAAAGCCGGAGCCGGTATATTGCGTGTTTCTAAACAGTTGCACTGTAATGCTCCACCGAAAGCCATGTCAACTTGACACCGGCTGGTCTACGTCAATTTAGAAGGTCCTGTTGAACGACGTGCCGGTATCTTCTGGAGCCACTAACGTAATCGAGCGGCTCTGAGTACAATCGGCATAATACCTTTTCACCTTATATTAAAATGGATCAAGAAATCCTTGCTTTGAAAATAATCAGATCAATCATTAGAGGATTAAAAGGAGATCAAAGTGGTCAATTTGACCTTTACTCGCAATCTAGGATTTATTTTCATACTATTTATTTTTTGCGCTCAAATTCCCGCATTAGCTTCCGATCAACCTTTGGCTAAGGTTGGAGCAGACACTATCACGGCAAATGATCTGCGTGATATTGCCAATGCCGTACCCGAAAAATTTAAGAGTCTGTATTTCACTCCTGAAGGCCGACAGAAGACTCTCGAGTACATTGTGAATATTTATCTGCTCAGTAATGAAGCGGAAAAGCAGGGCCTAAACAAGAAACCTGAAATCGCTAAGTTGCTGGAGTTCACCAAAAGAGATATTCTTGCGCGCAAATATTTGGATCAAATGACAAAAGATCTGCCTGCGCCCACAGAAGAAGAAGCTAAAGCATTTTATGAGAAAAACAAAGCTCAGTTCGTAACTCCGGAAAGCGTCCATTTACATCATATACTTCTTAAAACCGAGAAAGAAGCCAAAGAAGCTCTCGGGCGCCTAAAGAAGGGAGAAAAGTTCGCTGATTTGGCGACTCAAATTTCGATATGTCCCAGCAAGGCCAAGGGTGGCGATCTGGATTGGCTGCCGAAAGGTAGTCTTGTGAAGGAAGTGGAGGACGTTGCGTTTACAATGAAACCCGGGCAACCGGTTGGTCCGGTCCAGAGCAAGTTCGGTTACCACATTCTCTTGTTGGAAGATAAAAAGACGGCTCAGCAACCTAATTTTGAACAAGTCAAAAGCTACATTATTGAACAATTGAAGTTACAAAAGCAGCAGGATCAGTATGAAAAAATTTCGGAAAACCTCAGGAAAACGAACAACGTACAAATAATGGTCCCAAAGGCCGATGTTCCTTCTGCAGAACAACCCAAATAAAAATGTATTACTTGGCTGGTGAGGCGCTTGACGCCGCGAAGTATTTAGGACTCTTTTGTGGGAAGATCTACTAGGATTCTCGAAAGTTCTGTCGAATAAAACCTCTTACCCGCCCTCCCAACGCCTGCCCTAGACTCGACCCAGGGACAGTTGGGACCCTGATTTTCCTGGATTTCAGCTTGCGCTGGAATGACGATGATAAGCTCTGAATCCATAACGAAGCTTTATTGATTTAAGTACCTCGGATAGCCGTCTGATTGAAATAATCATTAATATATCCGCGATTACTTTCGAGAATCAGTATAAGTAGAATCGTCGTTTAAATTTAAAAACATTCTTGTACCGAGCCTGAACGGCATCCAAGCGATTCAAAATATCAATCCCCGATTACTTCGAGAACCACAATAATTATTCCCTTTGGAGGCCCATCAAGAATAAGTTTTACATATTGCTCAGTATAGAAAAATGCTATCCCGAGTAATCATTATTTCGGGGTAGGACAATAGGGGAACTGACCTACATTAATCTTTAGCTTTTTTGATTATCGTCCTCGCTTCTTCAGCGATAGGGGGTGGAACAGACTCGCCGGAGATCTCAGTGACCGCCCCAAAACGAGCCGGGCAGACTTCCAGACACGTCCCGCATTTTATGCATTTCTCCTGGTCGATGATATGAATTAGGCGCTTACCGCCGTCTATTGCTTCTACAGGGCATCTTTTGAGGCAGGTGGAGCAAGCTCGGCATTTGGTCGGGTCAATATAGTAAGAGACCACATTACTAAATAGATTTTCTATATCGTCATGCGTGAAAAGTTTTTCATGTTCCTCAGGAGTCGCTAAACGCGTCGCCAGCTTCTCCTGGTTTATTATTTTGATGTATGGGACCAGTTTTACGAGCTCGGTGATCTTGGATTTTACTTCGTCCTGGTCCATGGCTTCGGTTTCGCCCAATGGACCCAACTTTTTCACCTGTTTAACAAAGCTATTAACCACATCTACAAAAACATTGGCTTCAGCTCCGGACATAAACTCGAGCTTTAGTCTGTTGGGGTTTACACCTATGTGCTCCAATAGTTTCTTAGTCAGTAATACGGTATTGAGCGCATGGTAATTGCCGTGAGTAACGTAATTGCATTCATTCAAACGACAGCCGCCGATAAAGACCCCGTCTATTCCTTTGGAGAAGGCTCTGAGTATAAAGCTCAAGTCGACTCGACCGGAACACATGACGCGAATCATTCTCATTTCAGTTGTATATTGTAGTCTGGAAACTCCAGCTAAATCGGCTGCGCCATATCCTCACCAATGGCATACAAATCCCAAGACCTTCGGCTTAAAATTAGGTCCCGCGCTCATATGTCCTCACCTCCTACTTTGATAATCTCGGTGTCGTTGATCCCTATGCTTCAGCGCATTTCAAGACGCAGCATTCATTGACCATGGCGTCTTCATCCGGAAAGGCCGCGTCGATTTCGCAAAGAAGTTCATCATCCGTGAAGTGCTTTAGTTGTATGGCCCCTGTGGGACATTTGGTATTACAAAGACCGTCCCCTTTGCACAGCACGGGAGTCACCATGGCCTTCTTGCCTTTTTTCGTGTCGGCAAGTTCCAGGGCGCCGTAAGTGCATGCGGAGACACAAGCTCCGCACCCTATACACTGGTTTTCATTGACTTTGCATACAGAGCCCGACGCCACCACTACATCACGTGAAAGTAGCGTCAAAACTCGTCCTGCCGCGCCATAGGCCTGGTTAATGGTTTCCTGTATGAACTTGGGGTAATGAGCCAGACCGCAGAGATAAACACCGTCTGTGCCGAATTCAACAGGCCTCAACTTAACATGAGCTTCCTTGAAAAAACCGTCGGGGCTCAAGGTTACTTTAAAGAGTCCGGCGATTTCCTCGGTCGCTGCAGACGGGATAATCGCCGCGGCCAAAGCTACTATATCGGCATTCAGCTCCAGTTTCTTGCCCAAAACGAAATCGGTCACCGTGACCTTTAGAACAGGCTTGCCTTCATCCGACTCTCCGGCTTCGACCAGAGGCGGGTCTTCCGGCTCAAATCGTATGAACTTTATGTCCTTTTCTGAAGCTTCTCTGTAGTAATCCTCGTTAAATCCATAAGTCCGCATGTCCCGAAACAGGATGGAAATGTCCATTTCGGGATTTAGCTCTTTGAGTTTCAACGCGTTCTTCACGGACTCGCTGCAACATAACCTGCTGCAATAATTCCTATCTTCATTTCTGCAGCCCACGCATTGAATCATCACCAGACTTTCAGCTGCGGCTACCTTTTCGTCTCCGGCGTTGATGAGTTCCTCGAGTTCAAGGTGAGTCATTACTCTTTCGTCTTCGCCGTAAAGGTATTCCGTCGGGGTATATAGATCTGCGCCTATGGCAATGATTGCCGCGCCGTGTTTTAGGTCTTTGGCGCCGGTCTCAGATTTGATGGAAGTCACAAAATTACCCACATAACCTTTCGCGCCCGTGATCGCGGCATTATGATGGACGTGAATTTGCTGGTTTTTATATACCTTAGCAATGAGGTCACGCAGGTACTCTTGTACATCCAACCCATCCAACGTGGAATGGATCTTTCGCGCCGTGCCCCCAAGCTCAGTATCCTTTTCCACCAGGTGCACCTCGTGCCCCTGGTTTGCAATGGAGAGGGCGCAATTCATGCCGGCTATGCCGCCGCCAACTACTAAGGCCGCCTTGTTGACGGGCAAATCAAATTCCTGCAACGGCTCCAGCTTGCAAGCTCGCGCAACGGACATTCGGGTAATATCTTTCGCCTTTTGGGTGGCTTCCTCTTTCTCTTTCGAGTGGACCCAGGAGTTGTGCTCCCGGATATTGGCCATTTCAAAATAGTATTGGTTAATCCCAGCTTCTCGAACGGTATCTCGGAAGAGCGGTTCAAGGGTTCTGGGGCTGCATGCGGCGACAATCACTCGGTTGAGTCCCTTTTCTCGCGTAATGTCCGTAATTTCTTTTGCCGAGTTCGTTGCGCAAGAAAATAGCTGTTCCTGACAATGCACAACATTCGGCAAGGTTTTGCAGTACTCGACCGTGTCAGGAACATCAACTATTCTGCCGATGTTGGCGCCACAATGACATACAAATACGCCTACCCTGGGCTCTTCCTCAGAAACATCCCGTTCAGGCGGGTAAATTCTTTCTTTGGCTAGATTTCCGCGTCTGAAATCAAGGAGTTCTCCAATCTGCGAACTTGCTCCGCTGGCGCTAAAGACCGATTCAGGGATGTCGAGGGGACCCTGAAAGCCGCCGCTAACGAAGATTCCTGGTCTGGTTGTCGCCATGGGATTGACCGGATCGATCTTACAAAAATCATGAGAATTGAGTTCTATGCCGTATGTGTCGGCAATGGACTGCACATTAGCCGGTGGATTCAATCCAACGGACAACACCACCATGTCGAACTCTTCTTCTTTAACGCCCTCCTCGTTTGTGGCGTATCGTAAGGTGACGTTTTTTGTTATGGGATCTTCTTTTACTATTGAAGTGTAGCTTCTGATGAATCGGACCCCCGGCATTTGCTCAACCTTTTGGTAGAAGCGTTCGAAATCTTTCCCGAAGGATCTAATATCATTGTGGAATATTGTTAGCTCGGCTTCAGAGTCGTGATCTTTTGTAACAATCGCCTGTTTCTGAGTGTAAGTGCAGCAAACGCCTGAGCAATAGCTGTTGTCACCCGGAGTTACACGTCTGGAACCCACGCACTGAACCCAGGCGATCTTGTGCGGATGCTTCATATCGGAGGCTCGCAGCACCTCACCTTGATACGGACCGGTGGAGCATAACAGGCGCTCATAATCCATGCTGGTTACGACGTTGGCAAAATCGCCGTAGTGATACTCTTTCTTCACCTTTGGATCAAAAGGTTCAAGGCCGGTGGAGAGAATGATCGCGCCCACCTGGATTTCCTTTTTCTCGGCCGTCTGGTTCAGGTCTATTGCGTCGTTTTTGCACACTGCTTCGCAAATACGGCATTTCTTTTCTTTCAGGTAGAGACAGCTTTCATCAATGTAAGCAATAAGGGGAATGGCCTGAGCAAAATATATGTGTACGGCTTTATTGTCCGATAATTCCTGATTGTATTGGTCCGGATATTTTGCAGGGCAATACTCTACACATGTAGTGCAACCCGTGCATTTGTCTTCACGAATATACCGCGGTTTTTTGGTAAGGGTTACCTTAAAGTCGCCTACTTCGCCCTCCACACTCTTGACTTCAGTATAGGTGAGGACCTCTATATTTGGGTGCCGGCCGACCTCGACCAGTTTGGGGGACAAAATTCACATGGAGCAATCATTGGTTGGAAAGGTCTTGTCCAATTGCGCCATATGGCCGCCGATACTGGGCGATTTTTCAACCAAATATACTTTAAACCCGGCTGTCGCAAGATCCAGAGAGGCCTGAATACCGCTGATTCCTCCGCCGACAACCATTACGTCTCCGATTTGATTCTTGGAGAGATCTTCGTACAGCTTTGGAATCTTTTCATTCTGCAATTGTTCTTGTTCCATTTTCCATCACCTTATCTAACCGACATGCCAATCGCCGAAGATTTGGAGACACTACCAACATGTCGTGAATTTCGTAATTAAGTATTCTATATACAGTTTACTATCGCAATGTCCCGTTCAAGATCCTCTCGCCAACCCTCTCCGCTTATGGCGAGGGGAGCCATGAGAATCACGAGAATGTTATTCTTCTGCTGCAAATCGATACTAATCCAAATCCAATGCCGTTTTGCATTGATTACACTTCATGGCGCCACGAAAAACAATGTTGTCACAAGATGGACATCTATATCGGGCCTCTTCGTCGCGAATCCACTTTTCATCGCCGAACTCTCGTCTATACGGGATAGCCCGGAGAATTACTTTTTTGCCGACGATCATGGGGAAGTTGTCGATGTGCCGGCAGGGGAATTCATCGCACTGGTGACAACCGGAGTAACCTTTATCCTCTGTGCAGTTCCTGATGTCGCACTGCTTACAATGCATGAATCTTTGGTTGGATAAGCAGCCGTCGCATTGGATATCTTCCACGGACAAATTCTCGCTGTTAGGCAGTAAACCTTTTCCCGAGGCTCCTTTATAGAGACTTACCAGCCGCTCCTTTAGCTTGGTGTTATTATCTCGATGGGCAATGT
Organism: Desulfomonilales bacterium; assembly: GCA_038250835.1. Lineage (GTDB taxonomy): Bacteria > Desulfobacterota > Desulfomonilia > Desulfomonilales > Desulfomonilaceae > JBBSBY01. The sequence goes on along the minus strand of JBBSBY010000029.1, from coordinate 6,657 downwards.
AAATTGCGCACACGCCGCAATAAAGGCCGCAAGGAGAAGCAAAATCAGTATTGCCGGCCACGGCTTTTCTTCATTTTCAAGGGCATTTGGTACGAGACCGTCTAATCGAGAGCTGTTATTCGCTAACCAAATCCTGAATGATCTCGGTTAGGTCCTTTACCTCAAGTTTATCATCCGCGCCCATGGTCAACCTGCTGTCCTCCAGCATTGTAATACAATATGGGCAGGAAGTAGCCAGCACCTCGGCGCCTAATTCAAGGGCCTGATCTATCCTGAGATCCGAAAATCTTTCGCCCTTCTCGGTTTCCATCCAAACTCTTCCGCCTCCGCCTCCGCAGCAGAGACTATCCGAATGGGATTCCGGCATTTCATTCAAATCTAAACCCGGTATGTTTCTCAATACGTCTCTCGGCTGATCATATATATCGTTATGTCGGCCCAGGTAGCACGGATCGTGATACGTCACTTTCTTTTGATAATCGTTCTTGAGCTTGAGTCTTCCGTTATTCACCAATTCGGCCAGATAGTCTGAGATGTGGACTACTTCAAAGTTTACTTTGAATTCGGGATATTCGTTTTTGAAAGTGTGGTAGCAATGAGGCGAGGAAACAAGGATTTTTTTCACTCCGTTGTCAATAAAGGTCTTGATATTATCTTTGGCCAAACGCTTGAATAGTTCTTCGTCACCCGTCTTGCGGATGCTTTCTCCACAGCAATTCTCTTTTGATCCGAGTATGCCGAAGTCCACACCAGCCGTTTTGAGGATTTTAGCTGTGGCCTTGGCGGTCTTTTTCAATCTGGGGTCATAGCAAAGATAGCAGCAGGGAAAATAAAGGATTTCCATTCCCTCGGTAAATTCCGGGATCGAAAGCCCTTCCGCCCAGGCGGCTCTCTTTGCTCGGTCTTCACCAAAAGGATTTCCTTGGCCGACGAGGTTGGCGTTTATGGTGCGAACAGGCTTTACGGGATCAGGAAAAACACCATATTCATTAGCAATCCTGCGCAGCGCTAACCCGGATTCGATTTGTTTTACGTCCCTGGGGCATTGCTGGGGACATTTTCCGCACGTTGTGCAGCGCCAAATATCTTCACTTTCTATTTCAGTCAAACCAAATGTCGCTTCTCGGACCAGCTTGCGCATGCTGAAGGTCGCTACTCTGTTCCAAGGACAAACGGTATCGCAGAGTCCGCACTGAAAGCATCTCTTAAATGCTTCCCCGCCGCTTTCCTTGATAACATCGATAATTTCTTTGTATGGGGTTACAGTCTCCACTGGTTTTCCTCTTCCGGGCCCTAATGTATCATTCCTTCTTTGATTCCGAGATTCGAGAAACGGTCTCCATGACCTTTTGAAAGCCATGCTTGTCGATCATGGATTGCAGTCCTATCTCAACTTCCTCGAGCTTCACATCTTCTTCCACTTCCTCTTCGCGTTCTTCGTAAATCAGAGCGTCATTGATGCACCACTGAACGCACAGAGGTGTTTCCACTGTCGGATCGTCCTCGCACATGTCGCACTTGAGAGGGAGCTTGGAATCGGGTTCCTTGAAAATATCCCTGGAAGGGCAGGAGGCTCTGCAGAAACCGCACTCATCGTATTCTTTACCGTCAATTACGTACTTGTCTCTGCCCATGCATTCCGCCGGAGTATATTCACCGGCATAAACAGGAAGATATATGTCTTTCAATGGATCACGAATCAGCCGAATACGAGATCTCGCCGGATTATTGCTGCTGTATTTAGGAGTGGCGTGAAATGCCGAACAGACAACCTCACATGCCCGGCAACCATTGCATTTATCGACATCGATCTTTATGGATTTAACTTTTTTCTTTTTTTTCTCACCCATGACGGTTCCCACCTGTTCGATTAATTCTTCTCTTGTGCCGACAGAGGCTCGTCTGAAGTGGCTTCGACGCTCTCCGAATAGATGCCCCTCTTTTCGAAGTCTTCCGCCACGTAATCCAAGCCCAATTCATGAAGAGACTCCTTGGTGGGAATCCCGTTATCATTCCAACCTTTGAGCTTGTAGTATTTGTCCAGGAGTTCCTTTTCGAGTTCAGGAAATCTTTTCTTCCAATGGTTTGCAGGCGGCTTGTCGTCTTTCCTTCTCATGCCTCTTCTTGTGTTGTAGGCTCTGACCAAAGTTCGATATCTTCTAGCAGCCTGGGTCAGCGATTCCTCATCCATTTCTATTCCGGTCCCTGCCGAGATGAACTTTGGATAATTATGTATGTGATATGGAGGTTTCAGGGGAAATGACGATAAACCTGCGCACATCCCAAGCGCGTCATCGATGTAATGCATCCTTTCTTGCCAATCTACAATATCGCAACACATTTCAGCGGTAGGGTAGAAGGGCATGGACTTTTCACCGCGCGGCTCCCAGTCCAGGAAAATTTGCTTAAACTTTTCATCCGGAACTTGAAACCAATCTTTGACGAATTCTTCTCTCTGCTCCATCTTAGGGAAGGGCGCCTGGGGGAATTGCCCTTCAATTTGGGTGATGTTTATCTTTTCGCCGGTGGCGTACATAAGAAAATAAATCGGATTCAGCATTGACAGTTTGAGAGGAAGCTGCTCATGTTTTTTGATGTTATTGTGAGCATAAGCTTCGGCGCCATTACCGATCTGCTTGGCCGCCCAATAGGTCCCATTGGCTAAGACATCGCCGATTCCTTCACGCCGAACAATTTTGTTAAGCAGCCAGTAAAATCTACCTTCATTGTCGGCCGGTAATCCCGGGAAATCGTCGTCAGTCAGGATGCCGTTTTCATAAAGCTCAAGAGCGAAAGCCATTACTTGAGGGGTCGAAAAGCCGTCTACCCCAAATTCCGTGGCGCTTTGAGCGATACCCAAACCAAATTCCAGGTCCGAAAAAGCCGCCATGGTATAAGTGAGCTTCGAAAAACACTTCATCATGTACGTCGGAAGTCCCGGAGGAGAAATGGTGGCGCCGCAGGTCATGGGGCAGTTGTAGCAGCTAATCAACCGTGTTCGCATAGTGTCCAGAGTCTCAGCCCATTGCTTTGCTATATCGTCGTTCCAGAATTCCTTTCTGCGCTCACGCGAGTTTCCCCACATAAAATTTTCAGTGTGCCACTTTTCATCATGGACTTTCATCTCTTGAGGCGATCCGAGGCCGGCTAAAATTGGCATAACACCAGGGATAGGATTGGCATTGCGAAATTTGATGTATTCCATTACTTCATTGCAGAGCGCCATATACTCTGCCGGTTTAGCAATATTGATGTCCTTGGTTCCACGGACTACTATTGCCTTAACTCCTTTGTCACCCATGACGGCGCCTATCCCACCGCGGCTGGCGCTGGATCTACCTTGTTCGATGGAAGCGAAATAGACCCTGTTTTCACCAGCGAGCCCAATAGCGGCTACCTGGGCGTCGGGTTGCTTCAACTCTCGTCGAATTAGCTCCGCGGTTTCAACTGCGCCTTTACCTTGTAAGTGAGCCGCATCACGAAGCTCCACTTTGTCATTGTTAATCCATATATAGACGAGATTGGGGGACTTGCCGCGCAGGACAACTTTGTCGTAGCCGGCGTGTTTCAGTTCAGGCGCCCAAAACCCTCCCATCATTGAAAACGCCATCAGCAAAGTTTGAGGCGAAAGAGTGGAGACTATGGTTCGATTGCAACCTGGCGCCGGTGTGCCGCAGAGGAGTCCTGTGGAAAATATGAGGAGATTTTCGGGAGAAAAAGGATCAGTCTCAGGGGGAACCCTTTCCCATAACATCTTGGCGGCAGTGCCTAAGCCTCCCAGGTAAAGCTCAGTGTCTCTTGGATCGGTCGGCGCCCTCTCGATGTTTCCTCGGGTGAGATCGATTTCCAAATTAAATCCTGTCTCTGCGTACCTCATCTTATTCACCTCTTACGAACCGGGAATTGGTCTCGCCCGCTCATTCGTAATTAAAAATGGTTAATTCCAGCTCCCATTAGGCGGAATTCCTGTTTGCCCCGGACATTTCGCCGTCGAAGCCCTTAGACCTACATGCCGACAATCAGTTCAATTACAAAAAGGCTTAATTATCGCACGGACGTATTCACATATTTGGGAGATCATTACTCTTTCCGCTTTGCCGCGTTTGCCGAATACAGTAGAATATAACAAGATTTACATCGGAGATTGTCTGGACCTACCGCCGATATTTACGGCATGAACTGACCAAGATTTGGTATCATTCTTAATACGAATATAACTTATATTAAAATGATGTCAAGTCTTTTTGAATCGGAGCTCAAAAAAAGTCGCGTTTATAAGGACGGGCTTGCTGTGCAATGTGCTGAAAATGTTTGCGTCATTATGATGTAACAGCAATCTCAAGGCTGATTAAGTGGAATCGTCGGATTAGAACGGATACCGCCCACGAAGCGCGATAACGCAACAAATCACGGCTAAACCTTTGCGCAAATAAGAAACTCGTTGACTATTTTAAATATGAGTGGTATTCGGTTATAAAGAATCTTCGAAAGATGGGCATTGTTATCGAATTTGTCTTAATGGTAGGGGCATTCGGTTTTGTCCGAATTACCGGAGTTTATTTATGGATTATGAAGGTTTGGCGGAAAACACCGTTAATCGGGTGTCCAGTAGACGAAGGAGTCCGTCAGCAGACAAAAAGCGTCGGCGTATCATTGAATCCGCTGAGAGGATTTTTGCGGCCCGCGGTTATCACGATACCACTATAGCCGATATTTCAAATAACGCCGGGGTACACGAGGCGTCCATCTTCCAATATTTTAAAACAAAAGAAAATTTAATCGTTTCCATTCCTGAACGACATCTTAAGGAAACTCTTGCAGGCATTACCGAGCATCTCCAGGGGATGAAAGGGGCCGAGCCCAAACTTAGGAAGTTGCTTTGGCATCAACTCAGAGATTTATCCATCAACAAAGATTACACCTCGATTTTATTACGGGAACTACGGACTTTACCCGCTTTCTACCAATCTCCGGCGTATGAAATGATACGGAGATACAGCGCCTTCGCCGCTGAGGCCATTAGAGAAGGCATCCGGGACGGAGAGGTAAATGCCGGTGTAGAGATTATTCTTGTTCTGGAAATGATTTTCGGCGCCATAGACAGCATTGTTTTGCAATGGCTTTTTTTTGGCAAGCCTTACGATCCCAACGAAGCCGCGGACGCGTTGTGCGCGTTGATTAAAGCGGCAATCTGGAGACGAGAACAGCCGGACGCCAATGAAAATGGCGATGAACCGACTCGAGGAGAACTCCGGCGGCGCAAAATAATGAAAGTGGCCTCGGAAGTATTCGGCAGGAAAGGTTACGGCGGCGCCACAATATCCGAAATAGCCGGAAAAGCCGGCATAGCTGAAGCCTCGATTTACCAGTATTTCAAGAGCAAAGAGCAATTACTTCTCTCTGTTCTGGGCGGTTGGTTTGTTGATTTGGCTGACGAATTAGAAAATGTTTTCTCCGGAGAATTAAATCCTTGTGAGCGTCTCTTATACTTGCTGCGAAGGTGGGCTCTGGATTTTCAAACTCGAGAATGGGAGACTCGCGTTTTGATCCTGGAGTTGTATAGGAATCCCAAATTTTACGAATCTCAAGAATATCGAAACACCAGACGTTTCTGGAATCTTATAAGGGTTACTGTAGAAGCAGGACAGCAGAGCGGTCATTTCCGAAAGGATTTCCAAATCGGCTATTATTTGCACCTTGTCCAGGGGGCGTTCGAGCATGAAGCGCTCGCCCGTATGATGCTGGCCAAAAAACAGCCGACGATCGCCGGCACGGAACAGATGATCAACCTTCTTTTAAGAGCTATTAAAGTTTGACTGAGCTGTACAAGTAATTGACCGGTAACAGTCTTCCTAATCTGCAATTTCGCTGAATCCTCACACAATAATGAGCATCTATCAGCTAAATAGAACAACACCTTGACCACGGAGGTTTAACATGTACGGACCAATGAGTTATCTGTTGACAACGTTAATCCTCGTATTCCTTGCGTTATACCTGATGGGAGTACTTTTTTGATAGAGGGCGCCAATTTTCCTGAGGGCCTGACGCATATGACGTAAGGCCCTGCAGAATACTCTAACTAACGTCGGGGTTAAAACTGACGGTCCAACCCTAAAGCGTTATGGCCCCGGCACGTTCGATTTGGAAGATTCATGCACGAAGTGAACCTCCACTTGCTTGTTGTGCGCGGATGCAACTCTGACCAGCATGGCCAAACCATCTCCCTCATAGTCGGCGAGTTCAAGAGCCTCAATTACAGATTTCCCGACATTCACTAGATGGGCCAGGTCCGCGATGGTCATGCCGGCTTCAATCCGAAATCATAAGATTTGCTTGGCATTTTAATGCCGCTTCTCGTCGAGTTTTTTAATATTATGTGGGGTATTGCCGCGTCTTCGGTGTATTATCAAACCTCGGAAACTTTGCTCGAGACACACTGCCTACAACTAAACCACGCCGCGCCGGGTGAAATATTTTGGCAGCAATATTAAATTCTAACTTGATTCCTGAGTTGTTAAAATCGGGCTCACGCGTTGCCGTTGTCTCTTCTTCAGGGCCGCCTGACACGGACATCTTAAACAATGGATTAACGGCTTTGCTGAGTCACGGTCTTGATGTCCATCAGTTTGGTTATGGGAACAGTTCCGGATACTT
>JBBSBY010000028.1:0-37052 GCA_038250835.1 Desulfomonilales bacterium | reverse complement strand
GTAATTCGCGATTATGCTCGAGCCGCTGAATATCTTAACGGTTCATCCGCTCAGATCGTTAGCCTTCAACACGAATTCGGCCTCTTCGGAGGTGACGCGGGCAAGTACCTTTCGGTGCTGCTGTCCCATCTGAAAAAGCCGGTCATCACTACTGTACATACTATTTTGGAAGATCCTTCGGCAGATTACCGGGAAGCCTTTGACGACGTCATCAATTGGTCTCAGCGCCTTGTCACCATGAGTCAAAAAGGGGCGAGGATGCTGCGTGAGATATATAAAGTCCCTGACGACAAGATCTCGGTAATACACCACGGTGTTCATGACGTCCCCTTTGTTGATTCCAACTTCTATAAGGAAAAGTTCAATGTGGAAGGCCTGACGGTCCTTCTCACATTCGGATTGCTTAGCCCTAATAAAGGCATAGAGACCGCTCTGGAAGCGTTGCCCCGTGTTGTCGAAAAACACCCTGATACCGTCTACATCATACTCGGGGCAACACATCCAGGAGTCAAGAAGCGTAGCGGTGAGCAGTATCGCCTATCACTCGAACGAAAAGCTATTGACCTGAACATAGCCGACAATGTGGTATTCCATAACAGATTTGTCGATCTTCAGGAACTAACCGAATACATGTCTTGTTGTGATGTTTATTTGACCCCGTATTTGGCCAAAGAGCAAATTACCTCAGGCACACTTGCATATGCCGTGGGAATGGGCAAAGCAGTGGTGTCCACTCCCTATTGGTATGCCGAAGAGTTGCTCTCGGATTCACGGGGAGTGCTGGTGGATTTTCGCGACGTGGAAGGCATGGCCGACGCTCTGAACAACTTGATCGGCGACTCCATACGGCGCAACAAGATGCGAAAGTCGGCTTACGAGTACGGGCGCACCATGGTGTGGCGAGAAGTTGGGCGCCAGTACGTGGGAATGTTCGTACAATTGCTCGGCGAGCGGAAGAACTTGGAAGTGGGGTCGTCCTGGAAACAAAAGATGCACCCACTGATTACTCTTCCGGAGATAAACCTCGATCATTTGACGTCACTGTCAGATAACGTCGGTCTGTTGCAACACGCGTGTTTCGGCATACCGGACCGCGATCACGGGTACAGCGCCGACGACGTAGGTCGGGGACTTGCCGCAATAATGACCTCTTATAATCAACAGAAAGATGAGCAGATCCTCCCTTTGATCCGAACGTACATCAGTTTTCTTTATCACGCACAGACGGAAACAGGCCTATTCCACAATTTCATGTCTTATGATCGAAGATTTCAGGATCAGCAGGGAAGCGACGACACGTTGGGCAGAGTCCTTTGGGGTCTCGGAACTGTGGTGAGATGGGGCTCGAAAGAGCAAGTGAGGGCACTGGCTCAAAATATGATGGTAAAAGCCGCTCCCCGAATACTCGAACTTGAAGCCCCGAGAGCCAAAGCCTATGCCATTATAGGTATATACCATCTTCTGCAAAAATTCGTGGGAGCAAGCCAATTCAAACGACTTCTGGTCCAGCTGGCCGACGATCTTATTGACCTGTACAAAGAGAACCGCAGTCAGGACTGGCAATGGTTTGAGGAAGTAATGACCTACGGAAACGCTAAAATCCCTGAGGCATTGCTGCGTGCGTACCAGGTAACCCAAAACGAAGAATACCTGGAGGTTGCTCTGCAATCACTTGACTTTCTTACCAAAGAACAATGGAATGGAGTTTATTTCGAGCTTGTCGGCAATGAAGGTTGGTTCGCGAAAGGCGGCACAAGAGCGCTCTTTGGACAACAACCAATTGACGCCGCCTATCTCGTGGAAGCATACGTCGCGGCTTCAGAGGTAACGAACATGAGCAAGTATCTGGAACTAGCCAGGTTGGCTTTCGACTGGTTCCTGGGCAGGAACAGACTGAATACGGCGCTCTATGACTTTGCTGACGGCTCGGTAGCCGACGGTATCGATTCCAATGGCATCAGCGCCAATCAGGGGGCGGAATCCGTGGTGTGCTACCTCCTTGCAGTCCTCGCTCTTTCCGAGCTGAAGGCGCAAAAAATTCAGGCTTCGAAATGAGAACCTTCCCTTTCCGCTGTGTCCGTTGGTCGCCGGCGACCGCCGCAGGTCGGGTCATCCCGTGGCCTCAGAACCACCCATATCTTCTCACCTCAATATTTGATGCCTAATTTCTTCAGGAGCTTTGCGGGGTTGCAAAAGCAGACACTTTGAGATAAAAGCACCCTGAACGGAAAAGCTTAGCCGTGAGTCGGCGCTCGATGGGCAAAATTGGGACCTGCTGACGACCGGCGCGATGATGAATCCGAATCACTTGCCGGACTATCATCATTATCGAGAGCAACTCGAAGTCCTCGAAAAAAAAGGCTAGCCCACTATTTTGAGTTTGTTCCACGCGGAGAAAGGTATTACAAAGCCATGGCTATCTGCGACTTCATAGTCTTGCCTTCTACCGACGAAACCCAATCCGGGACACTAGCGCGAATTATTGCATTGAATAAGCCGTATATAACCATCGCCCCTATGGAAGGACTCAGTGCTCAGACCCTAGAAAGCGAAGGCGGATTGCTTTTTACAACCAAGCAAAGGTTGAAGGATCAGGTAATCACGATGGCGTGTGACGAGAAACTCCATGCAGCTCAGAGAAAACCTCAAGAAATATCTCGATCAGGTAGTTTCCTGGGAACTGGTAGCCAAGCAGTGCAAAGAAGTATACGAGTTGGCTCGTCAATCCATCACCTCTAAACAAGCGTTCCAACTACCTCTCGAGTTCTGACGGAGAAATCCGAGGAGTCCGACACATGAAATACGCGCCGGAGAACGGCATTCGTGAACTTTTCAAAAGGTATGAAGCCAATCCTATTCTTACGCATCACGACTGGCCATATCCCGTAAATTCAGTTTTTAATCCCGGCGCTGCAATGGTCAATGGGCGGAGCCTGCTGTTGGTGAGAGTGGAAGATCGTCGGGGATTGTCACATTTGTGCGCCGCACGTAGCTCCGACGGAATCACCGACTGGGAAATCGATCCGGCGCCGACACTTGCCCCGTGGCCCGAAGAATATCCCGAAGAGAACTGGGGAATAGAAGATCCTCGAATTACACGATTGGACGATCTTGGTCTCTGGGTGGTCGCTTACACTGCATATTCGGAGCTCGGGCCTCTTGTCTCGCTCGCTTCTACCAAAGATTTTGTCAAGTTTCAGAGGCTTGGTCCCGTCACTCCTCCCGAGGACAAAGATGCGGCACTGTTCCCCGTCAAGTTCAATGGCAGATACGCAATGCTGCATCGGCCGGTTCCCAGGATGGGGGGAAAGCACATTTGGATATCTTTTTCGCCCGATTTGAGGCACTGGGGAGATCATCAAGTCGTTCTGACCGCGAAAACAGGAGCCTGGTGGGACGCAAACAAAATTGGACTCTCTTCGCCGCCGCTTGAGACTCCCAAAGGTTGGCTGATCCTGTACCACGGAGTGAAAGACACTGTGTCCGGGGGCATTTACCGACTCGGGCTCGCTCTGCTCGACAGGGAAGATCCCACCCGCGTGCTGAGACGGACCGATCAGTGGATATTCGGCCCGGAAGAGTCCTATGAGCGAAGCGGTGATGTCGGCAACATCGTCTTCCCGTGCGGCTGGATTCTCCAGGGTGATGAGCTGAGCCTGTATTACGGAGGAGCTGACAGTTGCGTTGCGGCCACCAGTGCGAGCCTGAATGATGTTTTAAGCTTTCTTAAGCACTGCCCTCAAGGATAGTATCCGGAGCCAAAGTTCTTGGGGCAAGACGATGGTTTCAAGTTAGACAGCGCCCCAATCCTAAGGGTTGGAGTAGATACAGGGGCGTCGATCCTTTGGAACTTCGCAAAAGCGAATTTTTATCACTACGATCAAAAGAGCTTTTGGCCGCTACAAGGGAGCTTGGTGTAGAATAACTTCAAGACCTTTTCAGTAGAATGACGCCTTCGCAACGCGGGGAGTGAATTGAAATATCCTCATTTCCCTCAAAGACCAATATTAGCCTAAGTTAGCGCCCCTCGCTCGTCGTCCCGGGACCCCAGATCTTCCTGGATTCGTACGCTGGAATGGCGATGATGGGCCCCTGAACGTATGACGAAGCTTTACGGCGTTAAGTACTTCCGATAGCCGATTAATTGAGGACACTAACATTTATCCGTGATTACTTTCGAAAATCATTAAACAGGGTGAAATTCTCATGATAGGAATTGAAAAAATCGATCATATTTGTATTGCCGTGAGGGACTTGGATCAGGCTACGACAATCTGGACCGCTTTTTTGGGAAAAGCCGAACCCGATAAAGAATATATCCATGAACCCGAAGCAATCCACGTTCGTAGATATAAGGTTGGGGAAGTCTTTCTGGAGCTCATGGCGTCTACAAAAGAGGGTAGCGAAGTTGATCGATTTATTTCTAAGAACGGCGAAGGCATTATGCTCATTTCGTTCAAAGTACCCGACACGGAATCGGCTATTAAAAAACTTATTGAGACCGGGTTCAAAATGATCGATCAAACTCCGCGTGTTTGGGAGCAATCCCATTATGCCTTTGTACATCCATCCTTCATGAACGGCGTTCTTGTCGAAATCATCGACTGATAGCCATATTTGAAACATGTAAAGACTGGGATGCCGATTTGCGCCTATGCTCCACAATGGGGAGACTTCGGATCCTGATGATCATGCCCGTATTGGTAGTACAAGCTCTCAATTGCCCCTGTTATGTCACAGAGCAAACAAAAAAACGCCGGACTTATCGCCCGGCTATCGAGTTGCGTATTGGAAGTTGGTTTATTCTAATACCAGGATAAAGGTCTGCAGATTGGAACCATCATGATTGGCGGACCACAAGGGATTGGACCACAATTCTGTTCCATCATAGGTGGGCCCGACGCTTTGGTTTTTGATATGCGTTTCATAGCGCGCGGCTGGGGCGTCCCGGCATCCGCATATGCTTGGTAACCTTGAGGCACGCGATTCGCGGCCATGGGGGAAGGAGTATAACCGGCGCCTGCCGGGATTTGATATCTCGGCGCCGGCATGCCTGAAGGCATAGTTTCCATTCCATTCCCCATTGCGATCTGCCCGTCAAATTGGTTCCCTGGTATATCGTATGCGTAAACCGAGGCTCCGGCGGCCAATATTATGGCTAAGACCAAGATAGTAAATAATCTTGCCATTTTAGCGACTCCTTTTATTTCCAATTTGGTTGCAAAGCTTTGTTCAAGGCCGGCGTATGCCTTTTTAAAAGCGCCGTTTTGTTAGTTTTAAAAATCTACACAGTGAATGTTACTTCTAATGTCATATATTGCTACAGAGATTCTGCGCTATAGGTGAAACAGTCACTAAAATGGTGAACTAAACGACAAGCTTGCGCTTCCGCCAACTACAAACGATCGTCGATGCATATCGACGTCGAATGTCTGCGCTACGGTCAAAGGCTCCGGCGCCACTCTGGAACCGCTAAGGGGACGCTCAGAGTGAGAGGAAAGGGCTTGCATGCCGACAAAAGCTCCAAGAGTGGTTATCTCTCCAAATTTGCGTCCACAATGGGCCGAAGCTTCGAAGAAATTTCCGTAAATTGAAGTCCCATCCAGGCTGTCCCGTATCAAAAGCAGACCTTGAGGATCGCCGAAAGTCATGCCGTACCTGGTGTAGGAACTCATCCAAGGCGTGCCGACGGCTCGGATGAGAAAACCACTGTTGCAACCGGTAAAGGCCGCTTCAAAGCCCAGATAAGGTATGACGGTTCCGACCGTAAAATCAGCTTCATCCCCGTTATTAGAAAAACCCGGAATATTACCCGGATCAGTCATTTTTACGTCAAAGTAGTCGTAACGACCGCCGCCAATAATCGAAAAACAAGGGGCCACTTCAAAAGAAGCCGAACCATCGATCAAACGCCAGGCATAATAACCCGAAAACGTGCGGCCAATCGGGAGACCTGTTAATTGAGTTATCGTTTGAACATTTTGCTTGGGTGAAAACAGGTTTCTTGCTTCAGCCCTCAAGGTGATTCCTTGACGAACGGGGAGACGGGCCGAAACGCCCAACCAGGCGCCTTCGAGATTGAATTTTAAGGAGGTTCCAAACTCGTCAAGCACGCTTGCGCCGCGAGTGCTTAGCTTGACAAAAGCAGGATCGGCATTTGGTTGCCAACCGGCCATTACGGAAACCGAAGCCGGCCCGAGAGGCGGCTTACATATCGGTCCCATAGGCTGGGGGGAGCATAGGGGCGACCCTCCCATACCAATTTGAGGCCCAAGTTGAGGCGGAGGCATCGGGCTCACAAAAGGAGGCGGGGCTCCCATAGGGCCGGGCGCCCAGCCTTGCGCAAGGGCATTTACCGCGCAGATGGACAAAACAGCGCACACCATAAATAGAGCCATACGTTTCATATCAACCTCCACATGGCCTTTTGCTCTCTTGTATGAAAATAAGAGATAAACATGTATCTTCCTTCAGAGCTATGCGTTGGCTTTTTATAACAAAAAGAAGACAATATGTCAACTAATACATTAACAAATTCATTGTTATTGTTTAAATGATTTAATTTTTAACAATGAGATTCACCAATCCGTATCGGAGACGCCTGATCGTATGAGAATTCATGAGAATTTACATAACAGCAAGGGAGCTCATACGAGCTCTCTTTTTAGCGGTTTGTCAGTGGATCCGTGATCTGTTTCAGGAGCACCATAATTGGAGGCGCCGACAATGGAGTCTTTCCGGATTATAGTAGATGGAGCCGTTATTCCGGATCGCGCGGACAAGATAATTGCCGAGCAACTGGAAGAACATTTAACACGGAGCGCTGTTTCGAGGTTAATTCGAGCAGGGCGGGTCAGAATTAACAATCATCCGGCCAAAACGTCCACTATAGTTAATCCGGGAGATGTCGTCGAAATAGCTCAGGCACAACAAGATTTACGCCAAAATGCCTCTCCTGAAAACATTCCGAATATTTCCATTCTTTACGAAGATTCTGAAATAATTGTTTTGAACAAACCGGCGGGACTTTCCGTACATCCCGGCGCCGGCAGGATCAGCGGCACCGTTATGGATGTAGTAGTGGGCGAGAGGCCTGAAATGGTCGGAGTGGGGGATGAGGGAAGATGGGGTGTTGTTCACAGGCTCGACAAGGACACCTCAGGAATCATGGTTATGGCTAAAACCGAAGGGGCCCATGCCGAGCTGTCCGGATTGTTCAAAGAACATTCCATACAAAGGATTTACTGGGCAATAGTCAGAGGAAACCCCAAAGATGATGCTGGGTTAATAGACGCGCCGCTAGGCCGACATGTAAAAGATCGAAAACGCATATCGACTCACACTAGAAAGGCCAGGAGAGCGGTGACTCATTGGTTCATACTTGAGCATTACGAAGGACTGAGCCTACTGGAGATTCGACCTGAGACGGGAAGGACTCACCAGATAAGAGCGCATTTGGCTTCCGTTGGTCTTCCAATAGTCGGAGATCAAGTTTATGGAAAGTCACGAAAAGTTCGTCGATCCCGGAGTAAATGCGAATCAGTGGCGGCCTCTATATTAAAAAGACAAGCTCTGCATGCCTTTAAGCTGGGAATTAAGCTCAAAGAAAGAGACTATGAAGAATGGTCCGCGGATCCACCAGAGGATATGTTGAAAGTGATGGATATTTGCAGTGCCGGCTCAAAATAGAGGCGCTGTAGTCTGCGACATTTTAAGGGCGGCTAAGCCTTATTACGCTATAGAAATTCTTCCAACTTGAGGCGGTTAATTATAAAAGGTTGTTTCCCTCTGGAAGTTTCAGGAATACTTTCCACCTGTTCAACATTGATTTTTATAGTGGATGAATGCATGTAAAATTTAATGTCATAAATTAAACTTTTGACTGTATTTTCAGATATTTTATCCCAACCTGTGATTTTTACATTTAAAGTATCAAGATTAGTTTGTTCTATTTGAGCTTGATTAATTTCATCATGGCCGTACATGGCGTAATCCATTGCTACGGGAGCTATGATTTCCCGTTCGGGAGAATAAAGGAACTCACTGCGTCGCCCCCGAATTTCCGACAGTAACGGATGATTTCTTCCACAATTGCATTCATCGTTTCGTAGCGCCGCCACATCTCCTGTTTTGTATCTTATGAAAGGCATGCCGTGTGCACAAAGCGATGTGCCCACTATTTCGTATTCGCCGTCAGCTACAGGATTAAACTCAATAATGGATTGTTCGAGTTGCATATGGTATCCTTGTAAGCTTTCACACTGAAACGCTGTAGCCACCTTTTCATTCTGACCATAGTAGTCGGCAATTGGGGCGCCAAAAGCCATCCGGGCTTCCCGCTTAATCGAATCATACAGATTTTCCGAGGACGTGATGATGTACTTTGGTGATTCTATATGTATCTTGTTGCGATTCATCCATCGACTGATTAGCTGTATGGAGGATGGAAAAGCTTTGATGTACTTTGGGCGGAAATCTGCAATGACTTTGACCAGCTCTTTTATTTTGGCATTATTGGTCCTAAAAAAGGAAAATTTGAGTTGGTTTGTTCCAGGGTAGTATTGAAAAAGCCGGGAACTGTCCGCAAAAAAATCCTCTTTAATTTCTACAATAGGATCGCCTTTTTTGTACCCCAGCCAGTGAAGATGCCTGTACGCCAGCGCAATTTCCATGGCTCGAGTTCGTCTATCAACGCAGAAAGATAGCGGATCTCCGGAGCTTCCGCTGGTCATATCATGGTCTCTATTTAAAATCGAAAAATCCTTTGATAAAAAATCTTTCGGACTTCTCTTAATCATTTCTTTTGTGAGAAACGGCAGCTTGGGAAGATCTTCTACTGTTTTTATATCCGAAGGAATGATACCGATCTCTCTGAAAGTACGGCTGTAGTATGGAACTTTCAGCCGGCAATGCTCGATTAACCTTCTGAGCTGCTTATTTTGGTAATGGATCAGCTCATCAAGTGTCCATTCTTCGCTTAATGCCAAAAGGTTGGTAATCTCGACGTACGGGCTACCGTATCTCCAGTTCAAAGGAATCATGTCATAAATGACTTTAGCTTTATCTAAAATTCTGGAGCGGCGTCCCCCGACCATGCGTTTAAGAAAGCCTTTCATGCAAGTCTCCCCCTGCCGATGCCGCGACAATAATAATTAGCCATATAAAATAAAAAGTACAAATTAGATGTAATTACTACAATAAATAATAGTACACAAAAATACGTAAAATTGAAATATTGTTATAGAGGGATCAATTGTCCAAAGTAAAAGAATTTCTAATAATGCCGTTTGAGACTACACAGGTTTCTCGGATAATTTCTTTCTTGCAATTTTACGATCGTAAGCCAATTCTATTTTATTGAATAATTCGTGTTTATCGTATGGCTTTAGTAGATAATCGAAAGCTCCGAGTTTCATGATTTCTTTCGCAGTATCAACGGAAGCGTAACCGGTCAATATGAGAACTTCCATTGTGGGATCCAGTTTCTTAACTTCGGTTAGGAGCTGAACCCCCGTCATTTCAGGCATACGCACATCGAGAATAGCGACATCAAAAATTTCAGTCATGAGTATTTCAAGCGCCTCCCGGCCTGAAGGAGCGGTTATGGATTCGATCCCTTCAATGGAGAGCAACTTCTTCATCGTATTTCGCAATCTCTCTTCATCATCGACGATCAAAACTCTAGGTTTCTGCGACATGGTATTTCCTTATGTTGCTCTGGTTAAAGGAAGTTGAATTGTAAAAACAGAGCCTTCTCCCAACTTGCTTGTAACGAATATATCGCCCCCAAGCCGTTCTATTATTCCCCGGCAAAGCGCTAATCCGAGTCCCGTGCCTTTTCCCTGGGTTTTGGTCGAGAAAAACGGCGTAAAAATTTTGGTCATATTTTCTGCCGGTATGCCGCAACCACTATCTTTCACGATAATTTCCAACTTGTTTTCATTTAAATGTGTAGTCAAATCAATCCATCCATCGGAATTTACAGCATGTATAGCGTTTACGATTAAATTCAGAACCACCTGCCTGAGCAAAGGCGGGTCCGTGTAAATGTGAGGCACACCTTTTGCGTAATTTTGGTTAATTTTAATATGTTGGGTCGATGCTTGATGTTGAACTACTGCGCTCAGACTGACCATTAATTCATTCACATCAATGAGCTGAACTATAGGTTCCAAGTCTTGAGCCAGACTAAGCAGTTTTCGCACTATTTCTTTACATCTATCAATTTGAGAGGCTATTTCTCGAAGTGAATCCTCTAACTCCTCCTTATCTCTCAATTCCTCTCCAGCATTTGACTTCAGCAAGTGAGTGGCCCATTCAATTTCCTGGGCCATTATTCCAAGCGGATTATTAATCTCATGACCTACTCCGGCAGATAATTCATCCATATGTGAAATGTTCTGTGATCTGCATAGTTCCATATTTAGCCGGCGGATTTTTTCGGTGGCTTCATCGCAGCGCTGGACATACCGGCTGATCTGAAAAATAGATAAGCACAGCAAGAACAGGAGTCCCAGGGCGAATAGAGGACCTGACGTAAAGCTGATTAGCGCAGCAATTACCACCATTGTTACGGCTGGTGAGTATTGCCGAGCCTGCGCAAATAGGCGGCCGGCCTCGATATTGATGTCCATAATAAAAAGCTCAGATCTTGGAACGACTCTTAGACTCGCGTTCCTCTTCGATGAGCTTCCTTTCGTAAGCCTGAGTCATTAGTTTTAATAAATCATTGAGGGGAACGGGTTTCATAACATAATTGTATGCGCCAAGTTGAAGACCCTGAATACCTGATTCCACCGATCCATGACCCGTGAGCATGATTACCTCAGTCATAGGCTTTTTCTTTTTCAGCTCACGCAGCGTTTCTATGCCGTCCATTCCAGGCATTTTAACATCCAATAGAATAATATCGAAATCCTGATTTTCAATAACATCAAGAGCGGCTTGACCGCTATTGACGCCGACAACCTCAAGGCCGCGATCTTTTAGTCGTTTTACAATGGTTTCGACATAATCAACTTCGTCATCGACAATCAAAACACTGAATGTATCCATATGGACATCCTCCATGAACCTGCTTAAACCACAGGCACATAAATTGAAAAAACCGTCCCCCGTCCAACTTCACTGTCAACAACTATTCTCCCACCAAGTTTTTCCATGATACTGTAGCTGATTGATAGACCTAAACCGGTCCCTTCATTCGGTCCCTTGGTGGTGTAGAAAGGCTCAAAAATCTTCGCCTGCATGTCTTTTGGCATGCCGGGTCCGTTATCTGAAATTTCGATCTTAATTTCTGGTCTATCTCCGTAAATGGATGTTGTCTTAATTAAGATTTTCCCTTTCTTTCCAATTGCGTCAATGCCGTTATTGACAATGTTCAAAAAAACTTGCTGAAGTTGGGCTGAATCAGTTGTTATCCTTGGCAGTTTAGGATCCAATTCCGTTTCCAGGCTTATTTCACGATAATGGGCTTCGTTCTCCAGAAATGTTAAGGTTTCACTCAGAATCGTATTTACATCTATGAGATCCTGAGTGGGTTCCATGCGCCGACCGAAACGAAGCAGTCTGTGCGTAATAGTTCTTGAGCGGTCCACCTGTCTCTCGATTTTCTTTATGGAATCTTCAAATTCCGGCCAGTTTTCACTATTCTTAATGTCTTCCTTATCCAACAAATCCTTCATCCACCCCGCTTTTTCGCCAATTATGGCAAGTGGATTATTGATCTCATGCGCTATGCCCGCGGCCATTTTCCCGAGAGCCGCCATCTTGCTGGATTGAACAAGCAAGTCGTCACTCTTTGCTTTATCCACTTCCATTCGTATCAACTCACTGGTCATTGCCCTTGTGATTGTTACGGCGCCGGCAACCATGAGCAACACTCCGCCAATTAAAATCAAAGCACCGGCCAATCTGGCTTCCAGGAGCGGGGTCATTTCCTCGAGCGGATCTTCCACAACAACAAGGACCCATTGCGGCATATTAAACTGGCTCGTGGCATAAAGCACTTTTTCGCCGTTATTTTGAATTAAATCGACGTTCGTACCCCTTGCTCGGCTAAAATCCGGACTTGAGGGATGATGTAGAAGTGTTCCGCTGAATCGTGGAGAGGTTTGGAGTATGTTCTGATTATTAACAATGAAAGCGTCTCCTCGTTTTCCGACCTGCGCTTTACTAACGATTCTATCGATAATCTCAGAGTTAATGGTGGCCCGTAAAATCCAAGGCTTATTTCCTTCAAGTCGAGTTACCGCAATAATGAAATGAGGTATTTTGCGAAATCCCATAAACACGTCACTAAGATAGGTTCCGGAAGTCATGACTGCGGAAAACCAGTCTTCTTGTGAGTAGTTAACTGACTTAAGCTTATCGTAGTGAGGGCCCACGTAGGCTAGATGATTTCCATTTTCATCTATGACTCCAATGTCTATGAATGATTTGGATTTACTTTGTATTTTTTGAAATAGACGCTTCAAATATTCTTCATCCGTTATTTTATCCAAAGTATGGCTGTTTGCGACAGTTACCAGTTGAGCAACGCGTTCATCGAAGAACAATTCAATAGAGATGCGTTCATTTTCCGCCAGAGCTCTTGCGGCTTCTTTAATCTTTGTTGTGTAAGCTCGATTGAATTGATGGTATATCGTTATGCCAAGGGCAAATAGTGGTATCAAGGCAAAGCTCAAGGTCATGATGACAATTTTATATCGTAACACTTTATAGGTCTTGGAAGCCATTAAACCTCCCTAATTCTTATTTTAAGTTTAAGTAAATCGGCAAGATACGGCGCCTTAGCCATCTTGAATCAGTTTACAAAAAGCGCAAAAGCATCAGGAATGACTTTGCGATCCGATACTATCTTCCCACCGTCATTGCGCCTTCAGTGGGACCAACTGGAAAACCAACCAGGCCAGCGCTCAGAATAGAAAATTAAGAGTACTTTTACTCTACAATTACATGAAAAGTCCAGTTCAACATTTTCTGATTATGACCATTATAATCCATGCTTGAAAGCGATTCTCATTTTGAGGACTAAGGCGCCGTTTGGATAAACATAGTAGGAAATCCGACGGCGCAAATGTAATGGGCGCCCGCCTCTATTTCAGGGCTAAACAACTAGCTAAATTGCCGCCCCCCCACAGATGCTGATTCTCTTGAAGCGTGATGCGGGAGGAAAACGACTGCGGTCCTTACATTGATGCCCGATTAATTGCTTTGCATTTCGGCTTCCGTGATATATGATCCATGGTATTTATGACAAATTAGACTTAATGAGCCACTATTTGAGCTCCATGGATTGCTCAACAGGTTAATCTGAAGAAGTCGGTAAATCTTCTCCAAAGAGAAGCGTGGATAACATAAGTGAAACAGGCTTGGACTTTAGATTTCGAACTTATTCACTCGGCTCAGGAAGGTAATCTTCAGAGAGTTAAACAGTTGCTTTATCAAGGCGCGGATATCAACGCTGAGGAGGACACCTTTGGCGGGTCTCCCTTAATATATGGCGCAGTGGCCGGTAACGCCGCCATGATCGAATTCCTCATTCAAAACGGGGCGGATTTAAATCGCAAGGACAACTACGGTAGGTCGGCATTGATCGAAGCCTCATTTCGAGCCTGTTCCGAGGTTGTGAAACTTCTACTCTTTAGCGGCGCTCAAATCAATGTTCAGGATCGTTACGGACGAACTCCACTCATGGAAGCTGTAAGAGCGGAAAACACGGACATATGCTTAATGCTCATAAACGCCGGCGCAGATCTACAAATGCTGGATGAACTGGGGCGCACGCCGTTGATATTTGCGGCGCTTGAAGGGCATGTGGCCCTTGCGCGACTTCTACTGGAAAAGAATGCGGCTATTGATACTGTGGATTTCAAGGGCAGATCAGCCCTGCATTGGGCCGTCTTCGAAGGTCATGTGGAAGTAGTGAAACTATTGCTTGAGCGAGGCGCTATTGTTAATTTTCGAGATAAATCCGGACGAACTCCGTTGATGATAGCGGCCCGCAACGAAGGCGCCGAAATCGCGGAGTTATTGTTAAATCATGGGTGCGCGGTAGATTTCACCGACAAGTACGGCAGAACTGCGCTCTTCATAGCCGCTTCGGCGGGCGCCGACAAAGTAACGGAATTGCTCTTGAGTCATAAAGCCGACGTTGATTTCGTGGATGATTTAGGTAGAACGCCTCTTATGATTTCATCCTTTCGAGGTCACGTGAACATCGCGGGCATGCTGATTGACAACGGCGCGGATCCCTATTTGGAGACCAAAGAGGGCTATACCGCCTTTCTAGGCGCTTGCGCCACCGGCAGAGTAGAAATAGTAAACTTACTGCTGGATAGAGGCGTCAAGCTTAATTGTCTTAACTCATTGGGATATACGGGCCTTCTCGTAGCGTCCCGCGCAGGAAGACAAGATGTAGTGAAATTTCTGGTTAGTCGAGGCGCAGGTAAATTGTCCAAACCCTGTTGGGAAATTTAAATATTTTCGTAGTTTCATCTCAGCAAGGTGGATTTTCTAAATACCGCCGCCTCCGGAGTCAACACTTCTTCTCCGTGCCCCAACACGCCATAACCCGCGTATCTTTGGTTCCATTCCATTGATTCTTCGAGAGTCCTCTGTAATAGATCAGCCTCCATACTGGTTGTTCCCAGCCATCGACGCACTCCAAAAATGGTCTCAAAAGTTTCTCTGGTCGGAGGCATTCGTTCTTTCTTGTGCGGATAAAGCTTGGTTCTCACCATGGGATAATCCACACCTTCAGGGGTAATTTTAACTGAACCAAGGGGATCCGAGTAAGCCGGCGCCAAAGCCAAGCATAGAACAAAAGCTGCCGCGATCAAAGAGATTTTCATGTTATCTCCAGCAGAGCTATTTTTCAGTTGAATTATATCAGATATATGTCCAATATTTCAAGAAAAGAGTTTAACAAACAACCGTGCCGCGTGCCTCATGTCCATCAGAATGTAGGTTCTCCATCTGATTTTTAAAGATTATCGCTGATAGCAAACCTATATAACAGAAAGATTCAGAAAGACTTGGACAATCGAGACGGTGGTGTATTGACAAGAGTCCAGATCTGCTGAAGATTATTTCTATGGAAATCTTATTTGGCATTGTAAGCTCGTCTTGGAGAATTTTTGAAGCCGCGGCCCTGTACCTCTTGTTTGGCTTTGCCGTCGCCGGTATCATTCGTGTTTTCATCAGTACGGATTCAGTAATACGTTATTTTCAGCGGGGCAGGTTCAGATCCGTCCTGTACGCCTCATTGCTGGGCATTCCTATTCCTCTGTGTTCTTGTGGAGTTGTGCCCGCAGTAGCCGGTTTTAAGAGGCAAGGAGCGAACAATGGAGCTTGCCTTTCGTTTCTAACGGCTACTCCCGAGACGGGAGTAGATACCATCGCTTTGACATACTCACTCCTGGGCCCCATTTTGACTGTGATGAGACCCATCACGGCCTTTGTTACAGCCATGACCGCCGGATTATTGGAGAATTTCACGGGCTCTTCGTACAGAGCGAATCTTGATACTAGTCTCGTACAAAATCAGTCAGGCGGTTGTTGTGGAGACGCTACTTGCGGTTGCGAGATTCAGGCGCCAAGCGATACGCTTTTCCAAAAACTGAACGCCGGCATAGGATTCGCCTTTAATGACCTGTTAGGAGATTTAGCAGGCTGGTTTGCGCTTGGAATTTTGCTCGCCGGAGTCATAACCGTGCTGATCCCTTCTTCTTTTATAAACGCGGCGTTAGGAGCGGGATTATTGTCTTATGTGGTAGCTTTTGTGATTAGCGGCCCCATTTATGTTTGCGCAACCCTCTCTACTGCCGTAGCGGCAGCGCTGGTTTTAAAAGGAATGAGCCCCGGGGCTGCGTTAATAATGTTAATGGCCGGTCCGGCCACGAACATGACAACCATTGCGATGGTTTTAGGATTGCTGGGAAAAAGATCTCTCGTCATTTACCTGAGCTCCATCGGCGTATGCTCATTATTAATGGCATACCTGACCGACGCAATCTATTTAGGTTTCGGCATTTCCGCTGAGGCTTCGACCGCGATTGTAGAAGGGGGGCCTATCTGGGAATGGGCGGAGTGGACGGCCGCTGTTGTTCTAGGCGTTTTGATATTGCGAGTATTATGGAGGAATTGGTTGAAACCTTACTGGCCGGCGGAGTCGGCAAGCGGCGGGGCCGGCGCCTCGGCGCCGAAATGTTCATGTGGTCAGTGTGCCGGCGAATCTCAAGAGTAAAAGTGCATTTGATGTTTTTATTAATAAAGGCTTCAGTAATAGAAATCATTTTCGGCGGTTTAGTCCAAATCCGTGATTCATATTCCTACGGATCCGTAATTGCTCTGGTAGAAGCCCAGATTTCGGTAACTGATTCTTTTCTTCGGAGCTTACACATATCCTCTTTCCGTATAGTCGCATCCAGAACATAGACCTGGAGACCTTTCGGCAACAGAAAAGCACGGCCACTAAGTATTAATCTATCCAAAGCCAATAGATCGTTAACCTCTATGTATTGGAAAACTCGACGCATATCCGCAATTTTGTAAGTGGCGATAGTGTCCTTGGTGGTAGTTACCGGCGTTTTAGCGCCGGCACTTTGCTGTGAGTTCAATGGAATCCCCTTTAGATTTAGGAGCGGCGGATTATGTCATTTAATATAATGAAGAAACATGTCAAAGCAAGCCGGAAGTTCTCTTCAGGCGGTTCTATCCGTTCGGAGCCAAGATTAAAGCTCCATCATTCATCCGCGTATGAAGCTCTTATTATGACTGTCTCAACTCACCACAAAACGGGCGCAAAGGACGCCTCAGTGGTTCCTTAGAGTCGCATATTTGCCCGTGTTAGCAAAATGGCCGAAGGCGCCGCATCTATGAAGTATGGTTGAAATCTTTGGGTTTAGTGACCCTTGTAAGAATCTCTTCCTCTTCATCCATTTTTGGTATTACGCTCATAGAACCGTCGGTTTCCATCACCACCGCGGCAAGGTTTTGAATGGCGCCGACGCCTGAGGTTCTCACAGCCTGAAAAAGTTCATCTTTAGTTACCCTTGCGGATTTCATCTCTTGTTCGAGAAGGCGCCCTCGATATAAAAGAAGCCTAGGTTCCGACCTAATAAAACGTGAAAACGAAGTTGAACGAACCGAGAGCCACGTAATCATGTATTGGAGAAAAAGCAGCAGCACGAGTCCAATTAAACCGCGTAATAGGGCTACCTCCTTTGACAAAATTACAGTTGCCAGGATTGAGCCGAGAGCGAAAGTTACCATGAGATCGAAAGCGTTCATTTTGGCGACGGATCGGTTACCCACCAAACGTAAAACCAAAACTACAGTGACATAGGCAACGCCTGCTACAAGAATAGTGTTGAATAATTCGTGCAATGAAATAAGCATAATTTCCCTCGATGTACAGTGTGGACAATGGGCTTCATTATCAGAGTCGACGGTGAAAAAATTTTGTCACTATATAGAATGCATTATTAGACTCGATTTGTGAAGGAGAGGACGATTTTTCTTCAAATTCAAGATACTTATTAATAGTTCTTACGCCGCAGGAATCCTAAATCTGATTTCACCAAGAGATTGCATAAGCGTCAGCAAATTTGAAAAATTTCCGCATTGATATCTGAATAGAGTCCACCGGCAAACATTGACAATAACCACATTCTTTAGTTTTATGTTTCATGACTCAAGCAATCTAATAGAGGTATATCTAATGGCTGATATGGATGGTTTAGTTCAAGCTCGCGATGTTGAAGATACGACTCAATGCTGTTCGGGATTTCACATAAAGGGAAGCGATCACCTAGATTGGGGAATGAAAAACAGATTATCACGTATCATTAAACCCGATACCGGACGGACGGTAATGCTTGCGGTTGATCACGGATACTTCCAGGGTCCGACTTCAGGTCTTGAAATTATGCAGCATACGCTGAACCCGTTGTGCAATCTTGCTGATTGTTTGATGTTGACGCGGGGAATTTTGCGGACTTCGGTATCTCCAGGTTGCCAGGCGCCGATAGTGCTTAGGGTATCCGGTGGTCAGAGCGTGCTTAGCGAGTTATCCAACGAAGAATTGACTGTTTCGCTGGATGACTGCATTCGCCTAAATGTAGCGGGAATGGCTTTTTCCATATACGTCGGAGCCGAGTACGAGCACCAAACTCTGACGCAATTTGCGGATTTGATAGACGCCGGAAGCAGCGCCGGCATTCCGGTGTTGGCTGTTACGGCGGTTGGCCGCGACATGGCCAGGGATGCTCGCTATTTATCGTTGTCATCCAGGATTGCCGCGGAAATGGGCGCCCATATAGTTAAGACATATTTCTGTGAGAATTTCGACCGCGTCACGGGCACATGTCCCGTTCCCATCGTTATGGCCGGCGGAAAGAAACTGCCGGAGATTGAAGCCTTGACCATGGCCTACAACGCTGTGACCCAAGGGGCGGTTGGAGTCGATATGGGACGCAACATTTTTCAATCGGATTGTCCGGTCGGAATGATAAAAGCGGTCAGAGCGGTCGTCCACTTCAATGAAAAGCCTGAATCGGCTTTGAAAATCTATGAAGATGAAAAGCAGGCGCAAAGATGCGTATAAGTTGGGTTCTTAGTTAATGCGGGAATTCTTTAGAAGATACTCTCCTTAACTCACTCCAAACATGGAGAGGGTTAGGGAGGCTTGCGAACGTATTGCGAATTTTTCGCAAAGGGGGATTACAAAGACTCGTATATAGTGGTTCTCAAGAGTACATTCGAATAGCGCCTTTTCCCGTCTTTTTAAGCCTGCCCCGGACATGATCCGGGGAAAGTTGGGACTCAAATCCAGCAGGATTCCAGCGTACGTCGGAATGGCATTGATTATAGGATTGTTGGAAAGTTACGTAGAATAAAGCCCCTGACGTTGATGAGCTCTGAATGTATAACCAAGTTTTATAGCTTCACTTAACTCGCTTAGTCGTCTAATCAAGGACATCATGATTGCATCCGTGATTCCTTTAGAGAATCACTCATTACCATGAAACTTGAAAACTTTAATGGCTTTTGAAATGACTCGAATATAACCTATGCTCTATCAGCATCACCCTTATCTTGTTTTGCCAGGAATTTGGATATTACAACTCCGCAGATCGGACATTCATCGAATTCTTTTTCAAAGCCTTTATTACACGC
This sequence comes from Desulfomonilales bacterium, assembly GCA_038250835.1. Taxonomy (GTDB): domain Bacteria; phylum Desulfobacterota; class Desulfomonilia; order Desulfomonilales; family Desulfomonilaceae; genus JBBSBY01. The sequence goes on along the minus strand of JBBSBY010000028.1, from coordinate 17,870 downwards.
CGGACAACGCCAAACAAATTCACGCGCCCCACGTTTCTGGTTCGGCTTTTTGTGGTTTAACGGCTTACCGTTAGTCGCATCTTCCGGAGGGGCAAGTGATTCATGACTGGAGATGGGCGCAGAATCAGCCTTTTCAGAACCGGCTTTGTCTCTATGTCTAAACCCGAATACATCCACCGTGTTGTCCAGGTCGTCACGGTCATCTAAATCGTCTTGTTTCAGCAAGCCGTTTGCTATGATTTGTTCAATCAATTTGTGTAATCCATTGGCGGAAATCATATACTTTGCCATTATTTCCGCGTCCGACATTCCTGATTTGATATCTTTAACGGCTTCTACGGCTTTGATTTCTCTATAACCTTGTCGTTCGTTCGGATAATTAATAAGATTTTCCGAGGCGCCGCCTAAACTCGGCATCCGCTCACTTAATTCATTCTGAGTTATCGCTCCCACGGCGATTAATTTCTTAAATAAACTCACCAATCCCTTTGCAGAGAGATTGTACTTATGCATCAAGTCCTTCTCATTGACACCGGAACGAATATCAATAAGAGCCTGCTTGGCGTCGATTATCAGTTTTGACATGGTATTTCCCCCGTGGAAGGCGCCCTGCGCAACAGGCAAACATCATTATCTTGTAAGCTAATTTATCCTAAAAATGTTGCAGAGTTTTTAGTGTGACGAACACGCGTCGGCAAGAACTTTTCATTAACTTTTATTGACTAACTATATAGCACAATTAATCCTGAAATAAAAATAGATACTTATGAATTGATGAATGTTTTGAGCATTTACAGGATCAAGAGAAAAGATTGGGAATCCAAATAATCGCAACGGCATCCAATCTAAATGAAAGGGTTAAGATTTGCAAGAGACTCATATCTCAGTTGTTGAAGTCATATCTTAATTCTCAGTTATAACGGAATATTTAATCTACGAGCTGTATAATTGTTAGGCGCTTATTAAACATTGATAATAACCATTGATGAATTTAAATTGAACTAAATGAATTGGTAAGGATACTGACATGAAGACAATTAAAGCTGAACTAAATACGTTACGTAAAGAAAAAGTGGTAAGCTTGGACCAATACAGGTTCTTAAAGAGAATGGAAAGATTGCGGAGATATTTACAAATCTCGGACCAAAAATTGATACAGACGGATGAAGGAGTTTGGTCTATCCAGGCTTAAACGCTCAGCTTGTCGACTCTTATCACAACTCAGGGGACTGTATTTCCCGTTACGCACCCCATCTTCGATGATGAAGGATAATTTTTTCCGGATGAAAGAACGCGCCGGACGAACAAATTTCCGCCTAACTGCTAACTACAAGTACAACAAGGCGCATCATGAGAGTAATGCCGGAAATTAATCCCACGGATGTGGGATTTCTACCTTATAGTGGCTCGGATGTCTAGAAAATCGGGCCGGCAGAAGAGGTAGATCTGTAAGCGCCATGATTGTCGACGCTCCAGGTCGCAGTCCATTGCCTCAAATCGCCTGAATTCTGCTCAACAAGGTACACGGAATTGTCGTTTGGTCGGTAGGTTTATTTCGAATAATTCATTAATGATTCGCTCGACCGTTTGTTGTTGAGGACATTAGCTGGGGTCGCATTGAACCTGCGATAAATGCGGTCCTGCCTTCGAGGGCTCTTCTTTGCAGCCATATTCTACAAGGAAGACGGGGACGACCAGGTTCTTTATATTTGCCAAAGTGTTTATTCGCGACGTTCTCGCCTGTATACTGAAAACTGGAAATCAATTTAATGGAGGGAATTATGCCGGCTGGAGCTGTCCTCATATTATTGTACGTGATTGCCGTGCTCAGCCCGTTATTGGTGGTGTCGGCTCTCCGGTTACACAGTCCAAATGAACTGTTGTACGAAATCGCCAGAAGTCTGGCCCTGGTCTCATTTGCAATACTGTGCCTTCAGCCGGTGTTGACGGCCCGCATTAAGTGGATTGAGCGGCCTTTCGGTATGGACATATTGAGCCGTTTCCATCGGCGCATAGGCATATTTGCTGCAATCCTCCTGCTGACGCACCCTATTCTCCTGGCTGCCGGTGGTGGTGGATGGTCGTTGATCTTTTCCCTAGATCTACCCTGGTACATTTGGTTCGGGAAAATTGGTTTAGTGCTCCTTGTGATCCATACCGGTATAAGCATGTATTCATCCAGTGTGGGACTTAAATTTGAACAGTGGCGTAAACTTCACTATATTTTAGCTCCTATAATAATTCTGCTGGTTTTTGTGCACAGTTGGGAGGCCGGCGATGATCTGAAGGTATTTTGGATTCGGTTCTTATGGATCGTTCTTTTGTTGATCGCTTTTGCGTCGTATACATATCATAAGATCCTGAAGCCAAGCCAATTAGCCAAACAGCCTTATAAAGTTATCGAGGTTATCCAGGAAAACTACAATGTCTGGACCATAAAAATGGCGCCTCCCTCCGGACAGACCATTTATGACTACCTGCCTGCTCAGTTCCAATTTATCACTTTTCACAGAAGTAAGGACCTACCTGTGGAGGAACACCATTGGACAATTTCGTCCAGCCCCGCGCAAAAAGAATTCGTGAGCTCCACCATAAAGCAGTCAGGAGACTTTACCTCGACAATGGGTTCGACTAAGGTCGGTGATACTGCCGTCATTGAAGCGCCTTTTGGGCGATTTTCTTATGTCCTGCATCCGGATGACAAAGATATAGTGTTCATAGCCGGTGGAATAGGAATTACGCCGTTCATAAGTATGTTGCGGTACATGCGCGATACAAAAACTGATTTGGACGTTATTCTGCTGTACGCCAACCGTTTTGAAAAAGACATTCTCTTTCGAGATGAATTGAATGCGATGACGGCAAACGCAAAGCCGCGACTAACAATAACAAACATTTTGAGTGAGGCCGGTGACGATTGGCCCGGCGAAAAGGGCTATGTGGATAAGGAAAAGATTCAAAAATTCGTTCACGAAGTACAGGGAAAGGCTTTCTATGTATGCGGGCCGCCGGCCATGAGTGAGAAAGTGATTGCCGCATTATTGGAGAAGGGTGTTCCTTACGACAAGATTCGTTCGGAGATATTTTCATTGTAGGAGCCCGAGTAATCTAGGAGCTTTGAAATGCGTTACAGAAAGTTCAGAATTGTTTCAATTATAGTGATAGTCATTATAGTGGCGGCTTGCACTGCCGTCTCTTTGCTGAGGAAATATGTTTTTGAGGAAGGGCGGGAGAAGCATCATACAAGTGTGATTGCGGCTCCCTTGACTGTCGCTGCTCGACAATCCGGAAGTTTGAAGGCGGAGCCACAAATATTGGCGCATCAAACCACTTCTTCCTCGATCAAATTTTTCCATGCGCGCACATCTTCTAAAGCTTTTTGAGCCAAAAATTCCTTTTTAGCTTTTTTTGAAATGTGGCGCGGCGCCGGGTCCATGATTCCAAAGTTCACGTTCATGGGTTCATACCGCTTTATGGACTTATCTCGAGTGTGCTTTATCATGGCGCCAATGGCCGTAGTGCTTGGAGGTATCGGCGCATTCTTACCCTTTGCTGAAAAGGCCGCGTAAATTCCGACAATCAGCCCGGACGCCGTTGATTCGACATAACCTTCCACCCCCGTTATTTGACCTGCGAACATTAAATTAGGCTGCGCTTTTGCCCTGGAATATTCATCCAAAATTTCCGGAGCGTTTATGTACGTGTTGCGGTGAACGGACCCCAATCTCTCGAAAACAGCATTTTGCAATCCGGGTATCATTCTAAAGATTCGTTCTTGCTCAGGGTAGGTCATTTTCGTTTGAAATCCCACCATGTTGTAAAGTGTTCTTTCTTTATTTTCAGCTCTTAATTGAACCACAGCGTGGGGTCGTTTTCCTGTTTTAGGGTCAACGAGCCCCACGGGTTTCATCGGCCCGAACGCCAATGTTTGAATTCCACGGTCGGCTAGGATTTCCACCGGCAGACATCCTTCAAAATGAGGAATATCTTCGAAAGGATGAGGATTCACCTTTTCCGCGGATATAACCGCCTGAACGAATCTGTTATATAACTCTTCGTCCATAGGACAGTTGATGTAATCCCCGTCTTCTTCACCGACATCATATCGAGAGGCTCTGAACAACTGAGACATATCCAGTGAATCCGCGCTTATGACAGGAGCGATAGCGTCATAGAAGGAGAGCCCCTGCAAACCGAATAATTCCGCAATGTCATTAGCGAGACCGGATGAAGTGAGAGGTCCCGTGGCCACAATACAAGATCCACCCGTGGAAGCGGGCAGTTTCTCGACTTCACTTCGACGAATTGTAACCAGCGGATGATCGCTGAGCTTTGCCGTGATATGTTCGGAAAACCTGTTACGGTCAACTGCCAAAGCCTTGCCCGCAGGAACTGCCGTGGAGTCGGCCGCTTCGATGATCAATGATCCTAAAATGCGCAATTCTTCTTTAAGCAAACCCGCCGCTGAAGCTAAAGCCGCGGACCTGAACGAATTCGAGCAAACGAGTTCCGCCAGTCCTTCCGATATATGCGCCGGTGAATATTTATAAGGCTTCATTTCAAAAAGCTCCACTTGAACCCCCCTTGTTGCAAGACTCCAAGCGGCTTCACAACCTGCTAAACCTCCACCAATTATTGTGACTTTGTTGGTCAATGATAAGTCCTTAATGCAAAGTGATTCTCAGAATTAATCGGGGATTAATACGATACTACTTATGGCCTCGGCTCGTCAAATCCGCGCATGTCGTAATACGAATGAAAACTTGTCACCCCCTCATAACAGCGTAGGCTCGTGAGTGTTAAACATTAGCTGAAATTCATAATCAACTCGACGACCGAGAAATCAAGTCCCCCTCGACAAAGAGATTTAGAAATTACTTTCATGACGGGATGAATTACAGGCCAACCTGTAATCGATTAAAATAAGGAAAAATCAGCGCCACAAAGCAGTGAGGGTAAGATATCTGCCTGCAAAGAATGGGTTGGGACCTTTCTTTTCAACTATAGGAGGACTGTCCGGCTTTTTTCGGGAAGCCAACATCGTTTTAGCTCCGTCTACCACTTCGATCTCTACGGGTGCGGTTCCGGGACCCAGCATGCCTAGCTCCCGAGCGGAAGCATGGGATAAATCGATAACTCTGTCGTCGATAAAAGGACCTCGGTCATTGATGCGTACGATCGCTTCTTTATTGTTCTTCAAATTGCAGACTTTGACCAAACAACCCAACGGCAAAATATTATGCGCCGCAGTCATAGCATGCATATCGTATGTTTCACCATTTGCGGTTTTTTTTCCGTGAAAACCGGGGCCATACCATGAGGCTGTTCCACGCTGGATATATCCGCTCTTGACGGATTTGAGGGGATAGTAGGTCTTACCCATTATCGTGTAACCTTTACCGCAAGGTTTTTTGGAAAATAGGTTTGTGGTCGCGCATCCCGAGAATAAGAATAAAGAGAAAAGCAGTAGTATTGTTCCGGTGATACGATGCATGTTGAGTTAGCCGTCGCAATAATTTAAGTATTTGCATCATATCACGTTATATATAAAGCTTCAATGGTGTAAGTAAGATAATCTATTATATTGAATCAGTGCTTTAAATAAGGCACATCTATTCAATCACTTCATCTCCCTCGCATAAAGCTTTATCTTCAAAACATTCTGCGCAAGGAAAATCCACCACAAATTCAGATCCGCTGTTTTTGGCGCAGTCCTCCGGTTCATTACAGTGGTCGCAATACTCGATATCGCCGCAGGATCTTCCTTCAGATTTATAAAATGGACAACGAATAGTGGTGAAAGAAAGCCTAAATTCATAAAGCTCGGAATACATTCTAATGCGAAGCAGATCTATACCTTTACCGCCTGCGTTGAATGAGTACGGACGACCACTGGAATAATCCTCGGTTTCTTGAACCGGATAGAACCCTTGGAAAATTAGTTCCTTGTCTTTATCTGGGATACCAATTCCCGTGTCCTTGATCCTCAGCATATACCTATGGCCATATTTTCGACCGGTTACAGAGACACTGCCGCCATCCGGAGTAGCTTCAACTGCGTTGCGAATGAGCCCTTCCATAACTGCGTGCAGAGGTTTCCTTGGAATTCGTAGTTCTGCGTCGTCCAAATCGAAAGTAATGTGAACGCGTCGGCGCTGCTCTTCGGCCTTTCGTTGGATAAAGTTCTGTATATCCGCGCCGAAAAGTCTAATGTTGATAATTTCGGGATCATCTCGGCGAGTAGGAAAAGTTTTTTCCAACCACTTGTGAATCATATCCGCGGCTTTCTTGATTTCAGGAGTCCATTCGGTCTGGACTTCCATCAAATCGAGAGCGGCTCGCAAGAAACCCGTAATATATCTCCGCTCCCAGGAGTAGCCGGTCATCATGATACTTTCAACTTGCGTTTCCAAATTGTTTAGGCTTTGGATGTGGCGATTCATGCGAGCAATAGCGCGATCAAATTCCTTAGATCCTTGTTCCTCAAGCTTGCGCTCCATTGTCGCCAGTGTTCCTCGAATGATGGCCAAAGGTGTCCTGAGTTCATGGGACAAATGGTTGAGGATCTTCGTCTTGACCCTGTTCATCTCCTGAACTTCTTTGTACTGAGAGATCAATTCTTCGAGAAAGTTGGCGTTTTCTACCGCCAGCGCTACGACACCGGCTAATGAAAGCAGCAATTGAACGTCATCCGACGTAAACTGCCCTTCACTCCTGTTCATTACCACGAGGCAGCCGATAGTTTTTTCCCGTGTGTTCAGGGGAACAATGATTTCATTTCTGATGTCAAAACCGGTTTTTTGTTCAAAAGGTGTAAAGAACTGGGGATTACTTGTCGGATCGTTTAACAAGGCGGGTTCACCGCTCTGGAACACCTGGCCACTGATGCTGTTTTCCAACGGCAGCCTTATTTCGGCTGCCTTGGGATTGATTTTACCGTGCTCGTCTTGCACTTCGCGCCAATAAAGATCACCCCTATGCTCGTCGAAAAGCAGCACACCGCCGGCCTCGGTGGCCATTGCCGAACGCAGCTCCGAGACGACAACCGAGAGCAAATGGTCAAGATCCAGGGTAGTCGCCAGGGCCATGCTGGAGCGATAAATCATTTCCAGATCATCCCGGGATTTCTGTAGATTCTTGTAAACCTGAGCGTTGTCTATGGCTAAAGCGATGCTGCCGCCCATGGACATCAGGAGTTGCTCATCTTGGTCCGTAAAGTCTCCACCAATTTTGTTCATAACCATGAGCACGCCGATAGTCTTGTCCTTAGCGTTCAGAGGGACCTGGAGCACTTTACGAATCTCGAAGCCGCTCTTGCGAGTCATCTCAGGATAATAGCGAGGATCTTTCGTGGTATCGTTCACCCGGGCAGGAAGATTGTGTCTGAACACCCAACCGGCTATGCTTTTGTCCAGGGGTAATCTGAGATCTTCAGATTGATGGGCCAAAATTTGACGAGCGTCCCGTATTTGTTTCCAGTATAAATCTCCTCGAATTTCATCAAAAAGCAGCACTCCGGCGCCTTCGGTAAGCAATGCCTTGTTGACTTCATCAATCACCAGACCCAGTAATTTATCAAGGTCCATGGTCGACGCGAGGACATTTGAGATATTGCACAAAACCGATAATTCGAATAACTCGTGACTCTCATTATCTTCCGAGACCGCCAAAACATCACGGGCAAGTTTTTCGAGAGTCCTTACTCTTTTCTCAAGTTCCTCGTAAGAAGGCTTTCTGTCTTTCGTTCGAGCGTCTTCAACAGCCGAATTGGGTATCATCCGGTGATCCTTTGAAAGAAAGCGCCCGATGGGCTGGGCCGCTTTTGTTGGCCGCAACAAGGTAGTTTAAATTTGTTTCCGACACAAATCACGGAAATTATTCACCCCGGTGAAAAACTCCCTCATCATTATAACCCAAAAGTATCTTCCTTTTCGGGTTAATTTAATTGATCCATTAGTATTTTGGATTGCCCCTGAAAGATAGAATATGGGAAGCTCCTTCCAGAGTTTTTTCCTAAACAAACCATTGTATTTAGCTTCGATTTCGGAAATGTTCAAGGAAGTCCCAAAAAGTTTCATCATAAAATCATAGCCGACTTTATCCTGTAGAGAAAAATCCTTACGCGCGAACACTGGGAATTTCCCTTGATCGATTAAACCAATATAATCAGGGACCGAGAAAGTGTTTGCGAAAACGGCGCCGTTCGCGTACCCGAAAGATCCACTACCGGCGCCTATGTACTCATCATAGTCGACAATGTATTCGTCGATCATACTTTTCTTTCGAGAAAAGCACCATGCGGTTCCGTGGGAGTATTCAGCTTCCAACTCGTTGGCTATTTTGTTGTAAAACATCTTTTCTTGACGGTAACTAATTGGACCAAAACGCTTCGCCAAATCCTTTTTTGTAATATCAGAAACCATCAGCGGATAAAATGTTACCTGATCCGCCTTGATTGCCTGGATGATTTTCAAGTCGAGATCCAACATAGCTAGAGTCTGAGTTGGAAAATTGAAAATCATATCCACGTTCAACGTGTCGAAAAAATTCATGTATTGCAGCAGACGTTCTTTAATCTCCGTTCCACTCCCATACTTGTGGAATCGTTCCATTCGTTTGAGTAGTCCGTCGTCGAAGCTCTGCACTCCAACGGACAATCGATTAACACCCGCATCCCTGACGGCGGTCATGATTTCCGAAATCAAATGATTAGGGTTGGTTTCAAGGGAGATTTCCTTGACCGAAAACACGGTCTTCAACTCCGAGATTAAGTCAGTCAGCTCATTCGGTAATACTGTAGGTGTGCCGCCGCCGATGTAAACTGAACCGAAATCAAAGCCTTGGTCCGAGTACATGCGAACTTCACGTTTGAGGGCGCGAAAATAATTTTGCGCCAATTCTTTTTCAAATGGATATCTATTGAATGAACAGTATGGGCAAAGCTCTTCACAAAATGGAATGTGAACATAAAGGAGGTAATTCACCCCCGCTTCTGGAGAGGGCGGGTCAACTTCTCCAAACTTGTCGAACAACAAAGTTTTTGAAAATTTATACTTTAATATTTTAGTGAGCACGGTTTCACTTAACATGGATTTTTTTCCTCAAAAATATCGGGAATACGACTAATTATACCGTTCCGAGCTTTTAATTTCGTCATATTTTTTCAGATTTTCTTCCCACCTTCATCAAAAAGTAGAGGAAGTTCTGGAGGAATTCAGGACCACTATCCATTATTCCGCCAATCGGTATAGGATCTACTTTATAATAACAATCCATGGCCAAATACCCAAAGATTGGTCGGTTTCAGGAGTGATCAGTTATCATCCAAGGTTTATTCGTGATTGGATCATTGCTGTTAAATCCTCGAAATCAAATTCAAGTTCTCGCATAACATCGCGAGATTGACCTTTTGCATACTTTAGCCCGAAAAAATAATCGATCTCAATAGATCTCGTATCGCAAAAACTTTGTAGTGAGTATTTAGCCATGGAAGCAATCTTAAAGATGTGGTGTTTTGCGGCCCATTCGAAGTGCGGCCCGTCGCCCCCGCTGTCACCCATTATAATTACATGAGGCGCCGAAAACCCGAATTTATCCATGGCGGCTCGAGTGTTAACTCCTTTATCCGCAATTTCATTCACTTGGAATTGATAGGCTTCTCTCGGGGCGTTACCTGGATAGCTAATAAACGGGTTCGCGGCAATGATCGGAATCTTGGGCAAAAAGCCTTTGCTCACGGCTAGTTGAAAATAGCCTTGAGTCCCGGTAGTATTGAGCATGAAAAGAACGTCATTCGATCGACACCACTCGATGAGCTCAATCACACCATTGTAAGTTTTGAATTCGGCGTCAAGATAAGAGTCCATTTGTTCCATGGTAAGCAGATTTGACGCCGATTTCCTGATGCATTGCACAGCTACTTGCAGCGTGATTTGATTGGAAGTATATTCGCGGAAAACTTTCTCAAGTTCAGGCAGCAAATCCGGGTAGATGTAAGCAAGAGGATCGAACGGTCCGTTTGGAGAAAGGCATTCGCTCCAATCAGACGAAAATAACGCTTTATATTTGCGCATCGGGGTCCTCCAATTACAATCTTAGTAGATACAAGTATACTGCAATTCAAGTGTTCTAATTAACCATTCATTCTACAACCCATGAAATCAGATTTTCTTACAATTATAAAACGAATCCTCAATGAATTTGGCTGGTTTAAAGAAAAAACCGGCGTAGTCGTAGCCGTTTCAGGCGGACCTGATTCGATGGCGTTGCTTTACGCTCTTGATGCCCTGAAAAGTAATTATCCGATGAGTTTAATTTGCGCCCATGTTGACCATTGCCTGCGGACCGAATCGAGCGGAGACGCTGAGTTTGTCCGGCAAATGGCTCACTCCCTACAAATTTCTTTTGCCATGTCCAAAATTAATGTCGCCGATTCCGCAAAATCTCTAAAAGTGAGTATCGAAGAAGCGGGAAGGATTGAGCGTTACAAATTTTTGGAACATGTACGACAAGATAATAAGTGCGACTGGATCGCCACAGCTCACCATGCGGATGACGCAATCGAAACATTTTTCCTTCGAATTCTTCGCGGAAGTTCTCCAGCCGGCTTACACGGCATATCTCCACAGCTCGGACAAGTTATACGGCCTTTGATTCGATTGACCCGGACTGAAATCTCGGACTACATCGAGGCAAACGATATTCCATACCGAATTGATCAAACGAACAGTTTGACTGATACGGATCGAAACTTTGTGAGAAACGCTCTGTTTCCACAGATAGATAAGCGTTTCCCGGATTTTCGTAAACCAGTCTTGCGTACAATGAACATGATTGATCGTGAAAACGCCTTTCTGGAAGAAGAGGGCTATGAGTTGTTCCAGTCATCGGTTCGCATTCACGACGGCAGGGCTGTAATCAATCTAGGAATCGTAAGGTCCGCTAACCGGGCGCTTGTCGCTCGAGCCCTGAAATGTGCCGTCTATTCCGTTTCCGGTCCTGGAATTCGCCTTACCTCCCAGCATATTTCAGCATGCGTTCATTCGGCTTTCTCGGAAAAATCAGGGTTGATTACTTTGCCTGGTAATCTCGTTGCGCGAAAAGAACATTGTGAAATGACTATAGGACAGAATCAATCGATCGCTTCATTTCCAAAATCGGTCGAAATTCGTACACAATCTCAAAGGTGTGAATTAACTGAATACGGATTCAATCTAGAATTACGATTCCTTATCGGATCGGAAGCTCGGCTTGAGACGGCAAATGCCAATCACGTATTCTTTGATGCGGACAAGCTGTCGTTTCCGTTAATCGTGCGATCTCCTATGCATGGTGACAGAGTCAAATTGTGGGGCGCTCCAGGATCCAAGAAACTTAAATCTATTTTGATAAATTACAAAATTCCGAAATCCCAACGTCCGAGAATTCCATTATTGATTAATGACGGACGGATCGCATGGATTATTGGTCTCAGGAGAGGTGTCATAGCCCCTGTGGAAAAGGATACCCCAAAAATTTTGGAGATAATTTCAAAACAGTCTGGTGGGTAGAAGAAAGCGAGAGTCAACAAGTAAAATTGTAAAACAATGAGGAAATTGGTCGATTTAATAAAAACGATGAAAAGGTCTTTTTCATCTACGCTAAAAATACTTGCTTTTTTTAAGTGCCGGCCTAGAATCTTAACTGATCATTCCTCGAAAGCTTTGACTGATGCTTAGAAAGCAACCATCAAGGAAATGATTAGCAGAATTCACTCACGTGATTTGTCGGTTTTGCCGATGTAGCCTCGTCGCTCAATTGAAGGCATATTTAAGTTACCGCGGTTCACACATTAGCCTCCGAGCCAATTTATATCCGCTGCAGTTTACGGCTCCGGATGGATAATCTATGGTGCTCGTTTGCTGGAATATTATTTTTATTGCTGCGTGGCGCTTGCATTTATATTTGCTTTCATTAACGGCTTTGATGGGGGCAATGTCATAGCCACCGTTATCAGTTCAAGATCCATGAAACCGACAAAGGCAATTCTCATTGCCACCGTATCTGAATTTGCAGGGGCGGTGTTGTTGGGAACGGCTGTGGCGCAAACCGTTGCGACATCTATTATTAAACCTGAGTTTCTCGAAGCTTTGCCGCCTAGAAACGTATATTTGATAATAATGAGCGCAATGGGCGGGGCCATTACTTGGCAACTCACCACCTGGTTTTTTGCATTGCCTTCGAGTGGTTCGCACGCCTTGATTGGTGGGTTGCTGGGTAGTGGCTTTATGGCGCTGGGATCAACGGGCTTAAGTTACGAGAAAGCGGTTGGAAGCGTTCTGCTCCCTATGCTGATTGCTCCCATTGTAGGCAGTGTAGTCGGGTTCCTCCTCTTTTCACTGATAAAAAACCTATTTTCCGGGGCGCATAGGAGCATTTCATATTTTTTCGGTTCGGCGCAGGCGCCGACCTTGGTGTTTCTGGCGGGCAGTCACGGTTCAAACGACGCTCAAAAGGCAATGGGGGTTATCGCCATGACTTTGGCCGTCGGTTTGAATAAGTTTGAAGGGGCCTTGCCGATCCCTGATTGGGCAATTTATGGGTGCGCCGCAGCCATAGCTCTTGGAATATCCACCGGAGGATTCAGGATTGTGAAGATCGTGGGATTCGGAATTTATAAACTTGAGCCGGTGCATTCATTTGCTTCCCAGGTTACGGCAAGTTCGGTTATTATGGTTTCATCGCTTCTGGGCGGTCCCGTCAGCACAGGTCAAGTTGTCGCCTCCTCAGTAATGGGAGTGGGCGCTTCAAGTAGGTTTGCCGGCGTGCGCTGGCCCATGGCCGCCAATATAGCCTATGCGTGGTTTTTGACTCTGCCGGTGGCGGTACTTATTTCAGGCGCTACGTATTTCTTATTGGATAATTTTGCGTGATCAGGCTGCATTACAACACTACCGAAGTTTTTTGAACACACGAGTTAGTTATGTTTTTTTGGAAAGTATTCGCCAAAAAAAATAAAGTGGATTTTTATGATCTCTTATTGGAGCAGGCGGAAAAAACCGTTCAAGGATGTAGGGCTCTGGTTAAATTTTTAGAAGATCAAGGCGGCCCTGAAGATGTGTTCAGACTTGAGCAAGAAGCGGACGATGTGCGAAGAATTTTGATTGACGAACTCAACAAAACATTTATTACACCGATTGATCGTGAGGATATTTTTGCTTTGTCCGGAGCAATTGATGATGTGATAGATCACGCTCGGAACACGGTCAAAGAGATGGAAATATTTGGCGTGGAGAGTAACGAAGTGTTGTGCCAAATGGCCGAAACTCTACAAAAGGGCGCCGAGCAATTAATTTCTTCGATTAAGCACTTGAAGAAGAATCCGAATGTAGCAGTGGAGTACGCGGTGAGAGCAAAACGCATCGAAAATAAAATGAATGAGATGTATCTTACCGCTTTAAACCAGCTCTTTTCCGGTCACAGTATTAAACAGATGCTATGCTACCGCGAAATCTACCGCCATTTTAATCGCAGCGCGGATCGAGTCGATGAAGCCGCCAATATTATCAGCAATATCGTTGTAAAATCATTTTGACGAAACTCCCCGGCCTGCCTTTATATAGGGGTTGATGATCAGGAAATCAGGATATTGTTAAAGAAGATTGTTCCGGAGTATAAATTACACCAATAGTAATAATTTAATAATTAGAATTGCATAAAATTATAGAGGGAGGACGAACTATGTGGAACGAATTTAAAAAGTTCGCGATTCGGGGTAACGCTCTTGATATGGCTGTTGGAATTATTATTGGAGCGGCTTTTGGAAAAATCGTTAATTCATTAGTCAATGATATAATTATGCCGCCTATTGGTCTCATTGTCGGAAACGTGGACTTTTCAGATCTATTCGTAAACTTGAGCGGCGGCAGCTATTCAAGTATGGAAGCGGCTAAAAAGGCGGGAGCGGTTACCATAAACTACGGAATGTTCATTAACAATATTATCAGTTTTGCAATCGTGGCATTTGCTGTTTTCATTCTGATAAAGCAGGTGAATCGTCTGATGCCCCACAAAACCGAAGAGGCCGCAGCAAAAAAGAAGCAGTGTCCCCATTGCGATACCGCTATTCCTGAAAAAGCCACTCGTTGTCCTCATTGCACATCCGAACTTTAAAAGCGGCTTGGTCAGTACAGATGCGAGCCGAAGATAGATTTTTTTCCTGAGTCCCAGCTTCCGCTGGACGACGAAAAGGAGGTTTTCAGTTGGTAGTCGGCATTTGCCTAGAAAAAACAAGTTAGAGATAACGAGAGGATCTTAAATTTTTTAAAAAAATGTGATTAGATTAAATTGTTTCGTTAATTTTTATAAATCCTTCACAAAACAAATTCTTCACATTATTTCCATTCTTCGACAGTAAAGCGCTTTCAGTACCGACACCTGGTCATGCCGGATTGTTATCCAGCATTGTCCTTCTCGGCTCAATGCCTTATTATTACACTATATCAAATTAAAACGACCGGGCGCCGTAAAGACGCTCCCAAATCGTACTTCATCAGGAGGCCCCTTTCGATAACACAGAGCTAGGGCAGTTCGGCTCATTGCGGCATGAGAAAGGATTCACGATGGAAACTTATGAATATGAAATCTCAGTCCATGACTCCTCGGAGTTCAGCAATATAATTTACTTCTGTAATGAAAAAGCGGAGTGCTCTGGAGACGCCTTAACTAATGAACAACAAATGCTTAGCCGATTATTTAATGAAAGAGGGGTCGAAGGATGGGAGTTGGTACAATTAGTATTCGGCAAAGATAATATTATGGCTTTTTGGAAACGTAAACACTTGAGTCAAGAAAGGAAATCAGAATGACATCTACAGTTAAAATCACAGGAATGTCTTGCAATCATTGCGTAATGGCCGTGAAGAACGCTGTAAGTCCGATCGACGGCGTTAAATCTGTTGACGTTGACTTAGGCAAAGGTGAAGCGGTTATTGATCACGATATAGATATCGACATGGCTAAGGTGCACTCCGAAATAGAGAAAGCGGGCTATAAAGTTGGTTAAAGAGACTGTTCACATCAAGGGTATGTCCTGCGCGGCGTGTGTTCGGAGATTGGAACAGGGATTGAAGTCCCTTGACGGGGTGGCCGAAGCGAACGTGAACTTCGCGGCTGAAAACGCCTCCGTGGAATATGACCCGGACAAATTGCATGCCGCGGATATTGCCCTTAAAATCAAAGACATGGGCTATGAGCCCATTGATGTTTCTCCTAAACGGGGAGGAATCGAAAGAACCGCCGTTATGATCGGGGGCATGACCTGCGCCGCATGCGTGAGGCGAGTAGAAAATGTATTGAAAAACGTGCCGGGCATAGAAGACGCGGGAGTGAATTTAGCCACCTCCAAAGCGCTTCTTACGCACCAGTCGGGCGTATTCCCCGTGGAAGAAATCAGACAGGCGGTTGAATCCTCCGGCTATAAATTCCTGGGTGTGGCCGGAACCGATCAGGAAGATCCCCTTGAAAAAGCCCGGATTGCCGAATTAAGAGATTTTAAGATTAAATTGCTGGCCGGCGCTATATTGAGTGTTTTGATTCACGTGGGTTCAATGCCGAGCATTATTGAATATTTCGGTAGGCGGCTCACTCTCACAATCCTATTTCTAATGACCACCCCCGTAATCTTCTGGGTAGGTTCCAGATTTATGCTGGGGGCCTATAAAGCGGCCAAACAAAAAACTACGGACATGAATACGCTTGTAGCCGTGGGATCTCTATCCGCGTATTTTTATTCGATTTTGGTAACTTTTTTCCCTCAGTTCTTCGGTTCGGCTCAAGAATTGGCGCATGTCTATTATGACGGCGCGGCCATGATCGTGACATTGATATTGCTCGGTCGTTTTCTTGAAGCTCGAGCCAAGGGTAAAACATCGGAAGCGATAAAAAAACTCATATCTTTACGCCCCAAGACGGCCACAGTGATTAAAGACGGCGCCGAAATCGAAGTTCCTGTGGATATGCTCACACATGGCGACGTCATTTTGGTGCGACCGGGTGAACGGATACCGACGGACGGTAAAGTGATGTCGGGATACTCTGCGGTGGATGAATCCATGCTCACGGGCGAAAGCCTCCCCGTGGCTAAAGAACCCGGGAGTGATGTTTTTGGGGCTACTATAAACAAGAGCGGCAGCTTTACTTTTGAGGCGGTCAAGATTGGCGCTGAAACCGTTCTCGCGCAAATAATCAAATTGGTTGAGGAAGCTCAGGGGTCGAAGGCCCCTATTCAGCGTTTCGCCGACAAAGTGGCTTCAATCTTTGTCCCCACGGTGTTCAGTATAGCCTCCATTACTTTCATCATTTGGTACTTTTTTGTCCCTAACGCCACATTCAGTTTGGCCCTGCTGAACTTTGTATCAGTATTAATTATCGCCTGCCCTTGCGCCATGGGTTTGGCCACGCCCACGGCTGTAATGGTGGGGACCGGAATCGGCGCCGAACGCGGCATTTTGATTAAAAGTGGGGAAAGTTTAGAGAAAGCTTACAAGCTTACCACCGTAGTATTCGATAAAACGGGCACTCTGACCAAGGGCGAACCATCAGTCACGGACATCGTCCCTGCTGAAGGATTCAACGCCGATCAGGTTCTTGAAATAGCCTATGCCGTTGAAGTCCTGTCGGAACATCCACTTGCAAAAGCCGTTGTGGAAAGGGCGCGGCTGGAATCGGTAAGTCAAGAGGCGATTATGAACTTTGAAGCGGTTTCAGGTCTCGGAGCCAGGGGAATGCTCAACGGTGATTCCATAATGTTGGGTAATCTTCGATTGATGAAAGACCAGGGAATTGATTTAAATGGGATGCATGAAGCATGGACTACATTGGTGGATAAAGGCAAAACAGCGATCTTTGTGGCTAAAAACAGTGAGGTGATTGGATTACTTGGTTTCCTGGACACTCCGCGGGAATCTGCGGCCGAGACAATAGCGGAATTAAAGAGAACCGGTTTGAAGACGATAATGATAACAGGGGATAACAAGGCGACGGCCGCAGCCGTAGCCGAGGTATTGGGCATCGATGAGGCTTTTGCCGAGGTATTGCCGGGAGACAAAGCCGCCCACATCGTCGAGTTGCAGAAGAAAGGCGAAGTTGTCGCAATGGTGGGAGACGGCATTAACGACGCGCCGGCTTTGACATCGGCAGACATTGGAATCGCCATTGGGGCGGGTACTGACGTTGCCATCGAGGCGGGCGATATAACTTTGATGAAAAGTGATTTACGATTGGTGTATTCAGCGATCAAACTATCCAGACAGACTATGAGGGTAATTAAACAGAATTTATTTTGGGCCTTTTTTTACAACGTCCTGGGTATACCGGTAGCCGCCGGGATTCTATATCCATTCTATGGAATTTTACTTAGCCCTGTGTTTGCGGCAGGCGCCATGGCGTTGAGTTCAGTCTCGGTTGTAAGCAACTCATTGAGATTGAAGTGGATTGCTGCAAAACGAATTTAGCGAGCGCTATTTTGAACAGATTTGGATAATCAGATTTTCAAGAATGATATTGGGAGATTTGGAAGCCAATTTAGTGGATTTGAGAGCTATATCGGCTTCCAATATGCTCTCCATGATCCTGACAAGTTTTTCCAACGGAATTTTTTGAGCGGCGCGCAAGAGTTTGAACAATGGAAACTCGTGCATATTTAATACTTTGTTTTTTTGGTTAAAAAGCTCCGGATGCGAGCGTTTTGCTCTACTGACTATCTCCTGAAAAGCTTTATAACTGATTGACGGCTTCCAATCTTTAGCAAAAACCGTGAACAACAATTCTCGGGCGATAATTAGCTTGCGGAATTCGGCTGCTATGGATCCCAGCACTATAAGAGGGTGTTC
>JBBSBY010000027.1:0-38700 GCA_038250835.1 Desulfomonilales bacterium | reverse complement strand
GTGCTTTCCAAGTTACGATCCAGCATCACAGCCAAAATGACATTGCTCGTTCTTCTGGGCGCCACCACGGTCCTGGTTTTTGTGCTTGCGTACAGCGGAATCTATTCACGGCAAATCATTCGAAAAGACGCCGAAGAAAATGCATTGAAATTAGCGGCGGTTACGGCGGAGCAGTTGGACTCCGAGTTGGAAGGTATTGCCGTAATAGCCAAAAATCTTGCTTATGCGGCGCAATACGGCGCATGGAATGAAGAAACTATTACTGCCCTTCTACACAAAGTTGTCCAAGATAACAACGATGTATTTGGGTCAACTATAGCTTTCGAACCTCATGCGTTCAGCAGAGATTTAAGAGCTTATGCGCCGTACTTTTACAAAGGTTCTAAAGGACTCAATTATGTGCAACTAGGCACGGATTCTTACAATTACTTCGTCAAGGATTGGTATCGGAAGCCGCTTTTGGCCAAAACTCCTATGTGGAGCGCTCCGTATTTCGATAAAGGCGGTGGAAACGCTCTCATGATCACGTATTCGTGTCCTTTATTTGATGTTACAAAAAACGATCCCACTGCTGTGCCCAGGGGTATTGTTACGGTTGATGTACGGCTTGAAGATATAACTGAATTCCTGTCCAAATTGCGACTTCAAGAAACCGGATACGCCTTCTTGATGAACTCTGAGGGGGTGCTGCTGGCTCACCCCGAGAAAGGCATGGTAATGAACGAGTCCATATATACGCTTTCCGGAAAAGCAAATGATCGCAAGTTGAAAGCTCTTGCGAAGCAAATATCCGAAAAACAAAACGGTTTTATTGACATTGGGACTACGGCTTTATCAAAGAAAGATTCTTACCTGGCTTTTTCTAAATTGCCTCGAACAGACTGGACATTAGGTATTGTTTTCCCAAAGGACGAGCTTTTTGAGGAAGTAACGGCTCTGCATAAAAGGATAGCAATTCTTGCTTTAGTAGGGGCGCTTCTTCTCTTGATCATGAGCTACCTGGTTGCTAGATCAATAGCCAAGCCGTTGCGTATAATGGCCGCAGAAACAAAGAAAATTGCTGAAGGCAATCTCGACATCAATCTATCATCGGTTAAAAGTAGTGATGAGGTGGGCAGGCTCGGCCTCGCATTTGAGCGAATGGCCTCGGATCTAAGAAACTATATAGACCAACTCACTGAAGCGACTGCGGCCAGGGAAAGAATCGAGAGCGAACTTTCGATTGCGGCAGGTATTCAGAGAGACATGCTCCCGTCACGCTTTCCTCCGTTCCCTGATCGGCCTCAGTTTGATATTTACGCTTTAATGAGACCCGCCAAGCAAGTAGGCGGGGATTTTTATGATTTTCTAATGCTCGGCGATGATCAAGTATGCGTCGTTGTTGGGGACGTTTCGGGAAAAGGAGTTCCTGCCGCACTACTGATGGCTGTTACAAAGTACCTAGTGGAAGCATTTGTTACAAACATCTCCAATCCCGGGGAGATTCTCAAGCGTGTAAATCAGCAAATAGTGCGAAACAATGAGTCCTGCATGTTCGTCACAATGGTCATAGGTATACTCGATCTTCACGGAGGCGAATTCAGGTACGCCGGAGGTGGGCACGATCCCCTAATATTATTATCTCCAGACGGGGAGACTCGTTTCTTACCAAATCCTGGCGGCCCTGTTTTAGGTATAATGGAAGACGCTGAGTTTGCCGTGTCAAAAATTGTGCTGGAGCCGGGATCTACTATTTGTGCTTATACCGACGGAATCACCGAGGCCTTCAACGAGGCCGACGCTCCATTTACAGACGAACGTTTGCTTAAAACAGCCGCTGAATTTAAGACCAGTCGACCAAAAGGACTCGCTGAAAGCATTGTTTCAGCGGTTGATCAATTTTCCGAGGGAATTCCACAGTCCGATGATATAACAGTCTTAACCCTGCAATTCAATTTCCGCCAAAAATCTACTTGAAATACTTGTCGGCAGGCGTCTGAAGCTAAAAATCTGATTCAATTTTCACACGCAAATACTTTATCTGATTTTCAGTCTCTGGCAAATATGGCCTTTAAGTGTTATCCTATTTGGATATAGCGGTCCCTCCGCTTTACTAGAGAGGAGCATTCTATGACACAAGCAAAAACAGGGGACACGGTAAAGGTCCATTACGAAGGAACTTTTGCGGACGGCGCAGTTTTCGATAGTTCCGATGGACGTGATCCTCTGGAATTTACCATCGGCGCCGGCAATGTTATTCAAGGGTTTGAAAACGCCGTCGTCGGCATGAGTCCCGGAGAGTCGGTAACTACAAAGATAGAGTCCGAACAAGCCTATGGCCCACACCGCAAAGAAATGGTGATTGAAGTCGAAAGAGACAAAATGCCTAAAGATCTTGACCTCGAGGTTGGCGGACAATTACAGTTGAAGGCTCAGAATGGCCAAATGCTTCCTGTGCTGATCACTGACGTAAGCCCCGGCAAAGTTACTTTAGACGCAAATCATCCCCTGGCCGGCAAAGATCTTACTTTTAAGATAGACCTAGTTGAAATAATCCCATAAAACCATAACTAGACAAATAACATGATTACATGGACAATTCTAATACATAAGAAGGCCTGGAACAACCTACCGGGCCTTCGCCAATTATTACAATCATAAAGCCAACCCACATCTTTTCTGTTGAAAAAAACTTTCAGGCGCCTCACATTAGGTAAATTCATCCTATTTCGGATTCCATCCGAGTCCAAATGAAACTACGGTTCAGAAGCAGCATTCTTTTAAAAGTGATTGCGCTGGTCGGCGGCGGAACCGGTTTGGTTTTGTTGTTCGTGCTGTGCTTCAGTTACGTCTACTCCCGCAGTTACATTCTTAGAGAATCTGAAAAATACGCAAAGACCCTCACCCTTTCAGTTGCCAGGCGAGTCGAACAAGAATTCCGAGCTGTGTCAAAAGTTCCCGGCTCCCTCGCATGTGTGCTCGAGACAACATCCGAAGACGAAGAAACATTGGGTAGACAAATTCAGAAACTATTACAAGTCAACCCTGAGATATTCGGCATAGCGGCAGCGTTTGAACCTTACCAATTTTGGCCCGATCGAAAAAACTTTTCTTTATACTACTATCGTGACGGCGCCGAGATATCGGCAGATGAACCGCACTTGAATTACGACTATTTTCAGAAAGATTGGTATCGCATACCCAGCCTGTTGAAAGCCCCTATGTGGTCTGAACCGTATTTCGACGACGGCGGCGGAAACGTCTTAATGACCACATATTCTTATCCCTTTGACTCTCCCGGCGTCGACGGAGCTTTTCGCGGCATCGTCACGGCGGATCTGTCGCTTGAGTGGCTCACCAAATTGGTTAAATCGATTCAAGTTAAAGACACGGGTTTTCTTTTCATAGTGTCGGATACGGGAAACTTCGTGGCCCACCCGGACCAGGCATTGATAACCAATGAGTCAATTTTCAGCCTTGCCGAGGCCAAAGGCAGACCCGAATTAAGGAAACTCGGATTGCGGATGAAAAATGAAAAATCAGGATTTATGGATATTGGGACCGCTTTCTCGAACGAAGAAGCCTTTGTCGCTTTCGCAAAAGCGCCTTCCACCGGTTGGTCGGTAGCCGCCGTTTTTCCAAAAAACGAGTTGCTGTCCGATATTCAAAAACTTCACACAAAAACCGCACTCATTGCTTCATCCGGAGCCATATTGCTGTTGATTGTGAGTATTCTCATCGCGACATCCATGGCAAAACCATTGCGACGAATGCTTAGAGCGACCACACAGATAGCCGACGGAGATCTTGATGTTAATTTGAAGGATATCCACAGAAATGATGAAATCGGCAAACTCGCAACTGCCTTCATGCAAATGGCCCAGGGACTCAAGGACCGTGACTTTATCCGCGATACATTTGGACGCTATTTGACGAAAGAAGTCGTAAACAAGCTGTTAGAATCCAAAGACGGCCTACAACTGGGTGGAGAAACTCGTGAAATTACAATGATGATGACGGATCTACGGGGTTTCACGGCAATAAGCGCCTCGATGAATCCTGAACAGGTCATTTCTTTCCTTAATCGCTACTTGGGAAAAATGGTCGAAATACTTATGGATTATCACGGGACCATAGATGAAATTCTTGGCGACGGCATTTTAGCCTTCTTCGGGGCTCCGGAGCAACTTCAGGATCATCCTGCCAGAGCGGTTGCTTGCGCAATTCGGATGCAAAATGCTCTGCACGAGGTCAATCGTCTCAATGAGCTTTCAGGCGCTCCGCGTCTTCAGATGGGAATCGCCGTAAATACCGGCAGTGTAGTTGTTGGAAATATCGGATCAGAGCGGAGGACAAAATACGGCGCTGTGGGATCTCAAGTCAATTTCACAGGTAGAATAGAATCCTTCACGTATGGGGGGCAAATCCTAATTAGTGATTCCACATATAACTACATATCCGATATGGTTAAAATCAGAACTGTTTTGCAGGTTGAAATGAAGGGAGTCAAAGGTAAAATTCCTCTATACGATGTAGTCGGTTTGGCGGGGGATTACAACCTAAACCTAGTCGAAAGCCAAGAACACTGGAAGAAGTTAATCAACCCTATTCCTGTTGAGACCCACATTATCAAGGAGAAAAAATTGACGCGGACGGTAATCGCCGGCTATATCGTCGAAATCTCCGAATCCTCTTTAAAGCTCAAGGTCCCGACGGCAATTGATCCACATCAAGACTTGAAAATAATCGTTTACGACGAAAACTCGGAAGCTGCCGGTGACGTATATGCCAAATCAATTTCCATGGAGTCATCCTCCGAGAATTTTATAGCATGCGTAAAAATTACATTGCTGTCAGGCGACTCTCCGCGAGTACTCCATGACTCCAAATAATTACTTTTCATCGTCGTGTTGATCGATTCCGTATTCTTTCAGTTTATGTTGCAAAGTCCTTCGGGTGATGCCTAAAATTCTAGAGCTCCTGGTGCGGTTTCCTTCGTTATCTTCAAGTGTTTCAATAATTAGCTCTCGCTCCATTTCCTTAATGGTCATCCCCGAACTAATACCCGCTCGAACCTGCTCAGGTAGGGAATCACCAACTGCGCTTCGGATTTGCTCAGGTAGATCCTGGAACATCACGTAATCGTCACGGGTAAGTATTACACATCTCTCCACAAGGTTTTCCAACTCACGAATATTACCGGGCCAGGGATAGCGAATGATGGCGTCCAAGGCTCTGGGGTGGAATCCTTGTAAGTTACGACTGTTTTTCTCATTATAAATTTTTAAGAAATGCTCCATGAGCAAAGAAACATCTTCTTTGCGGTCTCTCAAAGCCGGCAAACTGATGGGAACCACATTGAGCCGGTAAAATAAATCGTCTCGAAAAGCTCCTTTATTGACTTCTTCCTTCAAATTCCGGTTCGTTGCGGCCAAAATTCTGATATCGACTTTAATAGTCTTGGTGGAGCCTAATGGTTCAATTTCTCGTTCTTGCAATACTCTCAAAAGCTTAGCTTGAGTTGCGGGACTTAGTTCACCAATTTCATCCAAAAAAATTGTGCCGCCGTCCGCCAGAGCGAATCTTCCGGGCCGTTTTGTAACGGCGCCTGTATAAGCTCCTTTTTCGTGACCGAAAAGCTCACTTTCCAAAAGCGTTTCGGGCAAAGCGGCGCAGTTCACTTTGATGAATGCTTTATCCGAGCGAGACGAACCCTGATGCAAGGCATTGGCAATCAATTCTTTACCTGTGCCGGATTCTCCTAAGATCAAAACGGAAGCCTCAGTAGGAGCCACCATTGCTACCGTTTCGAGAATATTTTTCATTATCTGCGAGCGGCCGATTATCTGCGAAGCGTCAAAAAGATTTTCAATCCTCCGTTTTTGAAGAATATTTTCTGCTTTAAGCCTCCAGAATTCCAAGGATTGCTGAACCTTGATCTTTAGCTCATCAATATCCAGAGGTTTCATTAGATAGTCGTGAGCGCCGGCTTGAAGAGCCTCTACCGCCGTTTCCACGGATGCGTAAGCTGTTATGATGATCACGGGAATGCCCGGTGAGATCTTCTTGATTTCTTTTAATGCTTCGATGCCGTCCATCTGACCCATTCGATTGTCCATGAGAATAAGGTCAAAAAACTCACTGGAAACCCTCGCTATAGCCTCGGACCCATCAGAGGCTTCAAATATCTCGTACCCATCTAGAGATAGGTTGGCCTGAAGCATTTTTCTTTGCGACAGCTCATCGTCTACTACAAGGATTTTGGTGTTGGGCGCCGGAGTGTCGTTGGCATTCCTTTCGTTCAATCTGTGCACTGTTCCCATGGTTATGCTCTCACGATTTCCGCGGTGTCGGTCAGGTTTTGAGTAACTGCTTCGTAAGCATTTAATTTAATGATGATTTTAGCTCCTTGTCCGGGTTCTGATTCAACTTCAATTTCACCTGAATGGCCTTCAATAATACTTTTAACTATGGCAAGGCCAAGGCCGGTCCCTTTTTTCTTCGTCGTAAAGAACGGGTCAAACAAAATATCCAAATTTTCTCTCGGAATTCCTTCGCCGGTGTCCAGCACGGCTATGTGGATTTGTCCATTCTCCTGTAATTCGTATCCAACTGTGACTTTGCCGTTCTTAGGTGTCGCCTCAATAGCGTTGAGTAGAATATTGAGAAACACCTGCGTCATTTGGTCCGTATCCATTAAAACCAAAGGGTAAAAATCATTTACGGGAGTTCTGATGATTTCAATATTCTTTTCTTCGGCTTCTCGCTCCACCACCCCGATGCAATGGTTGAGGATTTCATCTACGGACCTGATGCCGAGTTTAGGTAATCTCGGCTTGGAGTAAGCCAAAAGCTTGGAGATTACCCGGTTCAATCGGTCCACCTCATTGAGCATGAGATCGGTATATTTATAATCTTCCTCGGTAAGCGGCAGCTTTTTTTGAAAATACTGAATAAAACCCCGGATAGAATTTAGCGGATTTCGGATTTCGTGAGCAACACCGGCGGACAAACGGCCTAACGCCGCAAATTTTTCGGATACCAGCACTTTTTGTTCAAGCTCCCGAACTACGGTCATATCACGAAGTATGATAACCGCCCCTCTGCTCACATAAGAATCCGGTTCCTTTAAGGACGATACGGAACAGTTAAGAAAACTTTTTTCTTTATTGTCGCCGACCAGTCTCACTTCTTTTTCAGCTATTTTATCGGAGGACGGCAGCACTTGCCGAACTTCTTCCTCCAGCGGCAATATGTCGGAAATATTCTTCCCTTCAACTTCTTCTTTCTTTTTTCTCAAGATTTCTAGCGCCGTTGAATTGAATGTGGCGACGCGCAGAGACCTATCAACCGTAATGAGGCCGTTTGCCATACTTTCGACCACATTCCGCGTGTAGGTCCGCATTTCATCCAGTGTTTTCCGAACAAGAAACGCATTTTGAACAACGAAAATGAAATAAATGCCTGCGAGACCAATTACAAAGAGAATACCTCCCATGAATATTGCAAAAGCTAAATCCTGGTGCTGAATTTCCCTGTAGCGGTCCATTTTAAGACCCAAGAACAACACCTGCTTTTTTTCTCTATCAAAGACATCCAGCAGTTCTTTACCAATTCTAGTGTGGCGCGCAACAAGCTCGGTCTCAGCAATTTGGTCTGGAAAAGGAGTAAAGGGTTTCCAAATTTCGAAAATTGTCCTGCCGCCGGGAAGATCTCTTTTAAAGGAGAGTGGTTCACCAGTGCGTATAACCGTCTGTACAGTATTCATTTCAGCGCCCATCAACAACCGGAGCCCGATTTTTGCGGGTTCACTGTGCGCAATGATAATCCCATCGTTGCTGATCAGGCCCACCCATTCGACGTCAGGGTCCTTGGCCGCTTGTTCGATCAGCATTTGGAGATGTTCAATTCCCCAATCCCCCTCCATGAAACCGGTGCGCGTGCCTGCTTCGAGAGTTCGTATCACGGAAACTCCCTGGCGGCTGGTAAACTCCTCCATTCGTTCATTCTGGGCTTTAATATTTCTGATTGTGAAGAGAATCACTATTACCAGTAATGTCACGGCAATCAATACTATGGAGAGCACCGGAAGATATTTTAGAATTGATCTTAATTTCATAATGCTTCATAGATTTTGAGAATCTAAAAAGGATACTTATAGCGAGATTGACCGTTCAAGTCCAATTAGCCGCCGCTTATGATGTTAAAAATACATAAGCGCCATTCGGCGCGAAGACTGAAATGGCCGTTATTATAATGCAAATCTTCCATTCAGGAAAGAGACACATAAGCATAAAAGATGTTGAAAACACATGCCAATTATGTTAATCACTACATTAACTTTTGAGGCCAAACGCATTATATGCTATGTAATGGCCTGGCTATAGCCTTACAACTTACGCTATTTGCGTGAGGAAATTTTAGCGGAATGAGACAAGCTCACATGATTGAGACTAATCAAGCGTCCGAACACAATTTTGTCATTAAGGGCAGAGAAAGCCTTGATAAAGGGGATCTCTCCACCGCGATTGAATACTACAAAAAAGCCCATGATCCTGAGGCTATAGATGAACCTGAGGCTAGAAATATGCTTATCGAAGCCCATGCTCTTCTATCTAGAAAACACTTTCTCGAAGCATTGGAACACTTTGAGGAAGCATTGATTATGGGCACGGATGTCCAAAGAAGGCAAGCTATTGAGGGAATTTCCAGAATAGCCGAGTTTAGATCCAAGTTGAGCTCCTTGCGTCAAAAGCTTAAGAAATCTCTGGACCAAGTAGGCGTTCCATTGAAAGAGCTGGGCCTGGCGCTTGTCTCCAAGTCCGAGAATGTTGTGCTGATTACTCAAGAATCGCTTGAAAAGCTGCCTTCACATTTGGTAAAAGGAACCAAAATTTCTCGCCTACCGCAGCATTTGACGGAAATTCAACCTCCATTGTCGAGCAGCAAGTGTATACCGTTTGCGGACGAGGAAGATATAAAGTACATAGCTGAAGTTGCGAATGAATTAAGAAAATCCTTATCCGTAAGTAAATGATTTTACCTGATTATAAACAGTCCTTTCCACAAAGAATCCATCGCGGAACTTGACACTACTTGTCTAATTTATTAAACCTTTTCACTCAGCAATTACCAAAGAAGTTTACATGAGAATTCTTGGCCTCGATATAGGTTCGAAGAGAATCGGAATTGCAATGAGTGATGAATTGACGATTACGGCTCAGGGAATGGAGACCCTCCAATCAAAAGGCGCCGACAATGATGTGAAACGCATCACGCAAATTGCCAACGAAAACAATGTTTCTGAAATAGTTATAGGCCTCCCTTTCAACATGGACGGGTCCGCAGGTCCGCAGGCTGAAAAAGTTCGAGAATTTGCCGCAAAACTTGCAACCGCCGTTAATTTGAAGATAATAGAATGGGATGAAAGATTATCCAGTGTTGCCGCAGAAAGAATGCTGATCGAAGCGGACGTGAGTCGCTCGAAAAGGCATAAAGTCATTGATAAAGTTGCGGCAGTTCTTATTTTGCAGGGTTATTTGGATTCAAAAAGTTTTAAGGATTTGTCGGCCGAATGAGGATCTCATTTTTTTCCGCCATAAAGGGCATATTTGCCGTGCTGTTGCTTGCAGTGCTCGGCATAGCCGGGTACTTGGCTTATTCCAAGGCTCCGGAATTAGTCGAGGAACTTTCAACCGCTAAGTCTCAAGAACTCGTGGCGCCTGGAAAAGAGATAATAGTTACCATACCCAAGGGTTCATCTTTATCTCAAGTGGGGGCGATTCTCCAAGATCAGGCTATTATTTCCAGTAAGCTCGTATTCAAAATAGTAGCCTTTATACGTGGCGAACAAAGTAAGATAAAAGCTGGAGATTATGCGCTAAAAACCGGCAGCGACGCAGGGGAAGTACTCGATACGCTGATCTCCGGCAAGACATACATGCTCAGCGTAACAGTTCCTGAAGGATACGATATGTATCAGGTTGCCGAATTGTTTCAGCAAAACGGCATCATCACTAAAGACGCTTTTTTGAAGCTTGCCCAAGATGCCTCTTTCCTAAAAGAAGTCGGCATTTCAGCTCCATCCTTAGAAGGCTACTTATTTCCTGACACGTATTTTTTTCGCTATTCCGAAAAAAACGACGGAAAACTTTTAATCAAGAGAATGACGCAAAGGTTTCAGAATGTTTACGATAAACATGTGAAAGCCGTGGCCGAGGAGAACGGTTGGTCCATGAACCAGGTTCTCACACTGGCTTCGTTAATCGAAAAAGAAGCTAAAGTTTCCGAACATCCGCTAGTGTCCGCTGTGTTTCACAATCGCTTGCGTCAAAATATGAAATTACAGTCCGACCCAACGGTTATCTACGGAATAAAGCCAATGGGCTCCAGGATCACCCGCGAAGATTTAAATCGGAAACAGCCCTATAATACCTATCAGAATGTAGGATTGCCGCCGGGTCCAATTGCCAATCCCGGCAAAGAATCTTTAACTGCAGCGGTGACTCCGGCGGATGTGGATTATATTTATTTTGTGGCAAAAAATGACGGTACTCATCAATTCTCGAATAACCTGAAAGAACATAACAAGTGGGTTAATTTATACCAACGACAACCCAAGACTCAGACTCAGTGATTGATGAATATTAATTTGTATCGATCGAATACTGCTTCTCGAATGCTTGGTTCGGTTCGGATGTTCCAACAACAATGAATTTAGAATCATGCATAATTTTGGTGTTTGTTGCAATTGTTATTCTCCAGGCAATCACGGCCGCGGCGCTGGAGCTTGTTAATAGAGCGCACATAAAGAAGAGAGGCGATTACATACCGGATGTATTTGAAGGTCTGATCGATGAAAATAGCCTCCGAAAAATAAAGGCATATACGCTCGAAAACAGTTCATTTGCGATCGTTACGGATGTCTTCTCAAATATATTAATTTTAATAATTGCATTCAGCGGCATTTTGAACAATTTTGATTCATTCGGAATTACCCTCACGCACAATTATGTGATCTCAGGGCTAATCTTTTTCTATGTAACTGGAATCACTTTTTATTTAATTGAATTGCCTTTTGATTACTATCATACCTTTGTCATCGAAGAGAAGCACGGGTTCAATAGAACCGATGTTAAAACGTGGATCTTTGACAACATCAAAGGGCTCTTGTTGTCAGCGATAATTCTGGCGATTATTTTTGGGCCGCTTCTCTTCACAATCAGCACATTTCCGAATTTATGGTGGCTTTACGGTTTTATAATCGTATCATTAATTCAGTTTGGTCTGGTTGTGCTATATCCGATAATAATAGCGCCTCTGTTCAATAAATTTGAGCCGGTGGCGGATCTTGAACTTGCGCGCAAGGTGAACGAACTTGCTCACAAAGTGGGAATGACCCCCAAAGGGGTGTTCCAGATGGATGCAGGCAAACGAAGCGGGCATTCCAACGCTTATTTCACCGGAATAGGTAAAACCAAACGCATAGTGCTTTTCGACACACTACTGGCCGCCAACACTCACGATGAAATCCTTGCGGTCTTGGCGCACGAACTTGGTCATTTTAAGTTGAAACACGTGATGAAGTCTTATATCGTCAGTCTTGCGGTTTCTCTGGCAGGTTTTTACATTGTATATAGATTGATGAATTGGCCTCCCATATATTCCGCGTTTTATATTCCACAAACAAGTTCATATATAGCCTTCTTGCTGACCCTGGTTTTTTTGCAAAAGCTATCCTATTTTTTGCAGCCATTAAAGTCGGTTATATCCAGGAAATTTGAGCGGGAATCCGATGATTTCGCGGCAAAGATCATTGACGCGGATTATCTAATCAGCGCGCTTAAAAAGTTGGCTTTTGAGAATTTATCTAATCTGCATCCGCATCGCTTATATTCGAAGTTTTACTACTCGCATCCGCCGGTTACGGAGCGCATAAGAGTTCTCCAAGAACGATCAGGAGGAGCGTCTTGACTCGCCTACTACAGATATGTTGTCTGCTGCTCACTCTCTTTGTTACTCCATTAACGGTAGCGTACGAGCAGGATCACGAATTAGTGGATTGCTGCATCAAACCTTGCAGTTGTTTACCGGAAGAGAAACGAAAAATCTCTTGCGTAAAACAGACGAGAGCAGAATGTAAGAGGCTTGGTGGAGAAGTAGTTTCAGACTGCGCAATGTGCCAATGACCACAATCGACAGTTCGCAGGGTTAGGAACAGCCGTTTCCCCAACCACAATTGACGCATTTGTAACAGGAACCATTCCGCACCATTATTGCTCCGCAATCTGCGCACGCAGGGGCGTCGGACTGAGCATTAAACGCGTGGCCGTCCCCAATGGCTGAATCGCCGTTTTCGATGGGCGATGGTAACTCCCTATTCGACGATTTTTCATCCAAAGGCGTCAACCCCGCCGCTTCCTGCCCTTCCTTTGACAAGAATTCCAATCCCAGATACCTAAAGATATAATCGATTAATGATTTTGCTATTGGAAGTTTGGGATTGCTTGTGAACCCTGAAGGTTCAAACCTCGTATGACTAAATTTATTGACGAGCGCTTCCAGCGGTACTCCATATTGCAAAGCAATGGATGTTAATGTCGCAATTGTGTCCATAAGGCCGGAGATGGTGCTGCCTTCCTTGGCCATTCGAATAAAAATTTCCCCGACCCTGCCGTCTTCATAAAAACCGACGTGCAGGTAACCCTTCTGGCCGGCTATTTGAAATTTGTGACGTTCACTTTTGCAGTCTACAGGTAGTCTCTTCCTTATTGGAGAGGTTTTCTGTTCCGGTCCTCCTAAATCTATGGGCTGAACCAACTTGCACCCGTCCCTGTAAACCGCTATGCTTTTCAGACCCAACCTCCAGGCCAACATGAAAATACCTTCCACTTGTTCCACAGTGACGTCTGAAGGCAAATTTACTGTCTTTGAAATCGCCCCCGAGATAAACGGTTGAATCGCCGCAAGCATTCGCACGTGTCCTTCAGGGCCAATATACCTACTCCCATTCAACGGTTTAAAGGCGCAATCGAAGATATGGAGATGTTCCGGAACGAGATCCTTTATGCCTTCGATGGTTCCGGTCTTCTCTATGCCTTCAAGTATCCTCTGAATAACGACAGGAGAATAATTCAGTCGTTTAAGCGCCTTTTCCACAGTCTTGTTTATGATTTTCAGACGCCCGCCGCCGGAAAGTTTTTTGTATTTTACTAAGGCAATTTCGGGTTCAACTCCGGTGGTGTCGCAATCCATCATGAACGCTATGGTCCCGGTGGGAGGCAAAACGGACACCTGACAGTTTGCGAAACCGTGTTGTTCGCCTAAAGCAAGAGCCTTGTCCCAGACATCTCCAATTGACGTTTGCAATTCCTCGGGTAACTTTTCCGAAAGCAAATCCCTGGCGTTTTTCCGATGCGCGCGAATCACCTTGAGCATGGGTTCTCGATTTCGCCTGAACTCTTTAAAAGGGCCGCGCGCAGCCGCCAATTTTGTGGATTGGATATACGCGGAACCCGTCATCAGCGCGGTTATTCCTGAAGCCCAGGTCCTCCCCTCATCAGAGTCGTAACCCAGCCCCAGCGACATCAACAGAGCGCCAAGGTCGGCGTATCCCAGGCCGAGAGCTCGAAGCTGAGATGAGTTTTTAGCAATTGCCTTAGTGGGATAAGACGCTTTATCAATAATGATGTCCTGAGCGGTTATCAGTATCTCCACCGCGTGGCGGAAATCGGCTACGGCAAACGATTCTCCGGACAAGAACTTTGTCAAACGCAAGGAAGCCAGATTGCAGGCCGAGTTATTTACGTGCATATATTCGGAACATGGATTCGACCCCTCGATGGGTCCGGTTTCCGGGCAGGTGTGCATATTGTTTATTGTTGTGTCGAATTGCATCCCCGGATCGCCACATAGATGGGCAGCCTGAGCTATTTTCCTGAACAGATCGCGCGCGTCATAAATGTCCGCATTAGCGCCTGAAACCACACACTTTGTGCGCCATTTCTCATTGTTAACTACTGCGTCCATAAAATCATCGGAAACTCTAACCGAATGGTTGGCGTTTTGAAAAGCTATTGTGGAGTATGCGGCGCCATTGAGCGATGAGTCATATCCAGCCCTAATCAGGACTTGAGCTTTTCGTTCTTCGGAAGCTTTGCAATTGATAAATTCCACGATATCTGGATGATCCACGTTAAGGATCACCATTTTCGCGGCACGACGTGTTTTGCCTCCGGATTTAATGACTCCCGCCGAAGCGTCCGCGGCCTTCATGAACGAAATAGGGCCTGAAGCGGTTCCTCCACCAGACAAAGATTCGCGTGAAGATCTGAGCTTTGAGACATTGATTCCCGAACCCGAGCCGCCTTTGAATATCATGCCTTCCTGGGTGTACCAGTTGAGGATGGACTCCATTGTGTCTTCAACATCAAGTATGAAACAAGCTGAACACTGTGGGCGCTCTTCCACGCCTACGTTAAACCACACCGGACTGTTGAATGACGCCATCTGGTGGAGTAGGAGGTATAAAAGCTCGTCATGAAAGCTTTCGGCGTCATCGTCGGCGGCAAAATAGCCCTGGTCTTTACCCCAGGTAGTGATGGTATCTACAACTCTCAGCAATAGGGTCTTAACGCCTGCCTCTCGCTCCTGCGAGCCCATTTTTCCTCGAAAGTATCTTGAAGCGACTACGTTCACCGCCAAATCGGACCATGAAACAGGAGCCTCAACATTCTTCTGTTCAAAAATCACGGCGCCGTTTTCGTTTACAATCGATGCAGTTCGGATTGTCCAATCTACGGTGTCAAAGAGATTTACATCCGGTGTTGTGAATAGACGTGGAAAATGGAGTCCACGAGAATAGTTTTCTGTGGAAATGTTTGAGATTGAGGCGGATTTTTTACGAAGAGGTCTTACTCTATCGGGCATTTAACTGTAAACCTTCAAGGACGGATTCGTCCGGATTGTTTGTCATAATTCAGGAACCACTATTATACTATTATTGAAATATTATTTCACATGGGAAACGCTGGAGAGTGGGGAACTATTTCTTTTCAAAACTCAATGATAGCGTACTTTGTAGGGTGATTCCAGACTTCTCGACCCGCGGTCCGATAATCGAAGTTCCTTACCTTGTTTCAGCCAAATTGCTCCCAAGATCATACCGTTTCTAGTGATTTGTAAAGGCGTGTCCTCTTCATCAAGGAGCGAAGGGTCTATTCCCGTATCCCCAGCCTGCTTCCATTCTACGCTTTTCCCGGACATGGTAATTTGCAGAGGCATTGCTTCTGGAGAATTGGTGCGTATATCCATAATCTTAATAATTGTGGACGATGGAAGTTCCAGTTTATCTCCTGGATAAGCGACGAACGAGACCCCGTTGGAATCTGAAAGTAAAAGATATTCAAGCTTAGGCTCAACCACCACAAGATAGCTCTCACCAAAAACTTTGTTGTTGATCTTGGCCTGAATTGGATATACAGCGGCGTTTTCTCTCTTCCGGGCATATTTTTCCAAAAGCTCTGAACCGGTGTTCACGATATGGCCGCGATCCTCACGTGGATACGGTGAATCTTCCGCCTGAAAGCCTCGCAAATCTAATCTGACATTTTTTTCATCCAATGGATCTAAGTTTGTCTTGGGATCCAGCAAGACGACGTTATCACCTTTGCAAACCGCCAGTTCCTCTCCCGGCTCAAGCATGAATCTCTTATCATTAACCTTTACGCAAAAGTAAAGCACCTTTGGGTCCACGTGGATCCCCTGGGTTGCCGTTATTTTTTCTTTTATGATCTCGACTGGTATACTTCCAATAACGAATCGATCTTTCCTAATGAGAATATTCGTGTTTTCTTTAATCTGAATCTCTTCATTAAGATCATTGAAACTTCGACCCAAACCTTTCACGCTGGCGGTCAGTCCCCGGCTGTAGTTCGCTTCAATGTGGACGATTCTTATTGTGGCGCCGGGCTGAACTTTTAATAAGTCATTACCGTGGACTACTATGGGTGTTTTGCCGTCTACGGAGACAATGAGATACTTTAACAAGGGATTTTCCAAGAATATTTTAGGATTATCCATTTCGACGCCAAATTCTTCCAAAAAAGCATTAATTACCATGGTTTGGTATCTGACCCGAACGCGATAATCCGGAATGCTTTTTGACGTCTCTATTCCGAAGGCCGGAATGCCGACTTTGGTTAAGGCGTGATATGTAGCTGAAAGTCTCTGCTCCTTATGTTTGCTCTCCGTCGCGGAAGTCTGGTGATTATTGAACTTGAAGGTGTGGTCCTGGTTGGATATCTGAGGATTGACTCTTTCTATAACTCGGCGAGCTATCGCAGTCACTTTTACCTTTTTGCCGTTATGATTTGAAAACTCATCAGTGTCCGCAATTATGGATTGCCCGTACCTCAGAGGATTTCTTTCCTGAGATTCCCACTTCGGAGCATAAAAACCCGAGCCGTCGTGCAAATTTAGGAAAACGTCGCTCTTTTGCATGAGCTCCTTTAAAATATTTACGACGGCGAAATCCCGGTCCTCAGCCTTCGTGATACCCGCAAATTTGCGATTCATGTCACCTTGAACGCCGCGACTGTTTTCCACAATGGAGACAAAGTTGGCGCGCGGCACAACTATCAAGTTTCCTCTTTTTAGCGATATATCGGCGTACAAGTCGGCGGCCAGATACCCGCCGGGTTCATCGCCTTGAATACCCCCCATAACCATCATTGTGGGACCGGGGCTGGTCCCTTCAATCATATATACATCCAGTTCCGAATCGGTGCCTTTGAAGTAAGTACGATGCGTCGTCTCCGCAAGAGCGACAAGATTTACAAGACAGGTGAAAGTGAGAGTTACCAAAAATGTGAATAACCGCGATTGAACACTTCCAGACGAGCTGGAGCGAAATGAGCGCAGCTTAGTTAGACCCGTAAGTAACATAAAAACCAAAGTACTGATCTTGGTAGGGAATCGGAGGCCCCGGAATGATATTACACCGACCATCCCGAGAGCCACGAGAAAGTTTACTTCATTTGCAGAGGATTGTGGAGCATTTAATACGGATAGATGAAGGAGCGTTTGTCCTTCATCACATTTGCCGAACAGTCGTGTTAAGCTATTAAAGGGCCCTTCTCTTCTCGGAACTCTTATGCTTTGCCCCCTCAATTGCGGGTGGCTTCGCGCTTACATTCCGCACCTCTTTGCGCTCAAACCCTCTTTGAAAAACGATTTTCCCATTGTCGCCGTAAAGCAGAATCGACACCCGAGCCAATGAGGCCCCAGATCGAATGTCCCCGTATGGAAGCTCCACTCGCGAATTGTACTTGAACGACAACGTCTCGCCTTCGCGGTAATCAGCCGGCAAGTCTTCATCACCTAATCGAGCCGCTTTAGGGTACACGTAAATTTTTTGCTCACCGCGCTGATCGGTCATTTCAACAAAGACAAACAAGTAGCCTGAAAATCTGAGATCCGGATGATCTTTAACCAACCTGAAACTCAGAGTTCCTCCGCTGTCTCCGTCCGATACCGCTGTAACATCCTGGGCGTTGAAATTAACAATAGCTTGCTTATTTAACGGCTCTGAAAGGTCCAAGCCGGGCAAAGCGGCTTCTACCGACGGTTTTTTTGGACCGGATTGAACCGGCATAGTCAATCTTCCGGTATTATTTTGCGGTTCGGCTTTTTCCGCAAATTCTTTTCGTTTTAAGGCATTAGCATTCTCAGAAACTGCGCCGAGTCTAGGCTCGTCAGCCGGAGTCACTTCAGGTTCACTCAATTGCCTTGTCAAATCATCAGTCGTACTTTGTGGCGTGGCCGAACTCAAGGAGAATTTTTCAAGCTCCTTTACGCGCTTTTCCTGTTCCGCTAACGCCAAGTCCTTTTTATTTAAATCATTTTGCAAAGCTTGAATTTTCGCCTGAAGACCGGCGCCTGGCTGGGACACGGTAGAGCGACCGCTGAACACTATCACCATCACCAGCGCCAAAGCGACCGCCGCCACAGCCCCCCCGACGGCAATGAGCCGTGCTCGAGTAAGTTCTATTTGACGGGAATAGCCTGCTTCGTTGATGAGGACAAGTGAATAGCGAGCTTTGGTTCGAGGTTTAGGAACCGGAATTTGCGGCATTTCCCTTAAGTGGGGACCATTCTTCCGAGATGATTCGGACCCCTTTATCTTTTCCGATATCAAGGACCATAGTTTTTCGACCTTTGTCACGGTAACCGTCTCCCTGGAAGGATTGTATGAAAGTCACTTCAGTTCGATTTTGATTATTCCTTACTTCGATTCCATCGACATCAATATGAATAGACTTGTATTTCCCAAAAAAGTTCTTCTTAGATAATCTGAAAGTTTTGTAATTCAAACCACCTTGCCCAAACTTGGGATGATACATTTTCATAAAAGTGTCAAGGTCCTTTTTCTCCCAGGCTATTTTCCAACTATGGACAAATTCCGTAATAATTTTATTATCTACAGGGGTATTATCGCCGGAGGACCCTTCAGAAGCAGCCTTATTAAATTGTAATTCCAAAAATTTATTTGTGGATTGGGACCGATTAGTTGCAATTTGAAGCGCGCCGGGTTCACTTCTTTTCCGATTTTCTTTGGTTGTGGCCACTTTAACGGGGGGCTCAGGAATAATCAAGATCGCCGCGGTCCTTCTATTTGTGGCGCTAACGGTAATTTCATGTGGATCAGCTTGATCATTTGCCGAAGGATTGCTTGCAGAGCCAATGGCGTAAGCCACCCTGCTGATTATTAATCGTTGCGGAGAGGATGCGTTAATGAACTTGCTGTTTGACTCAAGATTCATAGGCGCAGTCTTTGCCTTGCCGGCCGCAAATTTTTCCAGGGAGGCCTGTTTTATTGGCTTTGTCAACTGCTCCTCATCTGAATCCACAGCCGGCCCCGGATCGGGTTCGTCGGTCGAGACCAGACGTATCTTATAATCCCCCTGGTCTACAGTTTCCAATTCTACCGGCGCAGGTCCAACGCCGTGCCTGGCCAATAACGGAGCCACAGTACAGGATTCCTCAACAGCATGATGATAATCTTCGGCGTAAATGGCATATTTGCCGTGCCCCACGAGATAGAGGCTCTTTACACCAAAACTTTCGAATCCGTCAGTGCTGTATGATTGATTGAATATCGAAGTGATTAGACCGTTTTGCCTGTAAAGATAAATATTCCCCAGCTTCACTTTGATGCTGGAGTATTTCCTATTTAATCGACGCTTCTTGTCCTTCCAACCCCGGTAATCCAACCAGCTACTCTGAAAGTTCGGCGAATAATAGTTCATGTACGTGTCTAAATCTTTCGATTCCCACGAACGACGCCACGACTCCAGAAAATTCCTGACTTCACGCTCTTGCTCCATAATCTCGGATTTAGGAGCCATCTTCATTTTATCCATTACGATTAAAGGAGTATTTTGGAGACGTATATATTTGGACACCGCAATAAGATCGTCATTTTCGAGGGCTACACATCCATTCGAATCCGGCTTCGGCGCAAGCGGTTTATCCCGACCGTGAAGCCAAATGCCGTCACCGTTCTTCCCGCGTCGCCTGTCCACAAAATTAGGATAGTCGGTGGTAAAAGCCCACAAACCATATTTGGGCGGTAGAGTCTTACCGTCAATCACCGAATAAAAGAAGTAGACTCCTTCAGGGGTTCTCATGTCGCCCCTCACCCATTTATCACCATCGTTTTCGCCTGTTGAACATCGGAACGTTTCTGTGAGGAGGGGTTCGCCGTCTTTAATCTGCCATACAAAAAGTTTTTGCTGTGATTTATCTACAATTAAGGCGTAATACGATCCTTCCACCATCCAATTCATGAGAGCAATCGGATAGAGCTGCTCTGAAGCCTTAGTATTACCCACGGCGCAAACCATGAGAACAAGCGACAGCATCAGTGTTATTTTGAGCGCTCGAGTAATCTGGTTCGGCGCCGCCTTAGCAATTGTAGCCCACATAAGCCTTTCTTTACAGTCACATGCAGAAAAAGTCAAGACAAATCACATCAGCTTTTTAATGCAACATCATGATTTTATTGAAACAACACTCTGTTAAATATCGCGTCTACCCACCGAAAACTGTGATTCAAGTCGAATGCGGATTCGATCTCGTCAGTCGTCAGAAGATTAGTTATGTCTTTATCACCTAGAATCAAAGGCTTAAACTCTCTCTCTTCTTCCCAGGCGCGCATAGCGTTCCGTTGAACAAGGGCATAAGCGTCCTCGCGCGTCAGCCCCTTATCCACCAGCCGTATGAGAATCGCCTCAGAGAAGACCAGGCCCTTGGTCAACTCCAAATTACGCTTCATTTTATTTTCATAAATCTTCATATTGCGTATTACGGACGTGAGCCTGCTGAGCATGAAATCCGCCGCAATAGTGGAATCAGGGGCAATGACCCTTTCGACGGACGAATGGGAAATATCACGTTCGTGCCAGAGAGGAACATTTTCCAGCGCCGCCAGAGCATTACCACGGAGTAGTCTTGCCAGCCCGCTAATATTCTCGGTTAATACGGGGTTGCGTTTATGCGGCATTGCAGAAGAGCCTTTTTGACCCTTATGGAAAAACTCCTCCAATTCGCCGACT
This sequence comes from Desulfomonilales bacterium, assembly GCA_038250835.1. Lineage (GTDB taxonomy): Bacteria > Desulfobacterota > Desulfomonilia > Desulfomonilales > Desulfomonilaceae > JBBSBY01. The sequence continues at coordinate 18,106 of JBBSBY010000027.1, read as the reverse complement.
TCAGTGCGTTGGAGGTGCCGTATTTCCACGGCTATCTTTTCCGCGCTTGCTCCGATAAGAGCCAGGGCGCTGAAGTATTCCGCATGTCTGTCACGTTGTATGACCTGATTAGAAGCCGGCGCGGCCTGTAAGCCTACTCTGGCAAGTATCGCTTCCTCCATGTCCGGGTCTAAATGAGCAAATGTGCCCACTGCGCCTGAAATTTTTCCAACTGAAATACTCTTGATGGCCGCTTCCCAGCGAACGAGGTTTCGCTGCATTTCCGCGTAAAAAATTGCCAGTTTAAGACCAAAAGTCGTAGGTTCAGCGTGAATTCCATGTGATCTGCCGATTGTAGGCGTGTACTTGAATTCCAGAGCCCTTTCCTTGAGGGCCTCCAATAAATCCACTAAATCCTGCCGTATGATTTCGCCCGCTTCTTTGAGAAGCAGCGATAAAGCGGTATCCACTACATCGTAACTTGTGAGGCCACGATGGATAAACCGCGAATCCGGACCCACGTGTTCAGCCACGCACGTTGTGAAGGCGATAACATCATGGCGAGTTATCTCTTCTATTTCGTTTATGCGATCAACGTCAAAGCCCGCCTTTTGTTTAATACATTCCATGCTTTCCGGAGGAATTACGCCTCGTTCCGTCCAGGCTTCACAAACGGCTATTTCGATATCCAACCATTTTTGGTATCTGTTACGCGGCTCCCAAATTCTCCCCATTACGTCTCTGGTATATCTTGGAATCAAATTAAGATCCTTCCTTGTGAACTATAAACCTCGGATTTATAAGCCCTGAAGAGCTTCATGACGCAAATTCCTGATGAAAACTTGAAGTTTTATTTGTCGACAAATTGCATTACCCGACCGAGAGGATCAACGCTTTCAACCGGCCAACCTTCTTGAATGATTTAAAAAAAGGTTTTGATCACTTAACGATAAGAACCACAGTGCTTATATGTGATTATGCCGCTCAATTGGACCACTGACCGCCTTTTCAGAAGGCAATACAAATATTCAACTTTTTACGACTCGGCGAACAAGCATTTCGGCAATTTAGCATAGCATTCGTCATGTATTTTATGCAATTCAAAAATGGTCCGGCGCCTTAGTCGTCTAATAGACGGTCGGATAAAATTCAATTTTTTTGGAACACCCAGCCGCATAGAGGTATCTAATAATTAAAATAAGATATCCTCTCTTATAGGACGGAGGTTACGTCATGGGACATGATAATTATAAAGCAGAGTCCATTGTGAATGAGATTGAGAGGGTGACTCCGTACATGTACGAAGGATTATACGGAAATTTTTTAAGACATTTCATGGAGTCGGATAAATCAAAATGGACTAGAGATTTATCAATTTATTTAAGCAATGCTAACCAGGATTGGGCTGATGTAGGATCTGAAATTGCATCAGAGCTTTGGGATAGATTTGAAAGAAGAATATCCTGTTAAAACAAAGCGAGGTAATCCTGATGGGGTTACCTCGAAAACCATAAACCAGCGCCACATTTGAGCAGTTCGAGGCAGCAAAGGCTCAAACATTCTTATGAAATAATCACACCAATAAACTTCCCGCAGACTTCAGCTTTTTTATTGCTTCATCATACGGAGGCCGGCCGAACACGGCGCTACCGGCCACAAATACATCGGCCCCCGCGGAAGCTAGTTCGGGCGCAGTAACAGGACTGACGCCCCCATCCACTTCCACCAATATTGGGAGTCCCGATTCATCCACAAGATCCCTTACTTCCATAATTTTCGGAATCATATTTCTTATGAATGATTGCCCGCCGAAACCGGGGTTCACGGTCATGAGCATAATCACATCGACATCAGGTAGGACATATTTGATTGTGTCCGGATTGGTGGACGGATTGAGCGCAACACCGGATTTCATTCCCAGACTGCGGATATAATTCAATGTCCTGTTGAGATGTATGCAAACCTCCACATGCACCGCCAGAATATCAGCGCCCGCTCGGTGAAATTCATCGATATATCTGTCTGGTTCTGAAATCATCAGGTGTACGTCAAGTGGTTTAGTCGCAACTTTCTTGGCGGCTGCGACAATCATGGGCCCTATTGTAATGTTCGGCACAAAATGACCGTCCATCACGTCTATATGAATCCAATCCGCGCCTGCTTCCTCTACCTCTCTAATTTCCGCTCCAAGTTTTGTAAAATCAGCGGATAAGATCGATGGTGAGATCAGCAAATCTTTTTTCATTACAATTCCTTATCTAACACCGTGCCGGCGGCAAAACGGGCCATAATGTCATAATTTTTGTAATACCCTCTCCATGCATGGGTGGGGCCGGCAGGGCATATTTATACATAATCAGTAAATTAAACATCTAAAGTTCAACTCCCTCAACTTCATAGCCGCATTTTGGACAACGGCCTTCTTTTATACCATTCCTGTTAATCCTGTATCCCTCTCTATCTATCAATAAGAGCGAACAACCGGGGCAAAAAGTTTTTTCTCCCGGATCCCACGGCACGTTTCCGGTGTATACATAATACAGACCTTCATCCAAACCAATTTGCCTCACCTTGCGCAAAAACTCCACGTCGGTAGGCGGGAGAGCCTGTTCTTTATATTGGGGATAAAACCTACTCACATGCCACGGGACTTCCGGTCCAAGCTCATTTTTGATAAACGCGGCTAAATCCTTTATTTCAGCGATATCGTCATTCAAAGAAGGTATAAGAAGCGTAGTCACTTCGAGCCAAATGCCCATCTGCTTTATGTACTTTAAAGAATCCAAAACTCCACTTAATCGGGCCTTGCAGTATTTCTTGTAAAATGTTTCAGAAAAGGCCTTTAGATCAACATTTGCAGCGTCAATTAGACCCTTCGAGTCATCCAGCATATCGCGAGTCATATACCCATTTGTTACAAAAACATTCAGCAGTCCTCGTTTGTGGGCTTCCACCATTGTGTCCGCGGCAAGCTCATAATAGATTGTGGGCTCAGTGTATGTGTACGCAATACTGCGGCATTCATTCCTCACGGCCATTTCAACTAACTCCTGCGGAGTAAACGGCTCACCTATAATGCGGTCAGCGTCTCGAGGCATTTGAGAAATTGAATAATTTTGACAAAACGAGCAAAAAAAATTGCAGCCTACCGTGGCCATGGAGAATGACGTGGTCCCCGGCGCAAAATGGAACAAGGGTTTCTTTTCAATGGGATCAACATTCGTGGAAATGACTTTGTCGTAAACGAGGGTATAAAGGACGCCGTCCTGATTCAGCCTTACCGAGCAAAGTCCCTTTGACTCAGGTTTAATTTTGCACAAGTGTCGGCAAAGCCGGCAATTTACCATGCCTTCTTTCGATTTGTCATATAGCCCTGCCTCTTTCATTGATTGCCTCCATCAATAGGCGCTGAAGACGTGCATTCAAGTTATCGAAATTTCCGTTGGACATAATTAATACCACGTCTCCGGAATGAAGATTATCATTTAAAAACTTCAATATTTCATTAACATTTTGGAACGCTATAGCGTCTTTGCCGGCCGCCGTTAAATTCTGCGCAAGTTCAATCGAGCTGAATCGTTCGTTTTCAGGTATATCTTCGACTCCATCAGGCTCCTTTAAGATTACCAGATCGGCGAAATAAAAGGAATTAGCGTAGTCTTTTTGAAAAACGGCCCTTCTGCTCGTATTTGATCTGGGTTCAAAAATGGCGACAAGTCTACGCTTTGGGTAAAAACGTTTCACCGCCTCAAGTGTTTCTTGAACTGCTGTAGGATGATGCGCAAAGTCGTCGATTAGAAGAATGCCGCCATATTCTCCTAATAATTCTTGTCTTCTCTTTATCCCCTTGAATTTTGTGAGAGCATCCAAGGCTTGGTCGGGATGAATTCCAAGGTGATCGGCTAAAACTATGCACGACAAAGCATTGAGAGCATTATGTCTGCCCATCAACGGCAAATTCGCTCTTCCCACACATTGTCCACGGCGCGCTACCGCAACTGCCGGCGCCCCGGCTCCTACATTGTAAAAGGCGATGCTCCAATCAGAATCGCTATTGAAACCATAGGTAACAACATTGCCGGAAATATGCGACACTATTTGCCTAACACCTCTATCTTCGTGCGCTGCGACAAGGATTCCGTCATTGGGAAGTTTTTTGGCGAATTTGATAAACTGTTCCTCAACTGCGCTGTAATCTTTGTAAATATCGGCATGATCAAACTCACATGACGTCATAACAGCCATATGGGGCTTATAGTGCAGAAATTTTGGTGTTTTGTCGAAGTAGGCCGTATCGTATTCATCACCCTCGATTATGAAGCAGGCTCCATTGCCCAGCTTGTGATTTGTCCCGAAATTACGCGGGACGCCTCCAATCATGAAGCTTGGATCACGACCGCAATATTCCAACACCCATGCAATCATTGCAGAAACCGTGGTCTTGCCGTGTGTTCCGACAACCACTATTCTTGTCTTCTCTTCAGCAAAAAAGTGAATAATCGCATCCGGCATGGACATGTAAGGAATTCCGGATTTTTCTAGAGCCTGAGCTTCCGGGTTTACTCTCCTGATCACATTGCCGACCACGACCAAAGCCGGCCGGTGGTTGAGGTTTTTGGCTCTGTAACCTAATTTAACATCTATTCCCATACTTTGGAGAATATTACTCATTGGGGGATAACAGGCCTGATCCGAACCGGTGACATGATAACCTGCGGCTTTGAACATGCCTGCAAGGGCTGCCATACCCGTGCCGCAAATACCCATTAAATGAACCGTCGCGGGAGGACGGATATGTAAATCTAGAGATTCTGGAGAGGGCATAAAAAGTCCTACAGTATTGAAATTTGAACATCTTCTATAGCTTCGAACAAACTGGAATACCCACCGTACCCGAATGCGGAAGTTGACGCCAAAGCCCTCAATCGGTGCTCGGAGAGGGCGCGTCAACTATCCGAAGGCGCATAATAGCAACGCTTGGGAGAGACAACCATACTTTTTTTCAGAGAGTCTATTATTTTCGATATTTCCCTGGATTCCATGGAAAGAGCTTTAGCTACTTCTCCGGGACGTACCGGTTTACCGGCTTGTTTCATTGCGTCCAAGACCACTTTTTCTTTATCCTCCATGACTTTCCCCCTCACTAAAAAATTAATCGTAGCCCAAATTCTTTGGCGCAATTTTAAATGCTTCGATGAATCCACGCAAGCAGACACCGCCTTTTACGAATTATTCTTGTGAGTGAAATATATTTCATTGAGAATAGTTGGTTGGCCGGCCACACAGTTTTGATTATTCCTCAGCGCGCCGTGGTTTCACGTTGCCCCGGTTCTTACGTTCTGGTAGATATAACCAACGGAGCTTACTTTTTATTGGTGAATTAACAATGATTTTCAGAAAGAGCCGAGCTCCTCATTCTGGAATCAGTAACCGGTATTGCGAAAACGGGCCCGTTTTGTGCCGTCCTCGCCTGCTATTAAATCGCGGACGGACGGGGATACGTTAAGCAGCGCTTTGCAATGACCAAGCTCTTTTTGCATCTGTTGTATTCTACGACTACGACCTAACTTAGATCAGGAGGTCGCCCATGCTCCAGGGATATCCCAAAGAAATTATGTGCAAGAATGGAACACCAATTCTTCTCAGGCCTCTTACAGCGGAAGACGAAAAAAATCTCACCGAATTCTATGGAAGACTGCCTGAACATGAAAAGTGGTTTGTCAGAGATTACATGGCGGATCCCAACTTAGTCCATCAATGGATAGGAGCTTTGAATTACGACCGAATTTTGCCGCTCATTGCCGTCAAGGAAGATGGAGCTATTATCGCCATTATAAGGCTACACAGGCGTCCGGCAGAATGTCTTAAGCATATAGCCCATCTGAGAATTGTTGTTGACCCTGACTACAGACAACAAAGACTCGGCACATGGCTGCTCTTGGATATTGTTAAATTAGCCATTTGTATGGGAGTGGAAAAGTTGGTCGCTGAATTTGTGGCCGGACTGGAAGATCCAGCAATGAATGCCGCTTCTAAGTTGGATTTTTTCGAGCAGGCGGTTCTCAAAGATTACGTTAAGGATTCCGAAGGTCGGCGCCACGATCTTGTAGTTATGATCAAGACATTACACAGGGATTGGAGTGATTTTTGAGAGAAAACGCCGGATTGGCTCCAAGCGAAGAGGTGTTCATACAGGATACGCCTCTGGGTCCGCTGACCATTCGACCACATTGTCCCCCAGGTTTTTTCACGGACCTTATACTGGACCCCGGCATTGGAACCTTTGCCCACTATTCTTCCATTATTCAGAAACTTGACGTCTTCGAAAAGATTGTCAATGGCAAGAATGGACGAGTCGCCTTGGCGTTGATCGATGGAATGGTTATTGTCGGTTACCTGGCGTGTTGGCATCCGCATGAAGATGAACGGTGGAGTAAACTCGGCGACTTGATGTACGAGCTTGGAGCCATTGAAGTGAGCCGAAATTTTCGGAAGAATGGAGTTGCCCGCACTTTAATAGGCTCACTAATGCAAGAGAGCTTTTTTGAGAATAGAGTCGCCTATATGAACGGATACTCATGGCACTGGGACCTGGATGGTAACCACTTGACAATGGGACGGTATCGACGACTCCTCATGGATTTGATGAAAGGCTTTGGATTCAAGGAATATTCCACCAATGAGGCTAATATAAGTTTAAGGGCCGAGAATGTATTCATGGCTAGAATAGGACCATTGGTTTCGGATGAAGATCAAAAACGTTTTCGAGATTTGCGCTTCGGCATCAGAATGAATGATTTTTGATTATTCGGTATTCCATTTAAAGGAGTCCTGAATTTCTTTTACGTCCGTATCCGGAGGAAATCCGCCCTTGAACAACTGATCTACGCTGGTCACAATGCGCTCTCCCGATCTGCCTTCCGCAATGATGAGTATGTCATCCCCTTCATTCCTCGCAAATTCCTGAATATATTGTAAGCAGGCGCCGCATGGCAACAGTGGAGCATAGAGGTCCGACACGACGGCGACCGCCAGGAAGGTGTTGTGACCATGGGTAATGGCATGATTTATCGCATTTCGCTCAGCGCAGACGCCAAGTAAAGGAATAATACTTTCCGTGTTGCAACCCTCAAAGATGGCGCCGCCTTTTGTGAGCACAGCGGAGCCGACACGGAACCGGCTTAGCGGCACAGCCGCATTCAGTTTTACTTTTTCGGCGCGTTCGAGCAGCTCGTCGGCGTTCCACCTTGAGTCTCCGACGGTTTCAACTTTTGCTTCATTTTGAGACATAGAGCTTTGGGATACCATTACCAGCCTGCGGGGTCAAGATCATTCAATTAAGGCAATTGCATCATCATCTATTATGGGACACGTCATATTCCAAATCCCACAAGCGAGCTGAACCATTCATTTCCTCCACTTGCCGCCATAACATGTTTCCACCCTCGGCCTTGACCTGGATTGTTGAGTGCATTACTTTGATAATACTAAACACCAATAATATTACAAAAGCGAAATCGGAACTTAATTGTTAAACTGGTAGTAAACTCTCAAATTCATGATGAACATTATTCAATTATTATTGTAACCACGACAAAATCAGCCGTTTAAAACAGCACAATTAGACTGTACCAATTTACCCGGAGAAACGATCGCCGGAACAATCCAGGGCGTATAGTAATCTCAAATACAAACTGCAATTTCACAAAGGCCAACTATTCATGACTTTTGCAGCCGAAGAAACATCAAACCAACAATCTAAACGGACCATTTGCGGCATCTGCCCGGCTGGTTGCTGGGTGAAAGCGCATTTTGATTCATCCGGGCGCATCTCCAAAGTCACTGCGGATGATGATTCCCCTTCGGGAATGATATGTAGACTCGGCAGCGCAGCGCCGGAAATCGTGTATTCCGATGATAGGCTGCTCTACCCTATGAAGCGTTCGGGCCCCAAAGGCGCCTATGCGTTTGAGCGCATTTCCTGGGATGAGGCGTATACAATTATCGTAGATAAACTACAGGCCGTTAAGTCCGAATACGGGCCGGAAGCCGCCGCCATTTACACGGGCCGAGGCAGCTTCGAGTTAGCGGAATGTGATGTCTTCCAACCTCAGGGAGTAGCCGTATCTTCCGCGTCCAGCGTTCTCTTTCCCTTCGGCTCGCCGAACACGCTCGGCGTGGGCGCCCTGTGTTACGTCTCTTTTGCCATGATAGCCCCTCATGTAACGATGGGTGGTATGTTGACGAACATGTTCTCCGATTTGGAAAACTCGCAGCTCATTGTGGTATGGGGCGCAAATCCCATAACCGATTCTCCACCGCTCGAGTTTTACCGCATCATGAAAGCTCGTGAGCGAGGCGCCGAAGTTGTGGTCATAGATCCGCGGCGCACCGGCACGGCGAAGAAAACCGACGCTCAATGGGTTCCCATACGCCCCGGCACGGATGGAGCTTTGGCGCTCGGCATGTGCAACGTGTTGATAGCTGAAGAGTTATACGATGACAATTTCGTAGAAAACTGGACGCTGGGTTTTGATGACTTCTCCCGCTATGTTCAGCATTTCAGGCCCGAAGTGGTTGAGACGATCACCGGAGTTCCCGCTGTGACCGTCGTTGAACTGGCTCGGCGTATCGCCTCGGCTCGCGGCGCAACGACTGTGATGTATAGCGGTCTTGAGTACAGCGACAGCGGTGTTCAAGCAATTCGAGCATCACAGGTGTTATGGGCTTTGGCCGGGCAACTGGACGTGCCGGGTGGGCGGTGTTTCAGCATGCCGCAGAATCAATTTCCTATGAATCGGAAGGGACACGTGGCGAATCCCAATATCCGAAACGCCCTTGGACGTGATCGCTTCCCCGTGTATAGCGCCTACAGAGGCGAATCCCACGCCATTGCGCTCCCGGAAGCCGTATTGCACGGCAGACCCTACCCCATTAAATCGCTGATTATCCATGGAGGCTCAATTACCACGGCTTGGCCGCAATCCGATATATGGCGCCGAACTCTAGGCGCTTTGGACTTCCTTGTGTGCATAGACCGCTTCCTCACAGCGGATGCGGCGTTCGCTGATATAGTTTTACCTGCGACTACATATTTCGAGCAAGACTCGTACATGACTTACGGCCCCGTGTTCAGAATCCGGGAAAAGCTCATCGACCCAGTGGGAGAGGCCCGCCCGGGCTTCTTTATCCTTGCTGAATTAGCCCGGAGATTGGGATACGGCGATCTATATCCGCAAAACCCGGATGAGCTGCTGGAACACGCTCTCGACGGCTCAGGTTTTAGTCTGGATGAGGTGCACGCACAAGGTGGAACCGTAAGGATTCCCACGGAATTGATGCAATACAAGAAGTGGGAAAAGGGCCTTTTGCGTAGCGACGGGACCCCAGGTTTCGACACCCCAAGCGGGAAATTTGAGATCGCTTCCTCCATTTTGGAGGAGCATGGTTACGATCCGTTGCCCGTATATACTGAACCCAAGGAAGGGCCGGTTGCCCAGCCTGAGACGGCAAAGAGGTTTCCGCTGGTATTTAATTCCGGTTCACGGGTGACCACTGATTTTCGTTCCCAATTTCATGGCATTCCCGGACTTGTGAAAACTCGTCCCGAGCCGGAAGTCACGATGAACACAAAGGACGCTCAGGCACGCGGCATAAATTCGGGGGATCTCGTAAAAGTGGTTACACCACGCGGTGGAGTAGTTTTCCGAGCCTTTGTCACCGACGATATTGTTTCAGGGACAATAGACGCGGATATGGGTGGAGGGGGACCTTTGGGGCCTAAGGCTTGGCAGGACTGCAATGTGAACGACCTCACCGATTTAGGCCGTTATGATCCAATATCGGGGTTTCCAGTCTACAAAGCGCTTTTGTGCGACGTGCGAAAAGTCAAAAAAGGGACTCAGCCGTCCAAGGATATAGACCCCTCTGAGCCGGAGTATCCGTCAATCGCCAGGGAGGATATTACTGCTCTACGTGTCTACCTGGACAATAACGCCACCACGACTATCGATCCGGAAGTGCTCGAAGTCATGATTCAAAGCGCCGACTCAGAGTATAGCAATCCGTCCAGTATTCACGAATCCGGCAATCGCGCCAGAGTGGCCATCGAAGGAGCCAGGCGCTCCCTGGCTCAACTCCTTAATTGCACGGCTCGAAGGATCATCTTTACCGGCGGCGGTTCGGAGGCGGACAATCTGGCTTTGAAGGGCGCCGCTTTCGCTTATCGGGAACGTGGACGCCACATCATAACGTCCACTATTGAACATCCCGCAGTTTTGGCGACATGCAAATGGCTGGAGGGCTTCGATTTTGAGGTCACTTATCTTCCGGCTGATTCGCAGGGCCTCGTCAACCCTTTGGATCTCGACGCGGCAATAAGGGACGACACAACCATCGTAAGTATTATGACGGCAAATAATGAAACTGGGGCCGTGCAGCCGATAAAGGAACTTGCGCGAATAGCCAAGTCCGCGGGGGCCATTTTTCATACCGACGCCGTCCAGGCGGTGGGCAAAATCCCCGTGGATGTGGAGGAGCTGGGGGTGGACCTGCTCACGTTGTCAGGTCACAAGCTGCATGGACCTAAGGGAGTTGGAGCCTTGTACGTGCGCAAGGGCGTCAACTTGCAGCCTCTGGTCCATGGCGGAAAGCAGGAAAATGCTCTCCGAGCAGGGACGGAAAACGTGCCCGGAATCGTCGGTCTTGGAAAAGCCGCTGAACTCGCCGGCGTGAGGCTCATAGACATGTCTCGAGTACAAAAGTTGCGGGACCGTCTGGAAGACGGCATTCGGCTTCTGGTCCCCAATTACATCTTAAATGGTCCCCGAGATAAACGATTGCCTAACACACTCAATGTGACTTTGCCCGGACTCAGGGGCGAATCGATGGTGCTTGCCCTGGATCAAAAGGGTATATCATTATCCTCCGGGTCGGCGTGCAGAGCGGGATCTCCGGAACCTTCTCACGCTTTAAAGGCAATGGGATTGTCCGACGCGGACGCTCACTGCGCTCTGCGTTTTTCACTTAGTCACGACAACACGGCAGAACAGATTGATCTTACGTTGGAAACAATGGGGCGGCTGCTCAAAGAGGCTTCATCAAGCATCCGATTTGCGCCGTGCCGCTGAAACAAAAGGAATCTTTCAGACATCTTAATAATTAATAATCTTCGACGCAACGCTTGAATCTTAAATGATAACTCATTATTTTAGCCAGAGGAACATACATGTATATTGGAACAGCGGCTCAACAAAACGGAATAAAGCTCCGAAATTACTTTAAGCAGCCTGGAAACGCAAATGTGGCCGAGGATGTTGTGAAAGGTCTCACCGCAAATGAAAAATACATTCCCAGCAAATATTTTTATGACGCTCGAGGTTCACAGTTATTCGAACAGATTTGCCGTTTACCGGAATACTATTTGACTCGAATGGAAATGGAATTGCTGAAGCGCTTTGCCGGCACGTTAACTCGTAATTTTCGACACGGCGACTTGGTGGAGTTGGGTTCCGGCGCCAACTGGAAAATTCGGATGTTATTGGATGCCATGAGTCCTTCAGATCGCGCTACAGTTCACTATGTGCCTGTGGATGTCAGCGAATCGGCCGTTGTGGCCTCGGCCAATGAACTGGCGCATCTCTACCGAGAGCTAAAGATCGTGCCCCTGGTGGCCGACTTCACCAGAGATCTCGACAGAATTCCTCGCCACGGGCCTCGACTTATTTTCCTGTTCGGCAGCACTATGGGCAATTTTGATGAAGACGACACAAGAGAGTTCCTGCAGACTCTCGCAGGCAATCTCGAACCTGGAGATCGCTTCTTTGTCGGCCTTGACATGGTTAAGCCGGTTGAGATTCTGGAAGCGGCGTACAACGATTCACAAGATGTAACGGCGCAGTTTAACAAAAATATCCTGCTCGTGCTGAATAAGCGCCTGGGTGGTAATTTTGATCCAAATGATTTCGATCATTTGGCCTTTTTCAATGAGAGCGGCGAGCGTATAGAAATGCATCTCAGGGCAAAACGGCCGCTCACGGCTGAATTTGAGATAATGGATTTCGCTGTTTCCCTGGAGGAGGGAGAGACGATTCGCACGGAAATATGCCGGAAATTTAGGCCGGAAAGCATAGAGGCTACCGCTCGTGAATCCGGCTTGCGAGTTGCCGAATGGTATACCGACGCCTACGCCTGGTTTTCAATTGCGGAAATTGTGCCCGATTGATGGGACTCAAAACAGTACGTAAGAAAAACAAAGCCAAAGGCTTGTTGAATACTTGGAAACGCATGCGCAGCAGGATTTGGAACGAGTTCATCTTGATATTGTGAGTCGTCGTATGTATGGAATGAAAAAGGGAGAAGTGAAACGCATCGACGGGCATGAGGCTTCGCTGATCGCTCGCAAGTTAATCAATAATTAAATTAATCATTTCATCCCGGCGGGCTGGAGGAATATTAGGGAGGCGGGTTCATTTGCTGTCCCACACTTCGTCACTGTGTGTCTGATTTACTTTAAACCTTTAGCGGGAAGGAGGTCGTCATGGGAAAGTTGGTGCATAGATCAATCAGCAGGATCGTGCGAGAACAAGGTCCGACAAGGAAAGCCATCATTCAAGGTTTCCCGGGAGAAGTAAGGTATGGCGTTCACGGCGGCATCAAGGATTTCTACAAAGTTGAGCCCAAAGAGGAGCATCCCGCCACCCTGGACCATATGATCACCGCAATAGCAGCTTGAATGATGGGAACACTGGCCGGGGTCCTGGCCGCAAAACAAATACGAACACCCGAGGAAAACTTTTGGGCGGACGTCCAGGGCGACATCGAAGATGTGGAAGGCGTGCTCAAAATCTCACGCATCAAAGTCGATTATCACTTGATTGTACCGAGAGGAAAAGAAGAAGACGCAAAGGAGGCTATGCAATTTTATTTATCCAAATGTCCCGCAGCTCAGAGCGTCATCGGTTGTATCAAAATTGAAGACAATGTTGTTATTGAGACTGCCGAGTGAAGAGTTTATTAATCTATTCGGGCTAAAACTCCTCGTCTTTCCGATTGTTGAGCCATGACTATATTGTACACAGCGAGCTTAACGCACAATCTATCGGAATGCTGAAAGCGCAGCTTTGCGGCTTTGTAAAAAGCTTCTTTGAAGCTTGCGCATTCGGCTTGATTGGAGAAATTAGCCATGGAAAACTATATTTGCCACATAGAAATTCCAGCGGACAAAATAGGACCGCTAAAGACATTTTACAGTGACTTGTTTGGGTGGAACTTTGAAAAAATGCCGGGTGATATGGAATACTACGGAATTAAATCCGAGGATCAGAATGTTTCAGCCGGTATGATGCAGCGACAAGACCCTGGACAAACTGTAACATTCTACGTGTGTGTGGAATCAATAGAAGCGGCCATTGAGAAAGCAAAATCAGCCGGAGCAACATTTGTTGTTTCCAAGACTGCCATAAAGGATATGGGCTGGTATGCCGTTGCCCTTGATCCTCAGAAGAATCTTTTTGGATTGTTCGAGATGGATGAAAAAGCCGCTTAGGATCTAACGGTAAGGCTCAGGTGGTTTATTGCCCCTTACCAAGAGTTGGCGAGGGCCGGGGGAAGTCATCATACATTAACCTTCTAAATCCCCGTTATCAGGGGGATTTTGCGTACCTCGGGCGCTGTGATTCTACATTTTTAGCTAAAGTGTGTGGGCATGCGCCGGTTGGACAAGCAACGTCATGAATACCAGCCAACAATTCACGAAAGCTTTTGAGAACTAGTAAAGATCGTGAGTACAAAGGGCAAATCAAGGCCGGATGATCATCAATTCCCGGATGGTCCCGGCGGCCGCGTCCTGCGTGCAAATTCCGCCTGTTGCGCCCGGCGTAGCAGATAATTTGCCTGGAATTGAGCGTCCCTTCCGAGCTGACTACTCTCCCGAGCAAGAGCTTGCAAACGGCGGGTGAGAGTTCTTAACACGCGGGCGCAATTCACTCTGTCGGTCTGGGGCACTAAATTGATGTTTCCTTGCGGATCGCGTAGGACCTGCAACTGACTGGCGTCTCTAATGCAGTTGTTTATCACTCGCAGTTCCGACTCAATTTGCGCCTGCTTCATCCTTAAAATATTTCTTTTTATGGTTATACTGCTGGGTCGACCGGAAGAAACGGAAAACGGCGTTGCCGAAGCCGCTCCAAACTGGGCTTCTACACGTGAAGGCGCTGCAATACACAGCATTATTATCATTATCGGAATACCTGGGAATTTAATTATCCTTAACATGCCGGCCCATTGATTTCTCATCTAATTATTCCGAGACGTCTTTCCAGTATGGCTCTGTTGATCATGTATCCTATTAAAGAGATTACATAATCGCCTTGCGCCAGGCTTAGTTGGCGTTGAGCGTCCAAGACTTCAATGTATGTGGCCACTTGTTCTTTGTAACGCTCCTGGTTGATGCGAAAGTTTTCCTGTCTGAATTCAACAGCCTTTTTATTGTTTTGAATATCGGCTTCGGATCTCTTCATATCAATATAAGAAAACTTCACCTCTTCCATGATTTGCTCAACCAATTGTTCTCGCGCTACAAATGCTCTGGCCTGACTGGCTGTTCGCTCTTTCACCGTCTCTCGTTTGCGGAACATATCGAAAGTCCAGGTGAGGATACCGGTTATTCTCCAATCGTTATTTGCTTCAGGATCAAATACGTTCCAATCGTCGTTTATGCGGCTGCCCTGAGTCTGGACCGACACATTTGGTAAAATATCGGCTTTGGATGATTTCACCAGGGCTAACGCCTGTTCAACGGAAATGTTCGCCTGTCGAATTTCCAATCGATTTCCTGCGGCTATTGCGTATATATCCGGTAATCTGTAGGAATTTGGGCGATAGTTAAAATCCTGAATGATGTCTATATCCGTTTCCTGGGGATACCTAAGTAGATAGTTCAGAGTGGCCTTGTAACGTTCAATATCTGTCAGAGCCTGGGTCTGCTGAATGTAAGCTTGAGCCAACTGGCCTTCGGTTGACAAAACATCAACTTTGGGCACAACACCGGCTTTGTAAAATTCCGATGTTTGATTTCTAAGAGCCTGCAGAGCCCTAATAGAGGCATTGGCGACTTCAAGCAGCTTCTGAGCTTGAGTCAACTGGTAATAAGCTTCGTATACATCCAATGTGAGATCTTGCCGGTCCACGCCCATTTGAATGGAGGAATAATCTACTCCGAGTCTGGCGAACTTGTAATCGCTGAGCAACCTACCACCAGTGAACAATGGCTGGGTCACGGTCGCGGCCATGGTAAAGACACGGTAAGCGTTTACTCGCCTAATATTTCCAAGATTTACCTGTGGTCTGCCGCTGGCGCCCAACGCTGAAACGATAGATCCCTGTCTATACCGGTATCCGGAGCCTGCATACTGCACATCAACCGTCGGGAAAAAATCAGAATATGCTTCCCTGCGTTGATGTTCTTTTTCAGCAATACTCAATCTTGAGTCAGCGAGCCTCAAATTCCTTGTCAGGGCAATTGAAACGGCCTGGGCAAGCGTGAGCTTCGTAGGCGCGATTGCCGGTTTCTTGCCGTTCACTTTATTACCCGCGAACGAATCGGGAGGCAATATTGACAACGCCAGGGCTATGAGCGCTATTAGCACGCCCAACTGAGGCTTATGATCCATACCCCCGAGTCCTCCTTAACCTATACATAACCGACACGCGTCGGGGATTTGGGTCAACGGCGTTAAAGATTGGTAAAAACAAATAGTAGTATGAAATATTTGAAACCATTTACCCAAAACCAAATCAAACTTGGCAGCCAAACCTAATCCAACACAAACATAATTAGCTCGCGGCTCGATTGAGCAGTAAGCGAAAATTAGACCATCATCTTTGCAAACACTTTGGTGATCCCGACAAGGTTTGTGATAGCAATCCTTTCGTTCGGGGCGTGAGCCATATGCAAAGTTTTCTCCCACACCGCGGCGTTCAAGCCTTTTCTGCGGAAGAAGGTAGCCACAGTCTGGCCGCCGATTCCCTCCGGTCGCGCTTGAACTCCTAAAACTTCCTGTATTGCTTGAGCCAATGAGATTACCACCGGCGAATCCGAGGCCGTCGAATGTGGTGAATCATTCCTGAGATACTCTTCGACCACCGTCGAAACTCCGAAGTCCGAATCGACTTTGGCGGCGACCCGCTTCATCTCCTCAAAAACTTTATCAACGGACACTTCAGGCAAGATTCGGCAATCGTAATAAAAGATGTCTTCGCCTGGTATCGTGTTTACGTTGGGGACATTGGCGTCTTTGCGGGTGGGCTCAAACGTGCTTATCGGCGGATTAAAAAAGCTGTTCTCATGATTAAAATGCGAGTGCAGGGCGTTATCCAGCTCAATAATTAAATGCGCCGCAGCTCGCAACGAATTCTTACCGATGTCCGGACGACTGGCGTGCGCTTGTTGTCCTTTTACGGTAAACATGACATGAAAAAGGTGTTTTTCCGCAATTTCTATGGAATCGCCTTCTTCGTTGCCGGCGTCAGGAACTAATATGAGATCTTCGGGTCTGAAGAGATCAGGTCTGGTTTTAAGCACGTAATCAAGGCCGCACGCGCTTCCGCATTCCTCATCCGCAACCAACGCCAGTCCAACATTCAGAGCCAAGCCGTTTGTTTCTTTTACGGCCTTTACCGCGAAAATACTTGCGGCAAGCGCTTGGCCATTATCTTCGACACCTCTGCCGTAGAGGTAACCGTCTTTTACGTAAGGCTTGAAAGGATCTCCGTCCCAGAGTTTCAGCTCTCCGGGAGGCACCACGTCCACGTGAGTCAATATCCACAGAGTTCGAGATGTGTCTTTTCCGTTAAAAACCACCATTAAGTTTGGTCTAGATCCGGCAGGAACTCTGTCATCCGGGCAATCGACTTCAGTTACCGAATCGGGCGCCATCGAGAGCACAAAGTCTTTGATCACATTGTATTTTTCAGTTTCGCCGGCACCCTGGTTTTCAGGTCCGAGGGCCGGGATAGCGCAGATTTTCGCTAAAAAATTCACGCAATCGTCAGTGAGTTCGTCAATTCTTTTCGCAGCCTCTTGAAATCCCACTATGCGCTCCAAATAATCACTTTATTGCAAAATCAAGGATAGACGGTTTCGACGGTCGCATGTTACGAGAATTGTTGGCACTTGTCAAGCTTAATCCAATTTTTTCAGATTTTGATATAAGCATTCGAAGTTATTTCTATTTTATCTCAGGAGTTATGTCGCAACTCAGCCGCGAAATGTTGCGCTAATCAACAGTCCTTGCTATCCTGGTAAATGAATTTTTTTTAGATGAAGCGGTAGATCGGAATTTGGAAAGCAATTATTAAACTGAGGATAACATGGGAAAGCAATTGGTTTTGGTTGGTGGAGGCCATGCCCATCTGACTGTCTTGACGAAGGTAAATGAATTTATAGCAAAGGGCCATTCCGTAACCCTGGTTAGTCCGGTGACCCACCATTATTATTCAGGCATGGGGCCTGGAATGCTGTCGCAAATCTACAGCCCCCAGGAAGTTAGATTCCACATCAAGAAAATGGTTGAGGATAGAGGCGGGACTTTCGTCCATGCCAGGGCAGTGGGTATCGACCCTGAAGCCGGCGCCTTGCGGCTCGATGACGGTGGGGAGTTGAAATATGACGCAATCTCCTTCAACACCGGAAGTGGAATCCCTGACGACAATTTTGCTCAAGCTGAGAATGTTTACCCGGTTAAACCAATAGTCAATTTACTGCGTGCTCAAAAGGCAATAATTGATAGGATAAAGACTTCTACACCTGATATATTGGTTGTCGGCGCGGGCCCTGCCGGGATTGAACTTGCCGGAAATTTGCATCGATTGGTAACGAAAAACGGCGGCCGGGCAAATATTAAAATTCTGGCCGGGTCCGGAGTTATGAATCATTTCCCTGAAAAGGTTCAACGGTTGACCCTGGAGTCTTTTCGGAATCGCAATATTCAAGTCATCAATTCGTATCTCGAAAAAGCTCAAGGGAATCAAGCGATTTTGCCGAACGGAGAAGCAATCAAATTCGACTTCATCTTTCCGGCCATCGGCGTCCAACCCTACCCCATATTCAAAGGCTCGGGATTACCGG
>JBBSBY010000026.1:0-38752 GCA_038250835.1 Desulfomonilales bacterium | reverse complement strand
GCAATTGTTCGGGTGGATGCACAAGTCACCGGACTGATGATCAGAATATCGAAGAAGCGAGCGCGGCCCCTTATCTCGCTTTTGCCGCAGTGTTGATAATTGTCGTGAGTCTCATGGTGAAGTGGTTAATTTGATTCCTCTGTTCATCCCCGGTTTTCCTAATCTACTGAATAGCCTATAATAAAAAAAACGAGAAGGATAGATTTAGCGCGCGCCCGGATTAGAACCGGCAGTTTCGCTATAGGCCCTTACCTTGTATGTCTCAACTCCTCGAGTTCGTGAGGTTTCTATGAAAATGCTGCGCGCGAGCAGAATGGAACGGTGCATAGGCTGTTACTCGTGTTCCCTGGCTTGCTCAAGGCTTGTTCACCATAGTGTCTCCTGGCATCGGTGCGGTATACGCATAAGGTCGGCGGGTGGCATGAGCACTGGGTTTGAAGCTGTTGTTTGTCTTGCCTGCGACCCTGCGCCCTGCGTCGAGGCTTGCCCTACGGGCGCCTTCAGTCAAAGACCCGGTGGAGGAGTTAGAGTCAAACGTGAAATGTGTATCAAATGCGGCGCTTGTTCCAGAGCATGCCCTGTAGACGCCATTTACATGGACGTTGAAATCGGCTTTCCCATTGTATGTATACATTGTGGACGATGTGTAACATTTTGCCCGCATCAGTGTCTTGAACTGGGAGAAAATCCCCAGGGAGATAACAATGTTCAATCCTGAACAATTTCGAGTTTTACTCGTTGACCTCACGTCAGAGAAAAGTCGAGTGCTCATGTTCGGAGATAGAACCCTCTCCATTGGTGGTTGCGGGTTAGCCGCCGAATTGTATACAACTTACGGTAAACTCGACGAGCCTTACGACTGTCCTGATCAGCCCCTTATTTTTGCAATTGGTCCTCTTACGGCATATTTCCCCCTTATGAGTAAATGCGTTATGGGATTCAAGTCTCCTTACAACAATCAGTACACCGAAAGCCATGCCGGCGGTAGAGCGGCATTGTCCATGCGTTTTGCGGGTTATGACGCAATAATCATTACCGGCAAGTCTTCCCGTCTTGCCTGCGCGGTAATTGGCGGAAGACATATTGAAATCAAGGATGTGCATTATTTATCCCAGTTCGACGTGCTTGGAACGGGAAAACACCTCAGGCGTATATTCAAATCCGATTCCGGCCATCGAAGTCTCCTGCGAATAGGACCTGCAGGGGAAAATCAGGTGTCGTACGCTGCCGTCAACGTGGACACATATAGACATTTTGGACGTATGGGAGGCGGCGCCGCAATGGGCGCTAAGAACCTTAAAGCTATTATGATACTTGGTGATACGCCGCTGGATTACCCGAAATCCAAAACTTACCCCACACTCTACAAGAGCTTGTACGAGGAGCTTACGCTCACTCCGGCAATGAAAAAGTATCATGACCTCGGCACTCCTGAGAATCTTATCCCCCTCAATACGATGAAAGCTTTGCCCTGGAAAAATTTGCAGGAAACCAGCGATGAAGGAGTGGGAGGCATTTCAGGAGAGCGGTTTGCGGACGAGTTGCTGTTGAGAAAGACCGCATGCGCCGGCTGTCCGGTCGGCTGCATTCATGTGGGGTTGCTCAGAGAGAAATTTGCCGTGGGTAAACACGAATTTCTTTATCGCCAGGTATCCTATGACTTTGAACCCATATTTGCCGACGGCACGATGCTGGGCATCAAGAATGCGGCGCACGTTTTACTATTGATTGAGGAGTTTGAAAGACAAGGCTTGGATGTAATGAGCGGAGGTGTGGCCTTGGCCTGGGCGACTGAAGCCTACGAAAAAAATCTGATTACCGATAAGGAAACTCTCACTCCATTGCAATTTGGAGACGCCGAAGCTTACCAGACTGCAATCAGACATCTCGGGGCGCGGACGAATGATTTTTATTATGAATTGGGGCGAGGCTCTGCCAATGCCGCCGAGAAATACGGCGGGAGTGATTTTGCGTGTGTTTTGGGCCAGGAAATGGCGGGCTATGCCACGGGCGAGGTATTCTTTGTTTCCCAGGCTTACGGCTTCAGACATTCGCATCTTGACACGGCGGGGTACAGCTTCGATCAGAAGAACTTACCCCAGGACGCCCCTCTCATTGTACAGCAGCTCCTTGAAGAAGAGAGACGGCGTATAGAGCTTACCACCATGGTGTCTTGCCTCTTTGCAAGGAGTGTTTACACGCATGAAAAAATTCAGGAAGCGCTGGAATCTATTGGTTTAGGAAATATAGGATCGGCATTGAATTCTCGAATTCCGGAAATTCAAGCGCATAGATGGCGTTTAAAGTTTCAGACCGGTTATGACCCGGCTTTAATACAAATACCTAAGAGGATTAGAGACGTAGTTAACTGGAAAGGGCCTATCGATCAAACCTATATGAGTAAGCTAGCCGGTAAATACAATGAGGCAATCATAGAAATGGCAGGTTAATAATCCTTGCCTCTGCGGAACTAAACTGTAGGAGACTCCGGAATTATTCGAAAATATTCCTAAGGGGTGTTTTTTTTGATCATTCCACAATAAAGTAAACGGTTGTATAATTATTTATGGTGATTCTCGAAAGTAATCACGGATATAATCATGACATCTTCAATTAGTAGGCTATCTGAGTTACTGAAAGCTATAAAGCTTCGTAAGGCATTCATAGAGCGCATCAACGTAATTCCAGCGCAAGCTGGAATCCAGGGAGATCTGGGTCCCAGCTTGCGCTGGGACGACGGGTTAGTGGCTTATTAGACAGAATTTTCGAGAAATCCTATAACCATTCCGAATATTATAAGTGATTACAATGCAAAAATACCTGCCCATTAAGGACTACGCTATTTTAGGAAACTGCCACACTGCGGCCCTTATATCATCCAGCGGATCGATCGATTGGTTCTGTTTGGGTCGTTTTGATAGTCCGGCGGTTTTTTGTCGGATTTTGGATGCGGAAAAGGGAGGTTACTTTGCTATTGATTATGGATCAGATCTAACGATTTCCAGGAAATATCTAGACAAGACCAATGTTATCGTTACATCCGTCGAATCTAAAAACGGCAAAGTCACAGTAACTCAGTTTATGCCGGTCATTTCATTGAATCCGGCTCACAAGGGTGATGATGTCAAAAGTCCCTTCAGAATTCTTACTTTAATAGAATCGAAGGCAGGCAAAGCTGAGCTCAAGATCCGGTTCAAACCTACATTTAATTTTGCTCAGAATGAATGCAAATTCGAGGAGTTTCCCAACGGCATTACAGCCTCAAACTCGGGTGATTTTCTAACGCTTTACGCCTCCGGAACGAAGTTTAAAGTTCAAGATTCGGGGATGGCGGTGAGTAATCTTAACATTGATTCAGGCGGACGAGTTTGGGTAATTCTTGACTACTTAGATAATGAGGCCGGCGTTAAGAGAAAATTTGACGACGCCGAATCCGATAAGTTACTCAAAGAAACACGCGACTACTGGTATAGCTGGGTCGATAGACTCACATATAATGGTCCTTACAGAGAAGAAGTGGTCCGAAGCTCTCTGGCCTTGAAGTTACTAACTTTCGAAGATACCGGCGCCATCGTGGCCGCCCCGACGGCGTCATTGCCGGAGCATATCGGAGGAGTCAGGAACTGGGATTATCGCTATGCCTGGCTGCGGGATTCAGCGTTGATTCTGTATGCCTTGATGACGGTGGGTTATCAAAACGAAGCCACTGATTTTTTTAAGTGGCTGCATTTAACCCAAAAGGCCAACCCTACGGGTATGCCCCAAATCATGTACAAAGTGGACGGCGATGGTAAAATTCATGAAACAACCCTCAAACATCTTGAAGGATACAGAAAATCGTCGCCGGTCAGAATCGGCAATGCCGCAGCTTCCCAATTCCAATTAGATATTTTTGGTGAGATTTTGACATCGGCCTATTTGCATTTCATGCACGATGAAGACGAGGACACGGAGGAAACGCTGACCGCCAAACGCGACGGCATGAAGGGCAGTCTATGGTCCATTCTAAAGTCCTTGGTCAATAAAGCCGCCGACAAATGGACCCAACCCGATAATGGGATTTGGGAAATTCGTGGAAAGCCACGAGAATTCCTCCATTCTCGATTGATGTGTTGGGCCGCTTTGGATAGGGGAATACGTTTAGCGGAAAAATTTAGGCTGGACGCCGACACCAAAAAGTGGAAAAGGGTGCGGGAACAAATAAGAACAGCCATTCTTGAGAAAGGTTATAATAGAAAGGTCAAGGCGTTCACTCAATCTTTCGGGAGCGAAGACCTGGACGCGGGCGCTCTTATTATTCCTCGAATAGGTTTTTTACCTCCGACGGACCCTCGTGTTGTGTCCACAATAAACCTAATCAACGAAAAGCTGAGTCATGATGGACTGATTTATCGTTATCGCACTGAGGACGGCTTACCGGGAACTGAAGCCACCTTTAGTTTATGCACTTTTTGGCAGGTGGACGCTCTCGCTTTAAGTGGCCGGCAGGATGAGGCTCAGGATCTCTTTGAAAAGATGATTTCGTATGCGAACGATGTGGGGTTAATGTCTGAAGAAGTGGACCCAAAAACCGATGAGTTTCTCGGCAATTTTCCTCAAGGTTTTACGCACTTGGCTTTAATAGGATCAGCCGTCAATCTTACAAAGGCGGCCAAACATGGGGCTGAACAAGAGCCGGAGAATGAGGCTCAAAGAGCGGGCAGAGCCAAACACTCCGCATCGGGCGGTCCCTATGGGAACCCTAGACGAAGACAAAGGCGCTGAGCAATTGCGCTAGATAGTCCGTCAACTTAGATTTTGCAAATGGAACAATGCTAAGGCCATCCTGATAAAATTGGGCCGGAAGGTTCAGAATTAGTAATCACATATAGTAGAGGAGAAAACAAATGCTAAAAGGAAAAACCGCTCTTGTAACCGGCGCCGCTACCGGAATTGGTAAAGCCATAGCAATAGAACTGGCAAAACAAGGCGCTGAGATCGTTGTTAACTACATCGGGAATAAGGATGTCGCCGACGAGGTCGTAAAGCAGTTGCGAAAAATCGGAGGTAAGTGTCTCGCTGTGGAAGCGGATGTTTCGAACCAATCACAAGTTAATCAAATGGTGCAAAAAACTATTCAAGAATTCGGCAAAATCGATGTGCTCGTTAACAATGCAGGGGTTGAAGAACGAAAGCCGTTTCTGGAAAAAACGCTTGAGGAATGGAACAAAGTCATTGCCGTTGATCTGACGGGACCTTTCATATGCTCCCAAGCGGCGGCTCGAGAAATGGTTAAAAGAAAAGAGGGAGGAGTAATAATCAACATTTCTTCCGTTCATGAAGATATTCCTTTTCCAGGGTACGTATCCTATTGCGCGGCAAAGGGCGGCATCCGCATGTTGTGCAGAAACTTGGCGTTGGAACTTGCGCCCAAGAACATCCGGGTAGTCAATGTTGGTCCCGGCGCGGTGGCTACGCCAATAAATAAAAAAACACTTGATTCTCCCGAAAGAAAAAAGGAACTGGAAAAGGAGATTCCCCTGGGACGCATCGGCAAACCTGAAGAGGTGGCCAGGCTCATAGCCTTTTTAGCTTCAGACGCAGCGTCGTACATCACGGGCACGACGGTTTTTATAGATGGGGCTCTCATGCGCAACACGGGTTCGCTGTAGCTATTAATAGTCGAGTTACCTTAAAAGCGGTGAAGGTTCATCTTAATTCAGGGGCCAATCAACGACCTTTTAGCGTACGTTGTAAGCCAGGGCGGCTATGGTTAGAAACTAATACGAACTATGGCGTAAAATTCAATGCGGTCAAGCCCGATATCTTCTCTATATTCAAATTCGTTATACCGAATTCCGGCGCTCTCGCAAATTTATAGTGGACGTTTTCATTCCTGAAAAATTGTAAGAATTGTAAGAACAAGATACGTTCAAAACGAGTTTAAACTTTTTGCTTTATTGCATGTTCAATTTCAATTATATTACAGATAGATAACTATTTTGTTTGTTTTTGCTAGCTCAATATGAGTATTCAATTGTGGGTAGGAGATTTGGGTATGAAAACATACATTAGGCTGATGGCTATTGCAGCGTTGGCTTCGATTTTGACTGCGCCCGCTTTCGCATGGGAATTGAGCATGAAGGGCGACGCGGAATGGCGCTACCGGTATTGGGCCCGAACAGGAAATATGGATATTTTCGGGCCCATGGATGGGACCAACGTATATCTCGGTATTAATCACCTTCGGACGTTCCCTACCGACGGGACTCAAAACGGAATTTCCAGCGCCTTCGGTGTTCAAGCCGGCGAGAACTGCTACGGAAGCGAAATGAGTTTCGTAGACTATCGAATGACGCTTTTCCCGAAGATCGAGGTGAATCCTGCAATTGACTTCGAAGCATCAGTCAATCTCACGTCATTGGGAATTTGGTCTGACGGTGAACCATACAACTCCGCCAATGCGGCTTTAGGATACGTGAACTCCTTGTACGTGCCTATTGGCAACCGACCCGCAGCGGTGGATGTGCCCAATACCTATGTTACATTGCAGTGGCTCAAGATGGGAATAAAAACCCCGATGCTGAATTTCAGCATTGGTTACAAAACCAGCCATTGGGGTATGGGGCTACGGAAACATAAATTTGACCGAGCATCTTCCTCATTTACGGTGACGGCATTTTATGGACCATTTCACATCGCATTTTCTCCGTACTTTGCGCGCAACGAGTCTTCCTGGGGCCTGCATAACGCAACTTCACGCAACGAAGGTCGCAACTCCTACCAACGTCAGGAGCAGCGACGCAATTACTTTTCAGCTTTCCAGGGCGATATAGTTTATAGCAGCGGTCCTCTTGAAATCGGCTTATTGTCGGATTCTTACACTGAGCACCATTCTAATTGGGTGACGGCCAGGCTGGCGACGCTAAATACTCCGAACCACAGACCGGCCACTCCGGACCTCATTCGTTATAGAATTAATCCATATGTGAAGTATACCAACGGTCGGTTCTTCTTTAACGCGGAAGGTAATTGGCTCACTCGATGGCGTACCGGCAGAGCAACCGCAGACCCGGAAAATGCAGTTCCAACGGCGGCCAACTTAAGGGTGCGGCCGGACCAAAGTGACGACGCTTTCATTTACGGCGTGGAGCTCGGGGTGCTGTGCGGCGCTTCCAAGGTAACCTGGAACTACATTAGAGCCACCGGGCAAGATCCGACAACTAGAATCACAACCGAGGACGCGGGAATGGCGGAACAAGGTGTGTCAGCCGGATACATGAAGGATTGGGGATTGCTCATGTACTACATGTACGGAGCAGGAACAGGCTGGGACGCCGCCGGTTACGGACAGCCTACCAACCTACATCATTGGGGCAGCCGGTTTGATTATGCTGTAGCCTCAAATCTCAATGTTTTCGCCCTATGTTCTTATGCGTGGCGGGATCAACCGAACGCATATACTCTTGGCGGCGATTGGAGAGGCGGCGCTCGGCCATTCACGAATAATGACATAGCTCAAGCTCAAGGCATCATCGGCGGCTATGAAGGCCAGACGGCGGTCCCTGATAGCGCTCGGGATATTGGATGGGAAGTTGACGCCGGGGTTTCATGGAAACTTCTGGAAAATCTGGTCTGGAATTCGACTTTTGCCTACTGGAAACCGGGCTCCTGGTGGTCCTACGCCTATCCGAACACCGCCGCAATCTACAGAGCAAACGCGGGCGCCGTGCCCGGAACAGCCGGTAATCTGGCGGGCGCGGATCGAGTAAACGCTTTGTCAGGAATCGGACGAGATATAGCTCCATTGTTTGCGGTTGAAAGCAATCTGCAGGTAAATTTCTGAAAAAAGTAATCTCTCGCTCGTAAAGCTTTTCGCATGCCGCTGAGCTTGCGAAAAGTTTCCCTGCATCGATCTATCAATTGTGTAAAATACATCTCGAAAATAGATTTTCTCCAATGCAGTTTAAATAATACCTTCATTGCATCGTTCATACCCTTTTAACATACCGCTCACTTGATCCTTATAATCCCTAATTAAACTTGGCGCCATACAAGGTAAATGGTTGAGTTTTCTTTATTGGCCGTGAGTTTAAGACTCTCTTGCAGTCATGAATTATATGAGCTGCATAGTGAGTTTATTCGGCCTACGCTTTTTAGGAGGAAATTTAGGTTATGAAATTCATTGTAAAGGCAATGGTAATGGCGCTGGTCATCTCGGTCATGGGACTGCCGGCGTTCGCTTGGGAACTATTCATGAAGGGTGACGCTGAATGGCGCTACCGGTATTGGACCAGAAGCGGCGACGTGGATATTTTCGGCGCCATGGACAGCAGCGCTGTAAACTTAGGAATCAATCATCTTCAGAACTTTCCCACAGCAGGCACTCAGAATAACATAGACACGGGGTTTGGCGTTCAAGCCGGTGAAAACTGCTACGGCAAGGAAATGAGCTTTGTAGATTATCGAATGACGCTTTACCCAAAAATCAAAGTCAATCCCGCGGTTCAGTTGGACGCGTCCATGAATTTAACTTCTCTTGGTATTTGGTCTGATGGACAACCATACGATAGTTCCGGAGCTTCTCGTGCCGGTTACGTGAATTCCTTATATGTGCCCATTAGTAACCGACCTGCCGCTACGGATATACCAAACACCTATGTAACCTTGCAATGGCTCAAGCTTGGGATTACTACCCCTATGCTCAATTTTAGTATTGGTTATAAATCCAGTCACTGGGGCATGGGTCTCTGGAAGCATCAATTCAACAGAGCTTCCACTTCCTTTGGCGTGACTGCGAAGTATGGTCCCCTCAGCATCGGCTTTGCGCCTTATTTTGCTAGAAATGAATCCTCTTGGGCGCTTGGTAAGGCTACATCTCGGAACGAAGGACAAGATTCTTACCAGCGCCAGGAACAAAGGCGGAACTACTTTTTGGCTTTACAAGGTGAAGTTAAATACAGCAGCGGCCCTCTCGAAATCGGATTGCTCTCCGATTCTTATGTGGAACATCATGCAAATCGCGTGAATGGACGCCTTGCTGCTCTTACACCTCTTGCCAGACCCGCAACCCAGGACGTCGTGCGCTATCGAATTGATCCATATATGAAATACTTTAGCGGGCGGTTTTTCTTCAATGTTGAAGGCGCGTGGTTCAACAGATGGCGCAGTGGACGCGCAAGCGCAGACCCGTCAAACGCTGTTCCGACAGCGGCAAATATGCGCGTTCGAACGAATCAAAGTGACCTAGGATTTGTTTACGGGGTGGAGACCGGAACGATTTGCGGCCCAACTAAGGTTACATTAAACTACGTTCGCGCCACAGGTCAAGATCCTTCCAGTCGCATCACATCCGAGGACGCAGGTGCCGTTGAGCAAGGAGTTTCTGCCGGGTACATGAAGGATTGGGGCTTACTCATGTATTACATGTACGGCGCAGGCAACGGCTGGGATGCCGCAGGCTACGGGCAACCGACCGATTTTCAACATTTGGGTGGACGCTTTGATTACGCAGTCGCGTCAAACCTAAACATTTTCACCCTTTATTCTTTTGCGTGGCGTGATCAACCGAACGCCTATACACTTGGCGGCGACTATCGAGGAGGAGCGCGCCTTTTCACTAATGACGACATTGCGCAAGCTCAGGGAATTCTACCGGGGTACTTCGGTCAGACAGCTGTTCCTGACGGCGCTCGTGAAATTGGATGGGAAGTCAACACAGGATTCCAATGGAAGCTGCTCGAAAATCTAGTATGGAGCTCCACCTTTGCATACTGGAAACTCGGAACTTGGTGGTCCTACGCTTATCCGAACACCGCCGCAATCTACAGAGCCAACGGTGGAGCGGCAATTACAGTCGGCAATCAAGTTAATGCCCTCCGCGGACTCGGCAGAGACGTCGACCCACTCTTTGCGGTAGAATCCAACTTGCTTGTAAGCTTCTAAATTAGCCGCCTCAGTAGCGCTTTCGTGAGCTGTACAGCTTGCGAAAGCCTTTTCTGGATCAATCCTCGATTATATAGCTGTCGAAGACATCATACTGATTCGTATGATATGCCATACATCCATACTAATAGGTATGAATTTATGATTATCCCATTCACGATGATTACCTTCTAAACCGCCCACTTGAGCTAGTTTTCGCCCTAACCGCAATAGGCATGTTAATTGCTCCTTCACTTTCCAAAGAGACAATCTATTCTTTTAATATGTGCAATCGAGTGGACTGTTTCATCGCCATAATAATGAAAGGAATGGTTCCGGAGCTCAGTTCCAATTCAACAGGAATGGATTTCCGGAAGCCCGAAGGAGTATCATGACGACTGAAAAGAATTTAGATTTTGAGACCACTGAAGAATTACAGGGAATAGATCGCAGAACACTGCTAAAATACGGAGCGGCATTTGCCGGATCTTTTTTGGCTTCACACTTAGCGGCAGGAAATTCTTACAGTATGAACATAAAGAGACTGGACGCCACAGGCAAGTATCACATGCTCGGGGCCAATAGCGTGACCTCGACCGAAGGCTATTGGGATAACTCGGAAAAACCGGTTTTAACCATGAACTCCGGTGAGATCGTACAGATTGAAACTGATACCCACCTGAAAGGAAAAATGATTCCGGGAGCTGAAATTGATGATTGGATGAATTGGTACAAGGAGGTAATCGCCAAAACACCCGACGCGGCATTTTATCCCGACGATAAAACCGGAGTAAAGGCGGCAAAAAAAGGAGCGGGACACCACACTTTAACCGGGCCTATTCACGTAAGCGGCGCTGAACCTGGAGACATGCTTCAAATCGAGATTTTAGATATCGAGCCGGGCGACTATGGGTTTAACCTCAATCCTGAGACCTCGTTCGTTAAGTTGGGTCTGCTTCCCGAAGATTTTCCCAAAGGAAGACTCACATGGTACAGAGTCGATGCAAAACAAAGGAAGTTTGAATTTTTACCCGGGATAGAAATACCAATCAGACCTTTCCCAGGAACCATAGGAGTAGAATTGCCTGAGAAAGGCATGTGGAGCAATGTTCCCCCGGGTAAACACGGTGGGAACATGGACAATAAAGAACTTGTGGCCGGGACTGTCCTGTACTTGCCCGTTCACGTTCCCGGCGCGGGAGTTAAAACCGGTGATTCTCACTACGTACAAGGAGATGGTGAAGTTAATCTCAACGCATTGGAAGGCTACTTCAAGAGCATTACACTCCGGATTACTAATAGAAAGGATCTCAAGGACTTAATACAGGAGCCTTTTGCTTCAACTCCAACTCACTGGATCGCAATGGGATTTCATACCGATATGATGGAATCTACCAAAATGGCGGTCAGAAACGCCATTAAGTTTCTCAATAAGCGGTATGGCATGAATGAACTGGACGCCTATGCATTTTGCAGCATGGGAGTGGATCTACGAGTTACGCAGGTGGTGGATCTTGCCAAAGGAATTCATGCTATGATCCCAAAATCGTATTTCGTTTCGGAACCGTATGTGGCAAAGACCTCGCTATTGCTTTAGCAGAGTAACGTCGCCATACGATAATTCCAGCATGCGAAGGGGAGCTACTCGGCTTCCCCTCGGCTGGACCGACTTTTCCCCTGCACGCTTAGTTTCTTTGTCGTGGATTCAAGCCGTTGAATCAATGTTTCGATGAAAACTTTGTAAAACTTCAATTTTACATCCGGATTTTCTCGATCCAAAACTTTCAGATCCAATTTCAACACAATACAAGGTTCTGTCGCCACAACATGGGCGGATCTGGAAGTCATGGTGAAAGCGCCCATTTCTCCAAAACACGCCCCTTTATCCAGGTCCGCTATTTTTCGATTGTTTTTAATAACTCTTACGGAGCCCGTAAGAAGGATGAAGAATGTTGAATCCATATCTCCCTCCTTCACTATCACCTGTCCTTTTCCATATCGAATGAAAGTACCGAAACAAGTCACAGCCTCAATTTCCGTGCGAGTGAATGTTCTGAAAAAATCCACAGTTTTAAGCAAAGAGGCCTTTTTAGAAGCTTTAATATCATGGGGAAAAAGTGTCAAACCCCTCATGGCTCTTTCAATCTCTTCGGCAAACTCCCTACCATTGCGATACCTTAATTCGGGTTCTTTTTCCAGGGCTCTCTGCAACACTTGATCAAGACCGGAGGGAATTTCTCTATTGTAGTTTAGGATGGAAGGCGCAGGCGCATAACGAATATTATCCATCAATTCATAAAGCGTCCTACCGCTAAAGGGACGCCTGCCGGTAAGCAGTTCGAAAAAAACGATACCCAAAGAAAAAAAATCTGTTTGCGCGGTGAGATTATTGCCCTTTGTTTGTTCCGGAGACATATAACTCGGAGTGCCCATAACCTGCAAATCATCCGTTTTGACAGTGCGAGTCGTAACAGCTATTCCGAAATCCATGATCTTTATTCGCCCATCTTTGGTGAACATCAGGTTGGCAGGCTTTATATCTCTATGTATGACATTTTGGGAATGAGCAAAATCAAGAGCCAAGCAGATACGCTTTATAATCTCAGCCACTTTGCCGGCAGGCAACAACGACGCCTCCTTGTTATGGACAGATAAAGTTTCCCCTTCGAGCAACTCCATGGCGATGAAACAATAGTCTCCGTCTTGCCCGAGATCAAAAATCGTAACTATATTTGGATGGATTAAATTGCCGGCTATCCTTGCTTCCTCGAAGAACTTATCGATAATATACTTGAGATCTTTTGGTTCATACACAAGGTCGAAACGCCGTGTTTTTAAAGCAATAGAGCGACTGATCATGGGATCATGCGCTCTGAACACTTCCCCCATATTTCCACGCCCGATTGTGCCCTGGATCTCGTACCGCCCTATTTGCGAAAGCGAGACCGGAGCAAGGGAAACTTTTGATTTAATGCGTTCTTTCACCTAAGAGCCGTCCTCTTAAAAATCGGCTTCAACCAACCATATAATAGCGTAGATAAATTCCAAACTCCTTCAAAAAAGCGCTGAACGGTTTACCGCCGCGTTACAATGATCATAGCAGCAAACTCCGGTATCTTCCACGTTTCTTAAGAACCGGAAGACGCCGGCGCTGAAGGCTTTATGGTTTGCAACTTACTCTTAAAATCTGTGCGGGCGGCTTCGATCGAGTTGAGCAATTCTTGCCTAAACTCGTCCCGATTCATGGCTTCTTCCAGCATAAGCAACAACTTGTCAACTGTGACTCCAGTCAATACTCCGGCCACTATTCCACCAATAGCGGCGCCTATTGCTGTTCCCACTATTGGAACAGCGGAACCCGCTGCCGCTCCAATCGCCGCCCCGGCGGACGCTCCGCCGACTGAACTCAAGGTTTTGCCTCCAACAACCTTGACTAATACTTGAGCCGCTTTCTTAATGGTGGCTTTTCCTACGGCTTTAGAAATCACTTTGGCGGTAATCATCGCCGTAATCGTTCCAACAACTGCGCCGGCGCCAAGACCGCCAAAAAGCCTATCGGAAATTCTTATTGTGTCCTCATGAATCGGAGGCGTTAAAGCGTCCTGGATACTCATTTTGCGGGCTATCTCAATTGATGAACCAACGGAAGCGATACGATTAGCGCCGATGATTTCGCTCACTTTCTTTTTGTACTCTTCCAGGACCGCCTTATGCTGTTCCAGGGCGGCGTTTAATGTTCGCCCCACGCCGCTGAAGGCGTCGCCTTGTCGCAAATAGTAAGAGAGTTTATTTTCCAGGTATCCTTCGAGATTACCGGTCAGCAGATGGCCGATCCGTAGATATTCGGCAGGTAGGCTATAATACCAGTCAAGGAAAGGGTCCACATTTAACTTCAGTCGATCAAAGGCTTTGTCGGCCTCGATCTCTACCTCAGCCATAGATTTTTCAGCATTTCTCAATGCCTGCATCTTGGCTATTTGAATCTTTTCGATTGTACCCGGATTTACGTATTCTGAACCTATCATTTCAACGAATTGTGTGGCCTTGGCTTCAACTTTCTTCCGTTGTTCAATCCAGTCGGAATTTTGTTTGGTCCAAGCCTCCAATGCAGCAAACAGGGGCACATAGATGAAGAGAGCCACAAAAGTTACCACTCCCGAAATTAAGGCCACTCTGCCGGGATTCATGAGGGCCGGGGTGTCTACGTTGCTTAATGGATTGAAGATCCGTCTATACTCATGGGCCGGAATGAGAAGACATCCCAGCATTGCGCACGCGTTGAAAAAAAGAATTAGTAAACCCACAGCCGTGAATACCATTGCCGTAGTCGCGCTAAACTCAGACAGCCTACTTAAAGCAAACTCCTTCACACCATTGTACCACGCCAGCAACTGCGCCGCTTCATACACCAGGGCGCTGCCCGTCATATTTTCTACAAGGTTTTTTTGAGCATCAATGGCGCTCTGGGCAGTTGGATATGTATTGGCGCTCCCAAAGAACACATTCACAATGATGAACAGCACAACCATTATAACTGGGGTTATCGCTCCGGCCCATCTTAAAGCGTAGCTCGTGACGAGATATGGTTTAAGTTCTCGGACCAAAAAACGTTCTGAAAAGGTAAAGACCAGGTAAAAAATAGGTATGACTGAAAAGAAGGCGATCCATTCCACATGCGAATACGTATGGAATTGCACAAGCATTAAAAAAGATGAAACCAAGGCCCACAGAATCCACAAAGCGCTTCGCAAGAAGCGTCGCGATTTCAGCCAAAACAATATACCTTCGGGACGATATTTGGAAAGTCCATGAATTTGAGTTGTAGTGCTTAAATATATACGTCCTAAGGCAATCGGCGCGCTAAATAAGGCGACACTGAGAACAACAATCCAAAAGTTATAAACCGCAAACCATTGACTTATAAAGAACGTGCAAACAGCCCATAGACTCGCCTTCCCCAAATATATGAAGAGAGAATTTCCGAATCTATTTTCGTTGAAAGCCATTCAACATGTTCCTTTGATCCGCAAAACCGGTAATTTACACTACTACGAAATATGTGACAGGAAAGAATAAGATCAAGCGTAGCGGAAGAGATTTGGACGGGCGCAGCTACAAAAAAATGTCTCTTGTAAACTTTCGGCAAGACCATACCACCTTGCCGGTGTGGTTCGGGCTCGTTTCCGCCGGCCAGCGCTAAGCCGACGGTTACAGCCTATTTTCCATGAGTAATACTATTTCGCTTTTGAATTTCGTAACATCCTGTTGCAGATCCTCACCCTACCCCTCTCCAAGGCTGGAGAGGAACTAAGAGGATTTAGCGATGTTATATGTTTACTGCGAACCGGTATAACTTGGAATTAGAGCTGGTTCAAAAACCACGTAAGGAATCATACATGACAGGAATCACGCTGCCACAACAGTCCTTTAGAAATTTTGAAATCATGCGCCAACTATTTGTCGGCTTTGGTTGCGGTGATGACCTGGTCCATGTTCTCTCCGGCTTTGCTGATCTTACTCTTTTCAAATCCGGAACTCTCGAGATCTTCCATGACTTCGGCCACCGTGTATGTGTCTCCGGCTCTCGTGGCGGCCAGCATATTGACGGCAAAAATAGCCCCTGCTTTGGGATTTGTTCTTGTCTCATTCATAAAGTGATCACGAACTATTATAAGGCCTTTGGGCTCCATGGCTTTCGCCAATCTCGCATAAATGCTTCGGTTTTGTTCTCGTGAGTTGGAGTGAATCACGGCAGAAAGCAGAGCGGCGTCGTGTCCCTCTGGGAAAGCATCCTTTGTGTAATCGCTGCCGACAAAGTCCACGCGATCCGTCAGCCCCTCGGCTGCTATCCATTCCTTGGAAATTTCAATTACATCAGGCAAATCAAAAATCGTCGCTTTAAGGTTAGGGTTCTTTCTGAGAAAAGCAATTGTGTATACACCAGATCCGCCTCCGATATCGAGTAGCCGTTTACGGCCGGCCATATTTACATCTTTTACGACGCTTCCGGCGATCGCGCCGCCAATCACGTGCATGGCTCCAATGAAGTCTCTGATTTCCTGGGGAGTTCGATCGGGGCCGGCCTTGAATCGAGGATTTTCACTAGTTTTTATAGTTTCGGTAATGTTGGACCAAGACTTCCACATCCTCGCTCGATGCATCACAAGCGGCAAAACGGATTCAGGCCCCCCTGCGGCAAGAGCGTCCAACACTTTTTGTTCAGCGCGGTACTCACCGTCGGGCTGTTTTGATAACACGTTAAGAGCCACCAAAGCGTCCATAAGTATGCGTAAACCTCGCTTGTCCCATCCTTCTTTGTTGGCGATGTCATCTGAATGACGGGCTCCATGCTGCAATTTGGAAAAGAGGTCCAATTCCGCTGCGGACAGCAGAATTCTGCTCTCCATGAATGCTCCCGCTATTTCAAGAAGGTCTTTGGCGGCGCCCGGCATGGCAATTTTCCTTTTCTGAGTTGTAACCGTTGTAAATTCTGCAGAGCTACTCGAAAACCGATATGCGCTGAACTTGCATATTTGCAATTCATCATTAACTCTAAATATAATGCGTAGATTAGATTTGGTCCATATACGAGAGGAAAAATATGAAATTATTAATCGGAGCGGGTTTGGGGGCTTTGTTCGGGTTCATTATGTACCTGATTAGCTCCAATGCCGGCGCAGGTTGAGCTTTGTGGTGCAATCCCTATGTAGCGGTCCTTGTCGGGGCCGGCGTAGGGGGCGCTATAGCTTCTGGATGAAGCGCCTGTTCGCAAGTTATTTTTGGTAGCCGAAAGGACGAAAGTTTGCCCATAGGTAGGAAATGATGCAGATCCTGAAATATTGCGTCACGTCTCCAAAACCAGTGATCTTGATAAACATGATGGGACACGGACGTGATCATCGCTTGCCTCAATGATTCACCATCAAATTTACAGTCTCGTCTTAACGGATTCAACAATTTCTGCAAAAATTTGATCCATTCAATTGTGATACTCCAATTCGGATAATGAGTCTTGAATTTCGTCAGGTCCGAAATATAGCAGATTTGGTCGCCTGCTCGGTGTCGTTCGACATTTTCAAATTGCATTTGCTTGCCGGTTATTGACTCAACTATTCCGAACGCTTCAAGGATGCAATGATAATGACACACTCAGGCGTCCAATTCTATGTTATCCCAGGATAATGTTGAATTTAATTACTCGGACAGTCAGTTGTTAGACGGGGACGTCCTACTTCGATTAGAAAAACAGCTTTTATTTGCGGGGGAACGGTAAAGACGATCCAAAAGAGAATCGCGCCTTGTAAGCGCGATTCTCGGTCCCGATCGAATACTTCGTTATACTTTGATTAATTGTCCGACGATCTCAGCAAGCGCCTCCGATTGAGGGTTGCCCTGATTGCTTATCAGTAATACAGCCGGCGCGACTCGCTCCAAGTTTCCGATCAGGACCTAAAAGGTCCGACATGCACTCACAGGCCTGTTCTCGCCACTCCCTCAGGGCAATGGGGTCGTAGTCGGTTTTAAGCACATTCCAACCGGCTTCTATGAGTTTATCGAGTTTTTTCTCAAGCATCCCCCACCCCCTTTGTTGTGTGGTTACTTTTGCGATGGGACGCTGGTGAAATTCCCGAGTATATTGGTCATAACCGAAACTCCGTCCGCCCCGTGTTTTTTAGATCACGCTTAAAGTCGTTTACTGCTTCCCATAACAGTATGGCGGATTTTGGGTTTCGTTTGTTTTTGCGATGAGTTGCGCTGAGATTAATAACTCTCTGTGATAATAAGTCCCATATCTGCTATACCACGGCATACAATCGCTTTCTAGTGGCGGACCTCCGAAAACCGGCGCATGATAGGTTCGTCGCTGGGCTCCTCGGTCCGCGCCCTGCGGGAAAATCGGTTCATTTGATCATGCAGTGTTATTTGGTTTCGGAGATCCTGTCCTTATTTTAGAGCAAAAAGGGCGCCAACACACAAGCTGAGCAGTACCATTTAAGTACCTATTGTTATTGGGCTTTCTACATCACCAGGAAGCCTTAATTGCGCTAATTTTCCTTTGTACGAATTAGAATCAAAGATCATACGGAATATTTTGCGGATCAGTGTAATTTAGGGTACTTATCGATTCAAGTATGGTTCAATATCGCTCAAGTTTCTATCTCCATGCGCTTTTTTCACCCATTATGCAAAAGTTGTCCGGAAGTGGTTTCTATGACGTCAACCTGCAATAGTTTCAATAGTGCGGCGAGCCGAAACTTTGATTAGCCCAGTCAAAGTTGGAGGATTTATGTTAATATAGGCGGACATGTTGCAATGTGTCATTCCGCTGATCAACGACCCTTAACAAGGTCGACCTTACATATGCGTATTAGTTCGGTAACGCGCGCGCGGCGCGGTGGCAAAAACTTTACAAATTGTTCCGATTCTCAGCATAATAAGTAAAATTCTCCCAACCTTCATGGCGCCCTCTCCTTCCGGACCGACGTTGGGAAGACAATCTTCAAATGATTCAGAAATTATGAAGCGATACCTTTTTAACCTAATGGCGCCGGTATTACTCACATGTAGTCTGTAGCTCTCTACACCGGCACAAAGGAATACCCTATGAGTAACAGAGTTCGCATAGCTATTTGCTGTATATCCCTTTTGATAATGATAATTTATCTGAACAAGCGGGCCGTAGACCCTAATCGTCAAATTATCAATGCGGCTTTTTCAGGAAATTGGGAGCAGGTTGAAAAGAGCATCGGTCCGAATACGGACATTAACGCTAGAGCCGATAACGGCACGACTCTGTTGATGGCCGCATCTAATAAAGGGGCCGAGAAAATTGTTGTAATGCTGTTGGATGGAGGCGCAGATGTTAACGCTTCTTGTTCAAACGGAATTACCGCGATAATGGACGCCGCTGCGCAGGGACACGCCAAGATTGCTAAATTGCTCATCGATAGAGGGGCTGACGTCAACGCCGTAGATGCGAAAGGTCACACTGCATTAATTATAGCCGCTGAAAATGGCCATAAAGAAGTTGTTGATTTGCTACTCCAACGGCGGGCGGATGCGAATATTAAACCTGCCGACGGAAATGGAGCTCTCGCCAGGGCAGCGACAAATGGATATTCCGACATAGTCGATTCGTTGTTGAGCCACAAAGCGGAAATTGACGCTGTGGACTTAAAGAAGCGAACGGTTTTAATGAAGGCGGCCGTGAAAGGAAAAGACAAAGTTGTGAGCCTGCTTTTGGACCGAGGAGCAAAACCTAACATTGCTGACTCCGAGGGCATCACCGCGCTGATGTACGCCGCAGCCTCGGGATCCATTGGGAGCGCAAAAGCTTTAATTAATGCAAAAGCCGACGTAAACGCAAAGAGCAACGCCGGCACAACTCCTCTCATTTTTGCGGCAAACCAGGGCAATATCGAAACAATTAAATTGCTGCTAAATGCAGGAGCGGACCCTTCGATCCGGGAAAATTCGGGTAGGACAGCCTTTGATATGGCGGAATTAAAAGATAATAAGCCGGCTTTGGAATTGCTAGGGGCTAAAACTCCTTTGCAACGGAATCAGCCGTTATAGTTTAAAACCGTGTTATTAGGTTGCGACGCAGCTCGTAATAACTCTCAATCGTTCTTGTTTACTGCATTATTTTTTAGACCAATTATTTATCTCATTCTTAACAGTTTCAATCACATTACCGAGCGCGACAAGGACCATTTCTTTGGATCTGCGGCTCCTGAACTCGACATTACCTCCGGCCAGCGCCTTCTTACCGATTGTAATCCGAAAGGGGATGCCGATTAGATCGGCGTCTTTAAATTTGACACCGGGTCTTTCATCGCGATCATCCAGCAAAGCGTCTATTCCATTTGCCCAAAGTTCTTCATAAATTTGTTCCGCAGCGGAGTCGATGTCGGGACTTTTGGCGCCCACCGGAGTTATAATCACCATGTATGGGGCAATTGCCGGCGGAAAAATTATCCCGTCGGAATCATGATACTGTTCTATTGCCGCTGCGACCACTCGACTGACCCCGATGCCGTAACATCCCATGATCATGGGCTGCTCCTGACCGTCGGCGTCCAAGAATAACGCGTTCATGGCTTTCGAATATTTTATGCCCAGTTTGAAAATGTGTCCAACTTCGATGCCGCGAGTAAGCTGCAATTTTCCTTCACATTTTGGGCAGATATCCCCTTCTCGAGCCGACCTGAAGTCACCATAGTCGTTTACATGAAAATCAATCCCCGGTTTGACGTTGATCAGGTGAGCGTCTTTTTCGTTTGCTCCCACTACTGCGGTCTCCATAGCAAGAATGGTATTATCAGCCAATATCCTGACATTTTTTAGACCGACCGGGCCTGAATATCCCAGTGGACCGCCGGTAACTTCTTGAATATCGGATTCGCTCGCAAGTTGAGCTTCATCTACTTTAAGAAAATTTTTAATCTTAACTTCATTTAACGCATGGTCGCCCCGAATCAACACTGCGACAGCGCCTGAGTCGGTAGTGAGTATCATTGTTTTAATCAACGCTTCAGGCTTAATCTTGAGGAATTCCGAAACTGAATCTATGGTGGACGCGCCCGGAGTGGCAATCTTTTCCATTTTTAGGTTGGAAGATGATTTCATCTCGTGAGGCGGGCGTATCTCGGCTTTCTCCATATTGGCGGCGTATCCGCAAGAGTCACAGGAAACAACGATGTCTTCACCGGTGTCCGCAAGTACCATAAATTCATGTGAAAAGCTTCCGCCTATAGGTCCAGAATCCGCTTCGACAGCCCTGTAACGCAATCCACACCGATCGAATATTGCATTGTAAGCTTCCCGCATGGCCTTGTAGGATTGCTCGGCGCCCAGTTCGTCTGCGTCAAATGAGTACCCGTCCTTCATCATGAACTCGCGACCGCGCATCAAACCGAAGCGCGGCCTAATTTCATCCCGAAATTTAGTTTGTATCTGGTACAAATTCAGCGGCAAATCCTTATAAGATCTAACATCTCTGCGCACCAGATCGGTAATGACTTCTTCGTGTGTCGGCCCCAGGCAACACTCCCTGTTGTGGCGGTCCTTGAATCTGAGGAGTTCGGCGCCATAAATATTCCAGCGGCCGGACTCCTGCCACAATTCAGCAGGTTGAACTGTCGGCAGAAAGACTTCCAATGCGCCCGCACGATCCATTTCCTCACGCGCAATTTGTTCAACTTTGCGCAAAGCGCGATAACCAAGGGGAAGATAAGAATAAATTCCTGAGGTAAGTTTCCGAATCATGCCGGCCCTCAGCATTAATTTATGACTGATAACCTCAGCATCCGCAGGATCTTCCTTTAGGGTTGGGAGATGAAATTTAGACATTCTCATAAAGCGCCCCTCGGTATACTTTTATGGATTACTATCTCGTAGTATTATGTTGGATCTCTCGATAAAATATCGAGTGGAGCAAAGTTTATAACATACGCGGCCGAAGCAGGCAAACCAGGCCGATCTTCATGGGCTGTAACAATAATTTCATCGTTTAATCCGTAAAGCTAATGTCTGCAAAACTTACCTCCGGCGAGATTAAGGAAAGGGCTACAGCGGCCCACGATCTGGCCAAACACTGCATATTATGCCCGCGGGAATGCGGCGTCGACCGTGAGGCCGGAGCGCGTGGATTTTGCGGCGCATCCAATCAGATGCGAATTGCCGGGATATTACCTCACTTCGGTGAAGAACCGCCTTTAGCCTCCGGTGGAGCAGGGGCCGTCTTTTTCTCCCATTGCAATTTGCGTTGTGTTTACTGTCAGAATCATCAGATAAGTCACGACGGCGGCGGGACCAGGATGACCGCACCGGAGCTGGCCGAGGGAATGTTGAATCTGAAGGCTCAAGGATGCTGGAATATTGAGCCCGTCTCACCCACTCATTATTTACCCTGGTTTCTAGACTCCCTCTCTGAAGCGGTCGAAAAGGGTTTGGATCTGCCAATCGTGTACAACACCAACGGCTACGAAACGCCGGGGACTTTAGAAATATTGGATGGCATAGTGGATATATACCTGCCTGATCTAAAATATGCCTCCAACATTGCGGCCAAGGACTATTCCGGCGCGTCCAATTATGTGGAAATAACTCGCAAAGCGATCAAGATTATGTATAGTCAGGTCGGTGAGTTGCTAACAGATCAAAACGGGCGCGGAGTAAAAGGTCTTATTATTAGACACTTAATTCTCCCCAACGATGTTTCCGGTACAGAGGAAACGTTGTTTTGGGTTGCGGCTAATCTACCAAGCTCAGTCGCCTTATCATTAATGGCTCAATATGCGCCGCTGCATGTCGCAAAAAAATATCCTGAGCTAATGACGCCGATTGCAAAAACTGAATACGAAGCTATCTTAGACTTGGCATGGGAGCTGAATCTCGATAACGCCTTTGTCCAGGAAATCGAATCACGTGAATGCGGTATCCCGGATTTTAGCAAGGAAAATCCTTTTGTTTGGGAGAATTAGCCGGAGAGCTCCACAACGATAAAAGCGAAGTTTTTTGCTATTGAAATCTTTATTGGCTTACAGTGGCCAGAGTTATAGACCGACTATTCCAGTCATAACAGCAGGAGGTATTATGGAAGTGCGGACCTTCGAGCTTGAATTTGCAAAATTTATCCAGAGATTTCACGAGGAGATTCGGGAAGCCTTCTTGGATGACACATTTCACAAGCGTGAACTCCTTGCCCATTATCAGCTTGGAAAAGAAATGTTGACTCTTCTATCGGAAGAAATTTTATCCGAATTTACCACAAATATTGATAAAAAGACGCCTGTGGAAAATATCGCGGATCGGTATGTGAGACTCGGGATTCAATGCTGTGACGACGGACTAAGCTTTTCCGAAATGGTTCGAGTCTTTATACTGCTGAAAAGACATATATGGTTGTTTTTCCAGGAAAGTAATTACGCGGGCCAACCTTTTGATGTGCGATCCATAGTCGCGCTCAACAATCGCACCGCGCTTTTTTTCGATAGAGCGATTTTTTACTTTCTGGTGGGATTTGAACAAGCCATATCGGATGAATCAACTGAACTGGAACTGCTGTACAAAACCTTCTTGGCGAGGCTCCGAAAAGACTTAGCCGTGAAAACCACGGATACATAATACAGAAAAAGCCCTCCGTGGGACGAGGGCTTTTTCTGTAAATTGAGGGAAGAGTTACTGAACTACTTGCACTGTGTACCCGAATTTGTCACCGTTTTCCTGTTTATATTCGACCTTGACCTTCTCTCCGACCGCAGGCCGACGGAAGGGTATAAACTTAGTCTTCAGTCCTACTCGAATATTTATTACTTCAGGTGTTTCAGACTCATCCATGACTTTAATAGACAGGCTTTTGGGTGAAGAAGCAACAACCTCTCCATTTAGGGTTTTGGATTTTTTATCCTCTACGCCTATTGTCGTATCCTTTGGTTGTTCTTTTGGTTCAGGAGTAACTTTTGTCACGGGCGCTTTTGTGGTCTCTTTATCGACGGCAGCTCGCCTAGATGGACGCGTAGTTCTGGAAGATGGTGGGGGCGAATAGCTTCTTCTTTTTGAGGGAGACCACTCTCGGTCCGCCACATGAGCAGGCGGCTTGTTTGAGCACACTGCTCTAGGCGACGCGCACGGCGCTTCAGAAACACCGCGACCATTTTCGCCATCCACGGTTCTGCACACCGCGGAACTTGGCGGCGCAGGGGGATAGCATTGAAGCGACGGTGGTAATGGTGATAAGCTCACGATTTTGGTAGCTTTCATGTAACCGTCTTCCAGGATAAAATCCACGGCGACGCGTTCGCCTACGCATGGACGACGGTTAGGCACGTATTTTGTTCGCCAACCAACATTGACTTCGGCACACTGATTGCCGGACTTTACTGTCATGCTGCGCCACCCGTGATCAATTACGGAACCTTTAAAGGTGCAGATACGATAAGCTTCAGCAGGCAGGGCGGTGAACATAATTGCCGTGAGCGTAATAACTAATGCTGAGGCAGCATATTTCCGGCACATGATGGACCTCCTCACTTGGGGGGCGACTGGTATCTTCAAGTGGACGCTAAGTTTTCGTCCAGAGAAATAAAGTGACCTATACATAGAAGTTTAGCTTCAAAATGTCAAGTAAATTACTAACTATTTATCTTAGTGACGATGATTTTTTATGTATTCTGGTTAGCAAACCCCTGCGCCGCAAACCTTGCCTATCCATGAAGCCTGTGTTATCAACTCTTTATGCGGCTTGCGTTTTCCTGGGTCATTCGCGGATGTGGGCATCGGCGTTGAGTTCGCTCCAAACGTAAGTCGGGATCTTCGCCGAAAGTAATGGAATTGTCATGCTACGGAATCAGAGGCGCCACGAGACACTGCTAAAGCGTAATTCGTCCCATCAAGGAGATAGACTGTAAATGGGCATGTTTAGAGAAGGTACGAATGAAATAGATATTGTAAAGGAAATGGCGGAAGGATTGGGAAGTTCCGGTCTGAGGCTGGAAGACTACTTGGACAAAACCAAAGAGGCAAGGGCCGAAGTCTTGGCTTTAATCTCACAGCTAAATCAATCGATTTGTGATAAAGATGAAATCTCTGCAGATTACGTTAATGAGGCGATTGCTGAGCACAATATGCTTGTAGATAAATGTGAAGACGCATTAAGATGGTTGCTAATTCAAAGGGAAGCTTGCGGGTTTAGAACTCACAAAAATGTAAACATCTTTT
Source organism: Desulfomonilales bacterium (assembly GCA_038250835.1). Classification (GTDB taxonomy): domain Bacteria; phylum Desulfobacterota; class Desulfomonilia; order Desulfomonilales; family Desulfomonilaceae; genus JBBSBY01. The sequence continues at coordinate 14,128 of JBBSBY010000026.1, read as the reverse complement.
ATCCTATGCCTGAAAGAATTAAATCTTTAAAAAATGGTTCATAGATCTATATTCACGCTGTTCGTTCTCGTAATCAGCTCGGTATTATTTTCAATTGTCATGCCGGCTGATAGGTCTTGGGCAGGCCGTAAAAATTCGGCTCCGGACATTTGGCTCGTTTATTTCGGCTCATCCGATTGTCCCCAGTGCGAAACTATTAATATCTTATTGGATAAATTGAGCAACAAGAATAGGCTCAAGATTAAACATTATGACATTGAAGACGACAAAAATTATGCGTTATTCAAAAAAGTTGAGTCCATACATGGTGAGTCAAAGTTCTCCGTTCCTCTCATAATTATAAGCGACGACATTCTAGTGGGAGTGGACGAAATAAAGTCCAAGCTTCCCAAGTTTATAAAAAGCTTGGCTAAAAAAGGCGCGGATCCACCTTATTTAGGACCTGGGGAACCCGTCCATGTATCGAGGCGTTGCGATCGTTCAAACAACTCTAAAGGCGGTTGAAACAAAGGCAGACCGCCCCAGGTTGGGGATGAAATGGACACCATGAAAAAATTACTGAATAATTTATTCTAATTTTTGTATTCATCGGTGTTGTAATTTTTATCCAGGGCGCCAATATTATTAAGTGATGGGAATTGATCCGAACGCATGTTCAACAAAGGCTGTTTTGTGCAGTTTATTATGATTAAACGAGGAGTGTAAAGAATGTTCAACATCGATGAAGAATCTGTAAAATATTTTAATGAGAAGCTTACGGGCAATCAAGCCCTTCGAGTATTCTTCGGCGGCTACGGCTGAGGCGGTCCCAGCATGGGTCTGGCTCTGGATGAGCCCAAAGAAGGAGACGAAACCTATAACTATAAAGAAGTGCCGGTCATAGTTGATCCTTTTGCTGCCAAGATTATTAAAGAATCCGGTGGAATTAATATTAAGAACAGCATATTTGGCCCCATGGCCGAGCTTGCCGGTCCGGCGGTAGGCGGCGGCGGTTGCAGTTGCTCATAGGGAGTTTGTCCGATGCCGATTTTTGAATTCAAGTGCGATAGCTGTGGTAAGGAATTTGAGCGGCTTTGCTTCGCCTCAGACAACATCCCAGTTGAATGTCCCGAGTGCGGCTCCGGTAAGACCACAAAAGTACTTTCGGTGTTCTCATCAACCGGTTTGGATAGTAAATTGGCGCACTCGTGCGGCTCCCATTCAGGAAGCTCGTGAGGTTAGAGTTTCGGCCGTAGTTTATGGCTTCCACAACATGATTCCTATAAGCGAAGCTCAAGGGGTTTGACCCCTGGAGAATGAAATTCAACCATTGTTGATGGAATTTCGCTTTTAGCTCATTAGAAAATGATTTTTGTAAAGAATATAATTGGCAGGAAAAAAACGGGAAGTGGTTGTTTCCCGTTTTCGCTTTTATATCGGAACAGGTTCGTTTGATAAATCCAATGGTAGAGTGGTTCTGGAAAGTAAAAAAATGGGAACGCGAATCTGCCGCGTCCCCTATGGATAAGGAGGAAATCGGGTTTTTTCAAGAGAGGAACCCACTTTATCCTCTCCGTTTTGAGGTCTTTGGCATTGCCCGCAGACCCGGTTATTTTCCTGGACGCCCCACACTCAAAGTTTTGGCTGCTTTGGGTTGGGCTCAACGGCTTAATCGACACTTGATCGGAGCGCCTTTTTCGCCGCTCATTATTACTCTATTGTTTCCGGGCGTGCCGGCCCGTTATTTTCATGGTTGGCGGGCCGCCACCTTGCAACGGCCCTGCTAATAGGTCTAAGTAGGTTATTTGATTCTCAAGCTATTACAGCCTACCCTCTTACATGCAACTACGAATCCATAACGTGAACGCATAACTCATTAATTTTACATGTCAAAGATATCATTTTTAAGTATATGCTTCCATCCCAGAGGGACATGCTTACCGATATGCGGACCAGGAAATGGGACCCGTCATCTGCTGAGGCATTGGGCCGAAGTTAGGACCTGGCGAGCAGACATTACCTTTGCATTTAGCTATGGGCTGAGGAGCGCATACGGGCGGTGAACACACGGGAACCCATTGTGGGGGAGCGCATGCCGGGACCGGAGCGCAAGGGACGCAGGCCGGTTGACACATTATGGACGGTGGAACGCAGGATCGGCGTCTCGGCCCAGGGGCAAGCAATCCATTCATGATTGCTCCTGGAATACCTATTATTGCGCCGCAAATATTTGTGCACATTGTTAAGGGGCCTCCACCCATCAGACCGGATAAACCTGGTTCCCAATCACATGGGGGCGGTTGACATGTTGTAATCGGCGGGCAGCTCGGCATTTGTTGGACACATGGTTGTGGGGCACAAACAGGTGGGCCTCCGGCTTGCGCGATAACAGCCGATAGGGCAATCGATAGAGACAGAGCGACAAAAGCGACACGTAACGCCATACCTCATCCTCCTTGGGGAATAATCTAATCTCATACTTGAGGGCGTAACTCAAGTGAATTACAATAGTTTTCAGCCGGTTTGCCCGGCTTCGTTGAGGCAAGCGTTTAACATGGCGGTTTGGGGCTGTCAAGCAAAATATTATAATTTCTTGCTTTCTTTTTTAAATGATTGCGAAGCAATGACTTGAAAGACTCATCTTATTGTTATAAAATATGTTTCGGTTTTACTTTAATATATCTAGGTAATGGAGAATAGTCTTTACTCATGAGAATCTTATTATTATGTTTTTTCATCACTGTAGTCGCAGCGGCGCCGGTCTTTGGACAAACCGAAATAATTGATTCATATAATCGAGGTGTTGAGGCCTTAAAGCAGGATCAACTTGATGAGGCGATCACGCTTTTCACCCGCGCAATCGAATTGGATCCACGCGATCAATTCGCGTATAATAATCGCGGAGTAGCTTATAAACGAAAAAATATGCTTGACAAAGCAATTCAGGACTATTCCCTAGCATTAAAGATAAAACCCGACTTCACTTACGCGTTAGCCAACAGAGGAACGGCTCGATACAAAAAAGGTGATCTGGACGGCGCCATTCAAGACCTCTCGGCCGCAGTCAAATTGAATAGGAGAGACAGCGTGGCGCTGGCAACTTTGGGGCTGGCTCACAAGGATAAGGGCGACCTTGATCAAGCCGTAAAAGATCTGAGGCAAGCTATCTCCGTCAACAAGAAAAACCTGCGCGCCTGGGCTGCGCTCGGAGCGGTATATGAGGATCAACAACGCTTTGATAAAGCCATGGAAGCGTACGATAAGGTGATAGACTTAGCCGCCGGCAAAATTGACGTCAAAGAGGTCCAATTAAAGCTGAACACAATTCGCAAAGAATATGCCAAGCATCTCCACAAAGAAGGGCTAGATAGCTACAAAGACGGAAAAGAAAAGCACGCGATTCAATTATGGACCAACGCGCTCAAATTAGATCCGAACCTGGTTATGGCGCTGCGTGATCGTGGAATAGCATTTCACAAACAAAAAGCATATTCCAAAGCCATTGAAGATTTCTCTTCGGCGATTGAAAAAGACCCCACGAACGCGAATCTTTATAGAGTGCGCGGCGATTCATACTACAGACTGAAACAATCGGATAAAGCGCTGCTCGATTATTCCAAGGCTCTTGAGCTGAATCCTGGGGACGCCGTGGGGCACAATAATCGAGGACTCGTGTATCACGAAAACGATGAGCTGAATCGAGCGTTGGATGATTACTCTAAGGCAATCAATATCGACGGCGCCAATCCAATATTTTTTGAAAATCGAGCTATTGTGCACGTGGCTAAAGGAGAGAGAGACAAAGCGTTGAACGACTATATTGCCGCCAAACGCCTCACTACCGACGATAAACATCAGGCCGCTTTAGGGGAAAAAATTAGAAAGCTTGAAGATGCCGCCCAAAGCACTGACGATAAAACTGCGCCGGAGTTATCCGAGACAAATACCGAAGCAAAAAAATAGATTGGCTCTGTTGACATGACCGGTGTTTCATGACTTTATTCCGTATTGCTATTCAGGCGATAATCAAGATTCATCCAGCATCATCCAATTGCTCCGGGTTCGTAATTATGGATTCATCTGAATCTGCAGATCCCCGCTTCTTTATTGGAATAAATAATGACGTGCAGAATAAGCAATAACGCCACAGATAATAGATCACCCATTATCAGAGTGGAGAACGTATATAAATCCTATGGAGACGAAAAGGTTTTGGACGGCGTCAGCCTGGAAATATATCGGTCCCACATTGCAGCCATAGTCGGCGGCTCAGGAGAAGGCAAAAGCGTGTTAATGCGAATTATGATCGGCCTTGAAAGCCCCGACAGCGGCCATGTGTACATAGATGACCAAGATATTGTTGGTTTGGGAACTAAGGATCTGAATAATATTCGTAGGCGCTTCGGGGTGCTCTTCCAGGATTCCGCTCTCTTCGATTATCTCGATGTAGGTGAAAACGTCGCATTTCCACTTCGAGAACATCTGAATCTTAAAGAAAAGGAAATTCAGGAACTTGTATCTAGAAAACTGGATTCCGTAGGACTGGCCGGCGAAGAAACCAAGAAAACGGCGCAATTATCCGGTGGAATGCGTAAGCGTGTAGGTTTGGCCAGAGCGCTGGCGCTTGATCCGGAGATTATCTTTTTTGATGAACCCACAACTGGTTTGGACCCTGTAACAGCAGGACAAATTTACGAATTGATCATGGAAACCTGTTTTGAGCAGCCCGTCACTTATGTAATTGTAACCCATGACGTTCAGCGGGTTCTTGGTTTTGTGGACGACATTCTGATGTTGCGAGATGGGAAATTGGTCGCTAAAGCCACTCCTGAAGAAATCAACTCAGACCGGAATCATGTAGTGCGAAAGTTCATGGAGGGTGGCGATCTGCATAACAAGTTTATACGGACCGATGCCGACCCAACAGAGTCGGCATGAAACTTTTCAGATATGGTAAAAAGATATGGATGAGTCGTTGCTCATCCTTATAATGCGGAGGGGAAACTTTGTTTAGGATATGTTATATGCGCTCGGATAATCTATGTGCAAAATATCTTGTCAGCCTGATGCTCCATTCCTATAATGATCCGGTTATGATCAGTGTTGTTAAGGAACGGGAAATTCGTGATTTTTACAAAAAGGAGCTTCTCCAACAACCGGCGCCCCACACATTTTGCATAGACCTCTCCTAACCGGATCTTCGATTGTATCGCAGTTTTCGTTCACACCTTGCGCTTCACGCACGGGGACATCTAGATCATCTCTTTCATATTCATTATCATTATGAGACATTTTGGCCTCCCAAGTTGAATGGTTTTGTACTATTGATGCTACAAACCGGATTAAGATTCCCAACCTTTAATTTCATATCAGCCGGCGAGTCTGGGGTTATCCAAGCAGGAAGTCTGTGAACATATGTAGAACAAAGCAATTCCTCGTTACCCTAGCCCCTCCTGTTCGACCGCATTTTTATAGCTGCATTCATTTTATTCTCAACCACTTGACATGAACTCCATATTAATAGAAAATATTATTTAATAATGATTATCCTTATCAGGAAACCTTATGTCAGTTACAGAAGACGAACAAGCGCATGGCCGCTTGGAGACGATGCTCTCGAAATTGAAAAGTCGGAATTTTCGTCTGACTCCGCAGAGATTGGCGGTTCTGGAAATCCTGGCATTAAGTGAGAATCATCCCAGCGCGGAGCAGGTGTATGTACAGGTCAGACGTAGGTTTCCAACAACATCTCTTGCGACAATATATAAAACGCTGGCTCTACTAAAAGATCTTGGAGAAATCCTGGAACTTGGTTTTGCGGATGCCGGCGCTAGATATGATGGAGCTAAACCGTTTCCTCATCCGCACATCATTTGTGTAAAGTGTAAGAAAATCATGGATCCCCAGTTGGCCGGTTTAGACGACATCAGGGCCGAGATAGTCGACAAAACAGGATTTCGAATAATTTCCCACCGACTCGATTTTTTTGGCGTTTGCGAAGAATGCCAAAAGCAAACCACATAATTTTTTTTGCTGAGTATAGGATAATAGTTATTTAAAAGTAGCTATTATCAACAGATTACCGCCCGCAAGGGCCTCTGCTCCACAGAAGGAGGATAAATTATGTCCGATAAACCCAAAGACGGCCTAACTACAGCATTCGGCATACCTGTCGAAGATGATCAGAACAGTGTGACCGCAGGTGTTCGCGGCCCGGTCCTTATGCAAGACACTCACCTAATGGAAAAACTGGGCCATTTTGATCGTGAACGCATTCCTGAGCGGGTGGTCCATGCGAAAGGCGCCGGCGCTTACGGTTATTTTGAAGTTACAGCGGATGTTACAAAGTACACTAAGGCCAATTTTTTAAATAAAATCGGCAAGAAAACGGATGTGTTTTTAAGATTCTCCACCGTTGGAGGTGAAAAAGGCTCAGCGGACGCTGAACGGGACCCCCGCGGGTTTGCAATGAAATTCTACACCGAAGAAGGCAATTACGATTTGGTGGGAAACAACACTCCCGTTTTTTTTGTCAGAGATCCACTGAAATTCCCGGATTTTATCCATACACAAAAGAGACACCCGGCAACCAACTGTAAGAATCCCGACATGTTTTGGGACTTCCTTTCACTCACCCCTGAGTCAATTCATCAGGTAACTATTTTATTCTCAGATCGGGGCATACCCGCTAACTATCGGCATATGAACGGCTATAGCAGCCACACTTATAAATGGTACAATGATAAAGGCGCCTATTATTGGGTGAAATATCATTTCAAAACTGATCAAAAAATCAAAAACTTAGTGCGACAGGAAGCCGAAAAGGTGAAAGGTATGGATCCGGACCATGCCACAGGAGATCTATTTGACAGCATAGAGAACGGCGATTACCCGACGTGGACTCTGGAAATGCAGATTATGACTCCCGAAGAAGCCGAACATTACGAAATCGATATTTTCGACGTTACAAAGGTTTGGCCTCATAAGGATTTTCCCCCAATAACAGTAGGTAAACTCACCCTTAATCGTAATCCAAAAAATTACTTTGCCGAAGTGGAACAAGCGGCGTTTGGGCCGGCCAACCTTGTTCCCGGTATTGGAGCCTCTCCCGATAAAATGTTACAAGCGCGCCTCTTTTCGTACCACGACACGCACCTTCACCGCCTCGGACCAAATTATCAGTTGATTCCGGTGAATACGCCCAGGAACGCTTCAGAGCAAAATTATCAACGTGATGGATTTATGCGGGTGGACATGAACGGCGCCGGCGGCCCAAATTATTGGCCGAACAGCTTCAATGGCCCTGCGCCTCTGGGAAAATCGCTTGAACCCGGCATTGATGTTTCAGGCTCAGTGGATCGCTATCCGTACAAAGAACCGAAAGATGATTTTGTGCAGCCGGGAAATCTTTATCGACATGTAATGAACGATCAAGATCGTGAGAACCTAGTTGGAAACATCGTCGATCACCTGTCCGGCGCAATGCAAAGAATTCAATACAGACAGTCGGCGCTGTTTTTCAAGGCCGATATGGATTATGGAACTCGAGTCGCTCAAGGTTTAGGCTTAGAAGTGGATTTGGTTAAAAAGCTTGCCGCTATGTCGCAGGAAGAAAGAGCCGCTATCACTTCGGAACCGCTCTTCTCGGCAGCACTTGCCGACAAATTTAGCCGGGCTTAAATGCAAATAGACCTGAGTAAATAACATTGGGCGGGTTTCCCCGCCCTTTTGCATTTATAGCTAATCATTAAACCCGATCCCAAACACGATTGGAATAGGGGTGGAGCAAGTTTAAGAATTCTGAAGAAGCCGCTACGGCAAAACCGGCGGATGCAAAAATGGATTACCCGCAAAGCCTGGACGAGGTCTCAAAAAACCAAACCAGCTCCTTTTCTCTGATTGGCTTTCCATAGGCGCCTCACCGTACGCATCTGACTGAGCGTAACCCGGAACCGGCCTGGGATTCACTCTGGAACTAGGAGCTTGGCTTGGTTCGTAGAAAGGAGGTGGCGGGGAACTTGACGACCATTGGCTGGGATACTGATGCAACGGCGCAGTCCATTTCACCTGAGCCGAGGCCACAGTCGCAGCAATTAGCAAAATTGCGGAAACCAAAACAAGCACTCTCTTCATAGATCCACCTTCAGCAAATCAATTTTGTGCGACATCAAGACGAACGCAGACCGGTTGGACGAATTGGAATTCTTCCGGTAAAATCTCAATGTCATCAGCCGTTGAGCAATAACTTGGGTACCTCTAAAGCCGGGTCCTTAGTTAAAAACAAATTAAATCCGTTAAGCGGAACCTGATCCGGTTATTATTAAATTCCATTCGGATTTTTGGTAAAAATCCAACACTTCCGATACCTGCTGATCAGCTTCTAAAACGAATTCAAAACCTCAAGACGGCTGTTTTGTATTATTATAACAAATAAAAGCATACATGACAGCTAGTTTTGTGCAATGATCATATTTTTTCTTGGTATTTGTCTTATACGATGAAAAAACCTCGCAAAAAACGTAAGAACGCGCCTCCTCAATCCACAGGTCAAGTCCCAAGACGTTCGCTCCTCATGGATCTTGCGTTTGGCGTCCTCGTAACTTTTCTTTTTTTTCTAGTCTTGGAATCAGGGCTGAGACTATTTTCCGTCGCTGGACCTGTCGTCACGGAAGATCCTTTTGTCGGTTTTTCTCGTATTGTGCCCCTTTATACTCTTGAGAACGGACAAGCCCGAACCGCCGACGCTCGACAAAAGTATTTCAACAAAGAAACATTTTCGGCGAAAAAACAAGCAAACACATTCCGCGTTTTCTGCTTCGGCGGCTCCACAACTTACGGGCATCCTTTCGATGGCCGAACAGCGTTCCCGAGGTGGCTGGAGGAGCTACTTAGAGAGTCCGCGCCTTCAACTAAATTTGAAGTCATAAATGCGGGAGGAATTTCTTACGCCTCGTATAGAATTGTCCCTTTAATAAAGGAAACTCTAACTTATCAACCGGATCTGATGGTGGTTTATACCGGTCATAACGAGTTCTTAGAGACCCGCACATACTCTAAATTAATCAATCGACCCGGTTCAATAACCTTCATATTAGAGCAATTGGCAAAGCTCCGGGTTTATTATGTTCTAAAGCGGCTAATTGAACCCCTGTTCACTACCGCCAGGGCAAAGGAGCAAGTCAATAGACCGGTCCTGCCTGAAGAAGTTGCCGCCATTCTAGATAAATCATCAGGGCTTGACCTTTACCATCGTGACAAGGCTTTTTTGGACCGGGTTTGCGCCCACTTTCAGGAAAATCTCGAAAGGATGGCTGATTTATGCTCCAGCGCCGGAGTTCCATTAATTTTTGTTATGCCGCCCTCCAATTTAAGAGATTTTTCACCATTTAAGTCAGAGCACGCTCCAGATCTGACCCTTTCCCAGAAGAAGCTGATCCAAGGGGCCATATTAGAGGCTGAGCGGCTAATCAAAGAAGGAAACTATGATGAGGCTCTGGACAAGCTTGCCGACGCCGAACGGCTGGATTCCGTTTACGCAGAGTTGCATTACTGGAAAGCTAAAGCTTTGCTGGGACTGCGACGACCTAAAGAGGCGTATGAGTCTTTTGTGCAGGCCAAGGATTTGGACGTGGCCCCTTTAAGAATTATTAGCCCCCTTGAAGATAAATTGAGAGTAGTGGCGGAGAAAAAAATACCGCTTCTTCCCTTTAAAACCGCAATTCAGGATATTGCGGCGCTCCGGCGGAACGGATCACCGGCGCCGGGAAACGAAAGCTTTTTAGATCATGTTCATCCCACTATCGAGCGGCATCAGCTTCTGGCGGAACTCTTGCTTTCTAAAATTGCCGAAATGAAGATGGTGAGGATTGAAAAGCAACTTGGAGACAATGAGCGGAAAGATATATATAACAAAGTGATGAGTTCGTTTGACAAATCTTTCTTTATAAATCGGGATCTCAATTTGATAAAAACACTGCGCTGGGCCGGCAAGAAGGCTGAAGCTCGCTCCGTCCTGACAAGACTGACGGACCAAATCCAAGATAATCCTGAAATCCACAAAATTCTAGGTAGTTATTACATAGATGACGGCAATAGTGAAGCCGGGTTAAAACAGTATGAGCAGGCGGTAAAGTTGTCGGGCAATGACCCTGAAATGGTATATTCCCTTGCCACGGCTTATTCCAAAGCCGGCCGCACACAGTCCGCCATGGAGGCTTATCAAGCCGTAATAGCCGGCGAGAAAGTCATCCCTGAAGCATACGCCAATCTAGCGACATTACTGCTGGAACAAGGCGATGTGAAGGAAGCAGAGGCACTGCTGGAGAAAGGACTGACGGTCGCCCCGGATGCTCCGGCGCTTTTTGCGCCATATGGTCTTGCGTTGGCTATTTCAGGAGCGTCCAAAGACGCTTTGCCCTGGATGATAAATGCTGCGAAAGCCGAACCCGGCAATCCCGGTAATTTCTACAACCTGGCCGGGCTTTACGCTTTGCTTGGTGATAAGGACGAAGCTCTCATGAATCTTGATTTGGCAGTACAAAAAGGTTACACGTCTTCAGACAAAATTGAAAATGATCGAGTATTCGACTCTTTAAGGAACACCGACAAGTACAAAGCCATCCTCCGAAGAATACGGTGAAGGCCGACGCCTGAGAATTTTCGACTACAGCGCTTCATGTAACTAATTACGGTTCGCGGAGCGGATTATAACGAATTTCACAATATTTGTCTTTATGAATATTGCCGTCGGCCGGAGAGTCGGACATTATGTTTATATCATTGAAGCCATTGAGTTTGGCATACGATCGGGGGATGGCTTACCTCGCCGATTTTAAGGCGTCTCGCTGTTTATTTACTTTAGGGTTTCTATTAAAATATTTGATTTTTATTGACAAAGTTATCAGAGCGTAATACAAGGACTGCGTGAAAGACCTTTCCCACGAGAATTAGCATGATCTATACGAAATCATTGGAAAAGATTCTGCGGCTTGAAGATAAAGCGCCTTCGCTCTCTCCAGTTTATGATCCTATGAAATCGGATTGTATAGTGCTCACCGGCGCCCATAATTTTCAAAAGCTATTTTCCGGAAAATTCCTGGGCCGATCACCCGCTTCAATCACAAAAAAAGGACTGCTTCAGGAGTTCGTTGAAAAGAGCTGCATGTTGAAAGTCAAGGCCGACATATTTCGTGGGTTCGATATTTCCATGGCGCTCTACCCTAGCGAATTGGAACTTGCCGCCTGGGGAATAGTGATTGATCGCGTCGGGCGTGTTTATCAAGCCGATTTAGAGCAGCAACATTATGTGGAGTTGGCCTACCAATATGGAGCATGTTCAGGCCGAAAAGATTGGGAACGGATTGTGGCCAAATGGGATCCAAACGAAGAGGAGCGTGTCCGCCGATTCTACGGAAAACTCCGAGTAATGTCGGCGAAACGAATCAAAATTGCCGGGACCGTTGGTTTTGGATTATGGGATGCTCTCTGGATGAGCTTTGACTTGAAAACCGCTTATCAGATATTGGATAACCACGTCGATTTTCTTCAGGACTTTTTGGATTATTGGTTGCAATTTCATTTATCTTCTATTCGCGGGATGTTGGCGGCAGGTATCGAAATCGTGTTCATTCGAGAAAATCCGACGGGTTTTTTTAATTTCGGACCGTCGGCTGAATTGATGAATAAAAGACTTGGCCCATTCTATTCCCGGATTACAAAAGCAGTTACCGACAATGGCGGACTCATTTTTCTTGATTGCGATACCGATGACGCCATCAGTATGGATTATCCGCTGGAATGGGGTTTCAATGGGATTGGGCCCATGTTGTTCAGAGATGATGATGAGTTGTCACAAGCCAGGGAGATTTTAAGTCCTGAGCTTACACTCATTGGATACACGAGCTTTTCCGAGTCTGAATCCAATTACCTGAGGCTAAATTCGGAATCGAGGCCGGAGTTCGTTTCGAGCGGCTGGAAGCCTTCATAGAATTACTAAGATGTTCCATTGAGAATAGGCGCTCACATGAGCTTCTTTGAACAATATAATTTAATCGATGTCCTGATCATAGGCACACTTCTGGTCACCGTCATTCTCGGCGCCTGGAAAGGTCTTTTACGTTCGCTTACGGCTCTTGCGGGTCTGGCCTTAGGCATCATTCTGGCGGTAAAGTATTATGTAGTTGTTGAACCTTACATCAATAAAATTTCCACACTTGAGCGCAATGTCTCAATGATTCTGTCTATGATAATTGTCTTCATAGGAGTTCAGGCGGTTTTTGTTGTAATACGCCATATCCTTGAAGCTATTCTAAAAGTTACTCGACTCAGTTGGTTGGATCGTATGTTTGGCGCTTTGATGGGTTTTGCAGGCGGTTTCTTGATTGTTGCCGCGTCAGTTCAAATTCTGCTTATCGGATTACCGGATTGGTCTTTAGTAAAAACATCGAAGCTTGTTAATCCCGTGGACCGAATAACGGACAAGACTTCACAGTATGCGCCCCCGCAGGTGAGGGACCAGGCGACGGCTCTGTTCGCAAAGCTTAAAGGGTTGTCGGAAAGTTCCCCCATCACTGATTACAAACCGGCGGCGCCCTTTAACAAACCTGAAGCTCCGCCGAGGTTTTCGAGATGAGCTTTTTATCCGGTATTGTCAGGAGGATGTTAATGAAGCAGTCCTTCATTTTGTTTTTTATTGTTATTTACTTTGGTACTATTACAGGGTGCGCATATTTTCAAAAAAAGGACGAGCCGCCTCCCCTGCCGCCCATCGAGGAAACCAAGCCGCCGTTAAAGCTGAAGCCCGACCATTTTAAGGAATTTCCCTGGGCGGATTTAGCCAAACCAACCAAAGACGGCAACGATCCGAACACAAAGTTGTACACCTGGCGAGACGGCGATACATTTGAATCGGTCGCCGAATCCGAAATGGGCAATCCCGCTCTCGGAACCAAGCTCGCCTTGTATAATGATTTAGGCCCCGGCAAACCAATAGCGGGAGATAAAATTGTTATTCCAAACGCAATTATAGGTTTGACCAGCCAAATAGTCATTAAACACAAAAAAGAACGGGAGTTCGGCAGTCCGGAAAATTTGACGGCAGAGCTTAAAGCCGGCGACGAGTATAAGTTTAGATTTGAATCCAACGTCAACGGCTTCTTATATGCATTCAAGGAAGATGTTAAGGGTGTGGATTTCTTGTATCCCGCAAAGGTAAAAATCGGCGCAAGGAATAGGAAAAAAGAAAAAGAACCTATAATGCGAGATACGGGAAAAATAGAAGCTCACACGCCTCTGCTGGTTCCTTCGAATCCCAAAGGCATAAGTTACGATCCCAAAAAGTCAGGTGACCGGGTATTTGTTTTCCTGTCCTTGAGGCAAATTCCAGAACTTGATGACTTAAAGGAAAAGAAGTCCATCAATGTCGCAGAAATTGAAGACGTGATGCTGCGAGTCAAACAGGGTGACATAGTTTCAGAGGGCGCCGTCAGGGTACTGAGGATTGCCGATCCGTCCGAGGTGTTGGGATTCACTTTAAGTGTAGGTGGTTAATTACACTGCTTTAGATATCTGATTAAAATTGACTGTGAGTTCCGGGAAGTTGCTACGGCCTCTTCCCGGTTTTTTTTTGGGGCGCATTCGCCGTCTCATAGTGATTGTCGCCGTTATCCTCGCTCCGGGGCGATTTTCCGAGGTAAGCCCTCAGTTTCTGGTGGTGAGTAGAGAGACTTTGGCGGGAGAGTTAATTTTTGTCTCGCGATTTAATCGAAAGTGTTCTAAAGAAGGAACGGACATTATTAGGGGGCCGGTGCGATGGGTATCAACGGCTGTCAAATTTGTTTGGATAAGCAACGGCGAATCGATAGTCTCGAGGACGAGGTGAAGCGGCTCAAACAGGCGCTTGGCAGACGAGAACGCAAGGATAAGGATGGTTTCTTCGGGTCATCTACCCCGTCGTCAAAGAAACCTGTCAAGCCGAACAGTGATACAGTAGCTGGTGGACATGACTTCCTCACCTTCTCAGATTCGTTATAAAACCAAGAAGGCAGAAATCATGTCTTTTTTCATTTCTCAACCCGGTACGCACTTATATACGCGAAGATCCATTTATACTGGGTACGACTACCGGTGTTGTGCCAATTTTGTGCCATTC
>JBBSBY010000025.1:0-39436 GCA_038250835.1 Desulfomonilales bacterium | reverse complement strand
AGACGGCATGGTGCTGGGAGAAGGCGGCGGAGTCATCGTAATTGAGCGCGAATCCTTAGCGAGAAAAAGAGGCGCTAAGATCCACGCTCTCATTACCTCAATGGGCGCAAGTAATAATCACCTTGGTATGGTGGAATCATCTAGGATTACACAAGAAATCGCCATAAAAAACTCGTTTAATGACGCTCCATACGGTCCTGAAAAGGTGGATATGATTGAATGCCACGCCACCAGCACTCGACAGGGCGATGTTGAAGAAGTCATGGCTCTGAAATCATTTTACAGCGACCCGGGCTCACGAACCGTACTAACGAGCTTCAAATCCCAAATAGGACACACTTTAGGCGCTTCGGGCGTAAACAGCCTAATCCGCGGCATTATGGCCATGAACGCCGGAATAATTCCGGGAACTCTGAATTATGAGAATCCCGATCCTGACATCGTTCTTGACGGCTGCGGATTGGAAATTCACCACCAGGCGATTGAATGGCGTCCCCGCCCCGGTGAACCCAGACGGATGCAGGTAAACGCTTTCGGCTTCGGGGGGTCAAACTATGTCGTTCAAGTTGAACAAACCGGCGCCGCTGGGCAATCGGTGTTTGTCGACATAAGCGCTCCCACGAGCGGGAATGGGAAGAACAAATCGTCTGAAGGCATTTCCTTCTTTAGAACCGAAATCGGCGGCGTTATCAACAAAGTTGCTGTTCCCGCCGAGAGCGACGAGAAGGCGATTCAGATAATCAATCGCGCCGAGCCCATGTCAAATGGCGGTGGATTGGCCCCAAAACGCATTAAATCTCTCGCGCGACAGGGGATATTTATTGCCCCGGAATCGGCCGCGCCTAATTTTGCCTTTGTTTTCCCCGGCCAGGGCTCACATTACGCGGGCATGGGACATGAGCTTTATCAGAACTTCCCGGTAATTAAAGAGTGGATGGACCGAGCAAACGATGTGGCGGAATTCGATATCCTTGATCTGATGTTTAACAATCGTGAAGAGGATTTGCAGAAGACCCGTTGGCAGCAACCGGCGCTATTTACGATGGAATACGCCATGGCGCAGTACCTGTGGTCCCTGGGCATTAGACCTACCGCCATGGCCGGTCACAGCCTCGGGGAACTTACCGCATTGTGTCTTGCGGGAGTCTACTCCTTTGAAGACGGCTTCAGGATCGTAAACATGCGCGCGATTTGCATGGATAGGGCATGTGAACTGCATGCTGATCCGGGTGTTATGATGGCCGTGGACGCGCCCAGGGATGTCCTTGATGAAATGATGTCTAAGCACGATGACGTTTACATAACCAACATCAATTCTCCGCATCAGTTGGTCGTGGGCGGCAATACGGAACAAGTAGCCGGTTTAGGCGCCGAATTAAAAGCGAACGGCTATCGCAATACTCTACTTCGAGTGAGCATGGCGTTCCATTCACCCGTCATGAGGTGCATCCATGACGATTTGGAGCAATTCATCGCCGGCATAAAATTTCACGCTCCCAAAATTCCAGTGATCTCCAACACCACCATGGCGCCGTTTCCCAACGACACTGATGAGATCAAACGCATCGTAATGGCGCATCTCGAAACGGCCGTCCACTGGATGCAAAATGTCCGCACTTTGTGGAATGATTACGGAGTGCGCTTATTCATCGAAGTTGGTCCAAGGGAAATCCTATCGAATCTCATTGCGGATTCGATTGAAGACGCGAATTGCATCCCCACCTGCTTGCCGTCGGCTGAAACCGTGATGTTCCGCAACGCTGTCGCTCAAATGTACGCGAAAGGCGTTTTGGAGCTTGCCGAGGATGCTAAATTAGTTCAATTTCCACGGGTAAATAAGCCTGAAAACGCCGTTGTCCGGGCGGTATCCGCCAAACCTGCGGCCAAGGTCGTTCCTACGCCCACAAACTCACTTGAGGGTATAGTTCAAAGGGAAATCAACTCATTCGTTCTTGAAAGCTTTGGGCGCTTTGTTAAACCAAATATTATTGCGGCGATTAGAGCCCAATACGACCCGCAGTTCTCCGAAGATAATCTGGATCAGCTTTTCAGCGGCATGTTTCCGGGTGTGGACACTCAAATGAGCTTGCCGACGGTTCCAATTACGAGCCCTTCCTTAGCCGAATCTACTAATAGAGCGGCTGCGGCCCAACCTGCTCGGCCGGCGTCCGCAAATATACATGCCGTGGTTTCGGAAACTCCCAGGGATTCGGAAGAAGACACGACCGACACGGTGATTCGCATAATAATGGAGGCTACCGGTTACGACCGTGATGAAATAGAGCCCGATATGGATCTGCGCGAGGACTTATCAATTCGCTCGAGTAGGCTGCCGGTGATCATGGATTCAGTGGAAGGTCACTTTGGAATCAAAATCGAACTCGAAGATTTCATGGATGTTAGAACGATCCGAGATATTTCCGACAAAATTACAGTAATTTTATCGAGGGACACCAAGAAAAAACCCGTCAAAACCATCACCGAGAAATCGGAACCTGCGATCCAAGAGATCGAATCCGCGAGCGCAGACGAACAAAGTCTCAAGCGTTTGGTTTTTAGAGAAGCTCCGATCCAATTTGGGAATTTGCAACCGATAGAGTTAAATCCAATGGACACGGTGGCCGTGCTCTGCGCCACGCGAGGGGCGGGCATCAGAAAAAGAGTTGGAGACATCATTCGCAGAGATTATGGATGTGGAATTTTCCCCATAACCTTTTTAGAAGAAATGGATGTTGAAAACGGAGGATTCGACTTCAGGTCGGCCAAAGATGTTGAAGCGGCCATAGAAGCTATATCGGCAGTTGAACCGCCGGCAGGCGCGGTAATCATCCTTGACGACGCGCTTGAAACTCAGTTGAATTCCGTTGAAGAAATATCGGAAGTGCTGAAGGGCCTGTTTGCGGTTTTGCAAAAGCTCCTGGAATCCACATCAAAAAAGTTTATTGTAACCTTACATAAAACCGATAGCCCCCGAGGAAATGGTCGCCTGGTGATGGAGGGTTTGTTGGGTGTTTTTTTGAGCGCCGCTCAGGAATTCGGCAGTATGCAATTCCGCACGGCGCGTCTGGATGACAACACCGATTTGAGGGATGCTATGCGCAAAGCCCTTGATCGAAGCCAAAAGAACATTGAAATGATATGGAAAAACGGAGAAGCCTACACTCGGGAGGCGGTTGCGGCCCCAAGTCTCTACGATGCGTCGTCGCTCTCCAGGCTCGATGACCATGACGTCTTCCTGTTTACGGGTGGATGTTCGGGAATAGCGCCATTTTTGGCGAAAAGTTTGGTCCCGTTTGGCGCTAAAATTGCTTTCGCCGGACGCACTCCATTTGATCCTAATTTGGATTACGCTGCGCTCGAAGATGATGAAGATCTGATACTTTTCCTGGAGAAGACCTTTACACGATTGACGGGCTCTGATTTTGAGAAAAAAGTTCGGGAAATCAAGAAAGGCCGGGACATTCATCGGACGCTTTCCGACCTGCGGTCCACGGGCGTCGATTGTGGGTATTTCTCTGCCGATGTCGGAGACGCTGCGGCGGCTTCGGAGTTGGTCAAATCGATCATTTCGAGATTCGGGACTCTCACTGGAATAGTCCACGGCGCCGGAGTTTTACGGGACGGCTTCATTCGTTTGATTACCCCCGAAGACTTCCAGACGGTAGTGGACGTGAAATTCATCGGAGCGTCCAATCTCTTCCATGCGGCAAAAAAAGCCGGCCTAAAGCATTTCATATGTTTATCTTCAGCCGCTTCGATACAAGGCAATCCAGGCCAATCCAATTACGCTGCTGCGAATCGAATAATGTCCGCCTTTGTCTCAAATCTGGCGGCTCGACATACTGCGATTAGTTTTAAAGCCTTAATGCTGCCCCCGATATCAGGCGCCGGAATGGCTGATAACGACGAAATTCGTGACTTGATGAAGAGAATGGGCGCGGCGTACGTCCACGCTGACGAACTCGCGGCCCTCTTTTGCAGGGAGCTTACCATTGCTCCGACCAGGGATACGTGGGCTCTGTTTATGCGGACTTTACCGCATATAAACACCGTGAAATTAGTTCCCAATTTGGAGGCCGGACCGGGCGAGATTATATCCGGCGCCGTCGCTTACAGAAAAGAAAGCTTCCCCATGATCGATTCGATCAAGAGTATGGATTTACAAGAGGGCGAAATGGTCGCCGTTCGAACTTTTGATTTGAATAAAGACAGGTGGATACGGGATCATAAGCCGTTCAAATTCATGAAAAATCCTCTGGTATCCGCAATCATGGCAATCGAGACTTTTCTTGAATCTTCAAAAATATTGTATCCATACCTGGACGCTCTGGGAATTCGCAACGCCGAATTTCTGGACATACTCGAATGTATGCCGGATACGGAGCGATTTTCCGAGATCACATGCAAGCGGACGTTAGTGGCGCCGGGCAGGCTCGAACTTGACGTAACACTCGCCACCCAGGATATATCCCCGACAGGTAGGCCACTGGAGCGCATGGCGCCGAATTACAGAGCGTCCGTCATCATGGGCAAATTAGATGAATCGGATTTGGGCGCCTTGGACGGCTTCCCGGTGCCGACGGATGAGCTCGATTCGAGATCCATGGATAAGAACGAAGTCATACAGTGGTACGATCAACGCACTGATATGCTCGACAGATACAGAATCATGGAAACCATCGATGGGACCGGTTCGGATTCCGTCCGAGGACATATGATCTATCGCGCTGAAAACGATTTTAAAGCGCCTCGCAAGAGTAATTACATGTACTCTCCATACTTACTCGAGGCTTTAATGCAGGTGGTCAACTTTTATATCATCATGCGCGATCCCAACGAACAAAGGTCAATGATTCCTTACAAAATTGGCGAAATGTTGTTTGGTAAGCGTTGCGAAGAAGGCGACCGACTAACCCTTGAGGCTAGAATGCAGGCTATGGATGAAGAGGGTATCATCTGGAATGCTCGAGCCGTTGATAAACAGGGGCTGACTCGTATGGTGGCGAGGGGAATCAAGATGCGCTGGTTCACCAAATGATTACGCCGCCCGTCGCAACAAGGATGAGTCTATTTGGAGATTATCGAAGCGAGTCCCCTGTGACCTATTTTGTAAACAATCGCTGGATTGCGATTCACAAGCTGTCCAGGCGCATTGGGGAGACGAAAGAGCGTAGGGCTGCAATTAAATTGGAATTATGTCGTAGCCTGCTAAAATATCTGGGACTAGGAGGCGACGGCAGTTTCAGTGTTCAGTCGAATTCGCTGGGCCGGCCGAGCTTGTCGATCAATGGATCGCCGGGACCGTCCGTTTCGTTTACTCGGGACTCGTCGTTTACGTGGGCGGCAATTTCGGCCGATAGTCAAGGCCTCGGGATCGATTCGGCTGAAGTTCTGGAATTCGACGGAGCGTATCCATTCCGGCGAGCCTTTACCCCCTGTGAACGAACATATATCAAAGGTGGATTACGCGAGACGGCTTCTTCGGCGGCTCTGCTGTGGTCCGCAAAGGAAGCCGCGGTTAAAATGCTGGGTTGTGGTTTCCGTTTTGTTGACCCAGCCGGATTAGAAGTTAAGATTATAGATGAAGCAGGTAATTTGTGTTCGAGCAGAGCTAACTTTCCCGACACTGCGTCAATTGTCAAATATCGCAAAATTAATGTTGTTTCAAAACAAACTGAAGCCGGGTGGTTGTCTTTATGCGTCGCGTAGGTTTCTATAAATTACAAGGCTTTATTCCAATACTTTAACTTTAAACGCCGGTTAAGTTGACTAGAAGGAATTTGCTTGTTCAACCGGCGGTCTACGCATAATTAATCATCCCATGTTGGAATTGGTTCAAGAGGGCTCCTAATGAAAATATTATTGATAAACACGAACAGAAAAGGAGATTTGCTGGCCGCGCCTCCTCTTGGTTTATGCTATGTGGCGGGAGCGGCTGAAGCTGCGGGTCATAACGTCGGCGTGCTGGATTTGTGCTTTGCTCCTCATAATATTCACGGTTATCTAAAAAAATCGATACGATCGTTTCAACCCGAAATAATCGGCTTGTCAATACGCAATATCGACAACGTCAACATGTTGCATCCAATTAGCTATATCCCTGAGGTTGTGCAGATTAGCGATTATATCCGTGAATTGTCGAGCGCCCCTGTGGTAATTGGCGGCTCAGGGGCAAGTTTAATGCCCGAGAACATGATTAGATTATTAAAAGCCGACTACATTGTGGTTTCCGACGGTGAAAGAGCCTTTGTGGAGTTGTTGGACGCTCTGGAAAATGACCGCGATTTGTCCGGTATCCCTGGTGTTGGATATCTGGAGCAGGACGAATTCAAGTTTACGAAACCTAAATTGACGAATTTTGATTCAGGGGCGCCGGATCTGGGCAGATGGGTTGACACCACTCCGTATCAGAAAATCGGCAGCAGCTACAATTTACAGACCAAACGCGGGTGCAGACAGAAGTGTATTTACTGCACATACAACCAGAATCTCGAAGGGGCAAAGCTACGGTTAAGGTCTCCTGTGGATGTGGTTGATGAGCTTGAGGAAGCTTTAGCCAAATATCACCCAAATAGCTTCGAGTTTGTGGATTCGGTATTCAACGATCCCATTGACCACTCTAAAGCAATACTCGAAGAGATAATTCGCAGGCCCTGGCAAACTCATTTTACGGCCATGGGCGTTCATCCACGTGGGATAGACAAAGAATATCTGGCGCTCATGTGGCGAGCCGGCTTCAGATCTTTTATGATTACGCCTGAATCGGCTTCTGAGACCATGATCGCAAGTTACAATAAGGGATTCCACAAGGATGAAGTGGTACACGCCGCGGAAGCGATAAACAAAACTGAATTCGCGGCCTGGTGGTTTTTTATGATCGGTGGGCCGAAGGAAACTAACGATACCCTTCAGGAGTCGTTGGAATTCGCGCTAAAGTATCTTCAGAAGAACGGTAGGCCCGTGACCCATGTGGCGCACTTTTTCACCGGGGTAAGAATCTATCCCGGCACAAAACTATGGAAAATCGCCGACGCGGAAGGATTTGTTCCCGACCAGGCCGATCCATTGCAGACTTTATGGTATGTATCCGAAGACCTGGATTTAGACTTAGCTGTGGATCAGATGACGCTTGCCGCAGCTCAAAGCCCTGAAATTTACCTGGGATTCGACGAAAAAGTGCTGATCTTTTCCAAAGTGGCGGCAACGGTTTTCACATTGCTTCGCCTACCTAGACCTTACTGGCGATACTTTCGAGTGGCCAATAAATGGGGACTTACCACAGGTATAAGGTTCATGTTCCAGCCTCCTGATATCGCCGGCATGATTCGGGAGGCTCTGGTTAAGCAAGGTTACCGCGGAAAACTACTTGCAGGTAGGTAGTGATTTAAGTGGATGGCCGGCTGCCGTGAATGATAGAGCTTCTCAAAGTTGCGTAGTAATGGCGCTTTTCCATCGTCCCGGCAAAGGTCATGATCTCAAACTTTAGCTGAAATCAAAAGTCAAGTTGGCGCTGGAGAGATTTAAAGTCCCCCTGATAAGGGGGATTAGGGGGTTGATGTCTTGAGTCGTTCATCAATGAGCATGATTGTGAGCTTCTTCGGCGTGCCGGTTGTGCTCATGCTCATGCGTGCCGTGATCGCCTGAATGCTCGTGGTCGTGGCTTTCGGACGCATGTTCGTGCGAATGGCTGTGCTCGTGCTCATGGCCGTGAGCGTGAGTATGCGAATGTTCATGAGTATGTTTTGTACCGTCGTGAGCATGTTCATGTGAATGTTTATGCTCGTGCTCGTGTTCATGCTGATGTTTATGTTCGTGGTCGCCTTGCATGTTATTCTCCTAATGTTTTATTATGTCATTAGGATATTTACTGCTCATAATCAAATCAAGCCCGTAATATTATTGTCGAAGATGTGGTATGTTCCGTATACGTAAAATTTGATTGGACGGCGGCTGTGATACTTATTCAAGCAGTATGGCCGTATAGTGCGAGTAATTAGCCGCCATTGTTGGAGCGCGCTGAAGTATTTCAGGCAATTGAATGCATTTTGAGATGGATCGTGTCATGATCATAAATATTTTAGATTGTGAAAGGCGTTTCATAATTGGAGACGCCGCTGATCTTTGGAGAACCACTTTAGTCCGCGAACAAAGTTGATGGACTTCCCGGAGTTTCCGCTACTCGCAACTTGCTCATCCACCGTACTGCGCAAAATTAGGAGCCCACATGGACAATTCGGAATTCGAAAAATATTACAGTGAACAAGGTTTTTGGGACAAAATCAAGAAGTACGCAGCGTCTCTTGGGCGTGAAGGTTTGAAAAATGTTCTTCTAATGTATTGCGCATTGAAGAGTAATTCTTCGGAAACCCCTGCCTGGGCCAAGACGGTTATCATCGGCGCTCTGGGTTACTTTATTTTGCCTTTGGACGCTATTCCCGATATATTGCCGGTGGTGGGTTTTACTGATGACATTGCCGTGATCGCGGCAGCCGTCGCCGCAGTCAGATTGAACATTCCGAACGATTGTCATGAATGGGCGGAAACGAAATTAACGGAATGGCTGGATGACTGACGTCAAAAAAGAAGAATCTTTAGCAAATGCAAACCTTTATCCAAGTTTTTCAGTTTACGGTTGACAAGCCGGACCGGAATTGAGAGACTGAAATTAGGGAGGAGAGGAATTCTCTCCCGTGAAAGTTATTCACCAAGATTTTTAAAAAGCCGCGTATCATGACGATTGATCACATGTTTACCTTCTAGTCGTCACGGCGTTATTCGCAGCGCCTCTCTCTTCAAAACATCTACACACCGACTTACTTCTTTGCGTTTCTCTTCCAAATCGGTTAATCGCTTGTTCAAAATAGTGAAATATTGATCAGAAAAATAGATGAATTTCCTTCATCTCATGTTAGTATTCTTACGTTTGGGTGCAAATAAAAATCCCTTTGCGAGACCTTTTGCGGCTGGATCACTTTTAGAGGATTTATTCGTGAGGTAGCCGTTTATAATCGTGAAATTAGCCGTTCTACGAAAAAGAGTTTCGCAGAAATTCAAATACCAAATCTGAAGGAGAACTCAATATGCGAGCATTGGTTCTAGGCGGAGCCGGCGGTATGGGTCAAGGAGTTGCCAGAGACCTTATAAAACAAGAACAAGTAAAAAAAGTCGTATTGGCGGATTTGTATCCTGACCCTGAAAGATTGGCGCCGAAATTAAGGGACAATGAAAAAACGAACCTTATCAAGATGGATGTAAATGACCACCAGGCTATGGTCAACGCGTTTAAAGAAGTTGATGTGGTGATCAACTGCGCCGGTCCGTTTTACAAAACCGCTGTGCCTGTAGCCAAAGCCGCTGTTGAAGCCAAAGTAAATTATATTGATATCTGCGACGATTATGAAGGAACCGAAATTCTTTTCAAATCCGATATAGACAAAATGGCCAAAGACGCTGGTATTACCGTCCTAACGGGTATGGGCTCAGACCCCGGGACAAATAACGTCCTCGTCAAATGGTATGCGGACCGGCTGGACAGCGTTGATGAAATATATCTTTATTGGGTGGTGAGTATAGCCGAACTCAAAGGCGCCGCCTGGGATCACAGCCTACATATGACTCTGGGAAACATCCCCCAATATATAAACGGGGAACTGGTCCATGTTGAAGGCGGGACCGAAGCCGACCCTATAAATTTCCTGGAGCCCCTGGGCTGCTGTCACGTCCGTTATGTCGGTCATCCGCAACCTTTGACTATTCCAAAGTATATCAAAGGGGTTAGGAATGTCATAATCAAGGGCGCTCTCATACCTCTCTGGGTGGACGAGCTAATCAAGCTTCAAAAGGACACGGGTTTTCTGGGCAAAGAACCCATTGCCTTAAATGACTCAAAGATAACGCCTTACGATCTCGCTCTTAAGCTTTGGGAAACCATACCCGCGGGCCGAGACAACGGGCCCCAGGCTTCAGGTCTAAAGGTAATCGTTAAGGGAGAGAGGGAAGGTAAGAAAGTCACGTACACGGCGGACATGGTGGGTAGAATGGCGCCCGGCACAGGACTTCCGGCGTCCATTGCGGCTCTCATGATGAACGCCGGCGATGTCGTCGAAAAAGGGGTAGTCGCCCCTGAAGGCTGCATCAATCCACAAACCTTCCTTGCGGAATTCTTGAAAAGAGGCGCAAAAATCCACCAAACCGAGACGATAGCGTCCATGGTTGAAGTTTAAGAAAGAGCAGGAGATCTCAATGAAAGAGACTGAGAAACTGAATATAACCAAAAGCCGAGAACTGTATGAAGAGGCGATTACATTAATACCCGGAGGCGTTTTAGGCGCCAGAAAGCCCACTGATTTCATCGCCGGGGAATATCCCATCTTTCTTGAAAAAGGCAAAGGATGCCGTTTGACTGATGTTGACGGAAATGAATTTATAGACTTTTTGTGCGGCTATGGGCCGATCATCCTGGGCTACCGAGAAGAAGAGGTGGATGAAGCCGTTCACAAGCAGATAAGTGAAAAGGGCTTCTGTTTCACTTTAACTCAAAAATTTCAAAACACATTAGCCAAAAAACTGAAGGAACTCGTGCCCTCCTCTGAACTGAGCATCTTCTTAAAGACGGGCTCAGACGCCACCACTGCCGCGGTTCGTATGGCCAGAGCCCATACGAATAAACTCAAGGTGATGCGCTGCGGATACCATGGTTGGCACGACTGGTGTGTGGAAATGAAAGGCGGTATCCCTTCTAAATTTTACGAAGACGTCTTTGAGTTTAAATACAACAAACTTGATCAACTAAACGAGCTTATGGCCACCCACGGCGACGATACCGCCGCAATAGTGATGACGCCCTTTGGGCATCCCAATCATGAAAAAATGCAGACCCCGGCGCCGGGCTTCCTTGAAGGCGTCAGGGAAATTGCCGATAAATATGGCGCAGTGTTGATTTACGATGAAATCCGCACGGGTTTTCGGCTCTCGATTGGAGGCGCCCAGAAGCTCTATGGAGTTACTCCGGACCTTACCGTCCTGGGGAAAGCCCTTGCCAATGGGTACCCGATCTCTGTTGTCACCGGCAAAACGGACGTGATGACGGCGGCCTCGGACAAGCTCTTTATCTCATCCACCTTTTTCCCGAACAGCGACGCTTTCGTCGCCGCTCTAAAGACCATTGAAATCCTTGAACGTGATAAAGTTATTGAGAATATATGGGAAAAGGGCGAGCGGTTCATCAAGAAGATTCAAGAGCTGATAGACAAACATGATGTCGGCGCCGAATTAACCGGCGTGGCCCCTATGTTCTACATTACGTTCAAGAAGGATGAAACAGGCCGGCACAAAGATAAACGCAGAGATTTCTACATTCAACTCATTCGGAAAGGCTTTTTCTTCTCACCATATCATCACGCCTATATCAGTTACCGTCACACTGAAGAGGATTTGCGGCTTACGCTGAACGCAATGGACGAATCCTTTGCGTACATAAAAGAAAAATACTGATTTGAATGGTCGGCCTGCCCCGCGACCGGGGCGGTCCTGACCATAAGCAGGGTGTGAGAAATATCAAACATTTGAGACGTTCACTTGCGTTACGCCGTCTTCGACGATTAGGATGTCGCCGCAATCGGTCATAGGTCACCGGCCGGATGGATTATAAACTTGCGTTGTTATGAGAATAGGCATAAGACTAAACTAATTGAACAAATAGTAGGCTACACATTGATTATATAGCGGCCATTCACTGAATAAATATAGCCAAAGATTGTATGCGCCTTGATTTTCGGGAACAAATCGAATCGTTGTATAAAAGTTGAAGTAAAATATCATGTAAGTATAGGCGAATGCAATCTATGGACGGCTACAACCCGTTTACGCGCCATAGAGGATCTTTGCTATGTCTTTGCGCGTGCTCAGAGTCGTAACTTCTTCCAGTTATTATAGAGATCAGGGGGAATTCCCCCCGTCATTTTGACTGAGCACATGCTTTTGGGTAAATGCCGCCCATGGCATATAGTTGCCATGTTTACAGCGCTTTTGCAGCGGCCTTCCAATTGTCGAGTCATCCAATGATTCCGGAAAGCTATTTTTAGATCGTATCCGGGGCATATGAATTGCATCATCCCTCTGCAACCCACCTAATCATGGTATCATGAAATTCGGGGGCGCTGATGCCGCAAATACAAATGAATACTTTCAAATTTGACAAAAATCAGGAGATTCTTCCAAAGTTTTTAGAACAGGAAAATGTTGGGACGGAAACTGTTGACTTGGAGAATTTGGTCGAATCTGATTTGTCACCATCTGGTAGTTTCTACCTTGCGGGGATGGAAGCGAGTTCCCTCGCTAAGCTGCTGCATGCCTTGCCCATCCCGGCATTCCTGATCGATCGATCTCATCTCATAATGTTTGCCAATAGAGCTTGCGGCGCCGCCAATAATTATTATGAAGCCATTAAGGGCATGCCTTTTGCCAATCTCTTCGTTCACCCCGAACACGCGCATTCCGCAACATCTTTTCTCAGTAAAGTTTTCACTACCAGGAGAAGCTCGCTAACCACCACTTTGCTGAGGTTAAACGGTCAAAAGATCTGGGGCCGAATGCACTTTCGTTCCATGAGAGCCTGGCAGGAACGCTCCGTATTGGTGCTTCTTGAAGACCTAACCCATGAAAAGCGGCAATTTCTTCTTACTAGACGCCATAAGGAGGAATTACATAGAGCCCACAATCAACTCGAAAAACGAGTTGAAGAACGCACGGCCGAATTGAAAACCACGAATGATCAACTTGAGCGGGAGATTACAGATCGCACTCGAGCGGAACAAGAATTGGAGATGAGCCGGGCCGGTTTTACAAGTATCGTTGAAAAAAGCCAAGATGGAATTATCGTGGTGGATCTCGATGGATTCGTCAGATATTCAAATCCCGCGGCTGTTCATTTATTTGGCAGCTCGGAAACCGCTCTTGCTCATGCGCGTTTTGATCTTCCGCTTGGCAACGACAAAGACGCTGAAATACCTATTGTTACGGTAAACGGGACACCCGGAATTGCCGAAATGCACATCACCAACACGGATTGGCATGGACAACCCGCGTATTTGGCCATGCTGCGCGATACTACGGAACGAAAACAGGCGGAATACGCATTGCGGCAGAGCGAACATCGGTACAAACAGATGTTTGTCAGAATGCGCGCCGTGAAAATGCTGATAGATTCGCGCACCGGCGCAATTGTTGACGCGAATCCCGCTGCAGCAAAGTTTTATGGACACTCTGTGGAAGTTCTAAAAAGCATTAATCTCGTACAACTAGTCGCCGGCTCACAGGACGAGATACGGGAATGCGTAGATTTGTCCGTGAGCGAGACACGGAATTATTTTGAAATGGTTCACAAACTGGCGTCCGGCGAAGTACGTGACGTCGAGATGCACACCGGCCCCATCGACCTTTTGGAGCGCAAACTTCTGTATGCAATTATCCATGATGTGACGGATCGCCGAAAGGCTGAAGAAAAACTCAATTTGTCCGCAAAAATTATTGAGAGCAGTAATGAGGCGATTGTAAGCATGGATTTTGAAGGTAACGTAATCAATGTAAATCAAGCCTTCTGCGGAATTACCGGGTACTCGCGAGAAGAAGTCATAGGCCGTAACCTCAGGATGCTGCAATGGGGCAGAGAAGATTTATATAAAGAGATTTGGGCGTCCGTCAAAGAAACGGGAGCCTGGCAAGGTGAAGTTTGGGACCGAAAAAAGACCGGGGAAATATACCCGAAATTATTCTCACTGTCGGCCATCAAAAACTCCGAGGCAGTCATTACGCACTACGTCGGCATCTTTTCCGATATTACGAAGATAAAGAAAGCTGAAAAACATCTTCAGCACCTTGCGCATTTTGACCCCCTTACAAGGTTGCCCAATAGATTACTGTTTAGGGATAGACTGCAGAGAGCGATCATCGAAGCTGATCGTAGACGGAATATGGCGTCGCTGATGCTCCTGGATTTGGATCGATTCAAAAATATCAACGACACACTGGGCCATAGCGCCGGTGATAAACTTTTGATAAGTGTGGCCGAGCGGCTCCAAGAAAGCGTCAGAAAGAGTGATACCGTGGCGCGGATTGGTGGGGATGAATTCACTATAGTGCTGCCTGAGACTCCCAGTAACTTGTCGGCTGCAAATGTGGCTCGCAAAATTGTGGAAACTCTTTCCAGGCCCTTTTATATAGACGGTCGTGAAGTTTTTGTCACGACAAGCGTAGGTGTAACTCTATACCCTAACGATGGGATTGAAACGGATAGATTGCTGCAAAACGCCGATATGGCGCTCTACCATGCAAAACAATTAGGCAAAAACAATTTTCAATTCTTTTCTGAAGAAATGAACATTGAAGCCGTTGAACGATCTGAACTCGAAGCCAGCCTACGCGGCGCCCTTGAACGTGACGAATTGGACCTGTATTATCAACCGAGACTAAACCTCAGAACCGGCGCAATTACCGACGTAGAGGCGCTTCTGCGTTGGCGACATCCGGTAAGGGGTCTCATTTACCCTGCCGAATTCATTGGCGTGGCCGAGGAAACAGGGCTGATCTTGGCCATCGGTGATTGGGTTGTTCGCACCGCCTGTCGACAAAACGTGAAATGGCAAGGCATGAAGCTGCCGCCTATAAACGTAGCGGTGAATGTCTCAGCTCGGCAACTTGGACAAGATGATCTCGTCCAAAAAGTGGGCGCAATCCTCGAAGAGACGGGCATGGACCCATCCTGCCTGGAACTTGAATTGACGGAAAGCGTTGCGATGGAGAATGCTGAAAGCACGATTAAAATATTCACTGAACTCAAGCGTATGGGCGTGGGGATATCAATAGACGATTTCGGCACCGGGTATTCATCGTTAAGCTACCTCAAAAGATTTCCTATAGATAAATTGAAAATAGACCAATCCTTCGTTAAGGACATTGCTTCGAATTCAGACGATGAAGCGATAGTCAAAGCTATTATAGCGGTGGCCCACAGCTTGAAACTAAAAGTTGTTGCCGAGGGTGTCGAAACCAAGGAGCAGTTGCGCTTCCTGAGACAGCACAATTGCGACGAATGGCAGGGCTACTATTTTGCTAAAGCGGTTCCCGCGGACGAGCTTACAGAACTTCTCCGCAGGAATGCGGCTCAAGCCGGCTGATTACCAAATCCGCAGATTCTCGATTACATTACCCGCTTTCAATCATTGAACTTTTGGCTTTCCTGTTGTATTATTACCCAGTGGTGGTCGGCAAAGCGCCGGCCAAATTGCTGTTTGGAGCGCTACTGTTTGCTTTCATCATAGGCCGGGATTATTGATCTTTACGTTTGGAATGCAATGAAGAGGGCTTAGAGATTATACATGCGCCGATGTTGCGGCTGGTTACAACGTGCTTTGGAGCCCTTGCGCGTCCGGGAACGAACCCCGATAGCGTTGTTGCGGCAACACACCAATTATGGTGGAGCGATCACGGTGGTTTGATCACCCACACACATTACAAATACGAAGTAGACTTCTTAGGCGGTCTGACACGATATTAGGAAATTTAACATGCTGCGCGAACATGTGAACGATATAATGACCCGTTGGAGCCCCAAAGAACGTAGGGGCGCGACGTATGATCCGGTAAAATTCCTTGAAACCCCTGAGCAGGCGCGTAAACTCCTTCGTCACCTTGAAGGAGAGTTGGTCCGCGCCAGGCGTGGGAAGAATAAAGAATTAGTAGCCGAGCTGGAAGACACTCTCGTCAGAGTCGAAGCTTTATCTAAAAGATTTTTTAGGTGGGAGCAGAGCATGTCCAGAAGCTTAGAAGCCGACGAGGTGCGTGAAATCAGGAAGTTACCTCTTAATTTTTAATACCGTGAACAACGACATGTCGGCGCCGCGCCCGAATAGCACGTTTCGCATCCAAAACACCAATAGGGCCGGCCGACCATGGTTCGTTCTAAATTACGAAGGAGGACATCATGGATTACCAAAGTATGACCAAAGAGGAGCTGATAAAACAGCTCAATGACCTAGACGAATATATGGACAACGTGGTCGTCTTTTGGGGCGATAAGAGAGAATTCAGGGAAATGTTTAAATCCGTGGCCGCAAATGACGACGGCGGTTATACTGCCGAGGAAGAACGAAACGCTGAAATAATACTAAATAGTCAGGGAGCATTCAACACTTTCATAGAAATGGTAAGAGATTCCTTTGATCGAGGCGGAATTAATTACGTATTATCAGAAAAGATATCGGCATTAATGCAGGAAGTGGCCGATAAATACAAAGGCGTAGGGTAAAATTTCAATTAAGTTAATCTCGTTAAGTCAATTTCACTGGAAATTTGTCTGAAAATGCTTTAGAATTGCCAATCAATTAACCCTTATTATTTTATTTTGTTCTGGATTATGGTGAAAGGAGAAGTCGGCTTTGATAAAAAGACTTAGACCTATATTAATCGGCGCGTTTGGTTTTGCTCTACTATCAATATTGCTTTTGCCCTCAGGCGCTTTATCTCAGGATTCGCAATGCAATGAAGCAAAGACTAAATGGGAGCAACTGAATACGGAATTGCACTCCAAACTTCAGGATTTCGGCTCAATTCAACAAACTTCCGTGGAACGTTTGAATCAAAAGCCGGTTTTAGATAGATCCGATTCCAGGACCATAGCGCGCCAGGTATCCGATTCTCTGCAGATCAAAGAAGAAAAGCTCGATAGTTTACGCAAAGAGTGCCGTAACCTTATGAATCTCGAGAATCAAGCCTTTAACGAAATGCTGGAATGCGGCCATAATGGTAAAGGATCTAAAGACAAAGAATTAAAGAATCTTGCAAAAAAGCGACAATCTTTTTTGGATAAATCGGTTTTGCTCCTGGCCGAAGTCAAAGAAGTTGAAGGCAAAGATACGGTTTCCTACTCAGACGCCAATAATCAAGATCCATATCGAAGAAGCGTGAACAACCAGTGGCAGAATTATCAACAGATGTACCGGAGATTCTGGGGTCAATAAAAATAGTTGGGCGGTCGTCAAAACCGCCCTTTTCAGTCCTTCCATAACTCTCCTTCCTACTCGTCTTTACTTTACTCGCAAAAGATTCTTGATTAAAATAGTTTTCTTTAATGTGTTGTAGCCCCAATCGTGAAACATACCTATGAAAAATATAGGAGAATGATTATGCAAAAAGTGTTAATACAGCCCGCTTCGTACAACGCCATGAGTGACGCAGTGAGCAAAGTTTTTGATGTATTTACCCCGGACATCAGCAACAAAAGTGTTCTGTTGAAGCCGAACGTCCTGCGAGCCGGCGCCCCCGAAGAAGGAATTACGACGCATCCGGCGGTCCTGGAAGCCGTGTTGCGCAGGGTGGAGCAGGGAAATCCAAAGTCAATAGTAGTCGGCGACAATCCCGGATTGTTCAACTACGGCGCCAATGAAGAAAGCTTTAAATCTGCAGGTCTCTTGCACGTCGCCGGTAAATATTATCGCAATTTGGGCAATCATTCCGAGAAGGTGGCATTTAATCCGGATTACATGCCGGTGGTCAGTGTGTCCAGTGAAATTCTTGCAGCCGACTACATCATCAGCTTGCCCAAGTTTAAGACACATGGTCTAACCGTAATTACCGGGGCAATCAAGAACAGCTATGGAATCCTTCCGGGCGCGCAAAAGGCCAGGCTTCACAGAGCCGCAGGGAACCCGCTACGATTCCACGAGATGGTTGTCGACGTATTCAAGATTCGAGTCCCGGACTTGTTTATAATGGACGCTGTTGTAGGAATGGAAGGCAATGGCCCGGCCTCCCCGGATTTAAGAGACATAGGCCTGATACTCGCTTCAAACAATGGTCCGGCTTTAGACTCAGTTGTTGCTCACATGATGGGATGTGACCCATCCAAACTGAGATTTCTACAGAAGGCGAGAGAAGAAGGATTGGGAGATCATGATCTAAATGCCATGGAAATTATCGGCGAATTGTCCGTAATCCCGGATTTCAAGCTTCCTCCTCTGGGCGGTGAAGCAATAATGAATAATCCTGATGTTCAGAATATTATGGAGCAGAGAACCAAAGTCACCCCGACGGCTGATCCTGAGCTGTGCACAGCCTGCGGAACGTGCATAGATCACTGCTCGGTTCAGGCTCTGACGATGACGGATGATTTGCCCAGAGTTGACGCGGACACTTGCATTACATGCTTTTGCTGCCAGGAAATGTGTCCGGAAAAAGCAATCACATTGAAGTAAACCTTCACACTGCCCCACAAGGCGGCGCCGGTGTTCCATGAAACCTCAGATTGACCTGAGTTGTCGCAGGAATATATATTTTTTAGATCTACAGTGATTCTCGCGAGGGAAAATATGCTCAAGGACTTATTACCGGCTACCAGCGAACGGGTCAGGAATAATACTAATCCCAGAATTAATGAGAAGATCAGGCTGAAAACGATTGCTGATTCCACAAGCTATGCAAACAAAAGTCGAGAGGAAATAACGACCAGAATTCAAGAACTGCACAGAGAGTGGGACACTGAGCGATCACTCGAGACACATGCCGCTCTTGTAGTTCTGATTTCGGTGACCCTGGGCTATTTTTGGTCACCCTACTGGTATATTTTGGCCGTTATAATAGGGATTTTTTTGTTACAACACGCGCTCCAAGGTTGGTGTCCGCCACTGCCGATTATAAGACATCTGGGTTACAGAACCGCTGAGGAAATTAACGAAGAAGAAACCGCTCTTAAAATACTCAGGGGAGATTTCGACCACCTGGGCCGGGACACGAGGAGATTTGTGGAAAGACATATGCGTTGACGGTATTGCGGAAGACGGGGACTACATCATACATCTAATTCCATTACTTCTAAAGCGTGCTCTTTTATGAATTGGAATCGCGGCCCCACGTTTTTACCCATTAAGGTTTCAAAAATATTATTTGTTGCGGACATATCATCAATAGAAATTCGCAGCAGTTTTCTGGTCGTCGGATCCATGGTGGTAAGCTTTAAAATATCGGCGTCCATCTCACCAAGTCCTTTAAACCTCTGAATCTCTACATCCTTGCCGTTTTTGCCCTTTAGCAGTTTGTTTTTTTCCTTATCTGAAAATACATACTTTATTTCAGTTTTCTTTCCTGAGCCTATCCTCAATCGGTACAAAGGCGGCATTGCCAAGTAAATATTACCTTTTTCAATAAGGGGGGTTAAGAAGCGGTAAAAGAAAGTCAGAAGCAAAGTGGCGATATGGTGACCATCCACATCCGCGTCGGTATTAATAATGATTTTTCCGTAACGCAGCTTCGAGTAGTCAAACGAGGGCAAAGCCCCTGTCCCTATACTTTGAACAAGGCTTTGTATTTCTTTGTTGTTTTTGAGCTTCTCCGGGGATGCTTGCTCAACATTGAGTATTTTGCCTCGAATAGGAAGAATTGCCTGAAATCGCCTGTCCCTGGCCTGCTTTGACGACCCGCCCGCGCTGTCGCCTTCCACAATGAAAAGCTCGGTTTGATCCCGGGAAGTTGAAGAACAATCCGCAAGTTTACCGGGCAGGGTGAGTCGTCTTGTGGCCGCTTTTCTGGTAACTTCATCGCGAGCCGCACGAGATGCCGACCTCGCCTGCGCGGCCAGGTAAACCCTTCCCGTAATGGCGGCCGCCTGGGTAGGATTTTGGTGCAACCAGGTTTCAAAGGCCGTTTTGATCAGTGGTTCAATCTGACTCACATTACTATTCAACTTTTCCTTGGTCTGACCCTGAAATTCCAGATGATCATGCAGATACAACGAAATTATACCTACCAGTCCTTCCCGAACATCATCGGAAGATATTGATTTTATTCCTTTCGGTAAACCGTTCTTTTTTTCAATGTAGCCTCTCAGAGCCTTTGCTACGGCGTTTTTAAACGCGAGTTCATGTGTCCCCCCGGAAGGCGTGGGAATGGAATTAACATAGGAAAGAATCTTGGGATTTGTGTCGGCAGTCCACGCCATCGCCACTTCGAGACGCAAATCATTGGCGTGTTTAAAATGAAAAGGTTGAGCCTCAACTAGAGACTTACCTTTTAACATTTTTTGGAGATAGTCGGTTATGCCTTGCGGAAACAGAAAAGTCTCTTCCGACCCGTCCGCCTCAATTTTCAGTGATATTGTAAGCCCCGCAATCAAGAAAGCCTTTGTTTCCAATCTTTCTCTGATCAGATCTTTTGAAAATGTTCTATTTTCGAAGATCTCTTTATCCGGTTTGAAAACTACTTTGGTACCCACCCCTTTAACACGTTCTTTTCGTTTAAGGGATGTAATCGGGGCGCCTCGTGAAAATTCTTGAACATATCTGTAGCCGTTGCGTTTGACTTCCACAGTAAGTTTTTCGCTCAAGGCGTTTACCACGGCGGATCCTACCCCGTGCAAACCACCGGCGACCTTGTAGGTGTCATCGTCAAATTTACCGCCGGAATGCAATCGGCAGAAGATTGTTTCAACCGTGTTTTTGCCGGTGGTAGGATGAGTTTCTATCGGAATTCCTCTTCCAAAATCTTCCACGGATATTGAACCGTCTCGCAGTATTTGAACCTCTATTCTATCGCAATGGCCGTTTAGAGCTTCATCGACGCTATTATCCACAATCTCCCAGACGAGTTGATGAAGCCCATATTGCCCCGTTCCTCCAATATACATTCCGGGCCGGATTCTAACAGCTTCCAGGCCCTCTAAAACTTGAATATCATCAACAGTGTAAGAGTTGGACATCAGACCTGTTCCTCACCCTTGGTTATCCGTTCCATGCATATCAACCCGCCGGCAAAATTCTTGCCTTTGGAGTCTCTCTTACCTTTAGGGATTTGCGAAATTGGTATGCTTCGAACCTTGTTTCTCCTGGTAGTAATGCGCAATTCGTCGTCTTTCCCAATCAACTCGATTCCGATCACTTGGGAATCAGGAGGAAGTTTTATCATTCGCACGCCTAGTCCCGCGCCTACAAGAAGAGGAACTTTTTCTATGCGGAACTTCAAAATATTACCGGCGCCGGTCCCCAGACTCACCATCTCTCTATCTTCAGGTTTGACGCCGACCACCTCATCCCCTGACTTTAAATTCACCAACCTGCGCCCATTCTTCTTGGTTGGTTCCCTGAAGAGGCTATAGTCAAATCGAAAACCGTAACCGGATTTAGTCACCAGGATTCCTCGGAAAGGCAGCGCCGGAGCTCCTTCACAAATAGGCAATGTGTTTTCTGAACCAAATAAATCGGGCTGACCCGCTGAATCCTTCTCAGGAGATTTGCATTCAATGAAGTCCGTTTCCGGCTCAGCCGGATCAGGGGCTATAAGTCCTATCACACATTCTCCATCAACAAACGTCAAAATATTGCTTAAAGGCTCACCGAACCCTGTTGAAGCGGGTATTTCAACCACTTTCATGACATACAATTTGCCGATGTTTGTAATTATTGCGACATTTTTTATAGTATTTACCCGCACCCATCCCAATAATTTATCGTCTTCCCTAAATTTCAGGGAAGATTCATCTTCAACCGTTGATTTAATTCTTCTTATCCAACCTTGTACGGATATGATGACGCTTACGTCTTCTTGCTCCAAAAAATCCTCTGGATCATAATGGATGGCCGGGGCGGCGCCGTAGATTATTTTTGTTCGTCGGGCGTCTCCGAACTTTTGCACAATTTCAGCCAATTCCTTGTCGATAATTTTCCAGATTCTTTTTGGTCCAGCTAAATCCTTTTGTATTGCGGCGGCTTCTTTCCTCTTGGCCGTAAGCTCCTCAACCAGCTTTCCAATTTCCAGTCCCACGAGACGATAGAGTCTCATTTCCAAAATAGCGTCCACCTGTTCGTCATCCAGACCGAATTCGCTCTTCAAACCTTCCTCAGCTTGTTTCCTGTTGCGGGCCTGCCGGATGATCCGTAAAGCTTTGTCCAGATCGATAAACAGAATTTCAAATCCTTCCAGTATATGAATTCTCTTGATGAGATTGGCCAGCCTGAATTCAAGCCTCAGCACCGTCTTTTCATACCTGAAATCCAAAAAATGCCTGACGATGGCGCTAAGGCCCATGAGCTCGGGTATTCCCGCAGGAGTTATTGCGTTGAAATTCATCATGAAATTAATTTGAAGATCAGAGTGCTTATAAAGGAAAGCCATGACGGTTTCAGGATTAACATCCGCGGACCTCAACTCAAGCACAATTCGCACGTCCACGGCGCTCTCGTCACGTATATCCAACACCTGCTTAAGTTTTTTGTCTCGTATCAGCATTGCAATGCGTTCAATTAAACGTGACTTGTTGACGGTATACGGAACGGAGGTGATTATGATGTGCTTCTTGCCTCGGCCCGCGTTTTCAGTCGTGTACGAGCCTCGCACTCGAATTGATCCGTGTCCCGAACTGTAAACCTCTCGGATATGCTCTTCGGTTTCTATGATTTCCGCGCCGGTAGGAAAATCCGGACCTTTTATCAACTTGAGCAAACGCGGAGTGTCTATTGCCGGAGCTTCGATGGCGGCTCGGCATGCGGTAATAATTTCCGTAATATTGTGCGGTGGAAAAGAGCAGCTCATACCGACGGCAATACCCGACGATCCGTTCAATAAGAGATTCGGGACCGCTGACGGCAACACCAGGGGTTCGTCCCCCATACCGTCATAAGTAGGTCTGAATGTGGTTGTTCCTTGTTCGATTTCTCTGAGAAGCAAACCCGCGAATGCGCTGAGCTTGGTTTCGGTGTAACGCATTGCGGCAGGGGAATCCCCGTCGATAGATCCGAAGTTTCCTGATCCTTCGATTAGAGGGTAGCGCAGACTAAAGTCCTGCGCCATTCTGACCAAAGCGTCGTACGCGGCTTGATCTCCGTGAGGGTGAAATTTACCGATAACTTCACCGACCACTGCCGCTGATTTGCGCATTCTCGCCGCGTCTCCAAGTCGCATCCCGTGCATTGCGTATAAAATTCTTCTATGTACCGGTTTTAAGCCGTCTCGCACGTCCGGTAAAGCCCTGGATACAATAGTCGAAAGCGCATAAGCCAAATATCTTTGTGCCACTTCCTCATGGAGAAGAGCTGAATCTGCATTATCTATGTCATTGAATCTTTTTTGCACGGACCAAATCCCTCTGGTTCATTTGTTTCCGCCAATGCCGACATGTTCCTTTTAAATATGCGGGACAGTAATAGCCTAGAAGCATCGGCAAGTCAAAAAATCTCTTTGGCGTGGAGAATGAATGCGACAGATCCGCAGCTAATGAGCCTATAGTGATTCTCGAAAGTAATCACGGATACAATGAGAGTGTCTTCAATTAGCCGGCTATCCGAGTTACTGAAAGCTAAGCTTCTTCAGGCATTTAGAGCGGGTTAGCCTTATTCGACAGAAATTTCAAGAAATCCTATAGTTACGTGCCCTTTTAGTTCCCTCTCAATCTTCAAAGAGTTCAGGGAGAGGATTTGCTAAATGATTTTTAAGGAACTATGACGCTAAACGCTACCAGGCATAAACAATGGAGAAAGCGCAAAAAATGTCTATTCAACTCGTTGTTTAAATTGACTAAACTTTAGAGATATGTTACCGTAATCATGTAAAAATTCCGCTCATCGTCATTTCATACATTCATCTGAGGTCACAATGACCAAGATCAAAATAGACGCCCAGCAGGCTATTAGCGATATCAAAGCGGGGATGACCGATGTGAAGCTCATGCAGAAGTATCGACTAACCGCCAGAGGGCTGGAAAGTTTATTTCACAAGCTACTGGACGCAGGGGTAATCAACGAAACCGACGTTCGTGGACGTATGCCTTTGACCGAAGAAACGGTGGATATTCTGTTGTTTCGCTGTCCTGCTTGCGGAATGCCGCAATTTTCTCAATTTGACGAATGCCCTCAGTGTCGAATTATTGTTTCAAAGTATAAGGAATCGCAAGTCAAGAGCGCACCCTCCGGTCAGATTGTAAAAACGGTGCCTGAGCCTGGTTTGCCCAAAAAAGCGGTTTCATACGTGCGAAACTCAGGTGTTTACAGGGGCGATTTGCAACGCACGGGAGTGTTTCCCGAACCCGGCGTTAAAGAACTTACGGAACTGCGATGGAAGTTCAAGACCGGCGGATGGGTATCTTGTTCTCCTGTTGTTGTAGGCGATGATGTGTGTTTCGGCAGCCTTGACGGCAATTTTTACGTGGTCGACGCAGCCGGCGGCGAAGAGTTTTGGCTCTTTGGCGTGGGTAGCTCGATATACTCTTCATGCCAAGTGGTGGATGGATCGGCAATATTTGGCGGTTTAGACGGTAATCTCTATATCCTGGATTTGGAGAAACGCACAATCAAATACAAGTATGCCACATCAGGGCCCATTTACTCGGCGCCTGCCGCCGTCAACGGACGAGTTTACTTCGGTAGCCTGGATGGCCGGCTCTACTCAATAGACACAAACAGTCAAAGCTTGAAATGGGAATTCAAAACCAACGGACCTATTTACTCAAGTCCATCTTTCCATGACGACAAGATTTATTTCGGCAGTTTGGACGGAAATTTGTATTGTTTAAATGCGGCTAATGGTCAAGAGCATTGGAAGTTCAAG
The DNA here is from genome assembly GCA_038250835.1 of Desulfomonilales bacterium. Classification (GTDB taxonomy): domain Bacteria; phylum Desulfobacterota; class Desulfomonilia; order Desulfomonilales; family Desulfomonilaceae; genus JBBSBY01. The sequence goes on along the minus strand of JBBSBY010000025.1, from coordinate 14,854 downwards.
GCCGCCGGAATTGTCACCACGGCTGCGGCCCTTTATGAAGATACCCTATACTTCGGCTGCGGGGCCGGTTTTCTCTATGCCGTCGCCTACGATTCAGGGAAATTAATTTGGAAGTTTAAGATTAATTCCAAAGTCACGTCCTCCCCGGCTGTTGCCGACAAATGCGTATACGTCGGTTGCGCAGACAGATTTTTGTACGCAGTCGCCTGCGATTCGGGGACTGAAAAATGGAAGTTTCAAACGCAAAAATCAATCTATTCAGCGCCGGCTCTCGTCGATTCTATGGCGTATTTTGGGAGCGCCGACAAAACCTTGTATGCAGTTGATTTACGCACCGGTCAGGAAGTTTGGAAGTTCAAGACCGGTGGTCCAATTTATTCGGCGCCTACTATCTCTTCCGGAGTTATTTACTTCGGAAGTGACGATGGTTGCGTATACGCGATTTTGTAACGATGCTTTATAAAAGCCGCTCGATTGTAATTACTTGACGGCTTGATCGCTTGTACTTTTGGCCGGCGCCGCTAAGTTTTTTCGAGATATAAAGATCATATCCGATGGATGTGCGCCCAACCATATGTCGTACTCAAAGATTTAGTGAATTGTATTGTAATTTCAATGGATAAGCCTTGCAATTACTTGCTTTTCAATATTTCTCGGTTAACGAATCAAAAATCACAGGTGTGTAGATGGATAAGAGAAAGATAACGGCGCGAGAGATCATGAAGGATGTTCGCGCAGGTTTCAGCGATCATGAGCTGATGCAAAAGTATAAATTATCGGCTCAAGCTCTCCAGAGTGTATTCACTAAGCTGGTGAAAGCCGGCGTTGTCGGTCAAGATGAACTGGATGATAGAATTCCGGTCCAAGAACGCACTGTCGATCTGGGATTGTTCATTTGTCCGGCCTGTGGAAATATAAAGGGAACGGAATTCACCGAATGTTCACGGTGCGGCTATTCACTTCCGGAGGGCATGCGTCCTGCTGATCGCAACAAACAAAAGGAATCGAGGCGGTTCACAACTACGGCCACGACTGTGGTGGAGAAAGTTAGACCCGTTACCCAAAAAATGGAAAGGGAAACCAAACAGCTAAGCGCAATTGATCCGGAATCCATGGAAAAGCTGACTACAACCGTCGGCAAGTTCAAAAACTTGGCAATACTAGGGTTTGTCGGCTACATTTTAGCCTTTCTCGCCGCTGTGGGGGCTTCAGTGTATACGTCGACCGACGTAAGCCGATCAATCATCTTAACTTCCGTATTGGGTATACCCGCAGTTATCACTGCCGTGCTCTACTTAGTAGTCGTAAAGGCTATTGGTGAATCTCTGAATGTTTTCTTAGCGGCAATGGGAAATCTCGCCGGCAAATAGCCCCGGTGGATTTGCCCGGATTCAACTCAAAGGAGTTTGCGCAGCATTCCTGACCAGATTAACATAAAGACCATGTGTTTATCTTGTCCTGTGCGCCATGTAGGGTTCCTCGAAAGTTCAGTCACGATCGCTCCATTTCCGTCTTCCCGGCCTACGCCGGGAACCAGATCCCCTGGATACCGGCTTCCGTCGGTATGATGTTGTTAAATAGAATCGCTGGTCATAATTTAAATTGTTGCTGAACGTCGAAGAAATGCATCGTATTCAATCCGTGATTACTTTAGAGAATTACTGTAGGTTAAATTAGGGCTACACTATTGTTTGATCGTGTACAATCGCCAGGCGCCTTCAGTGGTAACAGGGGTGAAACCTGGATTACCCGACGTCTCACCGTGAGTCTCTTCCGATCCGTGTAAAATGAGGTGATCAAAATATTGAAGGTCTGATTCCTTGACGTTATTGGGGAACCATTCCAACCCTGAAGTCCAGGGCGGGTGAAACGGTGTTTTGTATACAACTAAACATGGAGAAAACTCCGCAAATGAAAAGTTAAGGGTCCCCCCTTTAAGCATTTGGGAATACGCAAAAATCTGAATAAATGGGTAGCCCTTTATGAATTCGCTTCTTTGCAAAAAGCTTAATCCAATGGTTTTTGGCTGCTCCGGCAAGGCTTCCAATGTTTGTTTCAGACCTGCAAGTTCAATCCTTTCAAAATTTTTCCACATAACCGAAACCCCGGCGCAAAAGGCAATCAAAAGGCATGTCGCCGTCACTTTACGCAATAAAGGGTTCAATTTCGGCGCAGGCAAAGCCAAGAGAAAGAATACGATCATCGGCGGGGCCCATCGTTGATTAAATCTGATCGTGTTCATGTACTTATCGGGTAATAATATTACGAATAGCAGCAATATTAACCCCGCGGCAAGCATTGGAAAGTTAATGCGGCTTTTCAAATCTTCACGGTATTGAATTATACCCAGCAACATCCACGTCAGAGCGGCCCCGAAAAAAAGTGGCTCAGCGGGGCCAAATATGCCGCCAAAGACGGAATCGCCCATTGTGAAAAAAGCAAGTCTTGAGATCGGATTGGCCGCCCACAGGGGAGGAGTGGCCATTCTTGATCCGGCGAACATGGGGTACCAAATAGCGACTGCAATCATTAACGGTGTGAGCGCCAAAAATTTTATTAAAAGCGCTTTACGTGAAGACCCGAATAAAATTGAATACGTAACCAGCCACGCCAACCCCACAAGAAACCACAGAACATGGCTCAGGTACAACAACAACGCCGTTCCTAAAAGAGCAAATACGGATGTAGAATCCATTTCCTCAGATTCTTGACGCGTTATCAGCATGTGCCAGAGTAAGAAAATGGGCCATCCGACGGCGAAGCTATAGAATCCCCAATAAATGCTGTGATTCAGGAAAAAGGCCGAACCAATGGTTGCCGCCGAAGCGGAACGATTGTCTCTCGCAGCCGTGACGTGAATCATGATCACCGTGAAAATGCCGATGATGAGCATTGCCAGTCGTCCTGCGTTTGCGGCGCCGGCTACTCCCCAGGAAAGTCCAATCAACAGGTACGATAAGCTATAAGGGGTCAGCCACTGAATTTTGTAAGGACTGTTGATTGGATCTTGAAGCGTGTCCCAAAATAAACGTATTTGCGCCGATTGTTGCGGCAAATCAGTGATTGGCGGGAAATCAACCAGCAAAAAAGGAATTGCGATTATGAGACAACTTAGCGCCGCCAGAACGATCCTGGTCCTGGCTGATTCCGTCTCATTATCCGGTAAACTGATTAGTTTATTCAAACACACCCTCTAAAAATGCGGTCGGCACGCGTCGTACATAGGATCTCTCGAAAGTTCTGTTGAATAACCCTCTGGCCCGTCGTGCCGGAATGACGAAGCGCTGAGCCGGCATCCTTAAGTTGACGCCTATGAGCTAAAGCCGGCCCCGAGATCTTCCTGGATTCCAGCATGCGCTGGAATGACGACGATAAGCTCTGAATGCATCATAAAGCTTTATAGTCCAAGTAACTCGGATAGCCGATTAATTGAAGATATCATCATTAAATTCCGTGATTACTTTCGAGAATCACTATAGAACAATCCGTTAATCCTCCCTGGAACCACCACATAATTTATCACGATCCAAGTTTCCTTGCGATTGGTTTGATGGTCTGTTAAGTTTCTGATCCCATCCGAATGTCCATTTTGGGCGAGAATAATGAGCAAATTAGTTGAAATCGCCGTTCCCATTCCTCTCAAGGGGCTATTCACCTATGGGGCGCCTGAAGAATTTGCCGCCATGCTCCAAATTGGTAGACGCGTTATTATACCCTTTGGATCCAAGATCAGGTCCGGCTTCATTGTCGGCTTTCAAGAATCTCCACCTGCCGGAGTAGAGATCAAAAATATAATCTCCGTTCCGGATGAAGCTCCATATTTTAGCCCCGTTATGTGGAACTTCTATAACTGGATAGCCGATTACTACATGTGCTCCGCAGGCCTGACGCTGAAAACAGCGCTCCCGCCGGGGTCGGATAAGAAATCTTCAGCGTGGGTCAGATTGACGCCGGAAGGTATGGATTGGCCGACTGGGCGTCCTGATCTCACATTTCCACCGAAATTCCTTAAATCTTCAGCCATTTCCAGGAAAGAATTGGAATCGGCAATTGGTCGATCCGTTGTAGAACACGCCGTAAAAGATGGATTTTTAACCGTCGAGCAACGCATCGCAAAATCTCGTTCCACGATCAGACCTCATGATCCATTTGTTTTTCTGGAGGCGGAAAATACACCAGCGGAAGTTCCCGAATTGACGGAGGCGCAGAGCAAAGCAACCGCGGAAATTAACTCGTCCCTGCGGCAAAACCAATTTGCGCCTTTTTTATTGTACGGAGTAACCGGGTCAGGCAAAACGGAGGTTTACCTCCAAGCCATCAATACCGCTTTGGAAGAAGGTAAACGCGTGCTGGCCCTTGTTCCCGAGATTGCGCTGACTCCACAACTCGCCTTCAGGTTTATGTCCCGTGTTCAAGGGCGTGTGTCCGTGTTTCACAGCGGATACACGGCCGCTCAAAGAAAGAATGAATGGCGAAGGATAGCCGCGGGCAAGATTCAGGTAGTAATCGCCGCCAGGTCCGGAATCTTTTTACCTATGGATGATCTGGGGTTAATAATCGTTGATGAGGAACACGATTCATCTTACAAACAGTCGGACGGCTGCCCCTATAACGCCCGCGACATGGCCATTGCCAGAGCTAAGATGCAAAACGCTTCCATTATTTTAGGCAGCGCCACTCCAAGTTTCGAAACATTTATCAACTGCAACAAGGGGAAAATAAAAAGACTGGATCTTCCCACCAGGTTTCATGGGGGGGCTTTGCCCAAAGTTGAGCTTGTCAATTTAAAAGAATGCAAAATAAGCAAAACTTCTTTGCTCACGCCAACATTACTACAATCCATCGAAGCTACACTGGATAAGAAGGAACAGGCAATCATCTTTCTTAATCGGCGTGGATTCGATACGTTTGCGCTGTGTAAAAGCTGCGGTTTTGTATTCAAATGTCCGAATTGCGACATCAGCCTGACTCACCACAAGAAATCAAAAGATCTGAAATGCCACCTGTGTGGATACGCGCAAATATCTCCGCCATTGTGCCCCAAATGTCACAGTGAAAAAGTGTTTTTCGGTGGAATTGGAACGCAAAAACTCGAAGAGGAATTAATCGAACGATTTCCAAACGCACGAGTTGAACGACTCGATTCCGATACGTCCCGCAAACGAGAAAACCTGGAATCCATTCTGAAACGTTTTAGGGAACGTGAGATAGACATCCTGACCGGGACTCAAATCATAGTCAAAGGACACGATTTCCCAGGCATCTCTCTTGTGGGGGTGCTTTGCGGAGACGCGTCCCTCCATTTTCCCGATTTTAGATCCGGGGAACGCACATTTCAAATGTTGACTCAGGTCGCCGGCAGAACAGGCAGGGAAAGTGATTCCGGCAAAGTCATACTCCAAACCTTTGATCCAACACACGAGGCAATCGCTCGGGCCGCGGTTCACGATTACGAAGGATATTTTGAATGGGATTCCATAACAAGACGTGAATTGCTTTACCCTCCTTATGGCTATTTGATCCTTATCAGGGTGGATGGAGCGGACGAGCGGCGAGTTGAATCAAAGGCAATCAAAATAGGCCGCGCGGCCAGAATACTGAAATCCGGAAATCCACACATACAGATCCTTGGGCCTGCCCCGGCGCCGATCAAGAAAATTATTGGAAAATTCAGGTGGCAAATTTTACTTAAATCTCCTGAACGCTCCCGTGTCAGATTACTGACCAGGCGCCTAATTGAAGATGGCCACCTAACCGGTCAGGGCGTGCGCGTGGTCATTGACGTTGATCCTATTGAATTAATGTAACGCTCTGAAGTTTATTGCTGAGGGGAAAAAGCCCAAAAAATATAGAAAGTTCATGTGATAGGCACAACATACACGTTATGATGGGTTTTTTACGTCACAAGGAAAATGTCGGCGAACTTGGCCGTGAGTTAACCCACTAAAAATGCTTGCATTGTCCTAAATTTGATGGTTGGCGCCTTAATTGCTCTGTATAATTCAAGCTGGATGCAGGATAAATAAAGCCGTATGAATGGCTGCGATCTGATTCGTCGGTAGGCAAATATGATTTGTGGGACGCCTGAAGTTATGTATGCGTCCCTTTTAACTCGCGAAATGACGATTTATTATGGAGCCTGCAAAGAAGGCTCATGAAGTGCAGGCAAAAAGAATTCCCCAGTATAATCTCTCTCGACGGGAAGCTTTTTGCTTTGTAAAATTGGTTCACCATTTTGCTTGAAGGGAGCCTTGTGCGGAGGCTCCTATTTTTTTTGGAGATTGTTATGGTGATTGTTTTACCTGAAAGCGAAGGTAAGATTCTTGGCGTCAGGCTTATCGGAAAGTTGACTGAAAATGATTACGAGAAGCTCATTATACCTAAGCTCGAAGCGGTCATAAACCTTCACGGAGCCGCTAGGTTTCTCTTTTTAATGGATGATGATTTTCATGGCTGGGAAACCGCAGCGTTGTGGGAGTACGCAAGATTTGGATTCAGGCAAAAAGATCGATTCGAACGGATTGCGGCGGTTGGAGGTCCCATCCGGCTAAAGCAATGGATGAAATTAAAGGATCATTTTGTGCCCGGACAAATTCGCGTTTTTGCGGTCAGCGAGCTGGAGCAGGCCTGGGATTGGGTTAAGAAATAAAGAATTTGGGCGCCTGGAATTTACTGATATTGCAAAAACTGTTACCATCCTTAAATAAATATATCTATTTCACTAAAACAGGGAATGCTATGGGATTCAAAATAGACGACACCGCCACCATCAGCAAAACCATCACCGAAGCTGATATTGAACAATTTTCGCAGCTCACCGGCGACACCAACCCCGTCCACCTGGACGGAGGCGCGGCAAAGAAAACCCGTTTTGGAAAACGCATAGCGCATGGTATGTGGGGAGTTTCATTAATCGGAGCAGTTCTGGGCACGAAGCTCCCGGGGCCGGGAACTATCTATTTGAAGCAGACCGCTGTTTTTAAGGCGCCGGTTTTTATTGGCGACACCATAACCGCGAATGTAAAAGTTACAAATGTTCGAGAAGAAAAAAATATTTACACATTGCAAACTGTTTGCGTAAACCAGCATGGCGAGACCATTTTAGATGGCGAGGCCGTAGTGCTTTTCGAGAAACTGCAATAACACCATCCTAAATCATTGACAATCCTTTGTACAATTAGGGACAATGGGCGCCCCGGTCCTAAGTATCGCCTCCTGGAGCATAGATGAAACTCGGGGAAATCATTGAAACAATATCAGCCAAAATAATTCTGGATCAACACGACATGGCCGCCGAAGCCCCCCTGGGGGGCGCTGCGGACTTGATGAGCGATGTGCTGGCTTTTGGAACGGAGGGGATGATATTGATGACCGGCCTAACCAATCCCCAGGTGGTGAGAACCTCAGAAATGGCGGGCATTTGCATTATTGTTTTTGTTCGTGGAAAAACCCCCCCTCCGGAAACTATCGAACTGGCGCGTGAATCCGGCGTCACTTTGCTCACCACCAACTACACCATGTACGAAGCCTGCGGACGGCTGTATGAAAGCGGGTTGCCCGGCCGCGGTGAAGTCAAGATCGAAAACAACACCTGGTGAAAATGGCCGTGGAAGAAATAACGAAAGTCCAGGAGCTGATCTATACCAGCCGGGTGGAAACGGTAATGGCTACGAATGTCGTGGTTCTGGATCCAAATATGTCCATGGCTGAAGTGAAAGACTTCATGCGTAAAAAGAGGATCTCAGGAGCGCCCGTTGTATCGGATGAGCGCATTGTGGGTATCGTCACAATGGCCGACGTAATCGACGTTATGGAAAAAGGGCTCCTCGAATCGCCGGTCACCGATAGCATGACCCGTAACGTCAAAACCATTTTCAAGGATGCGCCGGTTACCGAAGCGATCAACAATCTCGGCAGAGAAGGTCACGGTAGGCTCCCCGTTGTGGACAGAGAAGGCAAGCTAGTAGGAATCGTAACTACGGGCACAATCATACGCGCCCTCCTGCATGAAATGGATGTGAGTTTCAGAAAAAAAGAGCTTGAAAAGTTGCATACTTATCGAGCCAGCCATATATTTACGGATATAATGTCGGATGATACGAGCATACTGCTCAGGTTCGTTGTAGACGACAAAGATTTCTCCAGCGCAGGCAAGGCTTCGAGCTCCATAAAAAAGTCTTTGCTTCGCTTGGGAATGGAACCGTCCATAGTGAGGAGAGTAGCCGTAGCCGTGTATGAAGCTGAAATGAACCTTGTTATTCACACCGATGTCGGTGGGGAACTCATAGTGGATGTAAGAAAGAATAGGTTGAAGATATCCGCGGTTGACCACGGACCGGGCATTGTCGATATAAAGCAGGTATTGCAGCCTGGATTCTCGACCGCCCCCGAGTGGATTCGGGATATGGGTTTCGGCGCGGGAATGGGCCTGGCAAATATCAAGAGATGCTCGGATTTGATGCAGCTACTCTCCAGCCCCGGCTCTGGGACTAGATTGGATATTATTTTTGTTCTTGGCGGCGGCGATCCGGACTCCCAAACGAGGGAAAAAGTTCTTGACAATGAACAACTAAAAACTATATCAACATAATTGCATTCAAATCACGGCTTACATGAATACTCCTCGTAGAACCAGCGATTGCTGCCATTTAATAACCTAAGCCGCCCGTTTAGGGAGGCTGGATTACGTCTACCGGAGAAGAAGGATGATTGACTACCTTCCCATCCTGGTGATCCTCTTGCTTTCGATATTCATAGGAGTGGTCATTATTGTATTGTCGACGGCATTAAGTCGCGGCAATCCAAGCAAAATCAAACTCATGCCCTATGAGTGTGGAATGGATCCCATCGGAAGCGCCCGACGGCGGTTTTCAATCCGTTTTTTCGTAATGGGCATGCTGTTTGTCGTTTTTGATATCGAACTTATATTCCTGTTCCCATGGGCAACCATATACGACAGGCTTAGAATATTTGGATTCCTGGAGATGTTTGTATTTGTTGGAGCCCTGCTGTTGGGGCTTGCGTACGTGTGGAAGAAAGGCGCACTGGAATGGGAATAGAAACTAAAGGATCAGAAACCCAAGCGATAGAGCCTCGGGGATTACAAACTCAGGGAATAGAAAGTCATTTGGACAATAGCGTCCACGTGACGAATCTGGAATGGTTCGTAAATTGGGCTCGCAAATCAAGTATGTGGCCTCTCGGCTTTGGCCTTGCATGTTGCGCTCTTGAAATGATCGCCGCGTTCGTCAGCAGATATGATCTGGCCCGCTTCGGAATGGAAGTCGCCAGACCTTCACCAAGACACGCGGACCTTATGATCGTCTCCGGCACTGCGTCTAAAAAGATGCTGCCTGCGATTTTAAGAATCTACGAACAAATGGCTGATCCCAAATGGGTAATCGCCATGGGCGCTTGCGCATGCACGGGCGGCATTTACAATAATTATTCAGTGATCCAAGGTATCGACAGACACCTCCCGGTGGACGTTTACATTCCGGGATGTCCTCCCAGACCGGAGTCCCTACTGGACGGTATTTTGCAACTTCATGCAAAGGTAATGAGGGAGAAGTCGCTCTCGTCTAATCCCAAGGTCAAGCCCATCAAGGCGGCTGTGTAATGACTCAGAATGAAATTCAAGAGAAACTTCAGGCGAAATTCGACGAGGCAATAATTAGTTCGGTTGAGTTCAGGGACCAAATTAGCGTAACGGTAGAAAAAGAAAAAATTCCAGCTGTTTGTGAGTTTCTCAAAAATGACCCGGACCTGGATTTCAATTTCCTTTCGTTTGTAGGCGGGGTCGATAATTTGCCTGCCGTGCCTAGGTTTGAGATTGTCTACCAACTGTATTCTTTGAAACATAATCACCGTTTTAGGATTAAAACTCCCCTGGAAGAAGGGGCGTCGGTTGAATCCGTCGTGGGTATTTGGCCTACAGCCAATTGGCATGAGCGAGAAACCGCTGAAATGTTCGGCATTGTTTTTGACAATCATCCTGATCTCAGAAAGCTGTTACTCCCGGAAGAATGGAAAGTTCATCCTTTGAGGAAAGATTTTCCACTACAGGGGTCCCCACAGGATACCCCCGATCTGTGGCCTAAGAACACCAATCGTGAGGAATAACAGATGGCCGAAACATTGAGCCAAGAATCAGGATATCAAAGCGAAATAATGGAACTCAACCTGGGGCCTCACCACCCCAGCACGCATGGAGTTTTCCGAGCCATCGTCAACCTCGACGGAGAGATTGTCCTCAACGTCGATCCGTACCTGGGATACCTCCATCGTGGTTACGAAAAAACATGCGAGAACAAACACTATCATCAAATAATTCCTCTGGCTGAACGATGCGACTATATGGCCGCATCCGCAAATTCTCTATGCTTTTGTCTGGCGGTTGAAAAACTTTTAGGAGTTCAAGCCCCGGAACGCGCCCAGGTTATACGCGTGATGATGGCCGAACTTTCGCGTATTTTTAGCCACCTTTTCTGGCTGGGCACACATGGCCATGACGTGGGCGCAATGACCCCGCTCTTTTACATGTTGCGCGAACGTGAAGAAATCATGAACCTCTTCGAGCTTACCGCAGGCGGTAGGCTGATGCCTAATTATCTCCGGATTGGCGGGCTGATTAGGGATCTGGAAGAAGGTTTCCTGGATAGACTTAAAGATTTTTGTGATCACTTTGACGCCAGAGTTGATGAATACGAGACCCTTTTAACTAAAAATGCCATATATATGGACCGAACAAAAGGAATTGGAGTTCTTCCCCTGGAGATGGCCATTGCCAACGGCGCGAGCGGCCCCATGATTAGAGGGTCCGGATTGGCCTGGGATATTCGCAAAAGTGAACCTTATTCAGGTTACGGAAATTACGATTTCAATATTCCCGTAGAAACCGGCTGCGACGTGTATGCCCGTTACCTGGTCAGAGTGGCCGAAATGCGGGAAAGCAATAAAATTTTGAAACAAACCTTGGACTTACTTCCGGGCGGTCCAATTCGAGCTGAAGTTCCTGGGGTTATTTATCCGCCTCAGGAGGACATTTACACCAAAATGGAAGCGCTTATTCACCATTTTATGATGGTGATCGAAGGCATAAAACCGCCGGTGGGTGAGCTATATCAGGTAATCGAATCCCCAAGGGGGGAAATGGGCTGTTATATAATCAGTGATGGAACGGGCAAACCGCATCGCCTCAAGTGGCGAGGGCCCGCTTTCGTAAATTTGGAGTCCCTAAATACAATGGGCAAAGGGTATTTCTTTGCGGACCTTATCGCAATCCTTTCCAGTATAGATATCGTCTTGGCGGAAGTGGACAGATAGGAAAACAGTAATGCTTTTGAGGGATGTTGCCGAAACCTTACAACTGACGGCGCGCTCTTGTCCGGACGAGATGAGTCGTTCGGTCAAAGGTGGGTATGTAAGCGATCTTTTGAGTGATGTTATTGCCAACGCCAAAGAAGGCGACATATGGATTACCCTTCAACTTCATCAAAATATCGTGGCCGTCGCTTTTCTGAATAATCTTGCGGGCATCGTCATTGTGGGTGGCCGTCAGCCCGATGCCGATACGCTCAGCAAATCCGAAGAGCAAGGAGTGCCCATACTTACGACTCCTTTGTCGGCCTATGAAGTCGTTGGTAAACTGCATGATTTGGGCATTCACAGGCAATCCTGAAGGTCATAGACCATCTTACGTGATCGTTGGTCTTTTGCGACCTCCGGAGTAAACTGGAAGCAACGTGACTCCGAATACGGCAATAGACGGTCCCGAATTACTCGATCACACGGTTTCACCGATCAGTAGACTAGATTTGCATGTGCACACGGTTTTGTCGCCGTGCGCAGATTACGAAATGACACCGCGGAGAATTGTTGCCGCGGCGCAGGCAAAAGGCCTCAACGCCATAGCGATTACGGATCATAACTCTTGCCGGAACTGCAATGCGACAATATTAGCCGCTGAGGGTTCGGGAGTTTTTGTGGCGCCCGGCATAGAGATATGTTCTATCGAAGAAGTCCATGTGCTGGGATTATTTCCCGATATGGACTCCGCCAACAATGTCCAGGAGGAAGTGTATTCGAGACTGAAGGGTGAAAACAACGAAGAAGTCTTTGGAATCCAGGTTGTCGTGGATGAGCACGACTTCGTTGAAGACATAGATAATCGGCTGCTCATTGGAGCAACGACCTTGTCGATAAACAAAGTTGTAGAATTGATTCACAGACACGGAGGTATTGCCATAGCCTCCCATGTGGATAGACGCTCCTTCGGAATTTTTGGTCAGCTCGGATTCATACCTGAAGACCTGGAACTGGACGCATTGGAAGTTTCTAAGCACATGGATTGGAACGACGTCAGACTTGCCGGCAAGCTGTCGGGCCCGCTCTCAATCGTGAGATCTTCGGACGCCCATTTCCTGGATGATTTGGGATCGGCTTATTCGGAAGCTCTGTTGGACAAGCCGACCTTTGGTGAAATTTACCAGGCCCTGAAGAATTTGAACGGCAGGAGGATACTGGGCGCGAACAGAGTCAACTGATGCAGGATCTCTCTCTACACGTTTTAGATCTTGCCGAAAACGGCGTCAACGCCGGAGCAAATCGAATAATTATTGAAATTGAGGAAGATGAATCCGCGGATACATTGACCGTGATCATCAAAGACAATGGCAAAGGAATGAGTCCCGAATTCCTGGCAAAGGCCCTTGACCCATTTGTAACAACTAGAACTACCCGAAAAGTTGGATTGGGTTTATCCTTGTTCCAACAAGCATGCCGTGAGGCCGAGGGCGACCTCATTATTAGATCGCAAAAAGGTCTTGGAACTGAAATTGTCGGCTGGATGAAGCATTCTCATATTGACAGAAAACCTTTGGGCAATATGGTTGAAACCATGATAGCCCTTATAATGGGAAATCCCGAAATTGATTTTACATACAAACACAAGCGAAACGGCGCCGTCTTCGTCCTGGACACCGAGGAAATTCGGAAAGAACTCGAAGATGTGCCAATCAATAGTCCTGGAGTCATAGCCTTTATTCGAGAGTATCTAGTTTCAGGATTCCGGGAGCTCACCTGGGATTGATTACAATCCTTTTGGAGAATAAGAAAGTGGAAGCAAGAGATTCATTACTTAAACAGAAATTCAGACCCAATGTTGAGATCATCCCACCTGAGGAATTGTCAAAACTTGATGGGGTAATTGATAAATATTACGGCAATCCGGGCTACTTAATTCCTGCTTTAAAAGAGGCGCAGGAAATGTATGGTTATCTTCCGATGGAAGTTCAAAACAAACTATCAGACGGATTGAATATATCTCCCTCACACATATACGGCGTAGTGACCTTTTATTCGTTTTTTACGATTTTTCCACGGGGCCGCCACACAATCCGTCTATGTTTAGGAACGGCTTGTTATGTCAAGGGCTCAAAGGAAATTTTAGAAAATATAACTCGTGATGTGGGGATTACGGTCGGCGAAACCTCGGACGACGGTCGTTTCACACTGGAAGCGGTTCGATGTCTGGGCGCTTGCGGCCTTGCGCCCGTTATGCTCATCGGAGAAGATACCCACGGCAATATTTCCCCCAAAGAAACCATCAAAATTTTGGACGGCTACCAATAGTTTTTAACCCCACTAAATATGATGGGAGGATTCGGCGTGGCCAGAATCAGTATTGATGATCTTAAAAAGATTAAAGAACGTGAAAAAACCAAGATGTCGCTGCGGAGCGGCCAATTCAAGGCCAAAATCACCGTCCATATGGGAACTTGTGGAATCGCCGCAGGCGCAAGAGAAGTTTTGCAGGCTTTTCGTGAAGCGATCGCAGATAACGATTTGCATGACATCATGCTTACAAATTCAGGATGCGCGGGGCTCTGCGCCAGGGAACCCATGGCCACCGTTGAGGTCCTGGATCAGGCGCCTATCAAGTATGTATCCTTAGACAAAGAAAAGGCGCTGCGCATTTTCAACGAACACGTGCTCCACGGAGACGTGGTCGAAGATTACGCTCTCGCGAGAGGAAGCGAGACCACGGCGACCTAAAACATATTCTCTTTTAGGACTATTAATAGGCTACTCTATTGGAGATTCGTAGATGAGTGCCAGACCAGCATATAGAATGACTTTTATGATGTGCGCGGGGACCGGCTGCCTTGCCAGTGGTTCGCTCGAGGTTAAAGAAGCTCTTGAAAAAGAATTGCAGAAGAGAAACCTACGAGACGAAGTTGAAATAGTAATGACGGGCTGTAACGGCTTCTGCGCGAGGGGACCATTGGTTGTGGTATATCCTGACGGAATTTTTTATAACCAGGTCAAACCGGAACACGCCCCATTGATTGTTGAGGAGCATGTGCTCAAGGGAAGAGTTGTCGAGAAACTCTTGTTCAAACCCGAGGCTTCCAAAGACCGTGTTCCGTTGATGAAGGATATTGGTTTTTTTAATCTTCAAAAGCTCATTGTTTTGAGGAACCGAGGGCTCATCGACGCCGAGAACATAGATGAATATATTGCAAGGGATGGCTATGCCGCGTTGGCAAAAGCCCTCACCCAGATGACCCCTGAACAGGTAATTGAAGAGGTCAAAAAATCCGGGCTTCGCGGCCGCGGGGGCGGTGGATTTCCCACAGGGCTAAAATGGGAAGAATGCCGAAGATACGATAATTTTCCTAAGTACACGATCTGCAACGGAGACGAGGGCGATCCCGGCGCCTTCATGGATCGTTCAGTCATGGAAGGCGATCCCCATTCGGTATTGGAAGGCATGGCCATATCGGGGTACGCCATCGGAGCGGAGTACGGGTATATCTATGTTCGAGCCGAATATCCGCTTGCAATTCAACGT
>JBBSBY010000024.1:0-39590 GCA_038250835.1 Desulfomonilales bacterium | reverse complement strand
ACGAGAGACCAGGTTTGTATTGTGCCGAGACCCCGATGTGATCAATGGGCGTTGAGGGGAAACGCCAAACAATTCATAACTTTGAGCGGGCGCTACCCCATTATCCAAATCTGAAGAATTTCTATTCTTCAAGAATGAACAATTCACCGAATGTCCTGTATTGTTCATTAAAATCCAAGCCATAACCCACTAAAAATCCATCTTCGACATCAAAACCGCAGTAGTCCAGCTTAACGTGTTTTTGCCGTCTACCGGTTTTGTTGATCAGGGCCGCGGTTTCCAATTTTTTCGGACCCAGTTGCTCAAGTCGTTTTCTGTATTCGTTAAGAGTAAGACCGGTATCGACAATATCGTCCACCAGCAACACGTTTTGATTTGTCACCGGCATGCTGATATCCAACTTGATATCGAGTTGACCCGAGCTTTCCTGAGCGGCGCCGTAAGACGAAATTTTCACGAAGTCAATTTTGGTCGGCACATCTATGGCACGTACCAGATCAGCCATAAACATGAAACAACCTTTTAGAATCCCCACGACCAGAAGATCCCCTTCGGCATTGTTTCGTGATATCTCTCTACCAAGTTCAGCAATTCGGTTAGAGATTGCTTCAGAACTCAGCAGCGTCTTTCTTGATTCCATGCTCATCCTCACCAACGACTTTTTGCGTCAAAACTCAGATCGTCCATAATGCCTTGACTCAGTAAGAAATCTGCTCTAGCGGCAATCATAGAGGCGTTATCCGTACATAGCTCGATTGAGGGAAATATGGCTTCAAAATGATTGTCTACGCCGGCCTGAATAAGACTTTCACGTAATCGCATGTTCGCTGCGACTCCCCCACAAACAATTAGCTGCGAACAATTATTCATTTTGACCGCCATGACGGCCTTGTACATCAATACATCAACGACGGCTTCCTGGAAAGCGCCGGCAATGTCCGAAACGGCTTGTTCGTGCTCATGCCTGTGCTCCTCTGATACAAGAGGATGAAAACTTCCGGGACGACGTTCTCGATGTGTCCCTGTGATCGCTTCCACTTGTCGCAAAACTGATGTTTTCAGGCCTGAAAAACTGAAATCCAGATTATTCGGTTCCATTAAAGCTCTTGGAAATTTGAATTTCGAATTTCGAGACAAGAGCGCTCTCTCCTGAATAACCAGTCCTCCAGGATAACCCAGACCGAGCAGCTTGGCTACTTTATCGAAGGCTTCGCCTGCAGCGTCATCTCGGGTTTTGCCGATAATATCGAACTCGAGCGGGCTCTTGAGCAAATACAGACTGGTGTGACCTCCCGAAACGGCGAGAGCCACGGCAGGAAAAGCGATATCCTCTCGCTCCAACTGTATAGCGGATAAGTGGCCGTGAAGATGGTTGACGCCAACTATGGGAATGCCGAGCGCCAGCGCTAATCCTTTAGCGGCGCTGATCCCCACCAATAATGATCCAATAAGCCCCGGACCTCGAGTGACGCCGATTCCCTGCAACTCGGAAAATGAAACCCCGGAACCTACCATGGCTTCATCGATCACAACGGATATTTTTTCAATATGCTTGCGTGAAGCCAGCTCCGGGACGACTCCGCCGTATTCTTTATGTATCTCAATTTGAGAATAAACGACGTTTGATAGAATTTCTCGGCCGTCCTTAACCACGGCAGCCGCAGTTTCATCGCATGATGTCTCTATTCCAAGCACCAGCATTACAAGGCCGCCATGGTTTCTTTGATTCGTCGCAATTTTTCTTGGACGGTTTCCTTGCTCAAATCGCGATATCTGTCCGGCAGCAGTTCCCGTGACGTGCATTCCAGTACTGCCAACAGTTCCTGATACTCCCTTTGTCCCGCAATATCCGAAGGAATAAAATCTCTTACAGAGGTGATTACTGCCTCGTCAGTTAAAGCGCCGTCAATATGTTTGCGCCGCCGCAGTTCAGTCAGCACCTGATCAAAATCGGCAGGAAAGAAGTCCGCGGTAAGACTCAGAAATTCATCCCTATGTTCTTGTTTAAATGAGTCGAAATCCAAACCAGCGGATTTGAGCACATGAGAAATAAAAAGAAGCTTTTCCTGGCCGTCATTATCAAATACAGGCAAATGCTCGCCGGCTCTACCCGATCTCTTGATATCGGGTTCCAATCTGTCCGGTCTGGCGGTTATTATGATCCAAATAATTTTACCTCGATTCGAGTCATCCGACATCATTTTCAAAATATTGCCGAATAACCTGCGATCAACGTCATGTGTTTGAGCGCTTCTGCCGCCAATTTCAGTGTCGGCTTCATCATAAAGCACCATTACGTTTCCCATTGCTTCGAGGACCGAGCGGATTCGTTCCCAGTTTTTCTCGGTTTGCCCAACGTATGGTCCCCGAATATTTTTCAAGACAACGGCAATCCAGCCGCATTCTTTTGCAAAAGCTTTGTAAATGTATGTTTTGCCGACCCCGTTTGCGCCGGGGACAAGTATTCCAATGGGCATTATGTCAGGGTCCGCGCCCTGGATACAAATTTTCAACTCTTGAAGTTTGCTCAACAGCCTTGAAGCGCCAATTACGCCTTCAAATCCATAAGTCAGTTTAGGAAATTCAATATGGCCTTCGAGTTCTTTTTCAATTATCTCTTTTGTTTTTTCAAATACCAGGTCGGCGGTCAAGATATTTTTCTTGAATTTGGCTTGACGAAAGATCTGTAGAATTGAAAGCAGGCTCAATCCTGCGCTGCTGTAGGCAATGTGTTCAATGGGTATGGCGGTCTCAATATTCTGATCTTTAATAATTATTTCAATGTACTTTCGACGTTCGTCTTCTTTGGGCCGATCGATCTTTATTGCCGAACAGTACGGCAAATCTACGATTCTGGAGTTTATGCCGTTAAGAGTCTCACTAATCATGAAGACAATATCCGGGGATGAAACGAAGGCGCTGTCCGAAAACCAATTTTCCACCGTGATTATCTTGCGCCGATCACTGTCCAGCAGAGCATCACCTGTAGAAGCCGGCGCTACCGCTTCGGCATACTTTATAATTACGGCAAAATCCTTGCGAACGAGTCTGCCGGGTTCATCCTCAACCGGGACCATCACATTGATTTTAGTAAATTCACGTAATATGGCACAAGCCGAGCTTGTGTCCCGATTTGCATTCGATAAGGCGAGGTTGAGGCGTTCTTCGCCTATCTCTCTACTCAAAAGGTGTTTGTCCTGGGGATTAAGAAACGTGATACCATTTACCGGATCATAGATCAAAACTATCTTGGGCGCTCGGGGTCTGCTTGGTTTAATTAAGGCTTCAACGAAAAAGTCTACTAATCCAACGTACTTGCCTTCCGATACGTGGTATACATCCTTGGTGTTACCATACACAAGAAATGTATTCGATTGCGACGACACATATTTCTCTATGATTTTTTGGGCAAAGTCAGGACGTTTCCAGTTATTGTTTTCCATAATTATACTTGGGATTTGTATTTTCAACGGTTTATTGAACGGGTGAGGCATAGATATTGATATTAATCCTGAGATCTGCGCAAGCCGAGTCGCTCCAGAAGGCCTCGCTTTTTCCTAGCCTTTCCGGATTTCAGCAGTTCAACTCTCAAAGCTTCCAGCGCGCTCAGCAAACTTTGTGAAGTGGGGTATCTGTTATTGGGGTCTTTAGCGGTCATTTTCAAAAGCAGCTTGAAAACTTCCGCAGGGACCGGCGGGTCAGCCTCCTTAAACACCGGCAACGGTTCACGCACATGCTTTTGAAATATAATATAAGCCGATTCACCTTTGTACGGCGGTGAGCCCTCAAGGAGGTGAAACAATGTTATACCAAGAGAATAAATATCCGACCGGATATCTATTCTGGGAGAGCCTTTGGCCTGTTCCGGAGAAAAATACAAAGGAGTTCCGCAGGCGATGCCGCTTTGGGTTATACCGGCATCCTGGGCGTCTAAATAATTTTTTGCCAGTCCTAAATCCGCCAGCATTGCGTCGCCTTTTGGAGTGAATAAAATGTTGGCCGGTTTAATGTCCCTATGCAACATTCCTTGTTCTTCCGCAACCGTCAGAGCACGTGTAATATCGATGGCTATGTGCAAAACACGTTCCAGTCGAAAACGCCCGTGTCTCAGTAAAGTAGCGGCTGCGCTCCCTCCACCGATGTAGGGCATTATAAGGAAATGTAGACTATCCTCAAAACCAACATTCATGACGCCTACAATGTTGGGGTGCTGGAGCTTCGCGGCAGATCTGGCTTCCCGTATGAAGCGTTTGATGAAAACCGGATCTTTATCGGCTAAATGAGCGTGAAGTATCTTGACTGCAACAGGAATATCAAGAGCGATATGATGTCCTCGAAAAACACCGCCCATTCCGCCGCCGCCTATTTTGTACAAAAGTCTACAACCTCCCACTACCTTCCCGACTACAGACAGTGATAGGCTATCCACGCGCATATCCATCACCGGCACCGTCATCATCTTGCCGCAGGCGCCGCACTTTCCGCGTCTACCGACGCTTTTCATGGGGACTACATGGATCTGTCCGCACTCACAAGAAAATCTTAACTTCAGAGGCTGGTCTTGATTGATCTCGGTGGAGTCCTGAGTGGAAATATCAATTTCGGAATCAATGTTAGCCTGCAAATCGTTATCCGATTCCAGTCGTCGAACAGGCTCAGCCAGGAGATCCATTTCAAAAGCTCTTATGGCTTCTTCTTCCAAAGCGGCAAAGATGTTTACCGGCTCAACCGCCGTTTCGGATTGTATTTCTTCGCTGCTAAAGACCCCACTAAGCCCTTCTTCAATGAAGTTTTTCAATATGGATTCGCCGCCCGGCAAAAAGGATATAAAATTTACCTTTACGCCACTTTCTTCATTAATGGGATTTTTTGTTCCGGCTTTAGCGATCATCCAGACGCGTTCAGTGTTTTCACCGACGGGCAGACTAATCTGGAGCACCAAAGATTCATTCGCCTCAAATGGTTCCGCAATATCCAGTATCGCCCATGCGGCAGCTAAGCGAACTGTTGTGCCTTCCTTCCAACTCTTACTATCGGATGAATAGCTTACCGGAGTTTTCAATGAAAGAGATTGTTCATAATATTGCGTCTTAACGTCCTGGGTAGTTTCTTCAATTAGCGGCTCCGTGTAAATCAGACCCGTTTCGGTATCCTCCACGATAAGTTCGTCGGTTATATCTCCGACGTAGGACTCCTGAAGTAAGTAGTCGCAATGCTGAACCAATTCTTCCTGGGCTTCATAAAGAGCATGAGCTATTTTACGGGCTCGCGCCTCTTCGCCGACGGCCAGATAAGAATTAAGAATTTCCGATACAATATCGCACTTTTCAGCGAGAAGCGCCGCGCGGTCCTGAAGTATTTGACCAAGCACGGTCTCGGCCTTACTGAACTTGCCCAGGTGTATGTAACAGATAGCGGTATAACGTAGAATCTCGATGCGAAAAACAGGGGAAGGTTTGATGGCCTTTTTGAACTCATCAAGAGCTTCAGCATACAGGTTCATGCCCATGTAAGCAATTCCAAGATCCAAAGCCAGTCTGGGACTCATCTGGGTGTGGATTGCCCCCAAGCCGGAAGAATCAACATTGGTCTCGGCGGCTTGTTTGTTGAATCTTATTTGAACTACTTTTGTTTGAGCTTTCCTGTTATCAGGTTGTTTCTTGAGAATGCTTTGGTATATTGCAATGGCTTGATCCAGCAGGCCCTGTTGTTCGTATAGCTCCGCTTCCTGCAACAATCGACCGATATATATTTGAACCTGATGAGGATCTTTCATCTAACAATTTTCTCCGGTTCCTCGGGGAAGCCGGCCCCATTCATTCTGAAATGAGACGATTCTTTAGATTTTAAACGTAGTTGGAGATCTCAAGTTCGCCGCATCAATTCCGGAAAATATATCGTCCTTTGTGGAACAACCATCCATAGCGTCTTAATAGCTTAATATATCATGATTTGCGCGTGTTTGTCAGTCTATTTTACTCAAAACCGGGAGGTAACCCGGTGTCTTTACCGGCGCCGTCCGCAGGAGAAGTAACTCCTTCAATTCCCTCGAACATTCCCGGAGAAGCTTGCTCCGATGTCTTTGACTTTTGTTTAAAAGCGAATCCCAGTTCCTTCGCCCTTTCCACATACGATCCGGAAGCGAGCCTTAGTTGACCCGAAGTGTTTACCCGTATCGCCGCTTCTCCATGCACCGGGCATTTGTTCTCGCACCATCCGCAGCCGGTACAACGCATTTCATCAACAAAAGGAGGGGCGTTCGTAAGATTTGGAACAGGTTTAAACTCTATTGCGTTGTAAGGGCAAACTTCATCGCAGACAAGGCATTTTTTGTCTCGCTCCCAAACAAGGCAGGTTCGTCGGTCAATTGCCGCAGTTCCCATTTTTGCGTGATTTTTTTCAATAAGCGGTAGTCGTCGTATGGCTCCAGTCGGGCATACTTGACCACAAACATTGCAGTTTGTTGCGCAAGCGCCAAGTCTCGGCATGAGAGCCGGACTGAAAATCCCCTCTAATCCGGCTTTGAACCATATAGGCTGCAACGTATTGGTAAGACACCCTTTCATGCACTCACCGCAACGGATACATTTGTCCATAAATTCGTTTTCAGGAAGAGCCCCGGGCGGCCTGATCGGATCCCCGGACTTTAAAGGTTTCAGCCCTTCAGATTTCTGTGCGTCTATACCAGTCCTGAACACGCCTGCGGCCAAGATCCCGGACGTTAGCCCCACAAGCAGGCCGCGACGTGTGACGTCAACCGTAGCGGGGACTTGAGGAGCCAACCCAAAGTCGATGGCGTTTACCGGACATACGGATTGACAATTTAGGCACATGACACATTCACTGAAAGCCGTTAGTTTAGGATCATTTTTGATTGCGCCCATGGGACACATTCTGACGCACTTGCCGCAGTTTATGCATTTGTCATCCACTCTCCTGCGAAATACGGAACAATTCGTCGGCAACGCCATTAAAGCCCCTGCGGGACATAAATATCTACACCAGAATCTGGGACGCAAATAAGCAAATCCTATTACCGCAATTAAGAAAATAGCGATGAGTCCATTAGTGTCAAAAGACGCTTTGGGAACATCAATGTAAAGCCAGCTCTGAAGTCCGATGATCGGGAGAATTGGAGTTAATAGCCGTAGACCCAAATCCAGCAAAAACATTAGCAATGGATAAAACAAAAGACCGTATATTCGAGTCGCGAGTGACAGCGGAGATCCGAAGCTCACAATGGAAACGCCTGCCATGGCGGCTCCGATGATTACGGCCAAAAAAACATATTTGACGGCCTTGAACCGGCGATCATTTTCGTAATTATTCTGATCGGCAGGCAATTTACGTTTGCCGAAAGCGATTCGGCTGAGAAAGTCGATGGTCGATCCCATGGGACAAATGTGCCCACAAAAGAAGCGACCCAATATGAAAGTGAGGGCGAGAATAATCAACCCTGGTATTAAGATCCAAATAAAAGCTTTGGCCGCAATCATTGTCCCAACTGCGGCCAGTGGATCAAGCCGCAGGAAGAAATCCGCAGCCGATCCCTCCATGTAGGGATAAGCGGCGGAAGCCAGTAGAATGACAAAAATGGTTAAGGTTACAGACTGCGCGGTTCTCTGAAATGTCATTAGGATGTAATATTTTTCACCGTGAGCTTATCTAAATCTATGCGACCAAGACCTCGTTCGGCCGCGAGTTTTATGTGACTAACCTGTTTAGGTTCAAAAGATCTGCCGTACCATGTTCCTAAAGCAACCATTTGAGCGTCCGCGGCAACCATGTCTCGAGAGGCTATGACCAAGTTGAGCGGTATAACCTTGCCCGGACCCCCGGGGCCGCCGTCACTGAGTATTCTCGTACCGTCTATGACAACGAGCTGAGGCTTTATTACCGATACCATATCAACAATTGACTGCTGGAGTCCCCTTTGATGAAATACGCCTCTATCCAACACAAGCCCCATCATGCCTTTCATGGACAAACTTACGCCTGCGCCGGAATGAGACTTTCCGACCGGGACGGCAATGAGAACATCGGCGTCGAGCACTTCGGAGGCTACTTTCATTGTCTTCAGAGATTTGCCGTCTTTAATTGGCGTCTCCCGGAATAATCGATCACCTTTGATTACATTCACGTTTAGATTGGGGATACCTTGGCATGTATCGGGAATTTTGGACTTCTTAAGACACTCATTAGGAGAATGGAGCACGTTGTCCAAAATGGAAATGCGCGAAGCCCCCGCTTCAGAACACATTTGGGCCACCGCTCTTACTACTTCGGGATGAGTATTTGACGCCGCCGCCGGGCCGCTGCCGAAACTCATATTGGGTTTAATTACCACTTTGTCGCCGGGTTTTACAAAAGCTTTCATGCCGCCAAGAGCGTCAACGGCGGCTCGGGTCATGGCTTCCGGATCGCGCCCTTTAGCTATGACCACGTCAGGGTAGCTCGCGGATTCCGCAGCGTGAGACGATCTTGAATTAAGCAAAAACCCCGGACCTGCCGCAAGTACGGTCGCAGTGGTGACCAGTCCCGTTTTTAAAAAATCTCTTCGATTAGGGCTGGTTGGCATCGAGTTCTCCTTTGTTTTTTGTGCGCCATGCTTTATTAAAGGCATTGATTTAAGATTGTCAACCAGGCGAGATTAAATTCCTATTTGTCTACTAGATTTTACACGATTTTGAATCTTTACAAAAGGTAGCTGAATGCGATCCTCAAAATATATTGAAGTCGCCGTGTCATTCCTGACGGCTTTTATCGTTTTAGTCGGAGCTTCATTCATGAGCATGCGCCCTATTGTTCAAGAAATTCGCTTTGAAGCCAGGGCTGAATGGGACGGTTATACGCGTGCCGTTAAAGACCGCAACGACATGATTCCCGGACTTGTGGAAGCAATTAGGGGATTCGAGCCGGGCCATACAAAAATTACCGCGGGTTTGTTGGAAACTCGCGCAATTATAATAAGAGCAGGCGACCCGGCGGCCTTTGTGACAGCGGCAAATGAAATGGATCGTTTGCTGGCGCAAATAGAAAAAATGGCAAGAGCCAATCCCAAATTCGAGGCTTACCCCCCATTTGCTTCCAATTGGAAGACAATCTTAAAGATTTCACGGCGAGCTTACATCAACAGAAGGAATTACAACAATATAGCAGGGATATACAACAAACTTTTGCATCCATTTCCGCAAAACATCCTGATGTCGGCATTCGGATACACGCCTTTATCTATCTTTCCGGGACCTTCGGAGCTAGGGGAGTAGCCGAGTCAAGAATGCGATAAACATTATCTATTCAGCGAAAACCAACTCAGCGTATTTCGACGTGGTTGGGTATTTCTTCTTCGCTGACTTTCTTGATGGCGCCTCTTGCCAGCACATAATTTGAGAGCACCAATTTGTCTTTTTTGGTGGGATGTAAGGAGCGCACGCTAAATCCCGGTTTTCCATCGGAGTGGTAATTGAGTATGGGGAGTATTCCTGATATTTTATGCTGCCAGGTTATTCCACGGCGTTTGGTGCGGGTGGACCAACTCATGAAATAAAGACGAGTGTAATCGCATCCGGCGTCTTTTCCGATTGGAGCATAAGCGACGATATAGTTGTTCTTTGCGCCAAGATCGGGATCATCCGTGTTGTTCACGGGTCTCCAACCCACCAATCTCATGAACGGGACCTGTTTGGCCAAATCTTCGGGTGGTGTGAGAGCCATATTGTGCGTGTATATAAACCCCACTCTTCCATCTTCAATTTTTACCTTGTACCAAACGTCCTTTTTCAAGTCTTCCAGTTCTTCAGCGCTGCTCATTTCTTCAGCGGTAGCTTGATCGTTGCGGCCTCGTGTGGCTATACGCTCACTCTGAGGACTTGGCCGCAGCGTGACTATTCGTTCATAAACCTCAAACCTTTTTCCCACAGGAAGGACTTCGATGACGTCATGATTTCTTCCAGGCTCAAGGCGGAAATTCGCTTTGGACTTAATTACCCCCTCCGCTTGAGCGGGCATTCCCTCAATGGATTTCCTAAGCTCCTGAGTTCTTTGCAGAATATCCTCGCCACCTACGACTTTTTGCTCGAGGTAACCTTCTTTTCCATCGCGAGTCCGGACTCGGTAAAATTCACCAATTTTATCCACCAGGTAGATCGGCGTTTCGGCGGGAAGCTTGTTTAAAACCTCCGAATTAAAATTGGCAACCTGGTAGAGTGAGGAAGCGCGAATGGTGATACCGTCTTTGGGGACAAACGGATTTTTCTTTCTCAATAATTTTCCTTGAACTTTCTTGAGTAGTTCGCGTTTCAAGGTATCGACTTCCTGGCATCCGGCACACATGAACAAGACCGCTAAACAGAAAACTCCGAACTTGAACAAGTTACCGGTAGCGATGTTGCCGGCCCTAAATATAATTCTATTAAAATCAGGAACGTTCATAGCCCTTTAATCCATTTTATTAAATTAACTATTGAAATCGGCGCGTCGCAGGAATCAATTTCGATGTCCGTCTCAACAGCCAAACCGGCGGACTTTCCAGTATTACAAAACATCATAAGTCCAGAAATAGCTTTAAGTAGGAGAAGTAAACCAAATCATATCTTGAACGGAAATCGCCGTTTTCCATCCTTTAAATGATGTTACATTAGCGCGATTGCCTTCGGAAATCAATGGTTTTCATTTTGTGATATAATCTTGCTTTTCTCATCCGAATCCGCTACATTTTTGCTGTTTTTTAGGATGAGCTTAGAACTTGAGAATCAGGAAATGGTTGAGAAAAGCTCTTGAACTATGGGTGAGGAGGAACCTTCGTGGGTGTGAAATCCTGGGCTATAACCGACATCGGCAAACAACGAACAATAAATGAAGATTGCTATTATGTCGACCCCGACGGTAAACTTGTTTTGGTCCTGGATGGCATGGGCGGCCATAAAGCCGGTGAAGTGGCTTCAAAAACGGCAATGGAAATCATAAGTGAGTTCTACATTACCCATAGTGAAAAAACCGCCGGTCATAAAGATGTAATAGATAACTATGATAGTTCTTTTACTTATCACGCAAATCTCTTGAGACAAGCCACCTATGTTGCTAACAGAGTCGTTCTCAATATGTCGGAACAGAGCCGAGATTACTTGGGCATGGGCTGCACGCTCACCGGCATGGCCGTTCAAGGATTCACCGTCTCCCTGATTAATGTCGGAGATAGCCGTATTTACTTGATTCGCGACAATAGTATCGAACAAATATCTAAAGATCATACTCTAGCTGAAGATCAAGTTGAACGTGGAATTATGAGTCGCGAAGAGGCTAACGAATCACAGTTAAAACACATTTTATCCTCCGTTGTCGGCGTGGACGCAAAAATCAGAATTCACCTGGATGAAATGTCCGTTTTCCCGGGAGATATGGTAGTTATGTGTACCGACGGGCTCACTGCCGTAATGTCGGATGAAGAAATATTGAGCGAAGTCACTTCAACCGAACCCGGACAGGAAACCCTTGAACGAATAGTCGCAGAAGTAAACGATCGCGGCGGCCCGGATAACGTAACGATTGCGGTGACCATATTTACTGAGGACCAGACAACTACTGAGACGTGACAAAATCCACTATTTGGAGGACTCCCATGTTTAAGCTTATCCTGAAATTTCAGGATACGGACTTACAGGAGTATACTTTCGAGAAAACTCCCGTCAAAATTGGCCGTCGAGATGATAATGATATTCAGATCGACAATATGGCCGTGTCAGGTCGCCATTGTCAAATTGATTTCGAGTCTCCAAATTTCTACGTCATTGCCGATAAAGATTCTCTTAACGGCACATTTGTCAACGAAAAAAAAGTTGCGCATGATCGCCTTCACAGTGGAGATAATATTATCGTAGGAAAACACACTTTGGTCTTTGTAGACTTACGACCTGAAGATTCCAAACCGGAAAAGGAGGATGAGCAGGCCCAGCAGGCCGGTCTTAGTGAACCAATGGCGCTTGATACGAAAGCTCAACAGGAGTTGCTCGAAAAACAAGCCGCAGATGGTACATCAGACGAAAAAGAAATCCAGCGTCCAAAGAAAATAGTGCTTTCGGGGTCCGTGACGATAATTTCCGGAGGAACTCCCCAAATAATTGAACTTACAAAGAATCTCACTACACTCGGACGAGCAGATGGAGTGGACATTAAGTGTACTGGATTTTTAGTCGGAAAAACAGCGGCAATAATAAATAAACGGCCTAATGGGTACTATTTGGCTTACAGTGAAGGACTAAAAAAACCCGAGGTCAACAGGGAATCCGTAACCACGCATAAACAACTCAAAGACGGTGACGAAATAACCATAGGCGGCACGAGAATGACATTTAACCTGAAAGAAGAGATATTCTAAGCAGTCTATACCGCATCACCGATTAGTTATAGGTGAAGCAACATTGTCCAATCAATCTGCGTCTTGTTGCGAGTCTCTGTTACACTCGGCCTGGAATAAAGATCGTCAACCAACGTAACCGTCAGGCAACTTCACAATCTGAAACCAAAAACCTTCTATGGACTGAATTATTTTCGAAAATTGTTCCAACCCCACGGGTTTAGTTATGAAGCAATTTGCGTGTAATTGATAAGATTTAAATATGTCTGATTCTGATTCTGAGGTTGTGAGGACCACGACCGGGATTCTCTTTAGATCGGCATCATTCTTGATTTCAGCCAAAACTTCTCGACCATCCTTTTTGGGTAAATTCAAGTCCAAAAGAATTAGGTCCGGCCTCGGAGCGTCAACGAACTTGTCGCGTCTGAATAGAAAGTCCAGCGCTTCAACTCCGTCTGCCGCTATGTGTAAATGATTGGCGATTTTAGCGTCTCTCAAAGCTTCGTTGGTCACAATTACGTCGACAGGATTATCTTCAACCAATAGCACTTCAATGGGTCTCGGTTCCAAGTTCATTCAATTTCTCCGATGTTGGTAGAGTAAAATGGACTGTAGTACCTGAGGAAGGCGTAGATTCGATCCAGATACGTCCGTCGTGTCGCTCAACAATTCTCCTTGCCATAGCCAGACCGACACCGGTCCCCGGGTACAACATGCGGTTATTAAGTCTTTGAAACATAATAAATACTTTTTCGCAATACTGTTGCTCCAAGCCAATTCCGTTATCCTGAATAGTGAACACCCATTCCCCACTTTTGCGTTCCACATTGATAGCAATTTGAGGGGCGGCCTCCGAATGGAATTTTAAGGCATTATCTATCAGATTGCGGAATACTTGTTCGAGTTGCTTGGAATCCGCCATTACAAGCGGCAAAGGACCAAGTTGGATATTTGCTTTCAACTTGCTTATTACGAGGTGAAAATCCTTGAGAACTTTCTTTGCAATGGTAGAACAATCCGTAATCTTGAACTCTTTACCACGCGCTTCGATGCGCGAATAGTCTAAGATTTCATTAATCGCTTTCCTCATTCCGTACACCGATCCTATGGCAACGTCGATCATAGCGCCGGCGTCAGGCCCAAGTTTATCCCTGTAGCTCCGTTCCAAAATCTGCAACGACAGGGCCACGTTCCGCAGAGGCTCTTGTAAGTCATGTGAAGCTGCAAATGCAAATTGCTCAAGGTCTTGGTTTGACTTAGCCAGCTCGCGTGTTTGCTGCTCAAGCGCAGCTTCGGCTCTTTTGAGCCTGGTAATATCAACAGAGACACCTAGCGAGCGATAGCCCTCCGCGTCAAGAGAAGGTTCGCTGACGGCGTTGAAGAGCACATCGACAATTTCGCCGTTCTTTTTTACAAATTGTAGTTCAAGCTCTTTTATGGAACCAGATTTGAAAAAATTCGGCAAACCCTTGTCCCTCACGAAATCCGCGGATTCTTTGGTTAAGAACTCGGAAGGTAGTCGCCCGATAACTTCTTTCCTTTCGTAGCCCATAAATTCAAGCCAATAATTATTGACGGCCACTATTCTTGCGTTGTCATCCAAAGAGTGGAGCATTGCCGGCGTATTTTCATAGAAAGTTTTATAGAGACGACGACTCCTCAGGATTTCTTCTTCGGCCTGTTTTCTATCGGTAATGTCGAGATGAATTCCTATATATGATAATGTTTTTCCTGCTTGATTCTTCAGCGGCAAACCACGACATAATACGATTTTGAGATTGCCGTCTTTATCAACGATTCTATGTTCATAATCCCAAGCATTTCCATCTTCCGTGCAATGTCTCCAGTCGCCGGTGGTCGCATCAAGATCATCGGGATGTAGTTTATGATACCAGCCAATATTGCGGCATTCATCTAAAGTCACGCCGATCATATCAAGAAAATTTTGACTCAGATAAATGACCTTTCCTTCCGGATCTTTGGCCCACACACCGTAAGGGATTAGCTCACCAATAGTGCGGTATCGTTCCTCACTTATTTTCAGCGCCTCTTCCGTGAGTTTTCGTTCGGCGATCTCTTTTTCGAGTTCCTTATTTTTTGCCAAAAGCTCGGCGGTCCTTTTTCGGATGCGCTCCTCAAGCTCTTGCTTAGCTTGCTCGAGAGCTTCCTCGGCCCTTCTGCGATCAGTTATATCCACTCCTATACTGATAATGTTTTCGACTTGTCCTGAAGGTCCGGTTAAGCCTGCGTGCGACCATGATATGTTTCTGCGTCGGTCGGCTCGATCGTAAATGGTTCCTTCGTGGGTAATAGGGTAATTATCTGAAGCAACTCCGAGCATCACGCCTTTTAGCGCGTGATCCTCCGTTTCAGGTGAAAACACATCCCAGAGTTTTTGACCTTGCGCTTCGCCTACAGGGACCTTAATTGTTGTCTCGCACGTCGAATTTACATTGATGACACTGCCGTTTGAATCGGTCACCGTGATTATTGCGGGGGCGGTGTCCAATATAGTATTTATGAAATTTCTTTCCAGCTTCAGAGCATCTTTTTCATCGGACAATTCTCGAAATAAGAGTGAAAACGGCTTTGCTATACCGGTTTGGACAATTGCCACGTACATGCAAAAGAATGAAATAATTTTAAAGTAATGCCCGAGAAAGTTTGTAAACTCATCGACTCTGACATAAGCGGCAAACAACAATTCACTAACAATTGTAGCCAGGATGGATAACAAAATAGGTCTGAAAACTTCCGGATCGAATTCGGCTCGCTTATTCCAAATTATTGTTAGAGACAGTATGAGGAGGATACAGATTATGAATTCGCTAACAATTTTAAATGTTGTCAGACCGGTTTCCACTTGAAAAGCCGTAGGGAAAAGATTGAAAAGAAAAATCGAAGCCAGGAGACCTGCGGTTATAGCCGCGAAGCCGTAAAATGTGAAGAGAACATTTAATCTCCGCTTCAAGAAAACTGGAGCTAAGAGTAACGCGGCGGACTCCAAATATCTAGCGGCAAGCCACAATTGCGTGGCGGCATTTCCATCATCGACGGCAAAGACTCCCATGCCTTTGTAAGCGAGCATATGCAGCAAATCTAAACACGCGACAAAGAAATAGGCGATACCGATGAATAATAGATAATGGTTTTGGAGCACCCGTCTCGAGTTCCAGGCAACAATAAAAATGCCGAAGGCCACAACGGCTGCAAATACTTCTGCAAGGCTGTGGTAGAGCAGGTAATTGCTCCGGCTGATCCAATATAACCCCAAAAGCACCGCAATAGCGGGCAGCACTTCACGGCTAAGTATGCGAGAAAAGTTCATATCTTTGTTTGACTAAAGTTCGCAAAGTTTAGAATCGCGCTTTAAAGGTTTTGAAATGGTTTGTAATCTCTTTGGAAAGTTTTTAATTGAAAACTCCCAACGAACAAGATCTCGTTTAGGTGATCGTCAATAACTTCAACAACTTACGTAATTCATTGAGCCCCGTTTCGCTTATATCGGTGATCTCGAATCCTATGCCTTCTTGATCGTCACCGGCGTTTATCCATCGGCAAACAGCGTCAAAAGCGAATGGATAGATATCGTGAAATTCATCGGCCCTTATAAGTAGGCTTTTTGTTTGTCCCACTTCCGCCTCTATGCCGTTTAACTGGAGCCCCTTTTCCGTAATATCCAAAATCCAACCTTCTTTTTCCAGCGCCTCGGTATCGTAAACTGGAATCGTAAAGAGCAAATAGCCTCGGGTCGCCTGCCTGTAATGTGAACCTACAGCCAGGTCGACTCCAATTCTACCTTCCAACTCATGCGGACTTATTGCTTTTGCCTGTAAAAGCTTATGAAAAATACGTTGCAAGCCGGCTTCAGATATTGCGTATTTTTCTTTTAACTGCTTATCGCTTAATCCGCGGCGCAGGTCGCTCAGGAACTCTTTTGCTGGAATGGTTCTTTTGGACGGCATGATCGACTCCGGAAAGCAGGGATTGCTTGTTGACACTTGGTTTCTTGGCCGCAATGGCCGCAAGGATGTGAGTGAATGATTAGATTCATTCGATCGACGTACCCCACCGGCGGCCAAAGCTATTATATAGAGTGGCTATTTAACTAAAATGTTTTGTCCGAGGTCGGCACACAATTTATTATCTTTGGTGTCTTTTTTCAAGCATTGTAACGGAAGATTTGTAATGGAGACTGTTTATTATTAATTCCTTATTTCTTTATAACTAGACTATCTTTGTGTACGGCCATGAGGCTCACCAAAGCCTTTGCAACGTGCTTGGGACCGCTTTCCTGCGCATCGTAAACGTCGGATTCCGCAACAATAAGTTGTTTACCCCCGCGAATAACCTTTGATTCACAACGTAATGCGTTTCCTGAAGCCGGTCTTAAAAAGTTAATTTTGAACTCAACGGTCAAGATCTGGTAATCATCCGGAACAATGGTGAACGCCGAATATCCTGCGGTGTGATCCGCCATTGTGGCCATGACCCCGGCATGGATAAAACCATCTTGCTGGCGGTGATCACTTTCGACGTTCAAAATCGAAATGAACCTTCCATATGCGGCGTCGGCTGCTTGAAATCGACAGAACTTCGTAAAACCTTGAGCGAAATCCGATTTCAGGAATTCAGAGCGTTCTTTGGTCAAAAATTTTATCTTCATGCGTACTCCGGCCTGCGATAATTACGCAAAAGTCCCGCATTGAATATGTCATAAAAAAACCCGCTTGTCAGTGATTAACTAACTAAGCGGATTTCTTTGCAGTTCGTGGTGCCGAGGGACGGAATCGAACCATCGACACAAGGATTTTCAGTCCTCTGCTCTACCGGCTGAGCTACCTCGGCACGTCGGTTAGTCTAAGTTTTATAGAAGTCTTTGTCAATATGTTTTCACGATTGACTCCATGAGTTGATCTATGGTATCAATTTTCGTAAGCTAAATTATTTAAACCAATTAAGACAATCCATTCCAAGTTTCGTTGATGGGTACGAGTATGGTCATAAAGTTTTGGGGGGTTCATGGAAGCCTTCCCCGACCCGGCCCTGCCACAATCCGTTATGGCGGCAATACCCCGTGCGTCGAGGTGCGATGTGGAAAAGAATTAATTATTCTCGACGCCGGCACCGGCATCAGAGCTTTGGGTGAGGATATCCTCCAACGAACAGAGGTGCGCAGGGAACGGTCCGTTACGGCTCATATCTTTTTTTCTCACCTCCACTGGGACCATGTGCAAGGTTTCCCCTTTTTTGCTCCCATTTTTTGCCATAGTAACCGATTTCACCTTTATGGAGCAGGCCGATTGGATTGCACCGTCCAAATGATTTTAGGAAATCAAATGTCCTGCCCTACGTTTCCGGTTAATCTTGATGATGTGGCCTCGAAATTAATATTTCATGAGATAAATTCAGGTGACGAATATCGAGTCGGCGACGCTGAAATTAAGGTGCAAGAGTTGAATCATCCCGGTGGCAGCTTCGGCTTCAGAGTTCAACTAAGGGGAAAATCATTAGTTTACGCAACCGACACGGATCTCCTGTGTCTGGACGGCACTCTGGTTGACTTTGCCCAGAGCGCCGATTTACTCATCTGTGACAGCATGTTTACCAGGGATCAATATTGGGGTATTTCAGACAATCTCTCCCGGGAAAGTTGGGGCCACAGCACCTGGGAAGCCGCTGTGCGCTTTGCCTGTAAGGCCAATATTAAGCGACTGATTTTGTTCCACCATGGAAACGATGATAACGCTGTGGCTGAAATGGAATTCAAAGCTAAAAACCTTTTCCCTGATTGCCTTGCAGCCTATGAAGGTCTTGAAATAGAGCTTTAGTCATGCGGGAGATATGACTTTTGAAGCTTCGTTGAGCGAGGATACAACTTCGTACATGTTCGTTATACGACCCACTCGGATATTTTTAGTCAATCCAAAGTAATCGAGACATGTTCCGCACAGCAAGACTTCACAGCCTTTATCGGCAAGAAGATGCAAGGCCTCTACCGCTTCATCATCCGTGCACCCCAACTTTACACCTGAATTGATGAGCACAATCCTCCATGGCTGAGGATCGCTGTCCAGCACAGTCCTTAGGAAACCTCGCATCAACATGGCGCCCAATTCATCAGCGCCTGAACCAAGAGTATTCCGGCCAATATAAATGACCAGCCGTTGCGTCTCTTTTTCGGAATCGAAAGAGGGTCTTACTTGCGACTTATTTCTGAGCGGCTCCTCAGATGATTCTTGCTTTGGGCCCTGGTTGCGACGCAACAGTAACTCATAAACGTCAGCGCCAACTTCC
Source organism: Desulfomonilales bacterium (assembly GCA_038250835.1). Lineage (GTDB taxonomy): Bacteria > Desulfobacterota > Desulfomonilia > Desulfomonilales > Desulfomonilaceae > JBBSBY01. The sequence goes on along the minus strand of JBBSBY010000024.1, from coordinate 20,941 downwards.
CTGACCTCAACATTCAATTTCTGATTAAGAGCAAATCTCGCAACATTTTCTTTTGAAGTAAAATTATCTACTGTGACCCTAAGTTCCTCTACCTCCGTGGTATCCAACAATCTTTTTGTCTGCATCACGGGTTCCGGGCACGCCAGGCCGGTGCAATCCAGTCTCATTACTTGGGACATTCTGAACTCCAGTCATACTTTTTCGCTTTATTATTTCTTTAAAATCATATCCAAAATCATCTCATTCATACTCTCCGAGTGGTGAGGGACTAAAAGGATTACGCAAACATTACTTATTTTAACAGTGAATCGGTAAAATATTTTGATCTACAGTTTTGCAAATTCTGAATCGCATTCATGATACAGCGTGGTATAGTTTGGCATGCGTCGGCGCTTCATCCGGCATTTCTTTTTATAATACGTCCTATCGGCAATGTCTATAGTTTAGTCAATCTTATATAAGAAGGGGATTAACCTTGGAAACTTTTGGATTCATTGGTTCAGGCAACATGGGCTCGGCACTAATACGCGGGCTTCTCAAATCAGGCAAAGCAACTCCGGAATCAATAACGATCTTTGATCCGGATATCAACAAAGTTTCGGCGCTGGAATCCGAATTTAGCATAAATTCCGCTAATGAAGTCCAATCACTGGTTTCCGGCGAGATCGATTACTTATTTTTGACCGTAAAACCACAAGTCATTTCGGTCGTTTTAAATTCAATTGCTAATTTTATTAACGAATCAACGATTCTTGTTTCAGTTGCGGCAGGCATTTCCACAGAGTTCATGTTGAAGGCCATCGGCAAACCTGCGAAATTGATAAGAGCTATGCCTAATGCTCCGGCAATGGTTGGATACGGAATAACCGCGGTTTGCAAAGGCGGCTCAGCGGACGGGGCTGATCTGGTTCGCGTTAAAGATCTTTTCGACGCCGTTGGAACCTCAGTAATTGTGGATGAGAAACTCATGAACGCAGTGACGGGTTTGTCCGGCAGCGGACCCGGCTATTTGTTCCCCATAATGGAAGCTTTTACGGATGCCGGAGTGCTGATGGGACTCGATAGACCGACAGCCCGATCGCTAACGATATGGACGATACTGGGAAGCGCTATCATGGCTCAGAGCGGCGAAAGCTTCAGTGACTTAAAAGCCAAAATAACTTCTCCCGGAGGCACGACAATAGCTGGATTGCAGGTTCTTGAGGGCTCAGGATTGCGTGGAATTATCATGGACGTGGTGGAGGCGGCTGTCCGCAAATCATCCGAACTTGAAGCGAAATAATCGAAATCTAGAACAAATCACGAGCATTATGATATAACCACGCATTAGTCCAATGCGCCCCTTCTAAGCGCCCTTCTTTAATCTAACCAGCGAGCTGCCATGGAAAGAAAATTCCAGTGCCCTTCTTGCGGCGCAGGTAACATCGTAACAAATCCCGGTATATTGATGAAAATTTGCGATTACTGCAAAACGGCCATTTACTGGGATAAAGATTCCGCATTGCGAGTTGGTTCAAAATCAATGGACTTGCCTCAATCCCCTCGCTTCAAAACCGGAGGAGTAGGCAAGTTGCAAGGGCGTATTTTCAAAATTTTGGGTCGCCTGACCTATGAGCATGAGAGCGGATTCTGGCACGAGTGGTTCATAGAATTTGATGATGGGTCTTTAAAGTGGCTGACCGAAGACGAAGGTGAGCTTTTTATCGAAACACCAATTAAAGTGAAACAAGAGTTGCCCCTGTTCGACAAATTACGGCCCGGAATGCAGTTTCAGTTGGGTAATAACACTGGAATAGTTGAGGAGTTAGGAGAAGCCCGCGTAATCGGCGGCGAGGGGCAGATACCGCGAGACGTCGAGATAGGTGAAACATACTCTTACGTTGATGGAACTTCGACTGACGGAAAGCACTCCTTTGGATTGGAATACGATTCATCAGGCGCCCCTGAGGTTTTTTGGGGCAGAATAGTAAACCTGAAGAACGCAAAAGCAAAAAGCTTCAATAAAGACGCGCCTGAATCGAAGTACGGCGAGACAATACATTGCGCAAATTGTGGAAAACCATATGAAGGCAGATTGCTGGGATCAACCAAAAGCGTAACTTGCGCCTCTTGTGGTTCTATTTTGGAGTTGAGCGAGGCCCAGACTAAGGTAATTGGTTCTAACTCCGGAGCTGCCCCGCCGTTTACTTTTGAAATTGGGACTCCGCTGATTTTTAACAAGATTCAGTACGAAGTCATGGGGCGAATGCTATACGACCAACTGGACGAAGGACTTCATTACTTCAGCCGAGAATATATTCTTTATAGTCCTTCAGCGGGATACCGGCGTCTAGTCGAGGAGAACGGCCATTTTCTACTGGGCGGTGTCGGCCATGTGGCTTTCACACCGCCAATGAAACCCAAAAAAAAGCAAAGAGTCAAGATAGGCGATAAAACCTACAAATGGTTTGAATCAGGTAAGGTCGAATTAGTTTGGGTTGAGGGCGCCCTGCCCTGGCGAGCCGGTATCGGAGAAACAACGAGATTTACTCACCTCATAAATCCTCCTGAATTTGTTGAATACGAAATAACGGGGACTGAGGCGGAATTATTCAAGGGCCGCTATGTTGAGCCGCAGGAAATGTCTGTTGCGGCGCCAAAATTCACGACTTTGCCGCAGCCCTGCGGTATTCATTCCGCTCAACCTTACACTCCATCAAAATGGCTGAAAGGCCTATGGAAAATAGCCCTCGTTTTTATTGTTGTTAATAGCGCTCTGGGATTGTACACCTGCGCTGTAAATAATCCCAGGACTCTTGTTACGGAACACGTCACCGCGGATAATTATAAAAACGAATATCTATCAAAATTATTTAGAATAGAAAAACCGGGAATACTAAGGATTTTCGGTTCCGCTCCGGTCTATAATTCGTGGTTGGCGCTTAGTTTTGCACTGGTGGACTCCGACGATAAGGTAGTCTCCGAAACTGACGGTGAATTGTCTTTTTACTCGGGCCGAGACTCGGAAGGTAATTGGTCTGAGGGTTCCAAAAACTTCTCCACCGAATTTCTGGTGAAAAAACCGGGGGATTACAAGCTGTTGATTTATGGTATCGGCGGCTCCGGCGACAAAGCCGGTCCGGCTCGAGATGAAGCTGCAGATATTACGCTACAGTCCGGTGTATCTTTAGCCTGGTATTTTTGGATACCTATTGTTTTTGCGATTATTTTGGCCTTGCTGCAACCAATTAAAAAAATGCTGTTCGAGAGTAAGCGCTGGGGTTAACTCTAGCCTCCCCCGTATGTTGGTCAACCAACTTTTTTCATGAGGCCCTCTAAGCGCAACTAATGAGGTAAAGCAACAATGAGCCGGCTATTTAAAGTTCTAGTCTTTGGCTTTCTGACGACTGCCACGATCTTTGCTTTCGGAGGCGCTCTATATGGTTGGTTTTTACCTCAACCGTTAGCCAAGCCCGTAAGCATTCGTGAAGGCTCGGCGCATCCAACTCGGATGGGGCATGGTTTATATTTTTTTGGTCGCACCCATTATGGCGGCGGCTATGCCGGAGGAAAATAGATGGATATTTTTGCCGATATAAAGACAACGGCAATCCTAAGCACAATAATCTATTCGGTTATAGGAATTGTGCTGTTCATTTTATCATTTGTGATCATACAAAAGATTTGTCCTTTCTCTCTTAGGAAAGAACTGGAAGAAGACCAGAACACCGCCATAGCCATAATAATCGGCGCAGTCTTCATATCACTGGCCATTATCATACATGCTGCAATAAGGGGCTGATCATTGAGCTGCGATGTCTGATAAATTCCCCGGTATATTTCTGCTTGTTGCAGTGTTTGTTATCGCCGTTTGCGGTCTGATCTATGAATTATTAGCCGCCGCGTTGTCCAGCTATTTGCTCGGGGGGTCTGTAACCCAATTTTCTATTGTCATCGGCGTTTTTTTAACGGCCATGGGCTTGGGGTCATTTCTAACGCGCCATATCGAAGATAATCTCGTGGATGTGTTCGTAGGTATCCAAATAGGAATCGGCCTATCGGGGGGGTTGTCCGCGGCCGTTCTCCTTCTGGCTTTTGCATTGGCGCCCACTTACCAGGCTATCTTAATCATTGTGTTGCTTGTTACCGGCACGATGGTGGGAATGGAAATCCCCCTGCTTATCAGAATCCTTGAAAAGCAGGCCGCTCTTAGAATTACCGTTTCAAATGTGCTGGCTCTCGATTACATAGGCGCTCTAATAGCTTCCAGCGCTTTCCCTCTGTTCCTGGTTCCTTATCTCGGCCTATTGCGCACTTCTTTTCTGTTTGGTCTACTTAATATAGCCGTATCAATAGTGGCTCTGCGAGTATTATCAGGGATGCTGGTCCGTAAAGGGCGTCTCAAGAGATGGGCCTACCTCTCGGCGATTATATTGACTGTTGGTTTTGCGACGTCAGGCTATTTCACGTCTTATACGGAAATGCTCCTGTACCAGGACTCAATCATTTTAGCCAAACAAACTCCATATCAGCGCCTGATAGTAACGAGATGGCGCGGAGATTTCAGACTGTACATAGACGGACACCTGCAATTTTCCAGCATTGATGAACACAGGTACCACGAATGCCTCGTTCATCCTGCGGCTTCCGCTCTAAAACACGCCAAACGAGCCCTGATCTTGGGAGGAGGGGACGGAATGACGGCAAGAGAGTTATTGAAGCATGAAAATATTGAAAGAATAGATTTAGTGGATTTGGATGCGGAAATGATTAAGCTTTTCAAGGATTACGATTTTTTGGCGCGCCTATCGGAAAATGCGCTGAGAAATCCTAAGGTACACGTAACTGTTGGCGACGCCGGCAAGTTTCTTGAAAACTCCCCCGATTTTTGGGATCTGATCATCGTAGATCTGCCGGATCCTAACAACATTTCTTTAGGCCGGTTGTATTCGAAAAGCTTCTACAAATTAGCCGGTAGACATTTGAATAGGTTCGGGATTTTAGTTACACAGGCGACCAGCCCTTATTATGCGGCGGACGCATTCTGGAGTATCAATAAAACCATTAAAGAAGCCTCCCTTGGTCCCGAAGGAGATCTGAGATTTAGCGTTTATCCCTATCATGTGTATATCCCCTCTTTTGGGGATTGGGGGTTTGTCATAGCTTCCAGGGAGGAATTAAATCCCGATCGCATACAGTTGTCGGACGTTCCTCTGAAGTTCCTGAGTCAACAACTTTTACCCACCCTTTTCATTTTTCCTGCGGATGCTCTCCCTAAGAAAGACCTAAAGGCGAACAGATTGGATAATCAGATCATCGTGAATTACTATCGACGCGGATGGAAACAATATTCTCAGTAACCGAGATTTGATCGCCTATAGTCGCGGCAGCCTCAATTTTACTCATTTTTCCACATTCCTCGTTACTTTTTAACTGTTGGTCATGTTATAATAACGGCGCCGCATGCTGTAAGTCTTGCTTGAAATATAATCTGCGCTATTTGAATTTTGACTCTTATTACTCAATACCGGCGCCTCTGTGATTAGCGCCGTTTTCCATAATGAACAGTTAACAAATTTCAGGAAGTCACATCGGCGTAAGCCGCCTTGATCCGACTTTTCAAAGTATTTAGCTTACGGGGGTAATTGTGCTTCAGACGCCATCTGTTTATAAGCCGAAGAATAGAGTCAGGATCGTCACGGCGGCATCTCTGTTTGATGGTCATGACGCCGCGATCAACATCATGAGGCGAATTTTACAGGCCACCGGCGCAGAGGTCATTCACCTGGGACACAATAGGTCCGTCAATGAAATTGTTACTTCCGCAATCCAAGAAGACGCCCAGGCAATCGGCGCCAGTTGCTATCAAGGGGGGCATGTCGAATTTTTCAAATACATAGTTGATCTGTTGCGAGAATACGACGCCGACCACATCAAAGTCTTTGGCGGCGGCGGAGGCGTCATAGTTTCCCAGGAAATCAAAGAGCTTGAAGATTATGGTGTGACCAAGATTTACAGTCCTGAAGACGGGATGAAACTTGGTTTACAGGGAATCATTAATGATTTTGTAGAGCGCTCCGATTTCTCCACGGCGTCCGGTGATTTAAACGGCGACCTAAATGATCTTAATACGGGTAATTGGAAATTAATCGCAAACACGATTACTTCCGTAGAATTGGCAAAAGAATCCGGCAACGGGGATTTGCCGAAAATATTGGAGCTTTTGCAAGTTAGAGCCGGAGATAGGACAATACCGGTTTTGGGCATAACCGGCACTGGCGGCGCGGGTAAGTCTTCACTCACTGATGAATTGGTTCTCAGATTCTTGAACGACCAGCCGGAAAAAACTATTGGCATTATTTCAGTAGATCCAACCAGAAGAAAAACGGGCGGGGCTTTGCTTGGCGATCGGATTCGGATGAATTCAATTTACAATATTCGTGTGTATTATCGCTCCCTTGCGACCAGAAGCCACGGTATGGAAGTGCCGATGCATATGGCGGAAGCCATCGAGGTTTTAAAAGCCGCCGGCTTTGATTTCATAATTGTGGAAACCGCGGGAATCGGCCAGGGAGACGCCGCCATTGTGCCGCTGGTTAATGTTTCGCTGTACGTCATGACCTCGGAATTTGGCGCTCAGAGTCAGTTGGAAAAGATTGATATGCTGGATTTTGCGGATCTTGTTGCAGTCAATAAGTTTGACAGAAAAGGTTCCGAAGACGCCATTCATGATGTGCGAAAGCAAATGCAACGCAATAAGATGCAATTTGACAAACGAGTGGAAGATTTTCCGGTTTACGGAACCATTGCCTCCCGTTTTAATGACGACGGCGTCACCAGTCTATATGTAGGTATCCTTGAAAAAATAAACGAGAAAATCGGAACCAATTGGCAAAGCTCTTATAGGGCTCGTCGCGACAAAAAACCTTCTTCCAAAACCATCATAATACCGCCTGAACGATCAAGATACCTTTCCGAAATTGCAAACGTAGTAAGACGTTATCATGAATGGGGAAAGGAACAAGAGCGCCTCATTCGTAAACTATGGCAAATGGACGCGACGGCAAACGCTCTCCGGGAAAACGGAAGCGATGATAACTCGGAGTCTATTCGAAACATCAAGGCGCTTCAAGAAAGCATTGAGCATAAACTCGATCCCCGAGCGCTCCGATTGGTCGGTGAGTGGGAGGACATCAAGGAGCAATATTCCGGCGATGAGTACGTGTTTTCGATTCGAGGCAAAGACCTCAGGACGAATCTGTCAACAATATCTCTAAGCGGCTTAAGAATACCTAAAATTGTGTTGCCCAAATTTGAAGATAGGGGCGAAATTCTCCGTTGGAGATTAAAGGAAAATCTCCCCGGAATGTTCCCGTTCACAGCGGGAGTCTTTCCTTTCAAACGCCAGGATGAAGATCCAACCCGCATGTTTGCGGGCGAAGGCGATCCTTTCCGCACCAACAAACGATTTAAGTACTTGTCGGAAAACAGCGAAGCAAAGAGATTGTCAACCGCGTTCGATTCAGTCACTTTGTACGGCAAAGACCCTGAGGAACGCCCGGACATATACGGCAAGGTCGGCACTTCGGGAGTTTCAGTGTGCACTCTGGATGATGTGAAGGCGCTGTATTCGGGCTTTGATCTCGCTTCGCCGAACACAAGCGTTTCCATGACCATCAACGGCCCGGCGCCGATGATGCTGGCGATGTTCTTCGATACGGCAATTTATCAGCAAATAGAACGTTTTAAAGAAGAAAACGGCTATGACCCATTGCCCGATCAAGTCTCGGCAATCAAAGCCCATGTTCTGCAAACTGTGAGGGGAACAGTACAGGCCGACATTTTAAAAGAAGATCAAGGCCAGAATACGTGCATCTTTTCAACGGATTTTGCTTTAAAAATGATGGGAGATATTCAGGAATATTTTATTCGGAATCAGGTTAAGAATTTCTATTCGGTCTCCATTTCCGGCTATCACATAGCGGAAGCCGGGGCAAATCCAATAACTCAGCTTGCATTTACATTGGCTAATGGATTCACATACGTTGAATACTATTTGTCCAGGGGCATGCGCATCGATGAATTTGCCCCAAACCTTTCCTTCTTTTTCTCAAATGGCCTTGAACCCGAGTACAGTGTTATCGGCAGAGTGGCGCGACGGATCTGGGCGGTTGCCATGCGTGATAAATTCGGCGGCGGCGAACGGTCTCAAAAGCTTAAATATCACATACAAACCAGCGGTAGATCGCTGCATGCCCAGGATATTCAATTCAATGATATTAGGACCACACTACAGGCGCTTATCGCAATTTACGATAATTGTAATTCACTGCATACCAATTCCTATGACGAAGCAATCACAACCCCCTCGGAGGAATCCGTCCGAAGAGCCCTGGCCATTCAGATGATTATCAACCGCGAATGGGGCATCAGCAAAGTGGATAATCTTAACCAGGGAAGTTTTGTCATAGAGGAATTAACCGATCTTGTCGAAGAGGCCGTTCTGCAGGAGTTTGATAGATTATCTCAACGAGCGGGCGCCTTGGGAGCAATGGAAACCGGATATCAGCGCACTAAGATTCAGGATGAGTCAATTTACTATGAATCGCTGAAAGCGTCCGGTGAATACCCGATAATCGGCGTAAACACTTTTATTAATCCGAACACCGACTATTCTTCATCTCTTGCCGTGGAATTGGTCAGGGCCACCGAAAAGGAGAAGGAATCGCAGTTGAGAAGACTTCGAGAATTTAAAGAGCGCAACAGAGACATGTCACAGAGAGCCGCAGAGAGTCTTTTCCGTATAGCTCAATCCGGGGGCAATATTTTTGAAGAATTGATGGAAACAGTGAAATACTGTTCGCTTGGCGAAATAACCGAAACTTTGTTTAAGGCAGGCGGGCAATACAGGCGGAATATGTGATGTCGCGAAATGTTTCTGAAAAGAAAGTAGCCGTTTACTCGTCATAAATTGGTTGGCTCAGTCGACCATTCAAAATATTAACCCACCAAATGCCCCTGACAGGGGGACCTAAATTCCTCGGTGTTAAGTTAATTGTAAAATTCAGCTAAAGTTAGCGCCCATGAGCGTACGCCGCCATCCAGGAAGATCTGAATCCCTACTTTCCCCGGAGCAAGTCCGGGGAAGGCTTTGGGACGACGCGCAAAAGATTCTATGTTGACGAATAGTTTGAAAAGCGCTCCTGGGAGTTCCACCCGAATCCAAGGGATTATTGTGATTTGAATATCTCGTCTAAGAAGTCTTTCATGGCGTTCCAGGAACGCTTGTCCGCCTTGACGTCGTAAGCGACACCCTTGGATTTGTCGGAGCCTGCCGCAGGATTTGTGAACCCGTGCACGTTATTGCCTAAGATCAACAACTGCCAATCAACCTTGCCGGTCTTTATTTCTTCGATAAAGGCGTTTACGTCTTTTTGAGGCACAAAGGGATCATCGGCGCCGTGAATGGCCAAAATTTTGGCCTTTATGGCTTTGCCTTCTTCCGGGTTAGGAGAATCCAATCCGCCGTGGACACTAACCACGCCGGCAATATCCGCGCCGCTCCTTGCCAATTCAATGACTCCGGTTCCACCGAAGCAGTACCCAATAGCGGCTATTTTTTTGGGATCAACAAAAACATGCGTTTTCAATTGTTTAAGCGCCGCGGTAACGCGTTCTTTGAACAACTTCCGATCACCTTTGTATTTTCCTGCTTCCTTTGCCGCTTCATCAGCGTTTTTCGGGCGCACGCCTCTTCCATACACATCAGCCACGAAGGCTACGTAGCCCATGTTTGCAAGCTTCTCTGCGATCTCTTTATAATGGTCACTGACTCCCATCCAATCCGGAAACACCAACACACCCGGGATTTTTGTCCCGGCGGCCGGTGTGTTGTAAGCGACGAATCCTTCGAGGATCGTGTCGCCGTCCTTGTATTCCACATCTTTAGTCGTCATTTGAGCCAACGCCAGCGCAGGAAGTAAACTGAACGCCAAAACTAATAATTTGAACATATTGCCGCCCCCTGAGTAATTTTCGGAAGATCTATCCGAATTATGACGCTTGCAGCGCAAGTTGCATACTACGAACTACCAATTACCGTGATCGAGTAGATGGATTCTTTACCCTACTCGTCATTACTCGGGATAATTGCGAACATGAACGGCGCCACGCTAAAGTAACTAACATACATGGAAGGCATTCAATATAAGTACCGCTTATTCAGAAGCCGTGTGCGCATAACCGAACCGCTCATTTATCAATAATCTGTATGGTAGGTTCTCGGAACAGCGCAAACCTAATCCAATCAAAGGCGAATTCCAGCAAAGCCAAATCATCAGACTTGATTTTGCGTAACCGTTCCGGCTCCACGGCGAATTTCTTGAGAAAACCACTTTCAAAAACAAATTTTCTGAATTTCTCGAGATTGTAGCAGGCCATGAGAAACATCTGTATGTGCTGTTGATTGAACTGAACGGATTTTCCTCTGGAGCGCTTCACATACAATTCCATCAGCAAATCATTAATATTGTTGTAATCTTCCATTCCCTGGTCGGCCACCCAGTCACGAATTTTCCAGGTTTTCTTTTGTTCGAATCCTTTGCAGTGATCTTCCAGAACGGTGAAGTAAAATTCGTGCTTTGATCCGTCAAAGGGGTTGATTGTTGCGGCCCTGCCAAGCGGATAAATGCGGCAGGCTCCGGGGCGGTTTTTATATACCGAACACCCTTCAGGTGTCACAAATGGGCAGCGTTTTGTTTCACGGTCCATTTTCATAAGAAATTCCGGAAATCCATGGGGAGTCTTCCACCTCATTTCCGTCCACGTGTCTATAAAAGCCTCCGAGCTCACTGACAATTCTTGAGATAACCTAAGCACATCGTATGGCGTCAAGAGTAGTTCAAGTTTGCCGCAGCACTCAGTGAAACATGGGACATGCGGCCCACATGCAAAAGTAAAATCATCGTTAATAGAGAGCCTCTTTGGGGCATCTAACTCGCTTGGTTTTTGGGGAATCATTCAAAATCAACCTTTGTGTTTTTTAAATAAAGGGCAAAATTCAGGAGGCTGGGAAATACGAAATCAGCTTGGATGTTACTTTTGTCGCCGATCAAAACAGTATGCGTTCCAACACTTTTGCCGGCACGAATATCGGAATCAGAATCACCAACCAAGAATGACCGGGAAAGATCTATGTCGAAATCCTCCATTGCGGATAGCAACATGCCGGGTTTTGGTTTCCTGCAAGAACAATCGTCATGTTTATCATGAGGACAATAATAGATACCGTCCAATGTTACGCCATTTGAGCTGAGCTTCTCGCTCATATAATCATGAACAATGGTAAGATCTTCGCCGGACATCAATCCCCGCGCAATTCCTCTTTGATTGGTGACGACGATCAGGAGGTATTCCAAATCACGTAAAATCTTGAGAGCTTCAATTGCTCCGGGAATGAATTTGAATTGCTGAATGTTTGAAATATAATTATCTTCGGGAAGCTTAATGTTAATCACGCCGTCTCTGTCCAAAAAGATAACTTTTGGGGGAGATAGAGAGTCGGCGTGATTGTGCGCCCGTGACGGATTATTCATAATCCAAACAAATCACCCGCCGAAGGAGGGATGTATAAATTCGATTCTATCATTCTCTTGAATTTTGATTGCGTCGAATTCTTTACGGTTAATGTACTTTCCGTTTACTTCAACGATGACCGCAGGGTCGTCCTCCTGCATGTTGTCCAATAGATTCTGGATAGTCAACTCATTTGCAGGTATCTCTTCCAAAAAGCCGTTAAACCAATATTTCAACTTAATGACCTCTCAAAAGTTCTTTGCGGATTAGGTCCAATTAAGGTCTTTTCCGCCTTTTCCATCAGACGGCGTGTCACGATGCTCACGTTGTTTGGGAGCCTTAATGATCGTGTCCGTAACGGTCACTCCCAGAATTCCGGGCGCGACTCGCAACGATTTTTCATACCCGTCTCTTACAAATATAATCACCGGCTTGGATTTGTCTTTCTTAGTTTGCGCAGTGAGCGCAATGAATTTTTCAGGAGTCAAATTACCGGCGCCATTGTACTCTATAATGACGTCTCCTCTTTCAATTCCCGACCGTTTGGCGTCCGATTTGGGACTGAAGTCGACTACCAGCAATCCTCTGACTACGAGCTCTTCCACAATTTTTGGCTGAGTTTCCGGCAAGGCTTTTCTTGCTTTCCGATCTTCATGTTTTGCTTCCAATGTGGAGACAAAACGTTTGTCTGAACCGGGGACCCACTGCTTGCTTAAAAAATCATTACTGAAGTAGAATTCTCTCAACACAGAGGACGGCTCGACGGCGACTCTAAAACCGCTATTGTAGAATGACAAATCCGGCCTTGCCCATCCACGGAAAGCGCAGCGCAGATTTACGGCGCCAAAAGTCCATTCTCCGCCTTTCATGACTTTATTTTCGCCGTGGCCCGGACCTTCAGGGTCTATTTCCGGGCTATATCTGTAATAATCCTCACCGTAATAATCTCTCACCCATTCGAGCACATTGCCTGCCATATCGTACAGACCAAATCCGTTGGCTTCATAGCTTCCCACCGGAGCGACAAACTTGTAGCCCCCATCCGCTGTGCGATCACGCCATTCAAAATCTTTATTCTTGTCCGCGTAATTGGCTCGCTTGCCGTCCGGCAAGTCATCGCCCCACGGGAATTGAGCGGCGGCCAATCCGCCTCTTGCGGCGTACTCCCACTGGGCCTCGGTCGGCAATTTATAAGGCAGTTTCTCCTTTGCCGCCAACCATTCAGTAAACGCCACTGCGTCATTATGGGACATCATGGCAACCGGATGGTCGGGCTGAATAGTCCATCCGGGATTCCGCCACGTGGCGCCTTCTTTCCGCTCGAACCGGCTATCTTTTGCGTTGAACACCTGCCCGCCCTTGTCGTCTTCAGCGTCCGTTACGTAACCGGTTTCGTCAACAAACGCTTGAAATTGCCCAACTGTGACTTCCGTAGAGGAAATGTAAAATGGGCGAGATATTCTAACTTTGTGCAAAGGATACTCATTTTCGAGCGACGCGGGTCGACCCTGCGCCAAAGTTGCCATTGCCCAGGAAATATCCGTCTCGGAACTCCCCATCACAAATGAACCTGCGGGAATCCGCACCAGCCGCATTCCCATTGTATTTGTAAATGTTTGAAGAGTTTTGTCTTTGGTTATATCAATTAATAATTCCAATGTAGTTTTAACGAAATTCTGCAAGTCAGGAGGAGCTAGTTTGAGTTTAGACTGATCCTTAAAAGTGGAATCAATCAACTTGCGAGCTTCGAGCCGCCCTCCGGCCGCGACCAGCTCCTTGACTCTCCCCATAAGTCTCTCTATGTATTCGACGTTGTATACATTTTCGGAGGCGTTTTCCGGCTGTTCATCAACGATAGTGGCGACTGCGGCTACTCGAAAGCCAGTCATGTCCGAACAAAAATCCGAATCCAAACCCGTCCGAAAGGCGTTGCGGGCAATCTCCGCGCCGAAAGCCCAATTTCCGCCTCTAACAACCTTCTTTTTACCCCTGGACGGTCCTGTGGGATCAGTCGCCACGGAATCAGCGGAATTGTAAGCTTTAGCGTCGTAATTATCCGAACAGAACTGCCACACATTCCCCACCATATCGTATAACCAATAACCGTTCGCCTGATACGCGCCGACCGGGGAAGTGGTTTTATAGGCGTCGTTCAGCAGTTTATCAGCCCAGGGAAGCTCGGAGGTCCTGTCCGCTATATTCAGCTTTGTCCCGTCGGGATATTCAGATCCCCATGGAAATCTTTCACCTTCTTTTCCACCACGAGCAGTATATTCCCATTGCGCCTCGGTCGGCAAATGGTACTTACGGCCTTCCTTCTTCGATAGCCAATCGCAGAAAGCCTCAGCGTCATCATGGGAAACAAAGCTTACCGGGTGATCGTCCCAGGTCTTTTGACCCGTATTTCTCCAATTGGCGCCGGATTTCTTGCTCCAATGTTTCTTTGACTGATCGTATGCCCAGGCCCATCCTTGCTTTTCAGCCGTTGTCTTGTAGTTGGTCTCCGAGACAAATTGTTTAAAATCTTTTAAAGTAACCGGATACTTGGCCATCAGCAGCGGTCTACTTATTCTAACCCTGTGGCTCGGGCTCTCGGACTGAATCATAGCTTCTTCGACAGCCCACTCGTTCTGGATGCGTCTCATTTCAGAATTGGAGCTGCCCATCTCGAACTCACCAGGATTTATAAAAACCATTCGCATTCCAATGGAATTGGTCAGCTCTCCGCCTAGACTCTTGCCGTTTACTTGTTCGGACTTTCGGCGCGCCGTTTTAATTGCGTCTTCAATTTTTTCTTTATCAGCGGCGCTCAATTGAACATTGGAGGCCAAGACTCTCTCCAGGCCCACTAAAGCATAAGTAATGTCGCCTCGGGCGATGCGTTTCCGGGCTAATTCCAACTCCGAACTCACCCTTGCCGGCTCATCGATATTCTTTGCTGAGGCTACAACAGGGCCGCTGAATTTATTTGAATCAGAGCGTTCTCTTTTTTTGGGCGCGGGGCCGCGCCTGAAACTGTGAAAATAACCTGAGACGGCTTCGTATAATTTTGAGGGGCTGACTTCCTGCTCCTTGGCGGGAGATTCAGCTACTGCATTTGCAGCATATACGCAAGAAGTAGAACCAAGTTTTAGACCTGCCGCCAATGAGGCGAAAAGTAGTAGGCCGATAGTTATACTCGAAGCCGAGAGCTGTTTTGATTCCAAGGATATATCCCCTTAGCGCTAATATATGCGTTCTTTGACTTATCAGAATTGGTCTTGAGGATGCCGGCCCCACAACTCTCCGAATTGAAGAGAGAGCCATAAGGATTCAAGAACGTCACTAGTATTAACGCGAGTCGGTGTAAAAATAGTTTGGTTTTGCACAATAAATCTACTGATAAGTAACGGGAATAGTTTTCTTGGCCTGCTCCAGTAGCTCGTTGTGAAGCTTGTTGTTACGCTCTTCCGTTAATCGCTGCTTAATCATGCCTCGCACCTGAACAAAAGCGGGAGTATCCGGCTGTCGTTTACCTTCGACTTTTAGCACATGCCATCCGAATTGCGTTTTGATGGGACCGTCCACCTGCCCCGGAGGAATTTTGAAAAGGGCGTGCTCAAAAGATTTTTCGAAAGTTCCTTTTGGCAGCCAATCTTTGCCGTCCATTAATTCGAGTTTGCCGCCCTTTGAAGCGGCCGGATCTATGGATCTTTTTTTTGCGGTTTCGGCAAAATCGGCGCCATTCTTCAATTCATCAAGAACCTTATTTGCGTCGGCTTCGGTTTTAACAAGAATATGGCGAGCTTGAACTTCTTCAGGCGGTTTAAATTCATTAATGTGTTTTTGGTAATAATCCTTTAATTCTTCATCCGAAATATCACCCACATTGGCTAAATGCCTTCGGAACAACTCGCGAGCCAAATACTCGGTTTGAACGTAATCAAGACGCGTGCTGATAGCGGGATCTTTGTCCAAACCCTCCTTTTTTGCGACTTCGGCTAAAACCATAAACGAAACTATTTCATCAAGAATCTTCTTACGACCGTCGGGCGTCAAAAAAGGAACTCGGTTCTCTTCAGGAATGGTATTGATTATGTTTTCTACCATTTGTCTGGTGATTTCTTTATCGCCCACCTTCGCCACGACATCTGACGAGCCCTTCTCCGAGGCAAAAATCGGCGTAGATATACATGAAACTATTATGAAAAGGTAAACCCATAACTTCATTCTATTCACCTCATATTATGTAGCTTTTGGTTACTTGGTAATTCTTATGAGATCCTCTAATCGTTAATTAATTACTTAGAGGATAAAGTTTAAATACCTACAACAGTTCCGAATTCTCCACATTGCTTCCCGTTTTGCTCACTTACTCCAGTCGGTTCAAAACCAGTTCAAAACGCAGGAATAATAGGTCAAGAAACAAGAATACTCAATGTTTTATAGCAGTTTGCTTTCCAAAAGGTAAGGGTTGCCAAAAGACGCAGTTCATAGGAGCTTGTGGACAGCAGAAGCATCAGACGCTATACATCATAAACCCAACTCGGATGTCCGGTAAACGGAAAACAATACAAACGTCGAATTCACTCGCCGCTTCCCGTCCAAATAAGCATTGTCGCAGATGATGTTTGCCCTAATCTACTTTGAATCATCTTCAGTAGAGCCGTCGCACTGGTCGCACTGAGGGGAAACAACTTGTAGGCGCGGTTTACCTGCGGGTTTAGGCGCAGGCGAACTGTAGCTGCGCCTTGCCGCCTCGATTAATTCGGTAAACTTCACGAAATCCGACGGCATGAGTTTGATGGTAAAATGAGGCATGTTGATATGAACAATGCCCCCTGGGCAAACCGTTACGGCGCCGAAATTATCAATAGCGGCCAAAATTTTCTGATCGTCCAAATCAGCCTCCCATTCGTCACTCAGACGAACTGTGCCGCAGTTAGCGGCAAATTCCGGGATTGTAGCAAATTGAGCATGAGCCCATGAGCTTTTGCTCATATGTTGGTTTATCACGAGCAACAATATGCTGGAAAGCGTATTTAACTTACTGCCTGCGAGCCAATTTAAACCTCATCTCAGGCTCTTTTCCTCGGGTGCTTTAGAAAATTCCCGATGTTGTATCTATAAATTTACGTCTTTGATCCATCAATTTCAAGTTTAATCGGCGCGGCGCGTGCAAAGCGCGTTTCAGTTGCGCGCGGAGGTTAAACATAGGCCTAAGCTTATCCTGGAGCCATTCAGGCGAAGTTAAACGGGCGGCCTTTCTCAAAACCTTTTTATTAATAACTAAACTATTTTCTAGCTTTTTGAGTTAAATTAGCGTTTGTAAACAATAATTTTCTTGACTTATATTTCAAACTGTTTAATCTCCCAATTGCAACACATTAGAACCCTGAGGGAGGGTGTTATGTTAGGAACTTGCACTAAGTACTCGTTTGCCTTATGTCTTATTGTGGGAATGATAGCGGTGTCTTACTCCGCTTCGGCCGACAATCTATTCGCCAACTACGATCCGTGCTCCGGGGCACAACTTGACTGCGCCCCTGGACTTAAACCCATCACAAAAGTCAAGCCTATCCCGGGAACTTATCCGCCACCGACGCTCCCGTCCGCGCCGCTTAAAGTCAGAACGGCGCCGTCAATCGCTTCCAAGCTCGAAGGATTGGGGGGTTACAATCCTGCGTCTTGGTGGGCTGATTGCTGTCTCCCGACTCCGGCCAAAGGTCAATTTTATGCCGGACCAAAGGTCACTTTTGCCAGGATAACCGGTGAAGCGAGACGCGGTCCTGATCTAACGGCATTCCAAACTTCAATTGTCAATTTCGACGACCATCTGAACTTGCCCAAAAGCGGCATTCCAATCTGGAGTTTTGAGGCCAAGTATCAGCTCCGACCTCGCTGGGGAATCAAGTATTCTTTTACCCCCATTCAGCTCGAAGCGACCGGCACTCCAAGAACAGCTTTCAATTTCGGTGGTCAAACTTTTGCGCCGGGAACGCAGCTCTTCTCAAAATGGGAAAGATACGAACATCGAGCGGGCCTATTCTTCAACATCAATAGGTCTCTAAGCAGCCAGACCAGCTTATTCGCCGATTGGATCAGCCAACAAGATAAGCTGATGGTCGGAGGCGCCTCCGGAATCGGAGCCTCGGTAACTTGGAATGACACCAAGAACATGGCTATGCTGGGACTTGAATTCGATAAATGTATAAGAAATTACCATGGCAATACATTGGCTTTCAGCGGCAAAGGCGGAATAGCCTTCTTGAACGACAATATCGGTTACGAAGCGGAAGCCGCTCTGAGCTACCTTATACCCATCAGAACCGGTAGGTTCGGGT
Organism: Desulfomonilales bacterium; assembly: GCA_038250835.1. Classification (GTDB taxonomy): domain Bacteria; phylum Desulfobacterota; class Desulfomonilia; order Desulfomonilales; family Desulfomonilaceae; genus JBBSBY01. The sequence goes on along the minus strand of JBBSBY010000024.1, from coordinate 3,065 downwards.
TTATTAAAGGCGGATACACATTCGCCAATTTCAAGAAGGAGAAGGGACACGAACTCTTTGGAACCGTCATAGACGGACCGTTTGTTCAGGTCGGCTTCCTCTTCTAAATCATGGCCACGGTAAGGTCTTTACTCCCCCGACTATTGTAGCGTAACCACAAGCTTACGCCTCATTCGGAACGGCTTTGAACGAAAACAATCTTCTTAGCCGTTCATCATAAAGCCCGATCGGAGTTGACATACCCTCCAAAGTCCGACCCTTCCGAGTCGGGCTTTTTTTCTATGCGATCCAGAGAGTTTCGATGTAAGACCCCTGGAAATCAACGATGATTTTGGGTTTATTTGTTTCGACAACCCATGATACAAAAAAAGAGGTTCCGTCGATCAAGCCCTCTGAATCCACGCCAGCGTTGGCGATTAACCATTCTCGAGCCTTTTTGACACTTTTGGTGATCAGTTTATCCAGCTTCATGGATTTATTAATGTCAGCAAGTGAAGGATTTGTCTGAGACTGATCTACGGCTTCTTCCCAATGAATTCCGTCAACCTTGTTTCTCAAAGCGTAAGCGTTCCCTCTATCGCGGATGATCAGCAAAGGAGCGTTGACCCGCAGCTCCGCTCCGCCTAGACGAACGCCTGTGGCCGCGGAGGCCATCTTTTCAAGGAGCTCCTTGCGCGCTTCCAGCTCAGGCAACATTCTCGCCTGAAGTCGCTCAAAGATGTAATTTTTCCCTTCTATTTCGATTTCTTTTAACCGTGTCGGGTCAAATCCAAGGTCCAGTAGATCACCTATGCTGATCGGCGTTTCCCATTCCGCTCCTCTGGCGCTAATCCACGTTGAGAATTTTGGTCGCCTGTAATTGGGGAGTTTCTCTATTTCTCGAGCGGGATTCAGCTTCAGGGATTCAGGCAAGGCGAGCCAAAGCCCTTTATCACCCGTGACAAAGCAGGAGCCCCCACCCAATGTCCTCGGAATGTAAGACTGAGCCGTCAAATTGCGAACCCAGGCGTCAAGAACAATCTGCTGCAAAGATTCACCGCCCGTATAACCGACAAGTTCTGAAATACGTCTGCCGAATCCGAGAAGTTTGGTAACAAATTTCGTAAACATGAACCTCATCAGGATTTCTTTATCCTCATCGAATTTAGCATTTCCGAAATATGTCAACAGCGCGGCATAAATATCTTTGAATTCATCGATGGTGCGCTTCACCATTAACTCATTGTCTCTCATGGCAATGGCGGCGCGCTTGCGTTTTAGATGGTGAGCCAGTTTAAGGACAGGTTCTCTGAGTTCCTTGTTTTCCATACCTGGGGGAACAAATACCATGTAAACTCCGTCGCCGTTCAACTCTACTCCGGTGACGGCCTGAATAGGTTTCCAATTGGATTTAAGGTAAATGTCGTAGGTAGGATCACCTTCCGGGATAATATTATCCAGCATCCCTATCGCTGATTTTTCGATCAAGAATGATCTGAAAGTCCGCAAAACCAAGTTGCCGAGGCCTTTATTGCGAAACGGCGCAGCGACTTCCACATAAACCAGGTAGTAGCAAGGAATTGGTTTCTTGAGGTAAAGCATGTGGAGCCGTCCCAAATTTTCACCTGTCTCCGAGTTGATCTCAAATACCTTGAAGCCCCCCCGAGCGTCGTTCGAGCCCAATCTGTCGATTTTGGCGCCTTTGACGGTTGTGTCGACCAGGTCACCCAATTGCTGGAACAGTCTCCCCACCAGGTTTGAATCCGAAGATTGATCCAAACCTTCGTCGATTAGATTTATTAGAGATAATTTATCACTGACGGTCAATCGCTGGTGATCGACAATGGTTACTAATGATTGTTCGGCTTGCCGCCTTGTCATCGTGCGCTCTCTTTGATGGAATTCATTGTGTTGTCACTATTTAACTCGTTGGATCGGCAGATGGGCTTTTCAGTTGAACTAGCTTAACAGCTCGCTGCTGTATATTATTTCGGTCAAATCCTGAATACTTAGAATGGTTCTCGAAAGTAATCACGGATTCAAGAATCAGAATTCTCTCCTTGATCAACTGCCCGGGTTGCTAAAAGCAATGAACATCGGAAATACGTTCAGGATTCATCGACGTCATTCCAGCGTACGCTGGAATCCAGTAAGATCTGGGTCCCGGCTTCCGCTGGGACGACGGGTAAGAGGTTCTGTTCCGACAGAACTTTCGAGAAACCCTTATATACTCGTTTTTTACTTTGCGGCGTCATATAAAAGGCGCCCTTGTAAACAAAATCAAAAACAAAAAAAGCGGAGTTTGTCGCTCCGCTTGTTTTCTTAACTATTATTGCAGTTACTCAGCGCAGCGACATACGTATACTCCCGGTAAAATAAAAATAAGAAATAATGAGATACGCCGCGCCTGTGTGGATCATTGAACATTACTCCTGTAAGGGCCAATAATAAGATGTATTCAACATCGTGTCAACCCCCGAGCCGGCACGGAATGAAGAAAACCTCCGAATCTTGACCTTCCATCAGGAATCATTGATAAATGATGCTTATCTTTAATCGCTCCGACTTAAACGCGGCGCGGGATGCTCTATCTGTTAAGTGAACACTAGACTCAGAAAAATATTGCAATTAGCCGGGCTCTCGAAAATAAGCTCGAAGCCTGACCCCATCCCATCGGAGGAACACATACGGCTAGCTGATATTCCTGAAATTGAGCGGCAAAGTACATTGGAAAAACTTATATTGATAGAAGATCTTTGGGAGAGCATAGCGAATGAAGAATTCGGCTTAGCTGTACCTCAAAGCCATATAGATGAATTGGACAAGCGGCTGAGCGCCTACGAGTCTCATCCGGGCAATCTTCTCTCTCTCAGAACTTCGCAGTCGGATAGAGAAAAGAAAATGAATTACGACGTACGCTTCCTGCCCAGAGTGGAGGGGGATGCCATCGTCGGATATAGCTGGTATGAGATCAAGGCTCCCGGACTTGGTATGAATTCTTACGTATGTTTTGCGCCTGCTAGGAAGAGATTGGGCGCAACCCGCTCATTTTATCCAAGATTTATCATGATATTCGCCGTCGACTT
>JBBSBY010000023.1:0-41738 GCA_038250835.1 Desulfomonilales bacterium | reverse complement strand
CCGGGAATCGGATGGTACGCCGTCGTTAAGGATCCACAGGGCAATCGAGTAGGCCTGTGGCAGGATGATACCGGCGCGGCATAGCCACTAACATGATTTCGCCAATAGATTTAATTACTGCGGCGCGTGCGGCAGCTCCGATCGTTCTCGTTTTCGTACTGTCTTAGTGCGCCGGTATGACGGAGTGGCAATCACTTTTTGAGAGCACAACCCGTAGTGGTTTGCGACACTAATCACGAATTTCGGAACACATTAACGCTTTGATGATGATACCTTTATTCAATCGGCTATCCGCGTACATAAAGCTCGTTATGCATTCGGAGCTCATCATCGTCATTCCTTCGCAAGCTGGAATTCAATATTATCAGTGAGTTACATGATTTATGTTTCGTCTAGCCGTCCAGATGGAGATCGGTATAAATAGCTGAAATCACATGAGCCGTTCGCTGAGACGACAGATAGGAGGGGCTTTAATCGACTGAACTTTCGAGAAACCCTAAAAACAATAGGCTCAAACATGCGGTCGACTTACTTCAGCACAAAACACTTTTCTCCTGCAACCTCGCCTTTTAAGTCGAAATCCAACTGTTTCGGAGAAATTTCCTTATTCTGCGATACGGGTTCCCATTCTTTGCTCTTCTGATTCCACGACCAATGCTGCATCCAGATTTTCTTGCCTTTTTCGAGGTACAGCAGCATGTACCAACCACCATAAAGCTTGGAGTAGCATGTTTTGATGTGTTTTGCGTCAGGCACATTTTTTTGGACGAACTCCAGAGCCGCTTGATTTACCTGGGCTCTTTCCTTTTGATCTACTCCTCCCTTAATGATCTTGTCCGAGTCGGCAAGATCGGGCGATTGGATTTTTGGGTCAGACGTTGAGGAAGGCTGTTGAGGAATTGTCTGCGACTGGTTGGAATCAGGCGGAGCAGGATTCTTAGGCGGAAATACCTTGGAGCGCAGCCCGGCGCACCCAAATAAGATTACCAGTAGTATCGGAAATATAATAAATCGTGATTTGTGTAGCATAAATTATTTCTCGGGTAAGCCGCTTCGTATGTGAGAGTAGAATACCACAAAACGGCTCTGTATTCAGCATTTAATGTGACATGAGTCCTATAAAACTTTAACTTTTTACGTACGCTTATTAAAGTAATATATCCGTAAAATACAATGCTGTTGCATCATCATTGTATTTTACATTTTCTAACGACCGATACCTTCGAGACGCGTAAAGGTAATCTTCCGAGGGCACTCTCTCAGCCATAAATTAATTGCGATACAATGCCGCTGAACAAAATTTAATCGATATGGTATAAGAAAAGTATGAGTAAGACAAAGGCAAAAAAAGTCATCGCGCTTGTCGGTAGGCCAAATGTGGGGAAAAGCACAATTTTTAATATGCTTACCCGCTCCAGAAAAGCCCTCGTGGAAGATACCCCGGGTTTGACGCGCGACAGAAACTATTCTGAAGTTAAGATAAGAGATAAATCTTTTATTTTAGTGGATACGGGGGGGTTTGAACCTACTACGGAAGACGTCATGCTTTCGCAGATGCGCACGCAGACCATGGTGGCGATTGAGGAGGCGGATATCCTGCTGTTTGTAGGCGATGGTAAAACAGGAGCTACTCCTTCTGATAACGATATAGTACGCCTGCTTCAAACCACCGACAAAAGAGTGTTTTATTTGATCAACAAAATTGATTCAGAGAAACAGGAGAATCAATCCGTTGATTTTTACTCACTGGGTCTGGAAAAGATATACCCCATTAGCGCTATAACCGGATTCGGCATGGATGACATCGTTGATGATCTCATCAATGAAATATCCAACGAAGAGCCAATCGAGCTGATTCCTGCCGACGCTATTAAGGTCGCCGTGGTTGGTAGGCCCAACGTCGGTAAGTCTACTCTGATTAATCTTTTGCTTGGAGAAGAGCGCCTGGTGGCAAATCCGGAGCCCGGCACGACCAGAGATTCCATAGATACCGTTGTCCGAAGAGAAGGTAAGGAATACGTCTTCATTGATACCGCGGGAGTAAGGCGGCGTTCCAGGATAGTTGATCGGCTTGAAAAGTACAGCGTTATCAAAGCATTTCAGAGCATAGATCGATCAGATATAGCCATCATCTTGTTGGACTCAGAAGAAATTGTCACTGAACAAGACGCCAGAATTGCCGGATACGCATACGAAAAGAACCGCGGAGTTATAATTGCACTGAACAAATGGGATTTAGTAGAAAAAGATTCTAATACGATAAACAAATATGTAGAAAAAGTTCGAGACTCTCTCAAATACTTGAGTTTTGCTCCCATAGTTACGATCTCGGCGCTTAAAGGAACTCGCGCGGTCAAGCTTTTTGATCTCATTGAAGATCTTTATGCCAGGTTCACAAAAAGAATTAGCACCTCTGAGCTGAACAAGTTCCTTGAAACTACTTTGTCCATACATCCTCCGGGCATGCACAGGAACAAGAGAGTCAAGATATATTATTTGACTCAAATTCGGACTGGGCCTCCTATGTTCATGTTTTTTGTTAATTTCCCGGAATCTCTCCATTTTTCTTATCGAAGATTTCTTGAAAATCAAATTCGCGAAAAATTTGACTTCGGATCATCGCCAATCAAACTGATCTTTCGCAAACGCACAGGTAGACTCACAGAAAAATTTGCAGATCTACACAGCAAATCTACCGGCAAACATAAATCACGCTAGGCTGAAACTAATGGATTCTTAAGCATGAGTAATGACGGCAAACCTTCAATTATCCGTTTCGGAGAAATTCAAGATACAGTTAAGTCTTATTATCCGGATGCAGATTTAGACTTAATCCGCGCGGCTTATATCTATTCAGCTCAAGTGCACGAAGGCCAAACTCGTCGTTCCGGTGAGCCGTATCTGACTCACCCTTTGGCGGTTTCGTTGATTTTGACTCAGATGAAACTCGACGAGGCTACCGTAGCCACAGGACTACTCCATGACACTGTTGAAGATACTCTGACCACCGTTGAAGACCTGGAAAGGTTTTTTGGAAATGAAATAGCGGCATTAGTAGATGGAGTAACGAAGATCAGTAAAATGGAGTTCCAGTCAAAGGAAGAACGACAAGCCGAGAGTTTCCGCAAAATGATCCTCGCCATGAGTCGAGATATTAGGGTTCTTTTGGTTAAGCTGGCTGACAGACTCCACAACATGCGAACACTGTCACACATGCCTGCACAAGCGCAACTGAGGATCGCACGGGAGACCATGGAAATATACGCTCCCCTGGCAGCCCGTCTCGGAATATACTGGTTGCGAACTGAACTTGAGGATTTGGCGTTTAAATACATAGAGAGCAATCGTTACCAATTCATCAGTGACAAACTTAACGAAACCATCAAACGTAGTGAAGAAGACGTGAATCACATTCTGCAAATCATTCGAACGAAGCTTGCGGAATACAATATTCAGGAGGAGACTAAAGGGCGTACAAAAGAAATCTTCAGCATTCATAAAAAAATGCTCGCTCAGGGTTTGGAACTGGATCAAGTTCATGACATTACCGCGTTCAGAATCATTTTGAATAATGTGAGTGAATGCTACGCCGTATTGGGATTGATGCACAGCCTTTGGCGACCCGTCCCCGGTAGATTCAAAGACTACATAGCCATGCCCAAGCATAACGGCTACCAATCGCTCCATACAACTGTGATAGGTCCAAAAGGCCACAGGATTGAAATTCAGATCAGAACAGCGGAAATGGATTTGATTGCGGATGAGGGCATTGCCGCTCATTGGTCCTATAAGGAAGGCAGAGTAGTCGAGCCTGAAGACGCAAAAGTTGTCGCGTGGTTGCGCCAAATGATGGATTGGCAGCAGGATCTGGATGATCCCAGGGAATTCTTGGAGAATGTGCGTGTCGATCTTTACCCGGATGAAGTATATGTGTTCACGCCAAAAGGCGAAGTGAAAGTGTATCCTAAAGGTTCAGGCCCGCTGGATTTTGCGTATTCGATCCATACTGAAGTCGGCCATAGATGCACCGGGGCCAAAGTGAATGGGAGAATGGTTCCGCTGAACTACCAGCTTCAGACTGGAGACAGTATAGAAATCATCACGTCCGTGCATCAAAAACCCAGCAAAGATTGGCTCAAAATTGTAAAAACCGGCCGCGCCAGAACCAAAATCCGTCATTACATATTAGAAGAAGAACGCGAGCGGTCCATACAGCTTGGAAGAGAAAGTGTCGAACGTGAACTTCGGAAGTGGAGAATCGATCTCGGCAGGGTAGAAAAAGAAAACGAGATTTTGAAATTTGCACAGGAGCTGAGCTTCAAAACACAGGCCGATTTTTACGCTGCTGTCGGCTACGGGCGCGTATCACCCAAATCAGTTGTCACAAAGCTCGTGCCAGCGCATGAGCGCGAGCAAGCCAAATCAATTAACCTCGAAGAAAAAGTGCTCAAAGCGGAACGCTCCACCAAACGTAGCGGGGTCAAAGTCCAAGGACTCCTCAACGTAATGGTGAACTTCGCAAAGTGCTGTAATCCTCTCCCTGGTGATGCCATAAAGGGTTTCATAACTCGTGGGCGAGGAGTAACGATACATAAGAACGATTGCGTCAATTTACAGGGAACGGATTCAATGCGAATAGTGGATATTTCCTGGGACGAAGATCAGTCACTGACACGAGCCGTAAAGCTGGAAATTGAAGCGATGAACAAGACGGGTTTGTTAGCTACAATCAGCAAAGTTTTCGCAAACAATGAATCCGACATTCTTCAGGCCAACATTAAGAAAATTAACTTTCAGCAAGCTCGCGGCACATTCACTGTATTAGTTAAGAACGTCGATCATTTGACTCGTATTATGAATGCTTTAATGAATATAAAGGAAGTGGAGCGTGTAGTGAGGCTTGCTTCAAGATGAGACAACTACCGGCGGGTAATCGTAATCAAAAAACATTCGGAGGCATTGTAGTAATGCCTCCGCAATTTCTCTGATCATAGATATTTTCTCTTATGGGGCTTTAGTGATCATATTAGAGCGTATACACCTCGTGCAAACCTTCGCTCTCTTCACCTGACCCGTATTCTGCAGAACTCTAACTTTTTGCAAATTAGGAAACGATACTTTCTTGGTTCGATTGTGGGCGTGGCTCACGTTGTATCCTCTCAACGGCCCCTTTCCACAAATTTCACATACACGTGACATTAAAAAAACTCCTTACTACGGTTAGATACACTAAATCTTTCAGGTGTGGCGTCGACCGAAAACCCAACACCACGAAAACAACGGAAGATTATATCTCAGATAACGACGGCAGTCCACTATATGATGCTTATTTTGAGAGTTTTCGGTCACCTTGTCCGATTTCGCTCTATGAGTCAATAACATTATGTTGAATCCTCTCGTCGCCCCTCCCCAATGGTGAAGAGAGGATTGAAGATTACTAAAGTGCGATTTCTTTTGCCGTAAATAGGGGCCGGATAATTCCGCTAAAGGATTTTGCTCCAATTGGTCCCCGACTATGAGCGCTGGAAAAAGACGTCTCACTTCAACAATTTACAGACTATTGACTCAGTGAACTACTTCGAAGCGTCCACAAAAGCCATTCGTAGCTGAAAAAGAGTATCTTTTAAAACCTGTTGCTCCTGGTCCGATAAATTACCTTTTGTTTTTTCCTCCAAAAGAGCAATGATGTCTATGGTTTGCCTTGCGGCGCCCAAATCTTTTTGACTCTCGGCATCCGGAATTTGAATAAAACCAAGTTGGAACAGAGCCGTATTTGCAAGACTAATGACCAAACTTGTGAAATCTAAAGGCTTTGGGGGCTCTGTTGGCCCTTTTTGCTCTGACTTTTCATCTGCCGGTTTTTCCGGAGCTACGTCTTGCGAGTCCTTTTGAGTTGCGGCTTCGGGCGTTGGTTTAGATTCCTCAGCCTCAGTTTTGGTCGATTCGCCTTCAGCGCTAAACCGTCTGCGGTCGCGGACTACAAATTCCTCTTTGGGTTCACGGTCGTCCATGCAATCCCTCCACTAAATTTGTAATTAAAAACCCGATCTCAAATCAATTGGATTCAATCTATCGAATTCCTCAATGAGATCCTTTGAAAGATCATCCAGCTTATCCGGTATCATCACACGAGTTGTGATAAAAAAGTCACCTGGGCCGAGACTTTTCAGGGAGGCAAAGCCTTTGCCTCGGAACCTAAAATTTGTTCCTGATTGTGTGCCCGCCGGAATTTTGAGCGCTAAACGGCCATTGGGAGAGGGCACTTCGATCTTTGCCCCCAATAGCGCCTCTTTCAAGGATATTGGAACTTCAAGATAAATATTATTGCCTTTGCGGTTAAACAGCTTATGAGAATTGACATTGATGGTAATCAGAAGATCTCCGGGCGCCCCGCCTCTCGCCCCCGGCGCGCCTTGGCCCGGAACCCGAACCACCGACCCTGTGTCAACACCTGCCGGAACATGCACTGTAATTTTTCTATCGACCACTCTGACGTCGAGGGACACTCCCAAATAAGCTTGCATGAAATCTATTGACATTGAATATTCGAGATTGCCGCCCTTGCGAGCTTGCCGTGTATGACGTCTTTGGGCGCCAAAGAATTCCGAGAATACGTCATCAAAAACACCAAAGCTTCCGCCTTGGCCGCCATAATTTGTATTGAATCCACCGGTACGGAAACCGCCAAACGGATTTCCGTTTGAGAAGCCGCCGAAGTTGGCGTCCGTATGGCCGTACATATCATATGTTCGACGTTTTTCTTTATCACTCAAGATATCGTATGCTTCGGAAACTTCTTTGAACTTAGTTTCCGCAGTTTTATTGTTGGAATTTCTATCCGGGTGATATCGTTTGGCCAGTTTGCGATAAGCTCGTTTTATCTCTTCGTCTTCGGCCGATCGACTTACACCTAATATTTTATATGGATCAGAATTACTCATCACCTGACTACGCGCTCCCGGCGATCCTGATGATCACCTCAAACACACAACTTTAATACTGCCTTCACGCTCTTCAGTCGCCTTAGGGAGAATGATTTCAAGGACTCCGTCTTGGTACTTGGCCTCAGAGTCCTCCACATTGATGATTCTGGGTAATTGGAAGGTTCGCTCAAAAAAACCGTAGGATCTTTCACAACTGTGAAACCTGGACGTCCTCTCCTTAGACTTTGCCGATCTTTGCCCGGTTATCTTCAGCCTGGCGCCTTCCACTTCGATTTCAATGTTTTCCCGTCCCACTCCCGGCAACTCCGCCTGGAAAATAAAAGCCTCCGGAGTCTCTATTATATCTACTGCGGGACACCAGCAACTACTTTGTTTAAAATCGCCTTCCGCACAGGTTGAGGATACTATGCGATGCATTCTGTCTTGGAAATTCAGTAAGTCCTTAAACGGATCCCAACGGTTGAGTGTCATTGTAATCTCCGATAAGTAGTCGCAATTACGTGCTAAATAATTCTAATCCAAGCTTATGTTTTTTAGATCCAAGAGTCAAGCTCTGCTGTTGATCAGTAGATCATTCGCTAAAGATCTAGTGATACACCAATTGCCTCTGAGTATATTGATTGGTTTGTGTAACAAACACTTAGGGGTCCACCATTGGCGCGGACGCGACCTTCTACTTATCCGTCAAATACTTTTGTTGTTTAAGCTTTTTCAACAACTCCCGACCTTTATTTTTTGGGACCGCTATACTGTGGACTAGCGGTCTGCCTCGGGAAGTCGCCGGGAATATTGCCGGTGAGCTTTTGAGTTTCGGGTTCAGTTCCAATGTTTCACGGGGAGAAATGCCGACCATTTGAGCCAGCTCTCCGACTGAGATATCCTTTTGCAGTTCCACCCCGGAGATTTGGTCATAAATGAATGGAGTTGTGACTTTCCGAGTCAATCCATAATAATCCTTATTATGATAAATGATGCTAAACGCAATCCACCTACATATTATGTCTTCAATCGAATCCGGAAATGGAATATCCCAAAATACGTCCGTATTCCAATTGTGAATATATTCTTTGACCATTTTAGTTGAATTTAGATAAGCGGCGGTAGTCATCAACCAGCTTCGCAAGCCCAATTCAGCATGAATGTTTTTGATGTTTGCAGCAAAACACTTTGTGGAAAGTTCAAGATCAAATCTATCATCGTGCCAACTATCTTCAGACATTGATAGACCTTCACTTTCTCCACAATTCTTGGGTAGAAACCACCAACCGGCGCCTGCGCCTTTGAATTCAGCTTTCGATGCTAAGCCGGCAATTACCGGCGAAAGCAATGCAAATTCTTTTGGTAAATCCTCTTTGACAAAGATTTCCTCAAATTGCCAAGTATGGCGATCTCTCTCAAAGAGCCAGTCCGTCAAGGCGCCTCTGGCGTCCAGGAGCAGGTAATTGATTTGAAACAGAACGCGTTCCTCTATGTCCGGTCTTTTCAGAGGAACCAGTTCGCCCAAGAAATGAAACGGTTTTTTATCTATAGCGACAGGGAACCTATAGAACCCACATTCTCGTGTCTGATTCTTTTGCGGACCTTTGGCGTCAGAGAAACCGCTCCCTGTAAACAAAAGTAGAATCGCTATGATAGTGGGCAGTCTCATACGCAATTTATTTTCTTCTAATAATTGCTTACGGCATGGAGACGTTTAGATAATAAAGTCCGTCGTCCCATTCAGATGGGAGTATTCACATTTACTTATGATTCCGGAGTCTTTGCGCCTGTAGGCGTCTCATTTTGGAGCTTCTCCAATTTATTCTTGACTACAATATTATCAGGATTTACCTGAAGCGACTTTTTGTAGGCTTCAATAGCCCCGGCTTTGTCATTCTTTGCGAGAAGCGCGTCTCCGAGGTGCTCAGCAATAATAGGGTCATGCTTCACTTTTTCGAGAGCCATTTTCAGTTTTTCCAAAGCCTCATCAATCCGACCCTGTTTGAATATAATCCATGCGTAAGAATCAAGTATATAGCCGTCATCGGGTTTCAGCTCCAAAGCTTTGCGGACCATACTTTCGGCTTTCTCAGGATCTTTACCTGATACTGAAAGAGTGTAACCTATGAAATTGAGAGCGCTGGCGTCATCCGGCTTCTCGGCCAATATGTATTCCATTTCCTGAATTGCCCGACTTCTTCTGCCGCTTTTTTCAAATACATTGCCAAGAGAATATCGAATCCGTGTACTCTTCGGATCCACTGACAGAGCTTTTTCGTACACGGCGATAGCTTCCGTGTATCGGTTCAATTCCTCTAAAATGGACCCCTTAATATGATAGAGATCCGGATCTTTGTCGTCGGCTTCCAGAGTTTCATCAATATATTTCAGCGACTTGCCCAATTGCTTGTCTCTTAATAACATTAAGGCCAGCATGATTCGAGAAGTATGATACGTGCCCTGTCCTTTTCTGATCCGCCCCAACTCTGCTTCGGCTTCCGCTATTTTGCCTTGCTCCTTATAAACTCTACCTAATTGGAATCTCACCTGGTCTCTATTTGGATTTGTTAATAAGATTTTAATGAGTATTTTCTCGGCTTCTTCGAACTGCTTCTGCTCAGCCAGAATCAGGGCCATTTTTATCTGTATATTCTGATTTGAAGGCGCCAACTTAGATAAATCTTCAAATACTTTATAGGATTGGTCGAATTTCTTTTGACCCGCAAGCGCTTGAGCTAAACTGAGCCTGGCATTCACATTGAATGGATCGAGCTTAATCGCTTCTTGAAAATGCTCTTCAGCCTGGTCATAGTTTTTCTGAAGCAAGTAGACGGCGCCCAATTCAATTTGGGCCTGAGCCGCGCCGTCAGCTCCTTTCTCAAGGAGATTTTGAAATACCTCTACAGCCTTATCATACTGCTTATCTTCAACATTAACTCTTCCGAGGTAAAGGTAACCTTCTTTTTCGTCCGGAAATTGCTTCACCATTTTGGAGAAGGTTTTTTCGGCATCTTGAAACATATGCTGGGACGCCTGCAATGATCCGAGGAATACGTACAAATCACGTTCATCAGGTCTGAGGTCCAATGCTCTGGAATAAGCTTCTATGGCCCGTGTGCGGTCACCCGTTACAGTATAAATTTTACCAAGCAACGTGTGGGCCTCATCGCTCTTTGGATCAAGAAGAGCGGCGTTGTTGGCCATGATGAGGGCCTCTGCTATTTTTCTGTTCCTGGCGAGTATGTTACCGATACGTGTATTCAAATAACCGGAATTTGGATCAAGCTCAAGAGCTTTTCGCAAGTACTTCAGGACATTATCCATTTCACCGAGAGCCTCATACTGTTCGGCAATCAGAAAATCAAAGCCTGGGTCTTTATCCGGGTCGGGTGGATCGACGGTTCTGATTTCTTCCTTTTCGTATGCGGCGCATGGAATGCAGCACACGATAATGATGACCAGAGCGAGAAAGTATATGGCTCTTCTTTGAATCATTTTAAGCTCACATTTAAAATTGGAATTTATCTTGACGGTTCTGAAATCGTCTCCGTAGATCATAAAAATCAGATGTAGACTAAATCGAATTTATACCACACCTTTTCGAAAACATAAACCGCGGGCGCGATCAAGCGCAAACCCGCGGTAAGTAAATAATGTTAAAAATCAGGATGCTTGTTCTATTTCCGCCGGGGCCGGAGCGGCTTCAATTCCGTCCACATTTGGCTCAACAGGATAAACCAAGTTACGACCACTAGCCTTTGACCAGACAATAGCCACTGTTCGATACCCTAAATGAGCAAATTTGGAAAAAGGTAAATACAAAAATAAAGCCAACACAAACATCAAGTGGATGGCGTATAGCGTATAGGCGCCGTTTGGAGATCCAGCCCAACGAGTCAACTCTGTGGCCAATCCGGTAATTCCCGTGCCGAAAATCATGAGCAGGAAAAACCAGTCAAAATAAGAGCTGTTACCGGCTTGATCCGGATTTGTCATTCTACGGACCACCATAATGGTCAATCCTAAGATAAATGCTATGGCGCTGACGTTGCCGAGAATTTTAATGGGGATGGTACCCGGCCCATTCTGTGAAGGGGGCTTAAGATGCAGAATGTCAAAATTGAACGCCACAATAGATGTTGTTATAAATAATCCGATCATGCCGTAAAAGGCTAAAAGGTGAGCGGAATACCTCGGGTTATTGGCTTCGCATTCCTTGAACGTCTTGTGGGGAAGAATCTCTTTGAGAGCTTCTATAAAACTCGGCACGAAACCCTTACTCGGGGCGGAAACGTCGAGGGTGTTATTTTCGACGAGATTGTTCCAATAGTTCCTTAGACTCATGATCATGGATACCACCGCAAAGAGAAGGGCTGCGCTGTAAATGATCTGTACGGGAACTAACCTGATGAACTCCGGATATCGAACTGGACCTTCAGGAAATCTCCACCCGCTGAAGTACAACAACAACAGGACTACTATAATTGGGATTCCGATTGCCAGGACGAACATTCCAGGTTCACCGGCGAGTTTGCCCATGAAACCAGGCCAGGCGTTTCGTTGGATAATCATCTTTCGGAGCGCCTTAAGCACGTCTCCGGGATTGGCGCCGCGAGGACATTGCGTCGAGCAATCATTGCACTGATGGCACAACCAAACATCAGGATCATTGAGCAACTTATCTTTAAGACCCCACTGGGCCCAAATCATTTCTTTACGTGGAAACGGTTGATTGTCCGGAGCAATTTGGCAAGCAACCGAACACGTGGCGCATTGATAACATTTTTTAACATCCGGCGCTCCGGCTGCAATCAGATCTTTAGTAAACTGAAGATCAGGTTCAGCAACATATTCCTTCGCCATAAATGAACCTCCTTAAAAACCTTTGTACGGGTTAGGACCTGACTCTTCCAATGTCTCAACGAAATCGCCGATCAACTGAGGTATCTTGTGGAATTCATCAATCGCCAACTGATGGACCCTTATACGTTCCGGCCCGAGCATGAGTCGCTGCAATGTTTCAGTGAACTTGCTCATTCTGACTTCAGCCAATTCGCTACCTTTCATAAAATGGCACTGATAATCATCCCCGTATTTACATCCTATGAGCATGATACCGTCTATGCCTTTGGACAGAGCATCGGAGATCCACACCATGCTGACGTTGCCAAGGCATCTCAGAGGAATGAAGCGAACGAAAGGACTATACTGGAGCCGGTTAATTCCCGCCATATCTACAGCCGGATAAGCATCATTCTCGCAAATGAGACAAATTATGCGCGGCTTTTCCGAATATTCATCCGGCACGTCAATGTTTTTGATCATTGAGCCGATCATGTCAACGGAATGATCTCTGAATGAGATGATACGCTCGGGGCAAGACCCCATACATATGCCGCAGCGGCGGCAGCGTGTGGGATTGGGTAACGGTGTGCCGTCAGGTTTCTCATCGTAGGCGCCGAAAGGACATTCTTCGGTGCAACGTTTGCACTGAGTGCATCTGGTTATCGCCAATTCGGGATACGATTCGTCTCCGGATCTCGGATGGACAGCTTTACCCTTGGCCACAAGTTCAACGCACTGAATAGCTTTTAATGCCGCCCCTGCCGCATCCATGGCCGAGCTTTGGAAATCCATGGGATATTTTACACAGCCGGCAGTATAAATACCGGTTCTCTGTGTTTCGTAAGGGAAACATATGAAGTGGGAGTCAGTGAAGCCGTATGGGTTTTCCGGAAGAAACGGACCTTGGCGATACTTTAAGTTAACAACCGCTGAGTCCCGGGTCACAGGAATCATGCCGGTCGAAAGGACAACCATATCAACCTTGACCCGCATCTTATCGCCTAAAAGCGTGTCCTTTAGTTCAAGAGAAAGAGTTCCCGAACCATTAGTGACTCTTTCCGGCGTGCCTTTGGAAAGGAACATACCGGGGTCATCCTGCATGGACTGGTAAAATTTTTCGTATTGTCCGGGAGTCCTTACATTTTCATAAAACAGATAAGCTATACCGTCCGGATTGGTTTGACGAAGATACTGAGCCTGCTTCAATGCCACCAGTGAGGAAACGGACGACTGGAAAAGCATCGGATGAGCGGAATCTTGATCTCCACAATCAATAAACGCGATTGACTTAGCAGGTTTTCCGTCCGAAGGCCTGGTGATTTGACCTTTAGCCGCAATATCTTCAAATTCGACGCTGGTAACCACATCAGGGAAGCTTCCGTATCCCAGATTTGCGAATTGTTTAGCGTCTTCGGGTCTCCACCCCGCTGTTACAACAACGGCGCCTACTCGTACCGTCTCAGACGGAAACTCTGTTTCTGGAACTTCCGGTTCAGCGGGTTCCAGCGGTTCTTCGGCTTCTTTCTTGGTTTCGGCCTGCTCAGTTGATTCTCTAGCTTTCTTGGCCGCAAGCCATTCATTCTGGGCCTTTACGAGCTTGTCATGCCATGGGCCATCCGGCCTGACAACAACATCAAACATACCTGGAGCGCCTGAGATCGAAAAAACTCTGGAACCCGTAAAAACTTTTATCTTTGAATTCGAAAGAACTTCGGATACGATTTCTTTAACCGGAGAATCCGTAATTGAGTCATACGGAGGATTACCGGTAAACACTTTGCTGAACTTATTTGCCCAGCCGCCCAGTTCATTCTCTTTTTCGACAAGATACACCTGGTATCCGGCGTTTGCGGCTCCGGACGCAGCAGTCAGACCGGCAATTCCACCTCCGATTACAAGGATGTCCTTGTTGACCTCTTCTTGGAACGGCGGCCTATCGTCGTATTTCGACGCCTTAATGAGACCTATTCTCATGTAATCTTCGGCGAGCATCTGCGTGTCTTCCTCGTTGGGAGGTTGACACCATACCACGTGCTCACGGAGATTGATCCGCTCAGTGAATACGCCGTCAAAAGTAAATTCAGCTTGATATTGCCTTGGAGATGGTCCGGCAATGACGACCATAGTGAGTTCTTCTGCGGCTATATCCTGCCTAATAGTGTCCAGCTTGTCGGGTTCACTCCAATAGGAGTCGGTCTTACAAAGCGCAACCTTGTACTCTTTAGTCGCCACTTTGCATAGAGCGTCGATATCAAGAGATTCTCCGATTCCATAGCCCGTATCTATATATACGCCAATCTTTTGACTCATAAGTTACCTCCTCACCGTGTCTTGAAGGGCTTTCAACGCAGCTCCGGTAGCATCCTGCAAGCATGTGCCGACATCCATCGGCCTCTTGGCCACGCCTGCTGCGTGAACTCCGTCTTCGGAAACGAGAAAGCCGAATTCATCATATTCGAGATTCAGTCCGGGGACTTTTTCCAAACTCGTGTTCGGTTGCATACCTACGGCAAGCACCGCCATGTCAAAAGTTCGACGAATTTTCTTGCCGGAATAGATGTCCTCGCCTTCCAGAATCACGTCTTTAGTTGTCGGATCTTCGGTAATGCTTACGATTTTGCCTTTGGTGAGGATAATATTTTCGTCATTTCGGACTCTGTCGAAAAAGAACTCAAATCGGCCGTAAGCCCTCAAATCTATGTAGAATATTTGTACCCGAGCATCGGGATTATAATCACGCAAATACGTCGCTTGCTTCAAGGAAGCCAAACAACAGATCGATGAACAGTAAGGAAGATGGTTCCTATCTCTGGATCCGGCACACTGCACAAACGCGATATTGTTGACTTTCTTACCATCGGATGGTCTTACGATTGCGCCTTTAGTGGGGCCGCCGACGGCGGCTAGTCTTTCCATCATGACATTCGTAATTACGTTGGGGTACTTGCCGAAGCCCAATTTATCCAGTTTTGTGGCGTCGTAAGGTCTCCAGCCTGTTGCCCAAATTACCGAGCTAACATCGAGATCAAATGTATCCGGTTGAGCGTCCAAATCGATTCGAATACCTTTGGCATCCAAAGCTTCAATGAAGGCATTAAAATCGGATGATCCCTGTGCCTTCTTCAGCGCCTCCCTGTCGGCGGTCAGCTTCATGGGATAAGCCATTTCATACGCAAGGTAAACGGCTTTGGTTTTATCCATTCCATAATTGAACTGATTGGGAATTTCCACCGGGCAGTCTTCAACACACTTGTTTGTCGCCGTGTGGTCCTCGATGTAACGAGGATTAACTTTAATTGTCGCCTTGTAGGCGCCCGGCGTTCCAGAAATATTCACAACTTCTGAAAGCGTATAAATAGTAATATCCGGGTTTCTTCTGATCCTTTTGAAGTTAATTTCAAGGCCGCACGTGGGAGGACACAGCTTCGGGAAATATTTGTTTAATTGGGCTACTCGGCCGCCCAGGTACGGAAGCCTTTCCACCAAAACAACTTTACACCCGGCTTCAGCGGCTTCAACCGCCGCCGTAATTCCACTGATACCGCCTCCGACGACCAGCACGGTCTTTTCTACAGCCATATTTCCTCCCTGAAAAGGGCTAAGAGGGGCGCACACGGCCGACCCCTCATCTGCTTTTGCTTCTTGGTAATGTAATGAAATCCGGCTGCATGCGCCGCCGGATTGTTGAAGGGCTAAAGACTAGTCAACGATCGAAAGAATAGGAACCTTCTTAATTTCCCAATTGCCGCCCTTGTATGTGCTGTTGACGAAAACCTTCCAGTTTTCTTCATCCAGTTTCGGGAAATCATTTCTGAAATAATACCCAGGCCAACGGGTCTCTTCGCGGAACAGGATTGTTCTCACGTGAGTTTCCGCTTGCCACATTCTCTGGATGTTTTCATGGCAGCGCATAAGTTCATGCAGATCTTCAGCGGCCAGTTTTTCGGAGTCTTCTTTCAACCAGCCGAGAAGCTCAAGTGCCCTCTCCAGCTTCGGTTTGTTGGTTTTGAAGCCTGCGGTCACGCCTGCGGCATACTCATCCATTATTTTCTGCAGACGGAACATGAACATTTTCGGTTTGCAGAATTCGGGGTTGATATCCGGGTCGCTGGATTTCGGGCCGAATTCTTCGTATCTGCTCATAGGAGCTAGGACTTTTTTCTTGAGGTCTTCTACCTGACCGGCGTCAACATTCGGCTGAGTGTTGTTCTCGAGCACGAAGCGGACCATCGCTTTACCGGCTGCGCGTCCTTCAGCGTGGGAACCTGAAGAGAACTTATGGCTGGAGGCGCCGGTAGCGTCACCTGCGCAGAACAGGCCCTTAACTGTGGACATATACTCATAGCCCCAGAAATAATCGGCAGGAGCAAGGTCCTTAGGACCGCTAACCCATGCGCCGGAAGCGCCGGAGTGGGAGCCGATGAAGTAAGGCTCGGCGGCCGCGATCTCGGATGATCTTTCTTCAGGCTGAACATTGGTTCCGGCCCAGAGAATGGCCTGGGAAATAGTCATATCCAGGAAGTCTTCCCAAGCTTCGGTCTCGAGTTCTTTCATCTTTTTCTTGAAGGCTTTGGGATCATCGGAATACTTGGCGGCCAAATTACCGATGGCTTCTTCGGTCCTCATGTAAATGGGGCCTTTGCCTTCAAATTCGTCCAACATGCCGAGATAGTTACGTAGGTTGGCGGGTATGGGTTTAACTTTACCGTAGGAGCCCCAGTTTTCCAGCTCGGGCTTACGCTCAACCATGTACTCTCCGCCGTAGGCGTTGGTAGCGCGTGATTTGAACAGAAGGAACCAGGCGCCGACAGGTCCGTATGCGTCTTTAAAGCGCACGGGGATGAAACGGACTTCCTGGCAAGTTTGCTCAGCGCCTGCCATCAGTGAGAAATACAAGCTGGAGCCGGAGTTCCAGGGCGGATACCAGGCTCGGCCAAGACCTTCGCCTGCGCTTCTGGGTTTGAAAACGTGAACGGCGCCGCCCATAGCGGTCAGGACTGACTTAGCTTTGAATACGTAGAATTTGTTTTCACGTGTGCTGAAACCAACTGCGCCGGCAACTCTGTCGCCGTCCATGATGGGATCTGTGATGAAAACACGCTCGAAGTATTCGCCGCCCATTTGAGTAAGAGCGTTCTTGGCTGCTTCCGCGACGATAACTTTGTAGGACTCACCATTGATCATGAGCTGCCAACGGCCTTCGTGCACGTACTTACCTTCGTCATCCAACCAGATGGGGAGGCCCCATTTTTCGAACAAGTGAACAGAGGAGTCAACGTGACGAGCGATGTCATAGACTAAGTCTTCACGCGCAACGCCCATAAGGTCATTGCGAACGTAACGGACATAATCTTCCACGGTGTTGTTTCCGCTGTTGATGTCGACGTACTGGTTGATGGCCGAAAGGCCCATAGCAACTGCGCCGGAACGATCCATGGCGGCCTTATCCACCAATGTAACTTTTAAGCCGTTTTTATTCGCCCAATAGGCTGCCTCGACTGCGGCGCCGCAAGCCGCCATACCACCGCCGCATAAAAGAATGTCGGTGGTTACTTCGACTGTCTCGAAATTCGCCATATTAAAATACCTCCTGGAAAGTTTACTTCTTGATGGTGGGCAGCTCTTTAAGCTTCAACGCGTCGGGCTCATTGTACAGGCATTGGCTCGCCAGATCGGTCGTGACTTCGCCATAGCCGCCATCGGGCTTCGCGGAACCTTCCTGAGTGGTGCGGATGGGGAACTTAAATCTTTTTACCATGCCATTACGGAACTTGACGGTCCACATAATGTCTTCAGATCCTCTCAAAGGCACAACTGACGCGCCCATGGGGACGAAGTCCGCATATCCTCTGACGTCCACGGCTTGTTGGGGGCAAATTTTTACGCAGTTGTAGCATTCCCAACACATTTCAGGCGCCCTGTTCCAGGCTTTCATTTTTTCTTTGTCGAGAACCATTAAATCATTGGGGCAGATGTACATACAAGCGGTCTTATCTTGACCCTTGCAGCCATCACATTTCTCTAAAATTACATAACTCGGCATGAACTAACCTCCTAGTTCGTTTGGGTTTTCGTAGAGTTACGATACTCGTCTTTGTTAATACATTCGCGACCTCAGGGACGCTAAGGGTTGAGCCCTCCTTTCTTCACTGATTGATTTCTTTTCAGCAGCCCATAGATTAAGAACAAGCCCGGCCCCGGACTGTGAGGCCGTGCCCCATGCTCACGCCATTAGAAAAGGCTGTGCCGTCCCTCCTATCCGGAACGGATATTTAACTACCTGGAATCACACGGTGTCCGTCGAAAATATAATATTGGAACCAAAAAGATCAGCCGATACAAATGTTCAGCCTAACCCTTTGCTTCTCTTATAATCTTGTAATTTTCTAGTGAATGGATGTCCCCGTTCAGTCGTTAAATCGACCGAAGCAATTGTAAGGAATAACGAATTCAATCAAATTACAATATGTTTGTCAAGTCCTTTTTTGATTCAATGTGGTAAAATTTCTCACGAAATTTACCCTCGGCCGCACTTGTAAGAACCGGCGCCCTATGTTAATCTCGCTTATTCAAATCTGCATCTTCCAGGAACATTAATGAACCCGAAAAGAAACGATCCCTGCCCATGCGGCAGCGGCTTAAAATATAAAAAGTGCTGCCTTGAAGGAAAAAACTCGGGCGATGAATCTGCAGCCGGCCTCAGCCATACTCTTTCAGAAGCTTACAAGGAAATGTCCCAACGTAATTGGAGAGAAGCTATACATCTATTCAAATCCCTGGAATCTTCCGACGCTGATCTCACTCTGATTTATCAAGCAATTGCAGCTTGCTACGAAGGCTTGGAAGAGTTTTTATCGGCTGCCGAATTCTATGAAAAAGCTTTAAAAGCTGCCGGCGAAGCAAAGAAGCCCGAATTGTATTATCAACTCGGAGTCGCCGCCGGCTGCGGACTTCGAATTGATAGAGCCGAAACGGCCTTTAATGAATTTGTAAGATTGTCCAAAGACACCGAGCTAAATAGACATGCTACAGGTATACTCCGTATTCTGAATCAAATTCAAGAGGGAAACGCCGATCCAAATGTTTTTTTTGTACAGGTCCAAATCCAAAGAGCCTTTGCCGAAATGGAGGATGACGATTACGACCTTGCCGCCGCCAGGCTCGAACGTGTGCTACAGATCGATCCTGAAAATGCGGCGGTTCTGTACAATTTGGGCGTCGCCTATACTTTCCTCTCGCAGGAAGACGAAGCTATTGATTATTTTACAAAATGCGTCAATATTCAGCCGGCTTATTTTAAAGCGTGGTACAATTTAGGTCAGATATCTCTTCTCAAGAAAAAAGATTTGTCACGAGCTTTAAACTGTTTTGATCGTGTAATTTCGATTAATCCAAATTATGTCGGCGGATATCATCAGCGTGGAGTCGTTCTAGAGCTTTTAGGTGATAAAAAAGCGGCTTTAGAGTCTTGGAAAAAAACGCTCGAATTGGATGGCGCCAATGCCGCCGCCAGGGAAGCCATTAAAAGATTATCGGCATGAGCTTCTTGATGACCACATGGTCTCGGCGGAACATTTCCTTATCTTGATCTTGCAAAAATACAATTCACATATCTATCTTATTTCTCGAAAGGACCTATATGAAAGCCCCTGATAAAAGCACAATGACCTGGGATGATACATTTAAGTTTAGGTGTCATCCCGGAATAGATTGTTTTAACGAGTGCTGTAAAGATATTACTATTCTACTCAATCCTTTAGACGTAATTCGTATGCGTAAACACCTGGGCATAAGTTCGACGGATTTTCTGGAAAAATACACTCACATTCTATTCAATCGTGAGTCGGGTTTGCCTGCCGTAGCCCTGAAGATGACGAAGGACGAGAACAAGCAATGTCACTTCGTCACGGCGGAAGGTTGCAGCGTATACCCTGCAAGACCATATTCCTGCAGGATGTATCCTCTGGACACTGATCAAGGCGTTGAATACAAGTTTATAGTTGATTCCGATTTCTGTCATGGACTTCTCGAATCGAAAGAATTGTCGATAGAACAATATCGCAAAGATCAGGAACTTTATGCTTATGACGATCCCGATCATACCTTGAAAGATGTCATGCAGGCTAACCTCTTGTGGGAAGGGAAGATCGAGGATCCCCGTATGCAGGACATGTTTCTAATGTCCTTATACGATATCGATCGGTTCAAAGAATTCGTTTTCAACAGCAGCTTTCTTCAGAAGTTTCGCATCGATGACGATATACTTGAAAAGATTCGCAAAGACGATGTAGCGCTCTTGTACTTTGCCACACAATGGTTGAGATTTGTTTTATTCGGTCAAAAGGGATTTCTCAAAATAGATAAAGAATATCTGGAAAGAAAAAAAGAAGAAGTGCTTGGGAAAAGATAGGCGGTGAACATGAAACGAATCTTTCTGAGCTTGTTGGTTCTCATTGTAGTTGTGACCTCATTAACTTTTGCCGCTGATGACGGCGCTGTTGACAAACATATTGCCGATTTAAAAAGCTCGGACCCCGCAGTTAGGGCAAAAGCCGCATTTGATTTGGGATGTGGCTGAAACAAATCAGTGAGGGCGGTTCCGCCTCTCATCGAAGCCCTAAAGGATAAAGACGCAAAAGTTCGTGCCAACGCGGCAGAGTCTCTCGGCTTTTTTCCTTCAGAAAGCACGGCTTCTACTCGCCCGCTAATGAATGCGCTGAACGACGGCGATATTGAAGTTCGGAGAATGGCAATATTATCTTTGGGAAAGATAGGAAGACACGAGCTGGGTGTCATAGAGGCCATTCAAAAGTTCGTCAATGATTCGGATCAGACTACCAAGCTAGATGCCGCGATTGCGTTGGCGAGTCTCACCAAACCGGATGAGTCTACAATTCCAACTCTACTCCAGGCCATCTCAAATAAAGAACAAGCGACTGCAAAAGCCGCTACTCGGATTCTTGGAAACTTGGCTATCGAAATGCCGGACAAAACTCTCCCTAGAGTTATTGAGCTTATCAAGGACAAAAAGCAACCCGGTTTTTCAAATGCCTTACGAGTGCTCAAAAGAATGAAGGCCAATGCAGCTTCTGCTTTACCTACTATAGTTAGTGCATATGATTCGGGAGACGCTCAAGAACGCGCGGATATATTGGAGACGGTTGTAGCCATAGATCCCTCCGGTGATTACGCTTTACCGATCCTGATTAAAGCTCTAAAAGAACCTGACGCTTTTGATAGGAAAGAAGCGCTTATGGGGCTCATGCGTTACCGTAGCAAGGCTGATCAGTTCATAGCCGCTATTTCCGAACGGCTCAATGATTCGGATCTGGATAACAGATTACTTGCAATCGGCATAATTCGAGGTCTAGGTCAAAAAGGCGCCCCGGCGGTTCCTAAATTGATTGAGCTCGTAGATGACCAAGACGTGCGAGTGAAGGTCAGCGCAATTTCGGCTTTGGGCTCATTTCCCGCTTCACCCGAAATATTTGACGCTCTGGACAAAGCAATGGGAGACTCGGACTATCGAGTGAGAGGCGCAGCCATCGCCGCTCTAAAGCGCATCGGAGTCTCAAACGCTTACAAGGCTATAAGTATTCTCCAAAAACACGACGCGGAGGAAAAACATGATGGAACTAAAAGAGCTATAGCCTCGGCGGTTGATAGTTTGAAAAATCCGCAAAAAGCCAGATAGGCTCGGCTATGAACCATTGAGGTAACCATCGAGTGATCGGCGGTCTACCTCAATCAGCGTCAATTCAGATTATATCCGTAGTTTATGAGACATGCCGACGTTTGCAAATAGCTTCCGCCTCCTAAAAACCCCGTTCGCTTTAGTTCGTAACATTCTATTGAAGATCCTCTCCCTAACCCTCTCCAAGCATGGAGAGGGGACTGAAGGATTACGAACATATTACTTGCCTTGGCGCAAATCGGTATAAAACACCGGCGGATCTCCAGTATCTTTAATACGCCGCCTGAGCTTTACAATTGTTGGACGGAAAACCTTGGACACAGATTGATTCACATAAAAAGGCCCCGAAGTATTCGGGACCTTTTTAATTGGAAGGATGGGAGAAACTGGGCGGCAAAGCCCAAATTATTTTTCCGTATTGTTTTTGTCCGTGCTTGAACCCGAACGAGAAGGATTCTCTTTGTTCTTGTCACTTCTTTGGTTTTGTTCACTGGGAGCGCTTTGGGAAGAACTTGGAGCGCTACGCTGAAATGCCGGTGATTGAAGAGTTTGGCTACTTTGGTCCGTTGATTTCTTTTCTTTGACGTTCGCGTTATCGGCCTTATTTCTGTCTACTGCGCGTTGTTGGTCCCTTTGAGTGGCCGCTTTGTTATCTTGAACCTTTTCTTTGCTCTGATTCATATCACGTCTGTCGGTCTTTTCACGATTTTGCTGCGCGCTTTCTTGTTTTTTAGCTTTATCAACTTCCTGACGATTGACTCTATCCTTGGACTCAGCGCCGGTGGTTGTTCTGGCTTTCACGTCGCTTCGGCCGGACCTATCTATGAGCTCCCTTTGAGTTCGTTCTCTACCCGTACCCTGAGCGCTTTGCCTGTAGTAATTTCTGACGTCATTGTCCCATCGAGCTTTATTAAAATCAGGCAATCTGTCGGCTTGATAGCTGGGGGCGTTTCTGAAAGAGTTTGCGTCCATGTTCATATAGAGTCTATCACGATCTACTCTGTTTACACGGTTCCACGGCACGGGGTACATTCTGCCGCTTCCGCCGTCGAAATCACCTGAAAACAGCACATAATCCGGATGATTACCGGACATTATGACTCTATCTACTCTACCTAGCCTCGCGCCTCGGTCATTGTAGATATCCCAACCCCTGACATCTCCAGGATAATTTACGGCCTGTCGGGCAGCCTCCATACGAGCCCTTCTCGGCATGGCGGTGGTCACTACCTGTGAAGCTCCAGGTCGTCGCTCGTAATAAATTTCAGATCGCTGGGCCAACGAAGGACGTTTTTCAAAGTAAGAGCTGTAACCCCATGGTCCTGATCCGGTGCGCCCGGATGATGACGAATAATAAGAATAGCCTCCACCGTAATAATCGCATTGCGCATCGGCGGACATTGGGAGGTAAGCGGATACGGCGACCATAGCCATGGTCAAACCCATTGACAATAATAATTTCTTCATACTCTCTCCTTATTCAATACTTTGCGTCTACAAATTAGTTAAGATTGGTTCAACAGCGTAATACAATTCTCTCCATCCTTTAGGTTAGGTCATGTATACCTATCAGTTAGTTCCCCGCTCCTTGCATTAAAATGATCCATTGAGCGGGGACGGAATGAAGAAGCATGGATCTATGGCATGGCCGGCCCAGATTCGGACTCTCGCATATGGTATCAGCTTAGAACCTTAACATACCTAAAGTTGAAAAATTTATTTTAATGAAAGTTGACGTATTCAATTTTCCAAATAATGTATACTTGAGCTCCGTATAAAAGCAGATCGCCGGCGTGGTAATATCATAATATATGAAATATTTCTGACGGAGCTGTGTTACGTAAACAGGGTCATTTTATATAGCGCGCAAGTTGACGGGCGCAACATCATGAGGAGGCGCCGTGAATCCCGAACAGCCGGGAATAGAAAATAAGCGGATTTTGATTATTGACGACGAGAAAGGCTTTGCGCATACTTTAGCTGATCGGTTGTTATTGCGACAAATCTCTGCGGATATCGTCAATGACGGAGAGAAGGCCATTCAAAGACTGCAAACCACCTGTTATTCCGCTATTTTACTTGACCTGCAAATGCCGGGTATAGGCGGCCTGGAGACTTTAAAGCGCATACGGGACGATAATCCGCGGGCGAGAGTAATCATCCTCACGGCGACCGATGACATCAAAGTCACTATGACGGCAATGAAATTCGGGGCATTCGATTATATAACCAAGCCGTTTCAAATCGACGAACTGGAGAAATCCATTCAGGCGGCCTTGGAAAATTAGCAGGGATAATGATATTCGATCATTTTGAAACATTCGCAACAATTTTATTTTCCTGTCTTAAATCACTTTGAAACACCGCTTCGTGGTGATAAATTATTGTCATCATAGATTCCCGCATTGTTGGCGCAGGCAGTCTGAAGCCCCGGCGCCGACATTGCGCCGGTTTCTTGATGCTTCTCAGGACGGCGTTCGGCGATGCCGAATTGATTTGCGCGGTCATTTTGCCCTTAGCCGGCGCACACTACCGACTAACCGGAACAGGAGATCAGCATGGATATTAAATTATTGTTGGTTGATGATGAAGAGGATTTCACCCAGACACTGGCAGAGCGCCTGCAAACTCGCGGATTCGATGTACGGACCTCAAACGACGGTGATCGGGCAATTGAAGAATTGAAAACTCGTGAAGCGGATATTGTGATTCTTGACATTATGATGCCCGGCAAAGGCGGCATCGAAGTGCTGAAGGAAATAAAGCACATAAATCCTCTAATCGAGGTTATCCTTTTAACCGGTCACGCGAGTATAGACACCAGCATAGCCGGCCTGAAAATGGGCGCATATGATTATTTGATGAAGCCGACTGAAACGGCGGACCTGCTGACTAAAATCACAAAGGCTTACGCCAGGAAAGTTGGTCATGAGGAAAGAATTCGGCAGGCTGAAATAGATAAGATAGTGCTGTCAAAAGGCTGGTAGCTATCGTCGGCTCAATCCGAAAAGGGGCATACGCGACTCGTTTGTTTTCTTACTTACTTGCGGCGCCGGGCGCCATGGTCTAATCGAATCGAATTTCAGGCAAATGATCAAAGCTCCATCATCAATAAAGGCTGAAATCAAAGGACTGTCAAAAAAGGGTCTAAGGCTTGGGGATTTTGTGGACGAGATTCCCATCGGCCTTCTGCTGCTGGATACCTCTCAGAGAGTTATCCTCCTTAATCGCGCAATGGAAGCGCTCACGGGATATGTCAGCCAAGAGGCCCAGGGGATTCCTTGCAAATACATTCTCAGAAGCAGCATGTGCGGCCAAGAGTGTCCCATTCATCAGGTTATCGAGCGCGATGGTTCCGTTTGCATGAACGCAAACATCCTCAACAGGAATAGAGAAAAAATCCCCGTCCGCTTTACGGCAGCTCCGGTTAAAGATGAATCCGGTAAGTTGGTCGGCTTTTTAAAATCCATTGAAGATATGCGTTCCGTACGCCAATCGAATGATCACTCGGGTCAATTCTTTTTTGGTAACCTGATCGGCGCGAGCCTCGAAATGCAACGCGTGTTGCGCCTATTGCCCGCTATAGCTCAAACTGATTCGTCCGTTTTGATAACAGGTGAAACCGGATCAGGAAAAGATTACATCGCTGAGGCGGTTCACGAAGCTTCAACGAGAGCTAAAGGACCGTTTGTAAAGGTCAATTGCGGCGCGCTGCCGGAAAGCCTTCTTGAATCCGAATTATTCGGTCATCAAAAGGGAGCTTTTACCGGCGCTATAGAGAACAAACCCGGCAGATTTCGCCTGGCTCATACCGGAACGCTTTATCTAACGGAAATTGGAGACCTTCCTCTCAATCTCCAGGTAAAATTATTGTCATTTTTGGATGATCAAGTTGTTTACCCACTGGGAAGCTCAAAGGGCGTTTTGGTCAACGTGCGGATAATCGCTGCGACCCATAGGGACCTGGAAGGCATGGTACGGCAAGGCGCGTTTAGAGAAGATCTGTTGTTTCGATTAAACGTGATTAGATTGCATTTGCCGCCGTTGTCGGAACGTGACGGTGATGTGGGCCTGCTCATGGATCATTTCTTGCCGATATTCAATTCACGTTTCGGCAAGAAAGTAAAGATCTTTGGATCTGATACCAGAAAGCGGCTTCTTGAGTACGAGTTTCCCGGTAATGTTCGCGAGCTCAAGAATATTGTGGAATTTGCGGTGAATCTCTGCGACGGGGATGAAATTCTCATTGATCATCTCCCCATATATCTCAAGACTGCCGGAACCGGCAAATCTCATAAAAGGACCATAGTCGGCGCGGCTTTGCCGGAGATTGCCGCTGCGCCTTCCATGATATACGACAATTCTTCAATGGATTGGGCCCAGGCCGAACGAAGAATTATAATGGAGGCAATGATGCGCACCAGAGGTAATCGCGCCGAAGCCGCAAAGCTGCTTGGCTGGGGCCGCAGCACTCTTTGGCGCAAGCTTAAGATCCATAAAATTGTCTAAATGCTCAGGTGGTTAAATGGAAAGGATTCTTATCCCGCTGAACGGTGACGATATTGCGCCAAGATTTGATTTGGTCTTGGAAGCAATGGTAATACTTATCAGTGACTCCAACGAAATACTTGATCAAAGGATAGTTGTCCTACCACATACCTCGGCTGAAGGGTTATGCGACGTTATTCTTAAAGAGAGGATAAATACGGTGATCTGTTGTGGAATAGAGGATGAGTTCTACCAATTCCTGACTTGGAAAAAGATCAAAGTGCTGGATTCCGTAATTGGTTCATCATCCATGATACTAACGAAATACTGTGGTCCAGGGTTATCAAGTGGCGAGATGTTGCTGTAGGCCATGTTTCATAGTGTTTTACTTTCTTTTCATTACGTTCCATTTTGGCGCGTATTTGTTTCGTTGGCTCCGGACCGCTCTGCCTACTAACTCTACCCCAATTGTATCCCCCCATTATTCCTCAAGACTTTAGCCGGCACATTATTTGCTCTTAGCTGTCTGAGGTCAACGCCGTCTTTGCGGCATCGCCGGCGTGCCCATCTTCTATTTTCCAGCGAACATACCAAGATGCGTTAATGCAATCTGAGCTCCAGGAGTCGTGGACATGTGCAGTAGTTTGTTGCTTTTAGATGAAGAAGAACAGTTCACTGAAACGCTTGCGAAAAGACTTGAGGACGAGGGTTTTGTTATCCATGTGGCGGCTTCTCTGGAGAATGCTTTGAATTTACTGAACCTGCACAAGAGCGAAATTGCCATTTTAGGCGGGGCAAATGATAAAGCTCTTCTTGAAATTCTTAGGGAGATCAAATGCTCGGACATGGGCATAGAGGTTATCTTGCTTCCGGACCAGGCGTCCATTGATTGTTCAATTCAAGCTATGAAATTAGGCGCCTACGATTGCATCACAAAACCCGTGGTAATAGCGGAATTGGTCGCCAAAATCACCGAGATCCGTAAACAAAAGCCCAATGCTCGGGCCAGGCAGTCCAAGCGACCAAGCACACCCAAGAAAGCGCCTACACTTTAGGAGGTTTATCGAATGGACTCGATGAAAGTTAGAGATCTCATGATACCTGTTAAGGAATATGTGACAATAGATGAAAACGCCACACTCTTTGAAGCCGTGACGCATCTTGAAGACGCTCACATGCAATTTGAGGCTAAACGCGTGCCGCATACTACTCTGCTGGTTCGAAATAAATCCGGTAAAATCATCGGAATTTTGAGTGAAATGGACGTACTCCGGAGTCTCGAGCCCCGATACAATCAGATTGACGATCTAAAAAATGTTTCAGGATTCGGTCTTTCAGCGGAGTTCATGAGATCCATGATGACGAAGTACGATCTCTGGAAAGCTCCCCTTGACGACCTTTGCCGAAAGGCGGCGGATCATAATGTGAAAGATTTGATTTCAGCCCCCGCGGACGCCGATTTTGTGGAAGCCGACGCTTCCCTGAACCAAGCTGCGCACCAGTTGATTGTTGGTTGCCGTCAAATGCTTTTGGTCACATCAGGCCAAGAAATTATCGGAGTAATACGTCTCAGTGAAATCTTCAATGAGATCGTGGAAAAACTTAAAGCCTGCAAGATATAGCAAAATATACTCAAATGTATTTAGGAGGAGTGTCTAATGAGCGCTGAAGTTTATACTTCTGATTCGGGATTCAAGATAAATTGGGGGCGCGCTCTTGCAATGTTGGGAGGATTGGGTCTTTTTTTACTGGTCAATTATTCGCCTCCCTGGCCGGACGCCATTGACCCAATGGGAAAGCCTTTTCCTTTATCGCCGCAAGGTAAAGGGGCAATAGCGCTCTTTTTGCTCGCCGGGACGTGGTGGGTTTTCGAAGTCATTCCAATTGGCGTAACCAGTTTGGTGATCGGCATAGCCCAGGCCGTATTTTTGATTCGTCCTGCAAAGGAAGCCTTCAACGACTTCATGGATCCGGCGGTATTATTCATCTTCAGTTGCTTAATTATAGGGCTGGTCTTCACAAAAACAGGACTAACCAAACGCATCGCCTACAAAATGTTGGCTCTGGTAGGTGAAAAGACGACAAATATTTACCTCGGTATATTTGTGTTAATCACTTTACTCACTCACATTATGGCTCATACGGCGGTAGCGGCCACAATGTACCCTCTTCTTTTGGCTATTTACAGCCTCTATGGTGAAGGAGACAAACCCACAAAGTTCGGTAAAGGGCTTTTCATTGGTATGGCTTATGTTTGCGGCGCCGGAAGTATCATTACACTTCTTGGGTCCGCTAGATCGATCGTGGCATTAGGCTTTTTCAAAGAAATGGCCGGTGTCGAAACACCTTTTTATTTGCTTACACTTTACATGGCGCCTGTGGGATGGCTCATGGTTGCTCTCCTATGGGTATTTTTTGTTGTATTCTTCAAACCGGAAAAGGCCGTTATTCCGGGATTGCAAGAACGAGTCCGTGAACTGAGCGCGGCGTTGGGAGGAATAACAAAGAAGGAAGTTATCAGCCTCGCCATTATACTTGGCGCTATAGTATTGATGTCGCTGCAGGTTACTATCCCCGCCCTGAAAAAAGTCGATAAAACAGCTATAATGCTCACCGCTACGGTCCTTTTCTTCCTGTTTAACATTCTGGACATTAACGATCTCGAATTAATCCCATGGAATATAGTCCTTCTGTTTTCAGGCGCCATGAGCATAGGTTTTTGTCTATGGAAAACCGGCGCGGCCGACTGGATGGCCGTCAATTGGCTGGCGATGTTCCAAAAATCACATTGGCTGGTGTTTGTCCTGAGTGTCGCGTTTTTCGTAATGATACTCACTAACTTTATCATGAACGTCGCCGCAATAGCGATATCAATGCCGGTAGCTCTCGCGATAGCCAAATACTTGAGTGTTTCTCCCGAAGTGGTCATGTACGCCTCTCTGGTTACTGCAGGTATGCCGTTCCTCATGTTGGTCGGAGCGGCGCCGAATGCGATTGCTTATGATTCGAAACAATTCACCAGTGGAGAGTTCTTCAAATACGGGATTATCGCCAGCATTATTCTCATGGTTGTTGTAGCGTTGGCCTGCTACGTAATATGGCCGATATTGGGAATGACCACCGTAATAAAATCGTAAAAAAGCACACTCGAAACTTTACTAGGATCAGGAATGCTTAAAAAACCAATTTTAATTCTGTTGCTTCTTATTTGTTCATTGGGATTCTGTTGGGCCGCTACCGCCGATAAATCGAACGCTCCTTTAACCATTCAAGGTAAGATCTTGGATTCAACGGGCATGCCTATTAGCGAAGCGTCCGTTATGCCTTACTTAAATGGTAGACCTTATACCGGAGGGGGGGACCACATCGGCCACGGAGGTGAACCCAAAGCTTTTGTAACGGGCAATAACGGACTTTTTATGTTCAATCTTGACGCTTCCGTGGACAATATTAAAAATGGTAAGTGGGAACTCAGGATCACTCGTCCCAGCTTCCAGCCGGTTCACCAGAGACCGGTGACCGTCATAGATCAGGGAGTTACTGATCAAGGTGTCCATAAATGGCTGGGTTCCGCCACAATTCAGATGCAGCGGATTAAGAATCCCGCTTTTTGGATTGCTCTAGTTGTATTTTTAGCGGTTTACGTCCTTATCGCTTTCGAAATTCTTCATAGAACATTGGCGGCCTTTCTCGGCGCCTCGGTTCTGTTGGTCATAACGCATACCATCGGCCATTTTAATGAAGCGTATAACATTCTAACTTACGACCAGGCCTTGCGGGTAGTTGACTGGAACGTCGTATTCCTTTTGATGGGTATGATGATTATCGTGGGCGCCCTTAAAAGTTCAGGGGTATTCCAATGGCTGGCCTACAAATCCTTTCACGTCGCCAAAGGCAACATATACATGCTTTCAACCGTGCTGTGCATAGTCACTGCGGTAACCAGCGCTTTCTTGGATAATGTCACCACAATGTTGCTGTTGACGCCGGTTACAATGGAAATCGCCATAGTATTGGGAGTCTCTCCATTTGTTTTCTTGATCCCGGAGATTGTCGCTTCGAACTTTGGAGGCACGGCTACCCTGATCGGTGATCCACCCAACATCATGATTGGATCTTTTGCCGGATTGACCTTCAATGATTTCGTGATCAATTTGCTTCCCGTAGTAGTCGTCACAATGATCGCTCAAATCGTTTACAATAAGCTCCTTTACGGCAAAGAATATCAAAAGGCCAAAGTCGACGATGTGCCGCAAATGATCACCTTTCTTAAAGAAAAATACAAGATTACCGATAAGAAACTACTAACAATCGGTGGATCAGTGCTGCTTGGAGTGATCCTACTCTTTGCGTTACATGGATTATTCCACATGGAAGTAAGTGTCGCCGCCCTTTTTGGGGCTGCCCTCATTGTCCTGTTCAACAGAATAGATATCGTGGAAATACTTGAAAAGGAGATCGAATGGCCGTCTCTTATTTTCTTCATAATGCTGTTCATAGTCGTGGGCGGGGCTGAGCAAACCGGTATTCTGCAAACCATTGCCGATTGGATCAAAGACGCGTGCCAGGGCAAACTGTGGTTGGCCATATTGGTAATTCTCTGGGTTTCCGGAGTCGCCTCGGCTATTGTAGACAATATACCCTACACGGCCACCATGTTACCGATCGTACTGTTCCTTAATAAATCAATTCCGGGAGCGGAATCCGGCGTGCTCTGGTGGGCCCTTGCTCTCGGAGCTTGCTTCGGTGGTAATGGGAGCATCATAGGCGCCTCGGCAAATGTTGTTACTACGGGTATAGCTGAGAAGTCGGGACATAAAATCACTTTTGGGCGGTTCGTGAAAGAAGCCGCCCCCATTACCGTGGTCAGCTTGATTTTTTCGTCAATATACTTGCTGATTTTCTTTTAATTTACTCATAAATTCAGAACGCGACTTCAGCCAAGATCGATGGATTCTGGAACATTTTCCTGGAATAGGAGCAGACAATGATGACCAAAATTTTGCTGGTCGATGATGAGTCGGCTTTTGTAGAAGCATTAGCGCGGCGCTTAGATAAACGGGGTTTGAAGGTTTCCATAGCGCTGAACGGATCGGAGGCCCTTGAAAAGCTTGCTGAAGACTCACACATAGATGTTGCGGTTGTAGACGTGAAGATGCCCGGTATGGATGGGATTGAGGTCCTCCAAAAACTGAGAGCCAAGTATCCGCTCATCGAGGTTATAATGTTGACCGGCCATGCCACTGTGGAATCAGCTATCGAAGGAATGAAGTTGGGAGCTTTGGATTACTTGATGAAACCCTGCGATGTTGAAACACTTATGGAAAAGATTAAGTCGGCTAAAAACAAGAAAGCCGCTCAAGAAGATAAAATCGCGCAAGCCAGGGCTTTCAACATTGCGCTTCGCAGAGGTGACTGAAATTAACTCGTTGTGACGTAGAGGTGAAGATGTTCACCAATCAGCACGAGCCGCTCCCTGCAAACGGAGAAGCTATATAGGCCACAATATGCCTCAATTTCAAGCGTTTTAGTAAATCGCTTCTAAAGAATCACAGCAATTCAGGAGATAGTCCATGCCCCACTCAATACCTGTGTCCAAGATAATGACGCCGCCCCGTGATTGGCCGCTCATAAACGGAGATTTTACGGTAAAAGAAGCCGTTATGTTCCTAAGAATCGTATCGGAAGACGCGAAGCTGGAACATGGACATTCCATACCTTTAATACTCGGCAGCGAAGGAAAGGTGATTGGATTTGTGCGCTTAACCGAGCTGGTCAAAGCGCTTAAGCACCTGTGTGACGGTACATTAGAGCCCGGCTGTGTCGGCTCCGACGGTGAGCCCGTTCGGGATTTAGCCGTGGAATTTGCAGGAGAAGTCGGACCGGAT
This sequence comes from Desulfomonilales bacterium, assembly GCA_038250835.1. Classification (GTDB taxonomy): domain Bacteria; phylum Desulfobacterota; class Desulfomonilia; order Desulfomonilales; family Desulfomonilaceae; genus JBBSBY01. Next base: position 9,900 of record JBBSBY010000023.1, on the reverse strand, counting down.
GACTCCATCATGAAAGCACTGGATATCATGATTTCAAACAATGTTTCCATAGTGCCGGTGATTGTCGAAGGCAAACTTGAAGGTGTAATTAAACTTGCGGACGCCTTTGGTGAAGTAGTGGCGGCTCTTTTTGACGAACAAATTTCGGAGGATCGTGACAGACTCCTCCGTGGCGGCCATTTTCACTGGTAACATAGTCGGCGCCCTAATCAGGATTCAAAAGGATTAACGGAGATATGAGCAACGACGCTAGACCGAACAGCTCCTATTATAAGCTTCTCAATAGAAAAATAGTTCTAATTATTGTAGCTGTTTCCGTTATTCCTTTGATCCTGATAACCGCCACAATCAGTTATTATTTTCAGGCGTCATACACCGGCAAAGTATCCGAACATCTGAAAATATTAGTTCGAAAGCATCGTCAGAACATAGACTCTTTTCTTGTGGAACGACTCAGGGACATTTCAGATCTGGCGTACTCCTATCCAGTCGATAGGCTTTCCGACGAAATTTTCCTGAGGGAAAGGCTGGGTTTTTTGCAGCGTCAGCATGGGCCTGATTTCGTGGACATTGGGCTCGTGGATGAAAATGGAATTCAGGTTTCATATGCCGGGCCTTTTGCTTTCAGCAAGGTTAATTATTCGGACGCACCCTGGTTCAAACAAGCAATGCAGAAGGAGGAATACATCAGCGATGTTTTTCCGGGGTTGCGAGGAGCGCCTCACTTCATCATTGCGGTAAAGAAACGAGATCTGAATCAGAACTGGTTGCTGAGAGCCACTGTCGATTTCGAAAAATTCAACCAACTTGTCGAAGGGATCCGGGTCGGAGAAACAGGTTTTGCATTCATAATGAACTCAAAGGGCGAGTTCCAGACGCGACCGCGTCCCGAGGCTTTACCGTTCAGAGACTACTACAAGAAGCTCGTGACTGAGTCTCACAGATTGGATGAACAAACCGGCATAATCAAAAGCACATCATTCGGCGCCCCTGATTTCCTTTACGTGAGCGCCGCGCTTGGATACACGGATTGGATACTCGTATTCCAACAATCGGAAAGTGATGCTCATTCCGCTCTTTATTCCGCCAGAAGAATCACCCTTCTCATATTCCTTCTGGGTGTGTTTTCCATCATTGCAGTCGCAATAATCCTGTCCCGTGGATTAATAAAACGCATTTGGGAAGCCGATCAGCAGAAAGAGTTAATGAATGAAAAGGTCATAGAAGCCGGTAAACTGGCATCCGTTGGCGAGCTTGCGGCTGGAATAGCGCACGAAATAAACAATCCGGTAGCGGTCATGGTTGAAGAAGCGGGTTGGATGCAAGACTTGCTCGACGAGGATGAAACTGAATCTGAAAATAAAGAAGAATTCCGAAGATCTTTGAACCAGATTAAACTTCAAGGGGCTCGATGTAAACAAATAACCCACAAACTGCTTAGCTTTGCCAGAAAAACGGACCCAATTCCGAAAAAAGTCGATTTGAACGATGTAGTGAATGAAGCGGTGGCTTTGTGTGGGCAACGCACTCGAGGGGGCGCAGTGAAGTTGGAGACGGTATTATCAGACGATCTCCCAACCGTCAGAGTTTCACCAACTGAGGCTCAGCAGGTGTTTATAAATCTTATAAATAACGCCATTGACGCGGTTGAACCAAAGGGCGGATCAATTCAAGTTAAGACCAGACAAGAAGGAAACTATGTAGTTGTTGACGTCGAAGATGATGGACCGGGCATCCCGGCCTATGTTTTACCTCGAATCTTTGACCCGTTTTTTACTACCAAGCAGGTCGGGAAAGGGACCGGACTAGGGCTGTCAATCTGTTACGGAATCATGAAAAAGATAGACGGCGATATCACAATTAATACGGCCGAAGGTTCCGGAACCCAGTTTCATGTTAAGTTTCCTCTGCCGAAAGGTAAGAAAAAGGTAGATCCAAAAGATGAGGAAGTGAACAAGGTTGGTTGAGAGTCCCTAGATGGACATTGGTATGAATAATTTCAATGGATTAACCATAAAGGACAAGATTTCAATAAACATTCCTTTGCTTATTCTTTGTTTGAAAGAGCAACACATTGGGAATAGCCATGAGTCGGCTGTAAAAGCGTCATTATCAACTTGATCGCTGTAGGTAACAACAGGCTCAACACCCTACATCAACCGGGAGGAAACATAATTCAGAATGTCGATAAAAATACTACTGGTTGACGATGAAGAAGCATATGTGACGATTCTGGCCAGAAGATTGACGAAACGTGGTTTTCAGGTTGATGTGGCCCTAAACGGCACATTGGGTATACAAGCCGCAAGAAAAGAGGATTACCAGGTCGCCGTTTTGGACCTGAAACTTGGAGACATGGACGGAGTCGAGGTCCTGAAGATTTTCAAGAAAATGGCGCCCGAGATGGCCGTAATAATGCTGACCGGACACGGCTCCGAACAGGCTGCCAGAGACGGTATTGCTTCCGGCGCTTTCGATTACCTAATGAAGCCCTGCGACTTCGATGAATTGACCGCTAAAATAAAAGAAGCGTATGCGGCGTCTACCTCATAGAGACATGCGATCCATGAAATCCCCGGGCCGGCATTCCAGGCGAACTTGATTCAATAACCGGTTATGAACGACAGGAGAGCCATATGCCTAAAAGAGTTGAAAACGCAAAAGAAGCTCTTGAATTATTGATGCGGGGAAATGAAAGATTCGCATCCGGAGCCCCGGCAAGAGATAGACAATGCGATCAGACCAGACTCAATGTTGCCAACGATGGACAAAACCCCTTCTGTGTGGTGCTGTCATGCGCAGATTCAAGAGTTCCTGTGGAGATTATTTTTGATCAAGGTATCGGCGATATCTTCACCATACGAGTTGCCGGCAACGTAATTGGTCCGGACCAACTGGCGAGTATAGAATATGGCGTTGACCACTTGCACATACCATTGGTAATAATTCTTGGGCATAGTTTGTGCGGCGCGGTCACAGCCGTTGCCCAGGGGGGCGAGTTTCATGGTCACATAGCTCAATTGGCCGACAAGATTGCCCCGGCGGTTCAGAAAGCGCGCCAAAACTCGTCTGAGAAATCCGACGCGGAGGCGCTCAGTCATGCGATTAAACTCAATGTGGAGAACGCTATGGACGCGACGCTGAAATCCAGCTCGTCGACAGCCGAAGCCTTAAAGTCGGGCAAGGCTCAGCTTTGGGGCGCATATTACGATTTACATTCCGGGAAGGTTGAATGGATGGACACAAATCATATACACTATAACATAGTTTGAGAAACCAGTTTAAAACAATGGAAAGGTTATTGCGCTGCGCTTTCTATAAGATTCACTTTCAGGCTCGCAATGAAAGACTAAAGCAACAAGAGGAACTCATTATTAGGCATCCGGCTTCTGATCGCAGAACTTCCTTTTGAAAACCATCTCGTCACCCTATCCCAGAGTGAAGAGAGAGTCGGAGGAATTTCAATGATGACGGATTAACGATTGCTCCAGCTACACGGCATAAAAGAAGTGACTTATTGCATTTAGCAAAAGCACCGTAAGAAATATAACAAACAGTGCATGCGGTAATATGCCGAAAAATAATTTCCGCGTGTCGGCTTCCCCGGCCCTACCTATTTTGTACACGATGAACAATGACCAAAGCATTCCCACTACTAAAAGAAATCGCTGAATCGTATGGGTAACATTTGGTGGAATTCTAATGATCATCTGTCTAAAAATCTCAAAATGAAAGTGTTCGCTCAATAATATCGGAAGCTGAACACCCAGATTGATTAAATAATATATATGGAAAGCCATAAAACCACTGAGCGCCACAGGTAACAGGGCCAAGCCATATCGGGCGTAATTGTCGCTGAATGTGTCACCAAAGACTCGCCTTGAAACGGAAGTAGAGCCGGCTGAAATAAGATTGACGGTCAGTAAAACCAACACGAAAACTAAAGTGAATTTTCCGATGTCCGGTATCGGCAAAGATTGGGTCAAATGCGCATAAATGGGCATTTTGCTGATCATCTCAGTTAAGAGTCCACCCACCATGCCTATTATCAAGAACGCCGTGCCGGTATTCGTGTGACGCATCTCCCAGATTTCCCGACCAGGCATGCGTAAATTTAAATTTATTGCCCCATGTGGGCACGATTTGACGCATAATCCGCATAATTTACAGAATCTATTACTATGAAGTTTCGGCGCAACTATTCCGAATGGGCATCCTTCAATCGATTCATTGCCCAGATAGCACTCGTTTGATGTACATTGTGAAATACATACATTCCGGTCGGCGCGTAGTTCAACAAACGACGCCTTGGATAAGACACTGATCATGCCGCCCAATCCACATAAATAACGACACCAGGACTGTCTTTCAAAAACAACAGCTACAGTGACCGCGGACGCGAGCATGACCATAAACAGGATACCAACATTGGCGGGAGAATGCCTGATGTTTGTCGCCGTTTCGAACCATATGATGAAAATGACGGCGCCGGCGATTATCAAATCACTGCGGTTCTTGAGAAACTGAGGAAAAGGTTTTTCAAAGGCGATAACTTTTTTCGCCAGCTTACTTAGTGTGCCGATTGGACATAAAGAACACCAGAAACGAGCCCAAACGAACGCTCCTATTATCAGCACCGGCCAACCGACCGCCCAGGCAAAAAGAGCCGCTGGGTTTTGCATTGGATCTGCGGGTCCAAGGAAAAGCAGCATTAGCAATATAAAGAAGAACGGCGTCACGGCGCTCTGAAAAACTGCGGGGAATAATGGGCTGACAAGCGCTTGTTTAAATTTTTTCAGTCGCAAAAGATTGAGTTTGCCCTGGCCTTCCACCCGTTTTAGATCAAAGTAAATATCCTGGGGCTTTATGACACCGCCCTCAGAAACTAGAATTGCTCGTTTTAGTGTTGTAGATAACTCCATGTCGTTGCCGGGCCACGAATAATTCACGAGCGCTTTCATTGTTTCCTGAGGCAAAGCGCCGATTCGTTTGCGCAATTCTACGCAGTAATAGTTCACGAAGTAATCCACAAGGCTTGGGATTTCTCGTCGGCGCTTGCGCAATGGCGGCACATTTACTGAGCGAGCCAGTAATTCATAAAGCAATGGTTGCTTGTCGGGCGTAATCTGCGCAGGATCGAGTTCCGTGGTGGCTATGAGTCTTAACTTGGTCCTTTGTGGCGATGAGCCGCCGCACCTCGTGAACATACCGGTTCTTACGGTCTCCAACAGCTTCTCTTGCACCTCCACACTTAACTGGTCGATGCCGCGAACAAGGAGAGTCCCATCTTCGGTAAGGTCAAAGTACCCCGGCGTTACTAGTCTTGAGCCATCCGGACCAATTTCTTCCAGTCCTAAAAATTGTTTCAACTGTTCGGAGCCGGAATCCTGAATGGTCGAGGGAAATCCCAGGTCAACAAATTTCGTAGTGTACTCCGTGCGCGTGCGGAGAACATCAAGGAAGAGAAACACACTTCTATAGCGTCTACTGTGCCGGTACAATTTGTGAGCGAGAATTTCTTTGCCTACGCCGGTTTCCCCTATTATCAATACAGGACCGTCGGTCTCAGCTAATTCCTCTATTCTCTTTACGGTGAATGTATTTATGTACTCACCGATAACCTGCTCCGGAAAAATATGTTCTTGGCGACTGATGAGATTCTGCAAGGCCAGTCGTCTGGTTTTATTCTTTTGAACCGACTTGTCCAAGCGAGTAATTTGGCGTGCCAGGTTCCTGAATAGTGTCAGAGAAAACTCGGGGTTTTCCTTAACCATCACTTCAAAATCTTCGGCTGTCAGTTCGATAAGGACACATGGTTCATCGGCCACAATTCTTGTATCGCTCGGCGCAGGAGCCCCAATTAAACAACTGATTTCACCAAAGACATCGCCCGGACCCAGTGAATCCACTGAGGTTTCTCGATTATCATCATCGCTAAGCACAAATGAGGCTTTGCCGGAAACAATAAAACGGACCGCTTCACCCCTATCTCCAGCTTGGAGCAAGCAGTCGCCCGTTTGAAAAGTCCTTTTGCGACCATGTTCAGACAAAAAATCAGAAATCTGGAGAGGATACTTTCCAAAGGGTTCATCAGGAAGATTAACTGCTCTCACCTGCTCTTGCATATTTCACCTTGATCGGCGATGAATTACTCGTCTTTAGACAAATATAGGCGCAATCCGTTTTAGTTGAAGTGTGGACATTCGTGAGAAATCGGCAAAGGGGATGAAACTCCCGTGATCATTCGAAAAATGAAATTTAAATTGCCGGGAGTGATAGTTAGATAAAGCCCCGCTCCAGCGCAAAGCTAAACCGTAAGATCAGCCAAATCGGAACTTCGACGCAGTCATAAAACTAATGCAACAACCTAGGCCGATCCATTTCTTTCGATGCTTTCATCTGTTCAGAGACGGCGCCCAGCTCTGATCTTGCGTCATTTATTAGTCGTTCAGTTTCTTCCATAATACGACGAAGTTCTGAATTCGTTATCGCCGAGGCTTCATCCGCTCGCAGTTTTTCCACCAGTTCAGACAAATTATCCAGCCTCCTTGTAAATGATTCCATAAGCAAAAGTTCTTCGGCCGGCGGCTCAAAATCCGATCTGCGCTTATACAGCAACCATCCAACAGCCGGAAGACTCACCGCAATGATGGTCAACAAGATCATCAACAAATAAGGATTCAACGAGTGCCCCCAAATCCATCCTGATCTGTCATTGAAGAATTTCTCGGCGCCTGCGGCAATTCCCTTAACGCCATTGTCCACGTCATGTATGCCTCGCCCGACCTCGTTTACCTGTGTCGATAGAGACGAAACTTGATTGCGCAAACCCATAACATCCATCTTTGTGTCGCTCGTATTGCGGTTAATCATTGCAAGATCGGATTGAATCCCGGGAACACTCTCATTCACCAGATTGGAGGTGTTTTTCAAAATGGCTGTATCTCTTATCAAGATAGCCCCGCCGTACTTAATTACCAGCCCGATGGCCGTCGCCTGCAACACGACCATCAATACTACGATCCCGTATAATTTTTTAAATAAGGTGAGGTGGCGCAAATCCATTTCTCCAGCCGTTATGGTTAATCGTTGACGCCGCTAATCGAAATAAATCTTCGTCAGGCGCAATGTTTTACGTCACTCCAATACTTTATATAAACATGGGATGACCGCTAAACTTTGAACTAAGATAACACATGTGCGGAAAATAATAATTTGAATTGTGAGACTAATCAACTAAAAAGTTGATCTGAGGCGGCTAATGAGAAGATAACCAAGATCGTCGTCGTGAATGGATTCCAGTTCTAAATTGGCATGCTCAAGAATAGACATCATTTCGGTCTTGTCGGGCAACATGTCATTTTGGACGACGGGGCTGGTTTTCCTGTGCAGATCGTTCACCCATTCGGAGTTTCCGAAATGAAACACTATAAATTTTCCATCAGCAATTAACGCTTCGGCCATTTGTCTCGTCACGGCTTTTTTATGATCAAAATGGGGAAAAACATTGTGGCAGATTATGCGGTCAAACCTCCCCTGTTTGTCGAGGTATTGTTCAACGGGTGAATGAATCACCTGGACATTGCCGCGGATCTTAAGCCGCTCCGTCGCGGCGGCCAGCATGGCGGCGCTGATTTCGGTAGCGACCACTGATCCGCCGGCGCCGACCTTTTCGGCGAGCAATTCAGTTAATCTTCCTGTTCCACAACCAGGCTCCAGGACTCTCATGCCCGGCGCCAATTCCGTCATGCGGAAAAATCTCTCCAGTTTATGTGATTCGGATTTGTCGAAAACCTTTGTGGCCCACTCGGAATTAACTTGAGAATCGAAAAATTCGGCCTTTGCTTTATTCATATGCAGATCCTCATTTCAGGACTGTGAAAATTAGGTGTGGAGTCTATTACAAGCAATTATTCTTTTATCGACTCCACGCCTGACTTTAAGTCCATTCAAATCAGGTACTGCGGAGACTCCCCCGCGAACCGCAGACGAACAAATTAAAAATCAACGGCAACGGCAACTTCCGCGGCCATAACAGGATCTATGGTTCTGTTCGGATTGGTCCCAAAGGGATATGATGGTGTCGCATCGGTTTGGTCATCCCAACCGGGTATTTTTTTGTCGACGCACGCATAATTGAACCACTTGCCCGGCTGCCAATAGGCCACAACGCCGTTCAACGTATAGTGCTCCAGTAACTTCCAGTTCAGGCCGGCGGTAACTTCCCAACCAAGACTTGAGTCTGGGATGTTCGGCGCCCCATTAAGCTGCCCGTATTTCACCAAGGGAGTCCAGTTAGCCGTCGTCTGGAGATTACCCACCGCATTTACCGTTTGGTTGATTGTAGGGTTTTGACCTGGTCGCACAAATCCCCAGCTATAGCCTTTAGATGATCTTTCGGCCCATAGGAATGTCCCAAATACGTTTAAATTTGCCGCAAGGGCATGATCTAGTCTAGTAGCAAGGACAACAGCTTCATTAATATATCCCCAGCCGTTGATGTTGAACGCGTTCACGCCGGACCCATAAGAATAACCCAGCAAGTAGCTATAAGGTTTAAACAAGTCATACATGCCGAAGGGAGGCGAGTTGTGATACGGCTGATTATTGATAAGTCTGCCCCTTCGGCGGTCCGCTCCAGGTAAGTAGGCGCCCAGAAAACTCACCTTAGATGCTCCTGCAAGGCCTCCGAATTCAACCATGTACCTCCACGAATTCTTGTACAGAGGTCCGGGTCTTGTTCGCATGGTGTGCGTGTCCTCTTTGAAAAATGCGGCTTCAGCATTGAAGAAAACACGACCATTAAAAAACTTCATGTACATTGTGCCGTGGTTCATCAATAAATCATATGGATTGAAAGCCGCTCTCTTTGCCGCAATATTCTGAGATTCCGAGCCTGCGTGCCAGCGCATCACCGCAAAGAAAACACCCAATTCTAAAGGACCGCTTTGATAAGTCGTGAAATAGCGGTACGAAAGTTGTCGAATCCCATTCTTATCGAGAATGTTATAGTAGTTTTTGGCGTTCAGCCCCGGATTTGGGGCAAGTTCCCAAACCGGTCGCAAGGCGAAACTGATCCTGAATGGACCGTAAGGAGCTACCAAAGCCAGCCCTTCAGTCGTGTTATTGCTTTCTCCATTGTATTGAAGACCCGTTCCAAACGCTTCTTTCCTCTTTCCAAAAACAACCTGACCCCATGGAAACTGTGTGGTCATCCACCATTGCGTCCACTGACCGTCGGATGTGGCCACATTGACTCCAGGTCTCGTATTTGTTAAATATTCCGAATTGATCGGATTGCCATAATCACCCAGCCTGTACTTGGCTCTGAATCTAATGGCGTTATTGATCCTGAATTCAGGCCAAACTTCCAAAGTTTGATAGTGTTTTGCCGCGTCCGTTCCCGCGGCAAAATCATTTGCGGACCTGCCGATTTGCCGTCCTACCCAGGTATTAACTGAGGCATAGTCACCAGGTTTTAATCCATAAGGACCCGCCGTTCCAATGCTGCCGTCTACGTCTTGGCGCCCGAAGAATCCATTCGGACCCATTTGGCTATAGTACTGATAGACATAATCCATGGTCGCTTCCATGGAAAATTCCCAAGCCTTTGCATCAGCTTTGAAAATCAAAATCGCTATACTGATGATGATCGGGAACGCTGTACGGCGACACATAAGAAGTTCCTCCTATCAAATTAATTGAAAATGAATTCAAGCCAAAGATCTACGGTGATTCTCGAAAGTAGTCACGGATATGGTGATGATATCTTTAATTAGTCGGCCATCCGAGTTACTTAAAGCTATAAAACTGGTTATGCATTCGGATAATATCAGCGTCATTCCAGCGCAAGCTAGAATCCAGGAAGATCTGGGTCCCAGCTTCCGCTGGGACGACGGG
>JBBSBY010000022.1:0-44388 GCA_038250835.1 Desulfomonilales bacterium | reverse complement strand
GTACGTTATTCGGGCGGTAGCTCCGTTTAAGCTGCCGCCCGACCAATCAAGTCCATTTATTCCGACAATTCAACCACCAAAGTCTATATATTCTGAAAAAAGCATCCCCCTTTCGGATCATTTAATGTGAGTTTCTACAGAGCGTTAATTGCACGTTTTTGTTCCTTTTGGGTGAAAAAAGCTCATCGGATATGGATTCGGTATCGCTGATCTTAGCGCTGAAGAGCGCGATGCGCAAAAATTACCCTTTGGTTCGCTCAGGTTAGCGCATTTAGCATATGGCGAGGGCGCCAACCTTAGCAGCAATCAACATCTAGTCTGCTCAATGGTCTTAGCCTTGGCCGGCATGAGAATTGCTTACCAAATGTATACGGGTTATATCTACAGGGGTGTTCCCCTTCGCCAAATTTATTGGTCGCCGGTCTACTGGTGTCCCTGGGATTTTACTAACGACAATGCCAAATATTAAACGGTTCCTGTTACCGGCTCCGGGTTGGGTCGGTATGAGTCAATCAAGTGTAGTTCGATATAAACACGGATTACTATTGAAACAATTATTGTTTAACGCTGTCACTTACACTTGACTGTTACTAAGCTTTCTATTTCGCTTATCGATCAAATAAACATATTTAAGTTTTTATTGGAATTAATAAGGATTCAGTCATGATAAATCAGCGTAGATTGTTGCGAGCAGCGGAAAGCGGCAACATTCATAGAATTGAATCGCTAATCAATGCCGGTGTAGATGCTAATAGCTCCGACAATTACGGATTAACCCCCCTGATGAAGGCTTGTCTCTGGGGAGAGCGCGACGCGGCCGAATTATTGTTGAAAATGGGCGCAAATGTTAACGTCAGGGAAAAAACATTTGGGGCCGGCGCTTTAAATTTCGCGTGTTTGGCCGGTATTTTTGAAATCGTTGATATGCTTATTCATAGCGGCGCTGATGTGAATTCTACTACTATAGTAGGTGGCTGCGCCTTGATGGTTGCCGCTAGAGATAATCATTTGGACATTACAAATTTACTTCTCGAAAATGGGGCAAATCCGCGTTTGCGCGATTCAAGGGGTTTTACGGCTCTCATCGAAGCGTCCAAAGAGGGTCACTATGGAATAGCGCAGGCTCTGACCGTTGATGAAGATTGCATTGATATCCCCGACCTTAACGGTAGAACCCCGTTATTTTGGGCATCTTATAAAGGTCATATGAGTATAGTTGATCTCCTTATAGAAAAAGGCGCCGCCCCTGATTGTTGCGACAAGAACGGTAACACTCCTTTAATTTGGGCTTGTTTTAAGAATAATCTGAATGTGGCGGCCACACTCATCGAAGCAGGCGCAGATATACAATACCAAACCCACAAAGGTTATTCGCCGCTTCTGGCAGCTTCCGCCGCAGGAAATCAGAAGATAGTCCACTTATTATTGGAAAAAGGCGCGGATGTAAATTCCAGCAATTATATTGGTTTTAACGCGTTTTTTGTAGCGCACGCGGCAAAGAAAACTGCTGTTTTGCGGACTTTACTATTAGACCAATTGAGTCGTTCAAAATATCTGACAACATAATCGGATTTGAGGTGTCTTAATACTATTAAATAAGCATAAGGACCAAACGCCCCTGGTAATTATTACATTAAAATTGAGTTTGGTCTAACTGGAGGTTAGTAAATGAGCAGTGATAAGAACAAAGAGAAAATGAAAATCAAAGGCGCAGTGACAATGGAGCAGGTTACGCAATACTTTGAAGAAATATTGCATAATATCAAATCCGGAAAATTGAGCTTTGATCACGGCGGAAAGCATATGGAAATAGCTACCGAAAATGTCGCCGAGATTGAGCTTGAATTAGAAAAAAAAGATGGAAAACATGAGCTGTCTTTGGAATTAGAATGGAAGGACGGCTTAAAGGCGGGCAAGGCTTTCGATCTACAAATTGGACCATCGGCTGTGAACCGCAGCTCCTCGGCTTTGGGAAGTGACGCGTCCGGCCAGGCGTGCCCGTCTTGTGGTGTTCAGCACGACGCTGATTCGGCGTGTTGTGTGGCTCCTCCGGGTAACGTCGAATATGAGCCGCATCACAGGCCTGAAGTCATCACTCAAGCCGGCTGTGGCGTACTGCCGCCGCACCATCACGTAGATGACGCCAGAGAAGTTATTATGGGACCGTACAAGCATGACACTGATTCGTCCGATTCCGAACAGAAATAACGTCATTTACATTTGTGTAGCACGAAGTAACAATTTTGAAACAATGTGATCGGAAAGTAAGATCTTTTTAAGTGTCTATCAAACTCTTAGAAAATAATCGAGGTCGGTTCAAACTTATTGACGCTGATTTGAATTAATGTTTAGGCGTCGAATTGATTCCACATAGCCCCGGCAAAACCGACCTTAGATTCAATTGGTTGCGGGCGATATTCGCCTGCAACTAATCAACGACAAATATTAAACTAATCACCAACGATTAATTACAGTGCATTTATTGAGTACGCAACAAGAGAGTTTCGGAAAGAGGGAGTAAATGCAGTTCCAGGAATCAATCGACGATCTCATTGAGGCCGGCTGGAATGTCGTGAAAACAGAGTTCGACAAGCAGGCTTATTTGTCTTGGAAAAAGAAAGCCTACCTCTTTTTGGCTGATTTTGTGGGACCGGATCACGCCTGCACCAGGGATTTTCAAGCCGGCGTGAGTAATTTAGATCTCCAGGCCAAAGATCTCCAAGCTAAATTGTACTGCGATTGTCCCGAGCATCTCATATAGGTTATTGCTTCCTATGCCTTGACACCCGGCTGAAGTGACATGATCTCAGACCACTGACTCTTAGAACATCTCCTACCGGCGCCTCCGTTCTTTATCTTATTATCCTGCTGGAGCATATCACACTCGGACTATTTGCCTCGGTAAGTTGCAAAAGGCTCAATCTATATTTAATATAGAAAATATCGATATAAGATTTCCGAACAGCTTTGTTCATCCGTGATGTTCTTACATCACACAATATTTTTACTCCGCCGGTTTACCGCGGGAGGAATACAGTGACGTCAGACAACGTAAAGCTCACATCATTAGCCAAGACATCCGGTTGAGCCGCTAAAATAGGTCCGGGAGACCTCGATGAAGCTCTATCTCAGCTAAAGATTGCTCACAATCCTAATGTCTTGACCGGCTTGGCGGGCTCGGAAGACGCCGGGGTTTATAAGATTTCGGATGATCTGGCGCTGGTGCAAACCATAGATTTTTTTACCCCAATTGTTGATGATCCTGCCGTTTTTGGTAGAGCCGCTGCGGCGAACTCATTAAGCGATGTTTACGCTATGGGCGGTAAACCGATTACGGCTTTAAACATAGTGTGTTTTCCCAGTAAGAAGTTAGGTTTAAGCACGCTGAGGCGGATCCTTGCCGGCGGATTAGAGATCCTGGACGAAGCCGGCGTGGCTCTAATCGGCGGCCATAGCGTAGAAGACGATGAGCCTAAATATGGCTTATCCGTGACGGGTTTGATTCGCCCGGATCAATTAATGACCAATTCCGGTCTCAAGCCGGGTGATGTTTTGATATTGACAAAAGCCCTGGGCACGGGAGTGATTGCGACTGCAGGCAAAGCGAGCGCCGCGTCTGAAGGCGCCCTGAAAGCCATGGTTGATTCGATGTGTTCGATAAACAAAGCGGCTTCGGAAGCGGGCGTTTCAATCGGCGCAAAGGCCGCGACGGATGTCACCGGATTTGGAGTCGCCGGGCACCTGGTGGAAATGGCCAGGGCTTCTAAGGCGCTGGTCAAGATTGATTCCGCCCAAATTCCCTTACTCGAGGGCGCGATTGAGGCCGCAAAAAACGGCTTTATTCCGGGCGGCGCTTATGCCAACCGAAAATTCTTCAGCTCATGGATTAGTCTGGATGATGGTATACCAATGTCGATTACGGATCTATTATTCGATCCACAAACATCCGGGGGCCTAATTATAGGAGCCCCTGAAGCCGTGGCTGGAGAGTTACTCAAAAAGCTGGAAAATGCAGGGGTTTCGCCTTTGGCTAAGATTGGTTTTGTTGAATCCGGCCACCCGGACGGACTGGTCGAAATCTCGTGATTATGGGGCCGCAGCCGGCGACCTTTTCTTTTCCGTCACTGCAATGAAAATGGAATTTAGGAATTAACTTTTGGTCTTTGATGCCGGCTCCGCCGGTTCACCAGAGTTGTACAATAATCCTGGATACCGACCTTCGCCGGCATGACGGATCTATGGACGGGTCATACCTAAGCCATTGAGCCTTCACTACTTATCTCGCTTCTCAATTTCTTTGGCTTCGTCCCAGTATTTATCCATTTCTTCGAGATTGGATTCCTCGATACTTGCCCCCCTGGCCGACAATCTCCCTTCGATATGCTTAAATCTGCGCTCAAACTTGTCGGACGCTTCGTTTAATGCGTCTTCGGCGTCAAGTTCCAAATGGCGCGCCACATTGGTTAATACAAACAGCAGGTCTCCTAATTCTTCTCGCATTTCCGATTTATTTCTTTTATCGACCGCTAGTCGGAATTCGCCATGTTCTTCATCAAGTTTAGCAAATACCTCTTCAGGTAAGGTCCAATCAAACCCCACACGAGCCGCCCTTTTGGCCAGCTTTTGAGCTCGCGCCAGCGCCGGCAGAGATCTGGGGATGCCGTCCAATAGGCTGGTCCTCTCCAAATGCGTTTTTTCCCTGGATTTAATCTTGCGCCAATTGGCGATAACTTCGTCAGCGTCTTTTACTGACGTATTGCCGAACACGTGAGGATGTCGACGGATCATCTTGGTCATAGAACCTTTGAGTACCTTGGTGATAGAGGTGAACTTCTCCTGCTCAAACAAATAAGCCGTGAAAATTACGATGAATATGAGATCGCCCATTTCGTCCGTTATGCCGTCGAGATCGCCGCAATTTAAAGCGTGGACAAGTTCATGATACTCTTCGAGGATATACGGGTGAAATGATTGTGGAGTCTGCTTCTGATCCCAGGGACAGCCGTTTTCAGCTCGTAGCGCTTTAATTATGGACAGCATTTTGCCGAACGCCTCGGCGGCGGAGTCTGTTTCAATGTTTTTGTCGCTCATAATGTTCCTTCATGCGGCTTGATATGCAATCAATATGACGCGTCCGCGTCCAAATACAATATCACGTCCAGCGCGCCGATTCCCGTTGCTTCTTCCCATTAGAAGGAATATGATTATATAAAATGCGTTTATTTGTAGTGTGTTATGAGTAGGCAAAGGCCTATTGAATCCAGAATTTAATCACATCAGCTATTGGAGCGCAATGCAAATGGCGAGTGCAACTTGTTGAAAAGAGATTTTGCGCCGGATGCCGAGAAAACGGCCCGGCGAGTCAGCTTTGACAACATCGGAGCTTTTCAGGCATTAGTTGGCGAACTCAGCAAGAATATTAAATTTATTGAAAAAACTTTAAAAGTTAATATTTCCATTAAAGGCAATACATTGTCCATTTATGGAAATCCTCCCAAGGATGAACTTGCGGAAAGAGTCCTGAAGCAGCTTTATCCCCTTGCGCGAGACGGTTTTCCGATAAATCCGGCGGATATCGATCAAGCCGTTCGTTTGCTGGAGCGCGATTCGAGCGCAAAGATTAAAGATTTATTGCGAGAGGTAGTGTACACATCGGCGGGTAAACGGCCGATAACGCCTAAGACGCTGGGGCAGAAACTATACATCGAGGCTATAGCCAAACACGATATCGTCTTTGGAGTCGGTCCTGCAGGCACGGGAAAAACATATCTAGCTATGGCAATGGCGGTAGCGTCTCTAGCCCGGAAAGAACTCCGGAGAATAGTTTTGGCCAGACCGGCGGTTGAAGCAGGGGAAAAGTTGGGATTTTTGCCTGGAGATCTTTACGAAAAGGTGAATCCATATCTGCGTCCACTGTACGACGCGCTTCATGATATGATTGATTTTGAGAAGGCGAATCGGATGGTCGAACGCGGCGATATAGAGGTGGCCCCGCTTGCGTTCATGCGTGGTAGAACGCTTAACGATTCCTTTGTTATTTTGGATGAGGCTCAGAACACCACATCGGAACAAATGAAGATGTTCTTGACTAGGCTGGGATACTCGTCTAAAGCGGTAATAACCGGGGACATAACCCAAATCGACTTGCCGAATGGGACCAAGTCGGGTTTGGTGGAAGCCGGAGAAATCTTGACCAACATTGAGGGAATTCAATTCGTGAAATTTACGGATCAGGATGTAGTGCGGCACCCATTGGTCCAAGAAATCATAAAAGCTTATGAAAATAAACCAACTGCCGACACCAAACACGGATACACACGATAAAAATGCCGGATTCACAAAATAAGATAAGAGCACTCGATAAGTCTAAGAAACCTGATCCTAAAAAGAATTTAGGAAACGGGGCGCGCAAATATGCGGCTAAAGTTGTTCCGGAATGGCTGTTTTTCTTTGCGGAATCTAAGTGGCAGCGCTGGGCGTTGATTATTGCGACTTCATTGATTGCGGCGTTTCTAATTACACCCAAAAGTTTCAAATTATACGATTTAACGCTCGGAGAACCGGCGCCTGAGACTATCATTTCGCCAATAACGTTTAAAGTCTTTGACGAATCCGCAACCAACAAAAATATTGATGAAGTTCTTAAATCAGTAAGGCCGCTGTACGACGCTGACGAAGAAATGGTGCATGAAGTTCAAAAACGGATTGCCACCGCATTCGATTTCATGTCCGATTATCTCCAACAGGAAGCCGAAGCCAAGAGAGAGGCGGAAAACCCGAACGAATCCGCAGCGACTCCGGACCATCAGATTCAAAAAGTATTTAGACCCATGGATGATGAAGCTCTGAAGGCGCGATTCGAAAACTTGATCGGCGCTAACATTTCCCCTTCAGGCTTTGCCGTGCTTAAATCCATGGGATTTAATCCGAGAATTCAACGTGATTTGACTTCTATGGTCACGCCCGTCCTTATTAAAGGAATAGTTCAAAATCGCGAACTCCTGATGCGAGACGGGAAGCAGGGTATTCTATTAAAGTTTAAAACCAGGGACAAGTTGGAACCTTTAAAGGATTTATCGTCGATTTACGATTTAGCGGAAGCCATTCATTTCATTGATGCGGAAGAGAATGATTCAACGTCGGACCCGGCCCTCTCAAAAACCATTAGAAAATTGGCAAGAGATTTAATCAATGTAAGCATTCACTACAATAAAGAAAAAAGTGAAGCTCTAAAGAAAGAGGCTCTGGCACAGGTCAAAAGTGTATACTTTCAGGTGGCCAAAGGTGAACCTATAATCAAAGAGGGTGAGCCGCTCAATGAGGGCCACATAAAAAAATTGGAAGGTTTGAACAAAGCTAATCCGGAATACAGTAGATATATAATAATAGCGGGTTATTTCCTATTGCTGCTGCTGTTGCTGCGTTTGGTGTCCTATTACAGTGAAATGCATCTCGACCGAGTTCGTTATGCCACGGAAGATTTGATATTGCTCAGCCTCTTGCTCCTGGGTACCATTATTTTGGTGAGATTCACAAGCATGACATCCGCGGCCTTGACGGCTTCCGGAAAGCCTACAATAAGTCCCAACGCCATACTCTACGCGGCGCCCATAGCAACCGGGGCCATGCTCACCGCTTTAATGGTGGACGGCAAAATAGCTTTTATCTTCTCGGCCATTCTAGCCATAACGGCGACTCTGACCATAGAAGGGGATATTTATCTATTCACCTTTTATTTTATTTCCGGAATCGTCGGACTTCATGGAATGATTTATGTTTTAGATCGTAAATCTATGCTGAGAGCCGGTCTGGTGGTCGGTGTCGTGAACATGGTCTCGATTGCCGCAATCAAGATGGCATTGGGTCAGCTACATACTTTTCATGAAATTTACGAAGTCGGGCTGGGATTCCTTGGAGGTTTATTAAGCGGATTACTTGCCACAGGGCTGTCTCCTCTGCTGGAGCCGCTGGGGTACATGACTAATATTAAAATGTCGGAGCTTGCCAACCTCAATCACCCGCTGCTGAAAGAAATGGCTCAAGAAGCGCCCGGAACTTACCACCATTCGTTACTTGTGGGGAATCTTGCTGAAGCAGCCGCCGAAGCTATAGGCGCAAATCCGTTTTTGGCCCGAGTCGGCGCAATGTTTCATGATATCGGAAAAGTGGGTAAAACCGCCAAGCCCATGTATTTTATAGAGAATCAGGGGAGAGGCCCAAATCCTCACGACAAGCTTGAGCCGAGCATGTCCGCGCTTATACTGGTTACTCATGTCAAGCATGGTGTAGAAAAAGCGAAGGAACATCGCCTTGGGCAACCAATTATAGATATTATTCAGCAGCACCATGGGTCAAATCTTATAAAATATTTCTATGTTAAAGCTTTGGAGAAGGCTGAGAAGACCAATCAAACCGTATCCGAGGATAAATATCGCTACTCCGGGCCTAGACCTCAAACCAAGGAAGCGGCGTTGGTTATGTTGGCCGATGTTGCAGAAGCGGCGTGTAGGACACTGGCGGACCCAACTCCGGCGCGTATCCAGAAAAGGGTTCAAACATTGGTCCTGGGTCTGTTCAGTGAAGGCCAATTGGACCAATCTACTCTGACGCTCAAGGATTTGCACGCAATCACCAAATCATTCGTGCGCGCTCTGCAGGGGATGCTGCACACTAGAGTGGAATACCCCAAGTCTGAATTCCAGGATAAAACGAATGCGGATACTAATAGACAACAGGCAGACAAAGATAAACATAAACCCGGAAGATCTGCAGACGAAAACGGAACAAATATTAGAAGGCTTGGGTTATAGCTCTGAAACCTCCGCTTCAATTTCAATTGTAAACAGTGATGAAATGACGGAGTTGAACCATACATATAGAGGCAAAAACGGCCCCACAAATGTCTTGTCGTTTTCTCAATCTGAAGGGCTCAAAATCATTTCGGATCGCAATATGCTGGGAGATGTGGTGATATGTTCCGACAGAGCCCGATCGGATGCTGAGGACCTTGGCTACACAGATGATGAAATGATCTTGTATTTACTGATTCACGGCCTGCTGCACCTGCATGGATTGCATCACGATAGTCCTTTGGACGCGGAGCAGATGACCGGTGAAGTAAATGACATTTTTCATAAGTTTTTTGACTGAAGATTAGGGTGGGGCTGGGTAAGGTCTCTTCGAATTAGTAAACAATAACTTTGCGGTCAACATTGTCGTATCCAATCCCATTAAAAATGAGCCGTTTAATTTTGCCGACTACACGGTCTTCTCCTCGTATAACAATTCCTTCTTAAAAACCAATATAAAGATCAAGTGTTTCTTGACCCCAGCCTCATACAGGTGTAAATAATTAAAGTTTATGCGGCCATTCCCCCCAATGAAAGCCGCCATTCAAATAGAAGGATAAAAAACGTAGGAAAAGTCCCCTTCTTACGAATTATATTAAAGCGCTCCGAGCAACATCCAAACGCTCATTGGAGGATTTAATGATTCCCGTCTGTGAACCGCTCCTGAATGGTCGGGAGATGCAATATGTCACGGATTGTATTGAAACTAATTGGGTTTCCTCAGCAGGCAAATATATCACTCAGTTCGAGGAAAAATTTGCCTCATATTGTGGAACACCTTACGGAATAGCTTGCAGCAATTGCACCACAGGCTTGCATATGGCCTATGCCGCCCTGGACATTGGACCCGGCGATGAAGTTATAATTCCCGATTTCACCTTGATCGTTTCCGCAAATACGGTGATTTTGGCCGGCGCTCGGCCTGTTTTGGTGGATGTAGACCCCCAAACCTGGTGTATTGACGCCAACCTCATAGAAGAAAAAATAACACCCAAGACAAAGGCGCTCATGGTTGTGCATATGTATGGCCACCCTTGTGATATGCCCGCCATAATGGAAATTGCCCGCAAGCACAAGCTATATGTCATTGAAGATTGCGCTCAGGCTCACGGCGCTGAAGTAAACGGCCAAAAAGTCGGCTCATTCGGGGATATCGCTTGCTTTAGTTTTTATGGGAACAAAATACTCACCACAGGTGAGGGCGGCATGGTCCTTTGTCGCGACAGGAAGATCGCCGACAAATTGGCCCTGTTGCGTAATCAAGGTTTTCAGGAGCCGCGGTTTGTCCATGAGGTGATGGGATACAACTATAGAATGACTAACATACAAGCCGCTATGGGTGTGGCTCAAGTTGAGATGATAGAAGACAAAATCAGCCGAAAACGTTTTATTGGGGAAACATATAACGAGCTTCTCAAAGACGTTCCTGACCTGACCTTACCTTATGAGGAATCCTGGGCTAAAAATGTTTATTGGATGTACGGCATATTGATCGACCCCGGTTTCGGGCGCGCAAAAGATGAGCTGATGGCGTTGCTTGCTGAAAAAGGTGTTGATACCCGCTCGTTTTTCTGTCCCATGAGCCTACAACCTCTCTTCAAAGGCTCTGATGAAAGGTTTCCCGAAATCGACGGCGCCTACCCGGTGTCTGTTGATCTCTGGAACAGAGGCCTTTACCTACCTTCCGGGCTTGGCCTCGGCCGATCTCAGATGGAGTATGTGTCGGAAAAGCTTTTGGAGTGCGGAGCCTAATTCAGATTGTCGCAAATTTTGTAGATTCAGATTACGGAGGTGATCCGTGGATGGGGATCCCAGAGTTTCAATAGTTTTAGCCACATACAATGAACGAGAGAATATACTTGATACAATCAACAGTATCTTTGAGCATGTAAAAGATCCCGTTGAGATTATAGTCGTTGACGATGATTCGGCGGACGAGACTTGGAAGCTGGTCGAGGAATTCAATGATCCCCGAGTTAAACTTATCCGGCGCGTAAACACTCGCGGACTAGCTTCGGCTTTCAATCGCGGCATCATTGAATCCAGGGGAGAAATAGTAGGCTGGATGGACGCGGATATGTGTATGCCGCCCTCATTGTTGCCGGCAATGATAAAAAAGCTTGATGAATACGACATTGTGGTCGGATCTCGCTATGCTGAAGGCGGCATCGACGATCGATCGCCTCTCAGAGTGATTTCCAGTCGAATGATTAACGGCTTGGCCACGGTGGTTCTGGGATTCGGAATCAAAGATTATGATAGTGGTTTCGTAGTTCTCCGGCGCCACGTCTTTGACAAAGTATCCATAATTCCAACCGGATATGGCGCATATTTTATGGAATTTTTGTACACCTGCCGCAAAAAGGGACTCACGGTTTACGAATTCCCCTATGTGTTTCGGGATCGCGCAAAAGGTATATCAAAATCAGCGCCAAGCCTGTTGAAGTTTTTCAAAACCGGAATGCAGTACGTGACGCGTATCTTCAACGCGCGATTACGCAGGGCTGATTAATGTCGCACGAGATTGTCAAACCCGTTTTTGAAAGATCCGATGATCGCGGAATTTTTCGCGAGATTCTGAACGTCGGATCTTGGGAATCTCTTGTTTCCGGTGCGATGAATCCAGGCTCCGTCATGGGTAATCATTACCACAAGGAAACCGTCGTATTCTTCTATTTGCTGAACGGATCGGCCGAGATAAATACGATTCATATAGAATCAGGTATTAAAGACAAATTCAAGTTGAATGCTCAGCAGGGAGTTCTCCTAAAACCATACGAATCTCATGCCGTTATGTTCACGCAATCTTCGGAATTTCTGATGCTGAAATCCATAAAATACGATCCGGCTGATCCTGATACTTACCACTTCGCTGTGGAGGACTAAGTATTTGGAAGCGCATGAATATCAGAAGCTGTATCAGTTCGAAACCGATTACTGGTGGTTCAAGGGGCTGCATGGGGTCATTCTGGATGAAGTAAAATCATTGGGTCTGGACAAGTCGGCCACGTTGTTGGATGCGGGATGCGGCACGGCACAGAATCTGGTGAACATCGAAAATCTTAGTTACAGGACTTTTGGATTCGACTTTGCCGTTGAGGCAATTGAATTTTGGAAGCGTCGCGATCTCAACAATTTGTGTGCCGCGTCTATCAATGAAATCCCTTATCAAAGTGATTTGTTCGACACCGTGGTATCCGTGGACGTTTTTGAATGTGAAGGCGTTAAAGAAAAACAAGCATTTGGAGAACTTTGGCGAGTGGCCAAACCGGGAGGCTATATCATACTGATTGTGCCCGCTTATAAATGGCTCATGAGTCCTGAGCACCACAAGGCCGTTGGAGCTAACCGCCGTTATACGCGCCGGCGTTTGCGTAAAGTTCTTGAAAGCCGGCCTGTGGACATCATCCGAATCTCGCATTTTTTTTCAGCTCTTTTCCCCGCAATTGCGGCATACAGATTGACGAAGAGTATATTTCACGTGGAAAACGGCGCCCCCGCCCAATCTGAGCTCAAACCGATAGACCCAACTTTAAACAAGTTATTCATCACCATAATGGAAAAAGAACGCTGGATCTTGCGCAGAATGAACTTACCATTCGGAAGCTCGATTTTGGCTGTTTGTCAAAAGGTATAGAATGGCAGGTAAAGAATGGCAGCTTGGCGGCACTGAAACCACTGTTTATGGTGTGTTCGATCAGTTGCGGAAGCGCGTCAACGCAAATCTCGTAAATTATTTAATGACCTATGCCGTTTCACAGGATGCTGTCACCCTGGAAGCCGGCTCCGGCCCCGCATTTGCTTCTTCCATGATGAATAAGAGTTCCAAAGTGGATTTCAGCATTGCTTTGGATATCGATCTTGAAGCTTTGGAGGAAGCGCGCAAACGGGACAAGACCCTCAGCCTTGTGGTCGCCGATTTGGAACACCTGCCGATCAGAACCGACTGTATCGACCTAGTTTGGAACAGCAGCACCCTTGAACATTTACCCGCGCCTGAAGCCGCTCTTGATGAGATGGTTAGGGTCACGAAAAACAAAGGGAAAGTTTTTGTGGGAATTCCCAATGTTTGTGGTCCTCTGGGATTTGAGCGGCTGATTCGGGAAACTTCAGTTGGGATATGGATTGGAAAAACATTTAGTTTAGGCGGGTTGAAAAAATTGCTTGAAGAGGCTGGTCTGATCCCTGAGCGCCATCTGCATTACTTCTTTAGATTTTTCGTTGGAGTGATTGCCCACAAAAAATAGTTTGGATTCCATTGTAAAGATTATTCAGCCTCTTCTTGTTCCGCGCCCGTTTCTTCCACCACATCCCAGGTGTTCTTGGCTCCCATTGCCTTTGACAATCTATGATATTGCCATGCTAAATGGCAATGTAAAATAACTTCTTCAAGTTCGTCGCGCAAATCGTTCATCACACCGAACTTGCCTTCAGCCTCTTCTTGTTCCGCTCCCTTTTTCACCTGAGCATCCATGCTCTGAAGAAGTTCGAAAATCTTTCCGAAGCATTTATGTACATGCAATTCAAATTGTTCACTTGACGAGAAATCCACGCGGCATTCCTTTCATAATGCTAAGATATTGAAAATGACGGATCAGTTTCATCATTCTATAGTATAAGGCTATTCCCAAAATCGGGAATAGCCGAACCTATCAAGGCTACGCCGCTATTTCGTGAGATTTATCCTTGGGGATAAGCAAATCGTCCAACATTTGCTCAGCTGTTTGGTTCAGATAGTACGTATCAGCAGAATCCGGTCCGATTAATACAACGGGACCTTTAAACTTTGAAGCAAATTCCTCTATTGTGGTAGTTCCGCCGAAATCGGCGTTTTTCCCATTGTAGGCAATCACGAGCACTTCATAATCGCCTTTTTTGAAACATTTTCTAAGCTCGACCTCATTGTTGCCTTCGCACAGTCTGAATCCAACTTCGACATAGTCACCGAGTTTCGGATCAAACATTTCCCGCATTTCGCGGTCTTTCTTTGCAATGAACTCAGGTGTAACCTTCGTGGTGGTGGTTCTTTCAGCGTCCACAAACACCACGTCCCTGCGAAGAGTGTAGGGGGAATCCAGAAAATGAAAAATGTTTAACTTGGTATTGTGATGTCTGGCCAGTTTAAGGGCATAGTCGAAGGCCCAATCTCCCTGTCGGGAAAAAATGGCGCATAACCCTATTCCGTTCATATTTCCTCCTGGTGCAAGATGAATATCTCATCCGTTTTCTTGGGACTCTAAAATTATATTTCACATAACCGCCGCACTCGCTTCTTTTTCCAAGAGGGCTTCTTCCGTCCTGGTGAAAGGGAGCCGGACAATGAATTTAGTCCCCCTGCCAAGGGTAGATTCGCAGATGATTGAGCCGCCGTTCTCTTCTACAATCTTACGGGTGACCAAGAGTCCCAGCCCCGTCCCCTTTGCGCCTTTGGTTGAAAAGAATTTTTTGAAAAGGTTCGCCTTAACATCGTCCGACATACCTTTCCCATTGTCGGAAACATCAATTATAATGACTTCATCTTCAAGTTCTGCGGACAGTATAATGTGGTGATCAATTAAAGTTCTTTCAGAGCACGCGGCCATGGCGTTAGAGATTAAATTGGAAACCACGGTATGGAGACCCGCCGGATCAAGTAATCCCCTGCCGAGATTGGGTTCAAAGGCTTTGATCAGGCTAATACCGTCTTTCCGAGCCTTACCTTCAAATAATTCAGCTATATCATTGAGAACCTGCCCGGGATCAACGAGCTTGAGCTCAGGGGTTCTTTCTTTCGATGCGTAAAGTATATCTTTTACCAAATCTGAAACCAGGGACACATTTTTTTTAACAATTGACCATCCCATTCGGATTTTATCCGCATCCGAAGATCTTAGTCCCGAATCGACAACGTATACGCCGCCCTCTAAGCCGGAGAGTATGTTCTTGATCGCGTGGGAAGTTCCGGCTATTGTCTCGCCTAATATGGCTAATCTGTTTTCAAGAAGCCTAAGTTCGGTGACGTTAGTGCACATTTCCATCACGGCAGTTATCGAGCCGGAGTCATCAAGGATCGGCGCAGTGCGCACAACAATGTGACGTTCTTCTCCGTTGCGTCGCCAAATTTCTTCTGAAAAATGTGACTCACCATCTTCAAACGTTTTTTCAACAGGGCAAATTTGGCATTTTTCAGTCCGACCTTTGTAGGCCTTGTAGCAGGATTCGCCCCATTTGGCCCCGAAATCCTTAGAAAACATTTTATTATAGAATCCAATTCTGTAGGATCTATCTATAACTGTGAGATAGCATGGGACATTTTCAAAGAGAGCCTTGAACTGCGCCTCTTTCTTTTTAATCTCTTCCTGAAGTTTCATGAGGCGGGTGACGTCTACCGCCATTTCCATGACTTCCGTAATTTTCCCCAGATCGTCAAAAATTGGCGTCGTGGTCACTATTACGTGAGCTTTCTCATCCGAATTCTTCAAATTCCAGATTTCGTCCACCCGATGATTCAAGCCGTCTTCAAATGTTTTTTCAACCGGGCAATTCAAACACTTAGAATCTCGCTCTTTGAACGCGGAGAAGCAATTCTTGTAGGTCTTTTCTCCAAAGGCGGTTATAAACGAGCGGTTGGCCCGAACAATCTTGTAATCCGGACTGATTACTGCAATGTAACAGGGCACTTGTTCAAAGAGTTCCTGGTACATTTTGCGCCGTTGATCGACCTCGCGTTCACGTTGATTGATCTGACGGCTCATCTCGTCCAGTGCGCTTGACAATTGTCCGATCGAGTCTGTGCCAAGGGAAAGCGGCTTTGTCTTGTAATCGCCCCTGGCAATGCGTTGCGCTTTTGCCCGCAATTTATCAACCGGACGGCTGACGAAAAAGATTACGGCTAGACCAATAATGCTCGAAATCAGCAGGAAGAGAAAAGCCGCAAAATATACAACAGTTTGAGCGTCTTTGCGAACTTGAGATCGTAAACCGGTGAGTTTGAGTTTCAGCTCCAATGCGCCAAGCACCGGTTGGCTTTCAGGGTGGGCGTGGCACTCCGCAGTCGAGCAGCTTGGCGTATTTACCATGGGATTAACCACGGTTACTTCGTTGGACCCTTTGGTAAAGTCGTACCGAACTTTCTTGTTTTCACCTAAATTGGTCAGCAGACGTGAGCCGTCAATACTACTATACAATTTGCCTATTTGCGCTTTGCCGTCCGGATCGCTCGAGTAATGGAGGATACCTTCCTGGTCATAAATATTGATGCGGTCCACGCCTTCCAATTGGCCTATGGCGTCTACAATGTCCCGAATGACCTGCCTGTCCTTAGTCATCATTCCATTCCAAACGGCGGCCTTGACGACGTCGGAATCCTTTAATGCTCCTTGAATGCGTGTGTTAACTAAACTCGACTCTTGATTATTAATACTATAGAGGGCGAATACAACGATGCTGAGGAAGGCCACAAGACCGGTATAAAAACTGAGCTTAAATCTCAGATCTTGTGTAAAGTTGAAGATCTTGGCTGAATACTTCCGAAACAATCTGTCTCCAAAACTCAATGGCGATTCGGAGTCCTGAAGCCGACTCAGGACTCCAACAAGCTATTCCGCGCCTAAAGCTTTGCGGACGCTCGCCATTAATTCATCCGGATTCACCGGCTTTTCGATGTAGGCTTCCGGTGGTTTGATCGACCTTTTCTGAACCCATTCTTTAAAATCCATGCTAGGCACGTCATCTTTCCCGAAGCCGGTAACCATGACGACCGGAATATTCTTGGTCGCCTCGTCTTTTCTCAATTCACGAAACATTTTGATGCCGGTTTTGTTGGGCATTAAGAGATCCAAAGAAATTAGGTCAGGTGATTCGGCCTTAACCTTTTCAAGAGCTTCCTCTCCGTCTGCGGCTTTAATGGTCGTGTATCCGTTGTCTTCGAAGAGGGTGCAAAGAAAAGTGACCATATCAGGCTCATCGTCAACCACGAGAATTTTTTTAGGCATATCATATCTCCTTTAACGTACAGGGAAACTACCCGAAAGCTCGAGTATGGTTCAGTCGGCACAAAGCCATAAAGTCCAAAACGGACAATTTTTCCCTACGGTAACGAAATGCAGCGTCTCATGGTTCTTGATAATTCCCGTAGACAAATTGCAGGCCCAAACACCTTACTGAGTCGCACTCGGCGTAATACCAAATCAAAACAGAACCGGAGTACATCCGGCGATTGGTTTCGCATTACTTTACATCCTGTTATATACCGAATTTGAACTATGGGAAAACCAAATGAGATTATGCTACAGTTTACTGACTAATTCAATAGGAAATACCGGCGCCTCGTAAAAAGCTTTTCTATCGAATATCCCAGGCGGCGTTTCGGCTAATGTCGCACGCCTTGATACCGGTATTTTTCAATTGTGTAACTCATTTTCAATAGGATCGCAATCGAGTGATGATATCTATAACAGAAATTGTTTCATGCAAATCAAAGTTTCTTGCAATTGGCCCGTTTAATCACCTCCCGATCGAAAAGATCAACAAATCTCCGGACCAGGGTGTCGAGCGGACAGCCGATTTCTTCGGACAAGTCTCTCATCATGGCCCAGAATTCGTTCAGCAATGGAAATGTTTCTTCCGTTAAAACCAGCACCAAAGTGTTTCCACACAGACAATGGCGATAAATCATTGTGTAAGGCCGGCCCATAACCTTGCTGCAATCCTCCATCACATGACCTTTGGGATTCGTCAAACAAAAGTATTCACCCATGTTTCTGAATTCCTCACCGCAGGCTCTGCAATGTTTGGGAAACAAACCATCGCGATCATAAAGCTCGACGAAATTTCGGACATAGTCATCGAGCTTAGTCAAATCGCAATTATTTTTAAGTTCAGAGAGCATTGTGTTTGCTCACGAATTTTGGCCGAATTATCATACTTTATCAATCGTCATCTTCATCGTCGGGCCATTCTAAGAATGGTTTTTCCTGGTCAACCATTGCGTTGACCATCAGCTCGACCAAGCCTGTGTACCAGATACCCGTTTTTTCGAATACTTCGTATGTCTCCAAAACGTCTCTAATTTCACCCTTACAGTTTGAACACGGGGAACAGATCATTTTGTGAATCGAGGGATCCATTACATCCTGGAAAGCGTTTAAAACCTGCGCCAGTTTCTTGCGGCTTGAAATGATCTTTCTCCATCCGGCAAAATTGCCGGAGTCCATGATGGCAAAACCTGATCCCCCACCGCAGCAGTAGTTGTCGACACCATGGGGAGTCATTTCCCGGAATCGTCCCGGAGGGAATATGGTTTTGAGGACATTTCGTTGCGGCTGCACTATGCCCATCAAACGCACAACATTACAGGGATCGTGCAATGTAACCGGGAAGTCATTTTTTGATGGGTCGAATTTAATTTTGCCTGTTTTCACTATATCCCAGAGTAAAGTGTAAGAACTTTCCCTGGGAATCATTTGCTGTCCCGGCAACAGCCTGTCCGCTATGACGGAAAGAGCTTTATGGGCGTGTCCGCATTCACCTATGATAATTTTCTTTACACCTAGATTTCGGGCAACATCGAGGTGTTTTAAAGCTACCCTTGAGAACTGAACGTCGTCGTACCACAGGCCGTAATTGACGGCGTCGTAACCCACTAAGTCAGTCGAAAGGGTATAATCTATACCCGCGGCGTCAAAGAGAATAGCGAACGCCATGGGGTTTTCAGGCCATGCCATGAATTCACCGGCGTTGTGAACCAGCAGAATTTCGGCGCCTTTTTTGTTTATCGGCAGCTTAATCTGCTTACCGGTTTTTTCTTCGATGTCGTCTTCAAGATACTCGATGATATCTTCCACCGCGGCTTTTATCATGCCGGTGCTTGAACCGAACTTAAGGTGCTTGACCGAGCCCTTTTCATGAATTTCAGCAGCGGCTATTCCTAATTCCTGGCTGAACAGTTTACGAAGTTCGTGTGTTATGAGGCCGTTATCAACACCGACCGGGCACGTCATGGCGCAGCGACGACAAAGGGTGCATCGGTAAGACAATTCCGCCAATCTTGCGATGAGGTCCCAATTAAGTTCGATATCATGGCCGCGAAGGCCGGGGAGTATATTGCCGCCCGGAGTTAAATACTTTTTCCAAATCTTTCTGAGCACGTCGGCCCTGAAAGTGGGGCGATAAATGTCTTTCTTGCCGCTCATCTCATAAACGGGACAGGCGCTTGCGCAAGTTTGGCACTTGGCGCAATACTCAAGGGACAACATTAAGGGCTGAAGAAACGTCCAGTTATTTTCTTTGGTCAGCAGTTTTTGTAAACCGCTCAGGAAAGCTTTGACGTATTTTTCTTCCTCTTCGGGACTGCTTGGTTTCGGCAAGGTCAAAGCGCTTATGCCGTCCAATGAATGTTCCCATTTTTCTTTCTGATCGGCAGTAAGAGCCGTGATCACAGGCTCCTCGTAATCTTCGTAAGGGTAGGGAAGCTTGGGGAGATCCTCAACATTAAGTTCCACCAACTGGTCTGATTTTTTTGATAATTCTTCAGGTCTCATTTATTACACTCCATGGGATCACTTTTCTTCCTTGTTCCAGGGGTTGGAAGTGGCGACTTCGGCCCACGATTTTTTGCCTTCGGAACCCACGTGCGGCGCGGACCAGGAAACGGGGTATCCGAGGTATTTGTTGATCTTGGCGTCCATACCGGCGTCACCGACATTCGGGTTATCATCCCACTTCACTTTGTCCCACATGAAGTACTTCGAGACCATATGAGTCATATGCGTAAACGGAAAGTAAGCGATAAAACCCAAAAATAACACTAAATTAATGATATGCAGCCCGGTTAATCGCGCGGAATGCGATGAAAAACTCAGCAAGCCTGCGAGAAAATCACGGGAGGTTGCGAAATACGGGTCCTGTAACCAGACAAGAAAACCGGTTACGAAAATTGCCGCGAGCCAGGTTAGATTGATGTAATCTATACCGGCCGATATTTCTGAAAGTTCAGGATCTTTGAGTCTTTTAACTATCAAACCGATTGTACCTACGCTACCCATTATGTATCCGGTCACTCCCAAAACAATTGTCAGGGCTTGAACTAAGCTTGCCAGAGCTGATGTTTCGGGATTTGCGCCGTATATCTGCATGATGGCGCCTATTACTAGAAAAGATAAGCCTCCGATGCATAAATACAATCCGAAATGAAAGGGAAAAGACCAGTACCACAATGACCTGTTGTGCTCGTAGAGAGCTTTAATCAACAAAATTTCAGGGACCATAAATTTGTATTGGGCCAGATGATTCTTATGTCTGGGCTTTTCCCAGTGGTCCACTTCTTCGTAAAATGAGCCGCCGTACGACTTTCCCTCGTGCGGGATTGGGTACAGCTCCCATCTGACGTGCATAGGCATTGTGAAGTACTTGACGAGTTTTGCGACGAACGCAGCCACAAACACCAGGCCGGCCACTAATGTCAGTAATTCCAGAAAACCCATGGAGCCTCCTTCTGTTTTTCTTGGATTGGTTATAACCTCAGGGCGGTCGACCTACTCACAAACTGAGAGTCGTGGCCGGCGGCGCCATACTACCGTGAAACAACTTCCCTCTTTGGGCTTTTAGTCCCAAAGCATCCTATCGTGATTTACTGTTTCAGCTTGTGACGATTTCCGGGTTGGGGTATCCAACCGGGGCGAGCCGGCAAATTATAAGCTTTTTTCGCGCCGAACCATAACCCACGCCATAATTAATGATTATCGGGACATAGACATACTGTTGAGCGCAACAATGTAGTCTTTGAGGGATCAAATCCAAGCTGAATGTACGATCACGGACGCGTCGACAAACTACCGGCAGGCAGGTCTCGGCGCCAGGCAATTGTAAGAGAATCAGACAATTAAATCAATAGTGTCTTTGCAGCGGGCGCTTTACGCCACCCCCTCGGTTTCCAGGTCAAATTGCTCTATATATCTATAAAGTGAGTCCCGGGATATGCCAAGCATTTTCGCGGCCCGCGTGCGATTACCGTTATTTCTCCGCAATGCTTCACTACAAAATGCCCGGGTGATGTCGTCTTTAACTTCAGCGAGCGTTAGTCCGGAGGCGAAATCAACGAAGAACCGTCAGCGGCCGCTCACCAGTTTCAGTGAGCGCCATGATTCCGCCCAGGGCCAATCGAATCAAGTCCTTCTTACGCGCTCCGGCGCCCGTGAACGCGCCCGGCGCATGTTAATGTCATTAATATATGAGGTATTTTGCTCTATCTTTTGAAAATCTAACTAAATCGTCGGCCCATTCTTTCTCCATGTCCAATACCGAGCGACCTTGTTGCAGATCTTCTCTGACTCGCGCGTCTCCCAAAATTACGTCAATAGGAGCTTTATCGGTCACGTATTCGTACGGTGGATCGGTCCAGGCAAAATTCTCTTTGTAAAGCTTGTAAAGGGCCGAGATCAAAGCTAATGAAAATCGATATGGTCTAAATACATTCTTGTCCGTAACATGAATGAAAAAGCCGCTACAGACTTGGTCGCTCCATTTGTGAAAGGTTGGCTTGAAGCTCATGGGCTGAAGGATTGCCCCCCTAAGCGCAGCCTTTTCAATTACGTCTAAAACTTCACGTTGATTAATGAACGGCGCGCCGAATAGCTCGAAAGGTTTGGTAGTTCCGCGCCCTTCGGAAATATTCGTGCCTTCAAGCATCACCTGGCCGGGGTAAACCAGCGCGGTTTCAGGCGAAGGCATGTTAGGCGAGGGCCAAATCCACGGCAATCCGGTTTCCTGGAAAAAATGATTGCGATTCCAGCCGGTAATCGGGATAACGGTCAAGTTGCAGTCGATACTCAGTTCCTTATTATAGTACATCAGCAATTCGCCGAGAGTCATACCATGACGCATCGGTATAGGGTACGGACCGACAAAGCTCGCATACTCCGGGTTCAAAATATTCCCTTCAATTTGATCTCCGCTGATAGGATTTGGTCGGTCGAGCACAATTACTTTTTTCGTATTTTGGGCGCAAACCTGCAACATGTACAGGGCCGTAGTCGCGAACGTATAAACGCGGGCGCCAATGTCCTGTAGATCAATGAGCACGGTGTCCACGCCGACCAGCATTTTCGCGTCGGGTTTGCGGTCTTGTGCGTACAAGCTATAGATTGGCGCCTCCAGTTCAGGATGAACACCGTGCCCTGTTTCTTTCATGTTGTCCTGTTCCGTGCCCCACACGCCATGTTGAGGCCCGAACAGCGTTTTAAGTTGTTGTGGAAACATTAAATCAATCAGTTCGACGATTGGGAGAAAACAACTGTCAACTGAAGCCTGGTTGTAAAGGAGACCCAATCGTTCGTTCTTTTTCACAATTTCCGGAGATTTGAGGAGATTTTCCAGCCCCAACACGACCATGAAAGCCCTCCACCGAGTATTTCTTGACAGGATTGTTGTTTACGGTATTAACTTTAGTGTTGCGGATAAGCATTAGACGTTTCAGCAAAATAAACCGTCCGAATAATATAAAGATTTTGCTGCCCTTTCGCAACGGAAGTCGTCAGAAAAAAGCTATTTTACTAATAATCCGTCTGAAAAACCATTTGTTTCAGTGCAACTTCAGAATTCAGGAGGTCCGATGCAAATAGTCGAAGTGAACGGAGTACACATTATTGCAATGAGTGAAAGACTGGACGTGCCCGTAGCCCCCGTTCTTAGAGAAGCCATTAAAAACCTGGTTGAGCAAAATTACACCAGGGTAATAATTGATTTGTCGAAAACCAAGTTCATTGATAGCTCCGGTTGCGGGGCCCTGGTCGCTTCCCTTCGTTCTCTAATCCGAAGTAAGGGCGACATGAAGATAGCGGGTCCGTCTCCTCAAGCAAAAAGCCTTTTCGAACTCACGCGCCTACATAGAGTTTTTGAAATTTATGGGAATGTGGATCAGGCATTGGCGTAGTTTGAATTAAAAGAGTGACGTCGTAGCATGAATTATCCAAAGATTGTTAAAATTGAGACCCAGGCGGACCAGCATTTCCTCAGACCTCTGAACTCTTTGGTGAGAGCGCTCCTTTTGCTGGCTCCGGGTCTCGGTAAACAAACTGCGGTCGTAAATGACCTTGAACTGGCGTTTAATGAAGCTTACGCAAATATCGTTGAACACGCCTACGGGGCTACGAACAAGGGACCAATAATAATTGAGATTACGCTGAGCGAGGAGGCGGTCGAATTTAAGTTCGAGGATTTTGGTAAAGAGTTTGATTATTCTTTAGTCCCTGAGCCGAATTTTGAGCGTCCTGCCAATGGCGGCCTCGGCGTGTGGTTGATACGCAGATTTATGGACGAATGCGTTTATTCACGAGAAAATGGGAAAAAGAATGTGCTTCGATTGATCAAGAAAATACCTGCGGCTGATTTATAGGATTTCTCGAAAGTCCTGTTGAATAAAGCCTCTGACCCGGCGTGCCGGCTTGCGCCGGCATGACAATGATAAGCTCTGAGCGCGTAACGAAGCTTTATAGTTTGAAGCAACGCAACTAGCCTACTATTGGAAGACATCATCATTATATCAGTGATTACTTTCGAGAATCACATATTAACATAAAGTTTTTGGAGGGACTGGATGACTCCTGAGAGTCTAAGATCATTAACCCGTATCGCCGCGGGCGCGGTGTTGGTCGCCATCGTAGTCTGGCTAATGATGACGCTGTCCACAGTGGCGACACTTCTCCTGACCACCCTTGCTTTGGCTTACATACTTAATCCTCTAGTAAATTGGATGACCAAAATCGGCTTTAACCGGCCTGTGGCGTCCGGCTTAATTATTATAGTCGGCCTCCTTATCATTAACGGCGCCATATTCTTCTTCATTCCTGCCGTGATGAAAGAAGTCAGAGCTTTTTTGGATGTTGGCCCGCAGTACTTCGCCAAGGTTGGGGAGCAAATCGTCAAATTGGCCGAATGGCTGGGTGTCAATACCCCCTCCGACTGGAACGAAGTTTATTTGATGGTAGTGGAAAGACTGCGGTTATTGCTGCCCAAAATGGCGGACCCCGCAGCCAAAATAGCCTCAACTGTATTCACGTCCACGATTCATATATTTTCATTGGTGTTTTATGCTCTCTTGATCCCTGTATTCACTTATTATTTGATGGTCTCCTTTGAATCCATAAAGTCCACTATCTACGATTTGATTCCACCCTATACGAGAGAACCGGTCGTCCAAAGGCTCCGCCAGATAGACACCATGATGGCCGGATTCGTTAGGGGGCAATTGACCATTTGCATTATACTTTCGGTTCTTTACAGCTTAGGCTTCGTTATAATCGGCATTGATCTGCCGGTTGTCTTAGGAACACTTTCAGGCATGCTGTTCATTATTCCTTACGTAGGCACCGCCTTTGGCATTATCACGGGATCGATAATGGCCTTGGCAAAGTTCGGAGATTTTGTCCATGTAGCCTATGTCATTGGGTGGATTACCGCCGTACAATTGCTTGAAGGGTATGTCCTTACACCTAAAATAGTGGGCGAGGCCGTTGGGTTGCATCCGGTGCTTTATATAGTCGCCTTGATGGTTGGAGGAACTCTGATGGGTTTTATGGGTATGCTGATTGCCATACCGTCTGCGGCCATCATAAGAGTGCTCCTCATGACGCTTGTTGACGGTTACAAACGGACATACCTTTATGATGATTCGGTGGATGGGCCTGAGCAATTATGAGCGATAAAGCCCCATCAAAGGGGATGCTTTACGTAGTCGCCACTCCAATAGGAAATCTTCAGGACATTACGTTTCGAGCCGTTGAAATCTTAAAATCAGCGGATATAATTGTTTGCGAAGATACAAGGAAAAGCCGAATACTACTTACCAAATATAACATCTCCGCTAAAACCATCAGTATGCACAAATTCAGTGAGTCCAAGAAAACTGAAGCCATTATCGAATTACTTAATAACGGCAAGAATGTTGCGCTAATCTCCGACGCCGGGACTCCGGCGATTTCCGACCCCGGACACAGATTAACGGCCGCGGCCGGCAGAGAAAATCTTACGGTTACTCCGATCCCGGGGCCTTCTTCAATAGTAGCGGCCTTGTCGGTTTCCGGTTTTGACTGCTCAACTTTTTGTTACCTTGGATACTGTCCACGAAAAGCAACTACCAGGGTGGAGTTTTTTGAACAAATCCAACTTGAAAGGCGCACAACCGTTTTCTTTGAGAGCCCTAACCGTATTAAAGCCTGTCTTAAAACTGCGTCCGCCATCATTCCTAATAGGCGCGCTCTCTTATCAAGGGAATTGACAAAAATTCACGAAGAACTCATGGTAAAATCCATTAGCGAATTGAATGCTGAATTCGGCGCCCGCGAGACAATAAAAGGGGAGTTCATCATCGTGATCCAAGGCGCTTCCGAAAGCGGCATAAACTTGAACATGGAAGCCATTGTTCGAGAGTTGATGGCGGAAGGATTGACCGGCAAAAATTTGGTTGAACAGGCTAAATTTAGATATGGCGCCAATCGCAATTCGGCTTACAAAATATACCTAAAGTTGATGAATCAATAAATTGTAATCTGGGAAATTTCTACCAATAACCGGCTTGAACTTATTTAGAGCATCCAGTCATATGTTCACATATTAATTCATAGTATGTCACAATATTTAGATTGACCAATCCGGCCGTTTAGTGTAAACTTCCTGTATGCGTCTAATTGTATGATTCGTCGCATCCTTTTTGGCGTTTATGTAGATTGGATGAGTTTCTTTTAAAAGCTGCGTTCGCGCACTTTAATGAAAATTTTGGTTGACATTTTTAAAATTCCAATGCTACAGTGCAGTCATTAAGATTATCAGAGTAGTATTAGTTCCGTGATGGTCGTTTCCGAACCGAGTCATACACGGATTACGGCTTAGATCCATTGTGAGGGAGCCCCTCACGGGATCATTTGGCTTTTAAGTGTCTTTTTATGCGTAGGAGGATATGGATATGAGGCGTGTCGCTGTTTTACTCGCTGGATTTCTGGTGATTATTCTTCCCGGAGTTGTAGCAGCACAAGGACTATTGGGTCTGCCGGGACTGCCCTCTTTTGGATTGGGCAATTGGTCCGGATCCGGCTCTAATAGTTGTGATCCGGTCACACCGGGTTTGAATTGCGCTCCGGCTGTTTATGTTGGCTACGGCACAACCGATCGAAATGGAACCAGCTTTTCCGCCCGCACCGATGTTCCATTGGCCGGGGCAGTCTATAGCCTGGAGCACAAATACGGGAACCGCGGAGTTTGGTTTGGAGCAAGTCTGGGCTGTGAAGTTCGTCCAAATATCGGTGTTCTTTTTACAGGCTGGTACTTCCTCCCCACTTCGTACGTTCATTCGAATGAAACTTACTTTGCTAATACTGGAGAAGCCCCTACTACATTAGACCGGACCTGGGATACGGACACAAAATGGTGGTTCGTTGACGGTGTTCTTGCACTCGGAGTACCTTGCAGCGGATTCACACTTCTGGCCGGCGCTCGCTACGATCGATATGAAACTACTTTCAAGAGCCCGACTGGATTTCCTGACTTCGGAAACGGCCTCACCGGTTCAAGAGACAGGTCAGATGTGACCGCCAACAACATCATTCCCCTAGTTGGAACTCAGTACAGCTTGAATTCTTCCGTTAATGCCCTTACCGTCCGCGTAGTCGGCATTCCTACCCTGGCAGGCGACGTGAAGTACAAAGAAAGTATTTTGGGAGCCCAACGTCTAGAAGCTGACGGCAATTGGAGAGGCGGCTACTTCTTGGAAGTGTTCGGCGATTATACCTACAAAACAGGCAACCTCGGTGAAATAGGCGCTTTCGGTCGTTGGAACATGGCGCATGGCTATGCCACGATGCGTACATCCTTTAATGCGCCTGTTTTCCAGCTCGCGGACAGCAGAGAGTTTGAGCTTAGCTTAGATCGCTCTTCCTGGACCTTCGGCGGCAAGATAGCGTTATCCTTCAACACGCCGCGGATGCCTTTCTAACAGAATTTTACTTCAGTTCGTTTCATTGCAATGCCTCCTTTATGGAGGCTTTTTTTTTGTTTAATAGAAGCCGCCGCGTGTTGAAGTTATTACAGCGCGCTGGAGTTATCAAATGCTGCGAAAATTCACCATAACTTACGGCTTCTCATAATTTCTGTCGTAATGAAAGCGTTTCCGTCTTCACAGGGAAAGTTGGGACCCAGATCTTCCTGGATTTCAGCGTAGGCCGGCATGACGATGATAAGCTCTGAATGCACGGCGAGCTTATAACTTTAGTAACTCGGAAGGCCGACAAAGTAACAAAAACCATGATCACTGAATCCGTGGTTAGTTTGTGAGAATCTCCATATAGAATTGCTAAAGCTCACAACATTGCTCTAACGTCCCCCTGACAAGGGGGATTTTAGGGGGTTTATTTAAAAGAAAAATGCGCCGCACGCAAGCGACGCATTTAGCTATTTTCAGAATATCAATGGCCTAGGCAATTCTAAATGTTTATATAATCCATCCCGTCGGTAGTCTGAACTTCAGTCTCTCAAAATGAGATGGGCAATTACCATCCAAAGCCCATGCCTACTCCGCCTACGCGGGCGCCTGCTCCGTAACCTCGGCCATAATAACCCCTGCCGTAGCCGCCGCCAAAGCCCATGCCTACTCCGCCTACGCGGGCGCCTGCTCCATAACCCCTGCCGTAGCCGCCACCCCATCCGCCGCCGATATAAGCGGGGCTGCCCCAGTAACCGCCGGAATAATAAGCGGGACCACCCCAGCCAGAGCCGCTATTGTAGCTGCTGCCGCAGGATGTCCGAGCTTTACCGAAACCACCGAAAAAGGCGCTTGAATCAGTCGGGATTACCGAAAACATTAAAGCCGCGGAAAGAACCAAAACCATTGCCAATAGAGTCTTCCTCATAACATGACCTCCTCATCAATTCTTTTGAGTTTTCATTAAACTTTGCCCGTAACATAATACACAAAGGGTCATGGGTAAGCAGACTACCAATTCCGAGACTCACCGGTTTAAAATTCAACATCCCTTTGTAATATTTAATCGGGCGCCTTGCTGATGTTATGACATCAGCCGTCAATTTTTTGTTCCGTTTTGTACAGAATAGGCCTCGAGGATATTTATAATTTATGAGCAAGGCCTTTGTAGCGGAACTTAGCTTAATATGTGTCGTCTTTGCCGTCACGTCAAATTGAGGCCGATAATTCTTCGCGCCATTTCGGCGTCTAAATCCAGGCGCTGCAATGCCAATTCAGCGTATCAATAGTCGGGTTGTACCGATTCCCTCTCCGCGGGTGGAAACGCAAAAAGCGGATCTTCCATTGTGTGTCATGAAATTCCAGGCGAAACACGGTCAACTCTTTTTTGGGGACATGTTTCTAAAATACAATATTCGTAAGCCCTCCATGGTTAGATCATCGTCAACTTCATCCACAAGTTTTGTTTCAGCGGAAATCACCCGCGCCAGGCCTCCTGTGGCTATTACTTTTGGGCGCGAACCTAATTCGTCAAACATTCTTTGCAAAATTCCGTCCACGAGTGAGGCATAGCCAAAGACGATGCCGGACTGGATCGCGGATGCCGTGTCCTTTGCAATCACCCGCTTCGGCGCAGTAAGTTCAACGCGAAACAGCTTAGAGGCGCCGTGAAACAAAGCCTCTGCCGCAATTTTGACTCCCGGGGCTATTGACCCGCCTTCGTACTCGCCGGCTTTATTGATATAATCGAATGTGGTAGCGGTTCCGAAATCTACGGCAATCAATTCACACGCATGTTTTTCATAAGCGGCGACGGCGTTTACTATTCTGTCCGCGCCCACCTCTTTTGGATTGTCGTACCTTATGGGCATTCCGGTCTTAATTCCGGGGCCGACAAACAGCGGCTCAACATTAAAATAGTTCACGCAGAGATCCTCCAATGTTCCAATAAGTGGAGGAACCACGCACGAGATGATGGCGCCGCTCACATTTAGACGCCCAAGACCGTCCAAGGCCGCGAAATTTGCCAGGGTCATTCTGTATTCGTCGGCGGTATTTTCTTCTACAGTGCGAACTCTCCAAATACCAATGCGTGCGTTACCTGAGAAGATACCAATTACCGTGTTGGTGTTCCCTACATCAATGGCCAGCAGCATAGGCCCCTCACTTTGCGGACGTAAATTATCCGACCTAAGGCCGGATTGGTGTCGTGAAAAACTTCGCCGAGATCTTATTCCCGGGGTTGTTAAGTGTTATAAGTGCCCTTATTGTTTTAAGATTCCCCATGAAAGTCATTGACTGACACACGTGTCGGTGGTAATTTTAGAGGGCAATTACACGCGGCGCAAGGCAAATCACCTCTCCCTGAATTCTTCGGACCCACAAGACGGAAGGCGGCCGGTCATGAAACCTACAGGCATAGTCCGAGACCTGATTTTTATGATGCACGACATGGGTGAGCATCATCCTGAATCACCCCAGCGTTTGGAGGCCATTTATTCAATGCTGGATGAGGTCGCGCCGTTTTTGAATTTGCTCAACATCCCCTTGAGATCGGCGTTAATTGACGAGATCGCCTCTATCCATGATGTTCGTTACATCAATAATATAGCCTCAACAGCAGGCTGTGAAGAAGTGTTTTTGGATCCGGACACTTCGGCGTGCGCACATTCCTGGAATGCCGCTACTCAAGCCGTGGGAGGACTGTTCAACCTCGTGGACAACGTAGTCTCCGGAGATGTACGCAACGGTTTTGCCTTAATTCGCCCTCCGGGTCACCATGCCGAGCGCCGTCGCGCAATGGGTTTCTGTTTCTTTAACAATGTAGCGTTGGCCGCCAGGTACGCCATTCTTAAACACGGTCTCAAGAGAGTTGCTATCGTAGATTGGGACCTCCACCACGGCAACGGAACACAAAATTCCTTTTATGAAGATCCTTCGGTCCTCTTTTTTTCAATTCA
The DNA here is from genome assembly GCA_038250835.1 of Desulfomonilales bacterium. Taxonomy (GTDB): domain Bacteria; phylum Desulfobacterota; class Desulfomonilia; order Desulfomonilales; family Desulfomonilaceae; genus JBBSBY01. The sequence continues at coordinate 14,632 of JBBSBY010000022.1, read as the reverse complement.
CCAGTATCCGCATTATCCCGGCTCAGGCAGCATCCGCGAGACCGGATATGGCCCCGGTGAAGGTTATACCGTTAATGTGCCCCTTAGCGCCGGCGCGGGAGACGACGAATATCTAGCCGTATGCAATATGATTATCGCCCCGATACTGGAACAATATAAACCTGAATTGATTCTGGTATCAGCAGGATTCGACGCACACTATAGCGATCCACTGGGCGGAATGAACTTAACTGAAGACGGTTATGAGCAAATGCTTCAACTGCTCATGCGTGTCGCCGCAAATCATTGTCATGAAAGATTGATACTTACTCTTGAAGGTGGCTACAGCCTTACCGCGCTCCGTGATTCCGTCAGTAGAATCCTCACAAATTTATGTTCATATGATCCGCTCACCGCTCCAATTCCTCCGGTATCGAGCATTGAAGAGTTGGCGTCATCTCACAAAAATCGTATAAAGGATGTCCTTTATATACAGGGAAAGTACTGGCCGGATCTGCCGATAAGTATTTAAAGCAATCCGTTCCTATCGGAAATTAAATGCACGGATTTTTACTACTGGATAAACCCGAAGGTATAACTTCCGCAGACGCAGTCAGGGTTGTCAAGAGATTTGTCAAACCCAGCAAGGTAGGGCACTCGGGAACACTGGACCCCGCAGCGTCGGGTTTGCTGTTAATTCTTATAGGCGCAGCCACAAAAACATTGGATTACCTTCAGGAGAGCCCCAAGGAATATAAGTTGACCGTCCTATTGGGAGAAGAGACGGATACCTGCGATAGAGAAGGCGCCGTTGTGCGCTCGGCGGATCCCTCCGCTATTGCTCTTGAAGCGATTGAAGGCGTTTTGGTCAATTACAGAGGGGTAATCGATCAGGTTCCGCCAAACTATTCCGCAATCAAAAAAGATGGCGTTCCACTCTATAAATTGGCTCGAAAGGGAGTGTATCCTGAAGTTCCCAAACGAAAAATAGAAATATTCTCTCTCGAGATTACACATTGGCAGCCGCCCTTTCTAAATCTGGACATGTCCTGTTCCCGAGGGGCGTACGCCAGATCCGTCGCGAGGGATATTGGCCGAGACCTCAATGTGGGAGGACGTTTGGAGAAACTGCGTCGCATCGGGAGCGGCAAATTCAATGTTGCGGATTCGGTTTCAGTTGAGGAAATTAGAGAAGGGGGGGTCGAATTCATATCCGAACACTTAGTGAGTGTTGTAGAAGGCCTTGCGCACGTGCCTACTGTGGAAGTGCTGGTATTTGAACTTCAAAAACTCGCCCAGGGGGCATCGATCATTGTTCCCAACTCGAGAATATCAAAAGACGTGGGCCGGTTTTACAAGGTCGTCTCCAGAGCCGGTGATTTAGTTATATTGATTGCACCTGAACAAAAAGGATCGGATATACACTTGCGTCCGGTCCGCATGCTCAACTTGGCGGATTAGCTCTCCATATTCTCAACTACCGACACTTCATTACTAATTCCCCTTTTTATCAATTACTACTTCAAGTATGTCTTTAATATAGGCGCTTGACACTCAAATGCAAATCCGGTACTAATCGGTAAATAATCCGAGCTTGTACAGCTGTATCCGCTGTAAATGCGTAATTGTAAGATTTCAATTAATTCTGCGAATATAGTTTTGACGGAAAGAAAACCGACACGCGCTGGATTTACGAAATTGGCGGTACTCAATGATCATTTAATAAGTCCGCCGGAGCCGGGCGCCGACAATCTAAACTAAACGGCGCTCCTGAATTGTTAGTCCGAAATTTATGGTTGTTCACCCATTCACGTTTTCCTTTCTCAACAAGTGGAGGCACAAAATGCTGAGACATTTGCGCGGCATCGCGCTCCCGTTGTTAATAATTATTCTCTATTCAATAAACGTCTGCGCTCAATCCGGAGATCCCACGGCGGTAGTCAGAGCCGTGGAAGGTGATGTCACCACTCTTGTCGGGGTCGATCAGGAACCCACAGTGCTCAATGTAGGGACCAATGTAAAAGCCTGGGAAGTGGTCCGAACAAATCAATACAGCAAAGCTTTGCTGGAACTCGATTCAGGCGTCCAAGTTTCCATGGGTGAATATGGTTCCGTTTTTCTCTCAGGACAAACTGACGACTCAGCCCCTGTGACCGAGATTCAAACAACCGAAGGCATTATCCGGGTCACGGGCGCCGCCGGCCCGCGGCGGTATGCGGTGATTACACCGGTATGCTCCGTTGAACCAAATCCCGACGGTTCATTCGATTTCATAGTGGAATCACCTACTCCAACCACATCAATTGTTACAGTGATAACGGGCTCCGTAATTATCGAAAACTTAACGGTGAACGGCAAACCCCAAACGGTATCCCATTGCAATACTGCATATATTGAGCAGGCCAAAGATAAATTAGATGTGGTGGCGACATCAGGCGAGGACATTCAGCGTTTGCTCGCGATGAGCACTATCGGTGGATCCCCGACAGCGGATGCTCTGGCGTGCGCGCCTGCGCCGACTGCATCTCGGCAATCAACAATTTATTCTCAGCCGCTCCCCGACTACTATTATGCAGATTGGGACCAGATCGACCCCTTTGAATTCGACAGAATCACCATTTTGCCTCCGAGAGTCGCAAACGCTCCCTATTACGTAATTCTGCCAGGTGTGGGCCGCTGGATCGTACCTGCCGGCGTATTTGGATCGTGGAACGTTGACCCTGCCATTGTAGAGGTCTATGTCCGACGAATAATCCTGGACCGTTTCATTTCATATGATCGTTATTATCGAAATGATTTCCGTGTAAAAAAACACCAGCTTGAGAAATTAATCTATTTGTCGCAAATTGCCGGAAATCGCTCAGCGCTGATAAACGCTCAGAAGGAGCTGGATTTTCTGCGAGTGCGGCAAAGATGGGCGGACCAGCGACTCGCGCATCTCGACCGACGCATGCGAGATCTTGATTTGAAGCGCAATGAATTTGCAAGCAGATTGCCGCGGGGCCTGGATTTGGCGCAAGGTCTTAATAACGCCTTTCATTCCCCCAAAAACGTGAATGTCTTTAATACATTTAAAACAAAAGTTCGCGACGATTTTCAGTTGCAAAACCAAGTTGCGGGGTTTGCCGGTAAAGAGCTTTACGGCCTGCGAGCCGCCCTGGCCAAAGAACGTAATCCCGGAGAGCGCATCAGGCTTCATAATCAGCTTTCCAAAATCCGCCGTGATGTGGCTCAAGGTAAACTGCCCATAAATCCTAGACAGACTCAAGTGAAGAGGATCGTTCAACAAATTTCACAAGAGCGGAATACTCAAAATGCGGATAGGCTGCGGCGTGAATTGCAGAGAGTCGTCAAAACGGAGATTCCCCAAAATACCGTCATAAGCGGCTCGAAGGAACTGAGGAATCTTGAAAAGAATGGTCGAGCCTTTAAAAATCCGGAAAAACGTCGTGAATTTGAGCAGCGTGTTTCAGAACTCCAAAAATCCGTAGAGCATGTGCAGGAGGCCCAAACCAATTTTCAAAAAATTGATAAGTTAACGGATGAAGCCGCCAAGACTCGGGATAATGGTAAGAGACAACGCTTAGTGGAGCAAATCTCTAAGCTCACTGCCGAAGTTCCGTCAGGAACGCCGGGTTCCTTGCAAATGATCAATAAAATTCATGGGCTCGAAGCTCAACTTGCTTTGGAAAACGACAAGAAGAAGCGTGAACAACTGCAAAGTGTTTTAGAGGCTCAACAGCGCGAACGGGCTGAAGCTCTCAAAAAACAAGAGCAAGAGCAAAAACTACGCGTCGAAAAACTTAAGCAAGCAGAAGACCAACGGGGCGGTCTCACAGAGCGGCGTAAAGGACCTCAGGACCAAAAGGAGTTATCCGACAAAGCTGAACAGATCCGGAAAGACGCTGAAAGCGGTCGTATGGGCGAACGGCGCCCTCAATTGGATAATAGGAAACAGGCTGAGGAACTCAAACGGCTCCAAGATCAACAAGCCGACAAATTGAGGCATGATCAAGAAGAGCAGAAAAAACGAGCTGATGAGCTGAGGAAAACTCAGGATCTGCAACAACAGCAATCCGAAAAAGGGAAGCATGATCAGTTAGAGCAGCAAAAGAAGTCCGAGGAACTTAAGAGACTTCAAGATCAACAAGCCGGCAAAGTGAGACCCGATCAAGAAGAGCAGAAAAGGCGCGCTGATGAGCTGAGGAAAACTCAGGAGATACAACAGCAACAGGCCGACAAAATAAAACATGATCAGGAAAATCGGCAACAACGATCAGGAGAGCTAAACAAAGCTAGTGAACAGCGGCAACAGGTCGATAAGCTGAAACAGCAGGCTGATGAAAAGAAAAGAGCAGACGACGCGAGACGAGCTCTGGAAAAACAAAAACAAGCAGACCAAATAAAGCGTGACGCCGCTGCAAACCAAGAGCAATTGAAGCAAAGGGAACTTCAAAAGCAACGGCATTCAGAAGAACTGCGCCGCCAGGGGGAAGCGCGGCACAAAGCTGAACAAATAAAAGCGCATGAAGAGCAACAACGCAACGCAGAGCAACAGCGCTCGCGCCAACAAGAGCAGCAACGGCAGGAGCAATTGCGAAATCAGCAGCAAGATCAAATCCGTAAGCAGCAGGAAACAATGAAGCGGCAACAGGAACATGCGCAGCAAGAGCAATTACGTAAACAACAAGAAAACCAAGCCCGACAACAACAAGAGATGATGCGTCGTCAGCAAGAGCAGCAACAAAAGCAACAGCTTCACCGGCAGGAAGAACAGAGCCGCGGTCAACAAGACATGATGCGGCGTCAACAAGAACAAACGCATCGACCGCAAGAGATGTTGCAGCAACAAGAGCTGCAGAGGCGTCAACAAGAGGAACAGCAACGCAGAAGATAGAAGAGATAAAATATAAGATTTTTCGAAGTTCCGTCGATCAAAGTCTTATCCGGCGTCCCAGCGTAAGCTGGGACACGGTTTCTCCGGATTCCAGCCTGTGCCGGCAGGCCGATGATAGGCTTTGAATGTACTACGAGACTTTATAGCTTTCTCATTTCTCATTTCTCATTTTTTATCTGCAAAATTCGTTTGAACTCCGCTGACGCCTCCTGTAACTTCCACATGTCAATCCCGGTTTCAAAGCCTCGGTTTTGCAAAATTTCGACCACACGCTCAGTCGCAATATTGCCCTTAGCTCCCGGGATGAAAGGGCAGCCGCCCAATCCCATGATGGAGGCGTCGAATTTCCTCACTCCCATGTCTAAAGCCGCGAGCATGTTGTCGTAACCCCTATCGTGTGTGTCGTGGAGGTGCAACAATATTTTCCCGGGATCGATGATTTGACGAATTAGCAAGACAACATCTCGAACCAGATCGGGAGTTCCCATGCCCGTGGTATCCGCCAGGGCAAGTTCTGTAATTGAATTAAGCGGCAGCCCGGCTGCAAGCTCCGCTATCACTCTCGGATCAATTTCTCCTTCGTAGTGGCATCCAAAGGCGCACATGATGCCCAATGTTGTCTCAATATCCTGAGAAATCGCCGCTTTAGCCAGCTCAACCGCCAGGCACATCCCGTCTTTCATCGAAATGTTTGCATTTTTCCGGCTGTGTGTATCCGAGGCTGAAAAATAGATGGAGACATGTGGAATTCCTATTGCTATGGCGGTCTCAAGCCCTTTTCGAGATAAGATCAGCGCGCTGTATCTAACGTCGGGCCTTTTCTCGATCAGTCTCCAAACCTCATGAGCGCCCGCCATCTGCGGGACCAGTTTGGGATTGACGAATGAACCGATTTGTATTCTCCCTAAGCCCGATTCTTGAAGCTTGTTGATGAGGTGAGCTCTTACTGCGGGCTCAAAACTTTTCTCTTCATTTTGTAGGCCGTCTCTTGGGCCGACTTCCTCCACGTAAACGAATTCTTTACCACTTGTTTGCATGTTTCCATCCAATGCGCCGCCTTAGCGCAGCATGCGCTGTAACACACTGCGAGTGCGGTTTTAGGCGGGACACACTTCGCCGGGCTATTGACTCTCTTAACCCAAGACTATATTTATACCGATTCCTTGAGATTGAAGCCCAATTTTATGGATCTACGGGTCTGATTCTCAAGGGTTACAGCACATGATTTCAGGCGGCACAAAACAGTGTTTTTGTAGCTTCATACATTTTTGCCGCCGCCGTTTAAGATGGAGGACCCATGATTAAAGTTAGTGATGTCCCAAGCGCAGAGCAATGCGTTACCCGAATACTCGAACTTAGCGAAATCTCCGTTGATCCTGAAAAAGCATGCGATCTTTGGGCAAAGATTCTACAGCATAAATGGTTCCTTTCTGAAAAAATCGGCCGAGATGTCGGTATAAAAATAGCTTGTCTCGATTTTCTGGAGAATGTCCAGGAGATGAAAGAAGCGCGAGACAAATCCGAGCGCGTGCGCATATTGAGCGAATTAGGCGCCCAACTTATTGATGGAACAGTGTGGGATACCATTTCCGAATCCCAGCCTCCCAAGCAGATTGTCGGCAAACGCATAATTCTACCCCTGACGAAAACGGAACTTGCTGAAAAACATGGAGTAACGCCGCCAAAAACGATTATTTTCTTTGGCCCTCCCGGAACTGGGAAGACTCATTTTGTAAAGGCCATGGCGGGCGTGCTCAAATGGTGGTACGTGGAAATCAGTCCCAGTGATCTGATGAGTGACGGAGCGGATCGAATGGGCTCCAATCTCAAGCGACTAATGGAAAAGGTTTCTTATCTGGACGAAGCCGTAGTGTTTATAGATGAGTTCGAAGAGATCGCCGCCAGCCGAGATCATGCTACCAGATTGGATAAATCAATTACAAATGAATTTCTCAAACAAGTTCCTCTGCTTAAACGACGCGAAAGCAAAATGCTGCTCATCTGCGCAACCAATTACATAGGGGAGCTTGACGCTGCGCTGTTGCGACCCGGGAGATTCGATTGCGTAATCCCCGTAGGCGGTTTGGATGACCAGGGAAGAAGGACAATACTTGAACACTATCTGAAAAATATGAATAAAGGGGAGGTCGATGTGGATCTGATAATATCCAAGACTCCGTTTTTCACGCCTGCGGATATAGAGTACCTTTTTCAGAAGGTTGCGCAACTGGCGTTTGAAAAAGAGCTTAGCCTCGGACGGGATTACAAACTAAACACGGATATATTTCTTGATACCATCGAAACGGTTCGCCCGACATTGACGCCCGAATTAATCGAGGCTTTCCGTCGAGATTCTCTGAATTATACACGATATTAGCCAATTAACCATCGGGATCGGTCAAAAAGCCTTGCGACCGATCTCGTAAAAGGTTAAAATCAGTTGGTAACCGCGTAGAGAAATCGGCTTCGGTTCATATCACCTCGGATGATCCTACGCCCATACCCAGCAACACAATTCGCCGGAAGACGCCCAGGAGAAATGATGGAAGACCTGATTCTAAGAACAGCGGAACTATTAGCGAACTCTAAAAATACGGTAGCTCTGACGGGCGCGGGAGTAAGCACTGAGTCGGGTATACCCGATTTTAGAAGTCCTGGTGGGCTGTGGACCAAAATTGATCCCGGTGAGTTTTCTATTGATCGTTTTTTGCAGAATCCGGCTCGCTTCTGGAGGATGCATTTATCTCTAAAAAAATCCGGTGATTTTAATATGGCTGCGGCCGACCCGAATGAAGCTCATTATGCGCTTGCTCGGATGGAGCAATTAGGCATAGTCAAGACCGTTATAACTCAAAATGTAGATAATCTGCACCAGAGGGCCGGCTCAGTGGAAGTCGTAGAGTTTCACGGCAATCTACTTAGAGCCGTTTGCATGAAGTGCAGAGCGCTTGAACCTATTTCTTACGTTGAAGATCGACTCGCTTCCGGTGAGGAGGAAATCCCGCGATGTCAAAAATGTAACGGTCTCATGAAACCTGACGCCGTATTCTTCGGCGAGGCCATACCCTCTAAAGCGCTGATGGTTTCTCAGGTCCAATCTCATAAATGTGACGTATTGCTGGTGCTGGGCACGTCGCTTCAGGTCTATCCTGCGGCCCAGATCCCCCTGACCGTTAAGATGAAATATCCGCCCGCCACCGTGATCGAAATCAATATGGAGCCCTCCGCCATGCATAAGCAGGTAAGCGATATCCTGATGCTCGGAAGCGCCGGCGCCATACTCAAGAGGATTGAAGTCGCCTTAATGGCGTTCCAAAGTTCAGCTATGAAATTGGTTTAGCAATAGAACGCCTTTTGCTGATTCTTCAGGATACGTATTTAGGCGTCTCTTACCGGGCATTTTGCCCGACTCAAATATAACCATCCGAGGCTATACACTACACGCCGGGAATTCTGCCGTCGAGGGCGCCGCAAGTGTCGGAATTTACCCACTCCTTCCATTGTGATCACACATTTCAATTGACTGGATCATTATATCGGCGGTAATAATTTATTTCCGATAGTATCATCATCCCTCTCGGTTTTTCGTTTCTTGTGCAATTCACATCCTGTTTCAGGAGACTTTACATGGATTTTAAGCTGAGCAATGAACAGCGTCTTATTAGAAAGGCCGCCAGAGACTTCGCCAATAAGGAATTAATGCCCAATGCGAGGGAATGGGAGGAATCATGCGCATTCTCGAGGGAAGCGTTTGACAAGATGGGCGAGTTGGACTTTACCGGATTGTATGTTCCCGAGGAATACGGCGGAACAGGCGTAGGACGCCTAACCGCGGCGATCATTTTCGAGGAACTGGCGAAAGGCTGTTTCGCCACGGCAGTTTATGTAAGCGTTCATAATATGGTTGCCAATCTCATCTACCAGTATGGGAATGAAGAACAGAGAGAAAAATGGGCTAAACCGCTCGCTCTTGGGGAGATGTTGGGCGCCTATTCCCTTACCGAGGCGGACGCGGGCTCCGACGCCGGCGCCCTTTCTACGACCGCGAAAAAGACCGACGGCGGTTATATAGTGAACGGCACAAAATTATACGTTACAAGCGGCGAAGTTGCCGATCTTTACGCTGTTATGGTGAGAACGGACGAGGAGCTAAAGCAAAAGGGGATCAGCGCCATTGTGGTTGAAAAAGGAACAGCGGGTTTTTCCTTTGGACCCCACGAGGCTAAGATGGGCTTGAATGCCTCGCCCACGACTGAGCTGCACTTCGACGATTGCTTTATCCCTGCCGGTAATCTCATAGGAGAGGAAGGGAAGGGCCTTAACATGGCCCTCACTGCGTTAAACGGCGGCAGAGTCAGCATAGGCGCATGCTCCACGGGGTTGGCTCAGCAGGCGTTGGATTACGCCATAAGCTATGCGCACAAACGCCAGCAATTCGGAAAACCGATATACAGTTTTCAAGGATTGCAATTTCTGATTGCGGATCTCGCCACCGATTTAGAGGCTGCGCGCCTTCTGATCTATCGAGCCGCGTATCTGATGGACAAAGGCGAATCGTCTGTGATGGAAGCGGCAATGGGTAAGCGTTTTGCTACCGACATGGCCATGCGCGTCACAACTGAAGCCGTACAAATTCTGGGGGGATACGGGTACATGAAGTCGTACCCGGTAGAAATGTACATGCGCTTCGCAAAGGTAGCTCAGATTTTTGAAGGGACGAATCAGATTCAAAGGGTCGTTATTGCCCGAGAACTCGGAAAATACAAGGGCAAGAAAAGGCCGGATACATACTAAAGTAATTGTCGACTAGAACAGACCGCATCCAGGAAGTGGGAAGGAGTCCGGAAATGGCAAAAAAAGCCGTCAAATCCGAAAGCCTCGGTGACCGTATTCGTAAAATGAGGGAAGCCCAAGATATTGAACTGGACGCGTTGGCCCATAAAACGGGATACGCTCCGGAATATTTACAAGAGGTCGAGAATGGTAAAACGGCGCCTCCAGTGGGATTTTTAATTCAGATATCACGAGCTCTTAAAATTGATTCATCTTCATTGCTGGGTGAAGCAAAAAAGAAGGAAAGACGTAAAAGCTACTCCAAACGCACCAGGGCGTATTCATATCAAAATCTTACCCCTGATTCGGAAGACAAGCACCTTTGGGCGTATTTAATAACACTTGATCCCAAAAAAGAACATGAGCGCGTAGCCTACCAACATGAAGGTGAAGAATTCGTTTACTGTTTGGACGGTGAAGCCGAAATTCAGGTAAAAGACACCAATAATATAATAAAAACCGGGGAATCTCTCCACTTCAATTCCGCGGATCAGCACACTTTGAGGAATTTAATCGATACTGAGACAAAGCTTTTGGTGGTGGTATACGCGCCGTAGATGATGATGAAAAGTTTTGTCGATAAATATAAAAAACTCGGAACCTTTTCTATTACATCCTGTCTTATCGAATAGGGTTTATGTGAAAAAAAAGCGATCCCGCACAATCCATTTAGATATAATCCGCATAACGGCAGCCCATGCGGCATGATTAGTGCGGCGCAACCAAGCACTATAACCCATATCCATACCTCCTTTCACGCCTCGAGGCAAAGTTCTCGGGGCTATTTTTTTGTACGGCGCCGCATTATAGGCGCGCCTTCTTGGCGCTTTCAAAAATTCTGTAGGAAGGGCGCCTTGTCCATAGTCCTAGCCAAGCGCGTTTAGGATTTCTCGAAGTTTCATCGAATAAGGCCGCTGACCGGTCGTCGCAAAACCTGCTACGGATTTCGTTGATTGTCTTCTTTTCCCGTCATTCCAATGAAACTTGGAATCCAGAATTTTCTTAGCTTTTTCTGGATGCCGACTTTGGGACTCAGATCTTTCTGGATTCCAGTCTTGGGCTGGAATGACGATGATAAGCTCAGAATGCATGATGAAGATTTATAGCTGTTAATAGTTCGGGTAGCCAACTGATTGAAGAGCTTATCATTGTCTCTCGTGCGGGTTCCCCTCCGCAATGGGCATGCAATTGAGATCCGAAGTCTATCCCAGACATTCTCTCCCGTGAATCCCTGGCCTACCAATTTTAGCCTTGGTACTTATGCTCATAATCAAACTCAGGGTCTTTGTAGTTCACTATTCCGAAAACTTGGTATATTCTTCAAGTTATTAAGCATGAACATGCCCAAGGGAGGCGACATGAGACTTTCAGGGAAAGCTGCCGTTGTTACCGGGAGCAGCAGAGGAGTGGGACGTAACGTAGCCTTGGCTTACGCAAAGGAGGGCGCGGATGTCCTGGTGAATTTTACGTCTAAGGAAGGGCCGGCTCAGGAAGTGGTTGAACAAATCCGTTCGATGGGTCGCAAATCCATTGCCGTGAAAGCGGATGTTTCATCTAAGGACCAGGTAGAGGCCATGATTGCCGTAGCCAAGGAAACCTTTGGAAGGGTGGATATAGTCGTCAACAACGCGGGTTTCACGCGCCCCGCGATGATCCACAAAATGGCCGAGGCGGACTGGAATGCAGTACTGGACGCGCATCTAAAGGGCCCTTTTCTGTGCATTCAGGCCGCTTTTAAACATTTTAAAGAACAAAACTACGGAAAAGTCATCAACGTCAGTTCTGTAGCCGGATTGGTGGGCACTGTGGGGCAAGTCAACTATGCAGCCGCCAAAGGGGGGATTTTGAGTCTAACCAAGAGTGTGGCTCGTGAAATGGCTCGCTACAATGTTTGCGCCAATGTTATTTCTCTGGGCATTGTCGAAACCGACATGACTGAAAAGATCCGCTCGGATGAAAAATTAACGGAAATTTATATGAACAGAATTTTGCTGAAAAGATTTGCAAAAGCCGAAGATATAAGCCCCGCCTTTGTTTTTCTTGCGTCAAATGAATCCGATTACATTACTGGACAAGTGTTATGTGTGGACGGCGGGTATGGAATGATTTAAACTTTTAAATATTTAATCGGTGAAAGGCGGCATATACAGCTAAAAAAACCTTGACTTGAATGTTGCCGTCTGGTAGATAATCAAGACAATAAGATTGTTTTAGCTTAAAGTAGAAGTATCGTGACACATGCCGCAACATATTGTTTGCGGGCGCCCGGCGGCCCAGGGAAGAGATCGCAGAGGCTTTGTATGCGGGTCGGGCGAAAAGGCAATGGTAGTCAAGGCTAAAAAATAGCTTGACATTAAACGGCTGATTTGTTACCAAAGATACATTCCGGACTAATATCGGATTTTTTATCCGGGAATGTTTTTTTACGGGTCTCCCTCCTCGGGGAGTAACTGTTGAAAGGAGGATTGAGGGTATGGTTAAACGTTTGTTTGTTCTGAGCCTCATGGTTCTCGCATTGTGCGGCGCTAGCACACTGATATCAATGGCTGGCGGTCCGGTGGGCGCTCCCGGCTGCGCACAGTATATGCCGAGACCTCCGGGACTACCTCCCGTTTGTGGGCCGGCTGCTACCAAGTATTCAGCGGTAAAGGAAGAAATCGTTCCTGTGCCTGCTCAAATTCGCAAGGTGAGAGTCGTTGCTCCCTATCTAGCTGGTGTTGCATGGCCGCGCACTCCGTTGGCTTTCTATGGCAACCCCCAGACTTTCCCCAACCCCATCGCTGTTGGTCGCTATGAGTGGCTCGTGCCTGCAGTCGAAGTCCAGAATGAGCATTTTGACAATTTCATGGACCCCTGCTGCAAGACCCACAAAGTGCCCCGCTGCGTATACGTAAAGGCTAACTATGTGAAGACGAAACCGGCTTGCGGTCCCGTCCCCATGGCGCCGCCTCCTCCTATGCCGATGAAAGTTACGAAGTAAGCTGCCTAGGTATATTGTGAGGCTGTAAAGAAAAGTTATCTCAGATATATTGAGTTTGTCGAAAGGAGGATTTGGGTATGGTTAAAAAGTTAGGTCTCCTCGGAATCACCCTGATTGCCGTCATAGCCGCGGCGAGCATGGTGTGGGCCGGGACCACGAATATGGGAGCAATCGCCGCTCCCCAACCAATGGTGATGCCGGCTGCCGCTCCCCCCGCTTGTATCGGTGGTAATTGCGCTCCGCCGCCTCCAAAGGTTATGCCCATTAAACCAAAGAAACTGACTACTTCTATTGAAGTTAAAATGCAGTATCCCCAGCCTGCCGCTCCCGTATGTCCGCCCCCGATGATGTGTGGTCCGGCCGGCCCCCCCCCGATGCCTGTGGCAGTTCCCATGTGGAAGTTCATTGTGCCCTGGCCCCCATTCGTATACTATCTGCCGGTTGAATAATCAGCGGATTGACGAAAAAAAGCCCCCAAACGGGGGCTTTTTTGGTTCTCTTGGACTCCGGGATTCTATGGAAGGCTGCTTGAGTCCACAATCACCAACGCTTCTTCAAAGACATCGCTACTCGAGATAAAAGCCTGCCTGACGAGCTGGATTTAGGGGCATTGTCTTTGCCCATGAAAATTTCCGGCATTTCATCTTCAACACACTTTGTGGTATAAAATTCAGTTCATCGGCGTTTAGCAATGCCTCTATCCCTTCACAGGTGAACAGTGGACATGATCATTATTCCCGCAATTGACCTCAAGGACGGCGCGTGCGTTCGACTCCGTCAAGGTAAAATGGAAGACGCCGTCATTTTCAACACCAACCCGGCAGATCAAGCTCTGGTGTGGCAAGCTGCCGGGGCCAAACGCATTCATGTGGTAGACCTGGATGGTTCGGTGGACGGAAAACCTGTTAATCTAAGACAGATCAAAGCAATTTGCCAGGCTTGCTCCGTGCCGATTCAACTCGGCGGCGGGATTCGACACGCTGAGACCATTCGCATGTACCTGGATGTGGGAATCTCCAATGTGATCCTGGGGACCATTGCGGCAACGGAACCGGCGTGCGTTGAGGGTTTACTTAAGGAATTCCCAGGTAAGATCGCCGTGGGAATAGACGCAAAAAGTGGTTTCGTCGCAGTCCAGGGGTGGACTGAGGCTACTAAAATAGGTGCCCTGGAACTTGCCGGCCGGTTCGATAATCTCAATCCTTTTGCATTCATTTATACGGATATAGAGAGAGACGGTATGATGGCCGGTCCGAACATTCCCGCAACCCTTGAACTCGCTCAGGAGCTTCGCTCCCCGGTGATACTCTCCGGAGGGGTGACTACCCATGAAGACATTGAAAAAATTGTCCCATTGGAGAGCGCCGGTGTAATGGGAATAATTATCGGAAGAGCCTTGTACGAAGGCTCCATCAATCTTAAGACCGCTATTCAGATGGTGCAAAATGCTGGCTAAAAGAATTATTCCCTGCCTCGACGTAAAGGACGGCCGCGTCGTCAAAGGTGTTAATTTCGTGAATTTGCAGGATGCGGGTGATCCAGTGGAAAACGCAAGATTTTATGACAAAGAAGGCGCTGATGAGCTGGTTTTTCTGGACATTACCGCTTCACATCAAGCCCGCAGGATCATACTCGATGTCGTCGCCCGGACGGCGGATGAAATATTTATGCCTTTGACCGTAGGCGGTGGGATAAGAGCCACGACTGATATTCGCGACCTACTAAACGCCGGCGCAGATAAGGTTTCCATAAATACGGCAGCGGTGCAGAACCCTGAAATTCTAAAGGAAGCATCCCTCATGTTCGGGAGCCAATGTATTGTGGTTGCCATAGACGCAAGAAAGAGCCCCAATACTCCGTCAGGATTCGAAATTTCCATTCACGGCGGCAGAACAATGACGGGTGTCGATCTCTTGGAGTGGGCGCAAAAAGCCGAAGAGCTG
>JBBSBY010000021.1:0-44797 GCA_038250835.1 Desulfomonilales bacterium | reverse complement strand
CAAGGGAGAGACGCTCTTTGATCTCAATCAGGCCTTTAATCTGTGGCTGGGCGATATCTATCACCAGAGAAAACACTCCTCGACGAGACAGACTCCCTTTGCCCGATTTACCTCCAAGATGGAGTGTCTACGGCAAGCCCCTATACTATCTTGCAGCCGAATACCGGAATCCCGCAGAATTGGATAGAGCCTTTGGATCGGCTTTGCTGCTACTGCTTCTCACTACCTCACTTTTACTGGGCTCCGGATTTCTTCAACGAAGATTTCAAGGAGAATGGCGGTAACGAACTTTTGAATGGTGAAGATACAATACAAGTGGAAGGACTGAACGTGAGTTTCGGAAGCAAGCTCATTCTAAAGGACCTGAACCTGGCATTTCCGGCCCGGAAGATAAGCGTTATAATTGGCCGGTCAGGTTCAGGCAAAACTACCCTTCTTCGGGCGCTGAATAGACTCAATGAATTCTTTCCAGCTTGTAAGACGTCAGGAACAGTAAATCTGCGAACCGAGGTCGGATTTCTTGATGTATACTCAAACGGAATTCCGCCTGCGGATTTGAGAAGGCGTGTGGGCATGGTTTTTCAGGTTCCTAACGTCCTTCCGACGAGTATATTCAAAAATGTGGCACTTCCGCTTAAATTGGTTTTAGGACTTCACAAGAAAGAAATTCCACAATTGGTGGAAGAAGCGCTGCAATCTGCCCTTCTGTGGGACGAGGTAAAGGACAGGCTCCCGGATCAAGCGACTACTTTGTCCGGTGGTCAGCGGCAGCGGCTGTGTCTCGCTCGGGTATTGGCCCTCAAGCCTGAAGTCCTATTGTTGGATGAGCCCACGGCGTCCCTCGATTTTCGAGCCACCCAGAAAATCGAGCAACTCCTTCTTAAGCTCAAGGACAAATACACTATTATTGCAGTTTCCCACAGCTTGAATCAGGCGCGGCGGCTTGCGGATATTGTGTTCATTTTAAAAGAAGGCAAAGGCGCCCGGACATTTTCATCATTGTCACAGCCGATTGAGCCGAATATTTTAGAGGACCTACTTGAGGATGTCTTTTGAACAGTCTTCAAAGTTTGATTGCGCAAGCGTAATAGGGCAAAATCTCCCCTTGTGGATGTGATCTAAGATCCCATGGTCGCGATTAACAAGTTGGCGATATTCCTTATTTTACTGCGAATCGGTCCAACTCATCAAAGCGCATTCGAGAATGATCAGCGTAAACGATATTTTAACACCATCTCACAAAAATGAATAAAGCGGTTACATCCCGCTTTATTCCATCACTACTTGACGATTATCATAAATATCGTCAACCAACTTGTAATGACGGTCAGTTTGCATAGATAAGGATCATGCATGCAAAGGTCGTCATGCGCAGTACACGATTTCTCGATAATCCTAATCTTCTTCTTCTACGCTCTTACCCGACGCCTCGACAATTTTTTCGGTGATGTTAGCAGGCACTTCCTCATAATGGGAAAACTCCATGGAGAATATGCCTCGACCAGAGGTCATTGAAGTTAGATCCGAAGCGTACTTGAGAACCTCAGCCATGGGCACCTGAGCTTTAACTACCTGGCTGCCGCCTTTGGCGTCCATGCCGCTGATTCGGCCACGGCGGGAGTTCAGATCTCCCATAACGTCACCCATGCAATCTTCAGGAACAATAACTTCAAGATTCATGATCGGCTCAAGGAGAATTGGTTGAGCCTGAAGCACACCTTTCTTAAATCCCTTTGAAGCGGCAATTTTAAACGCCTGTTCCGACGAGTCGACATCATGATACTTTCCATCGAAGACGGTAACTTTGACGTCTATGACCGGAAAGCCTGCCAGTGATCCGCCGACCATTGCCTCTTGAACGCCTTTTTCAACAGCGGGAATATATTGCCTTGGAATAACGCCGCCGACGATCTTATCAACAAACTCAAAGCCGGAGCCTCTTGGTAGAGCTTCCAATTCCAACCAGGCCACGGCAAATTGTCCCCGACCGCCGGTCTGTTTCTTGAGCTTACCTTCTATTCTGGTTTTGCCCTTTATTGTTTCCATGTACGGCACCTTTGGCGTTTTGAGATTTACGTCAACCCCAAATTTTCTCTTTAGTTTTTCTATGGTGACTTCTATATGAACTTGGCCCATCCCGGAAATCAGGAATTCATTGGTTTGAGCATCCCGTGTTATCGATAGAGTTGGGTCCTCTTCAGTTAATTTAGCCAAGCTCTGGGTGATCTTTTCTTCGTCACCTTTGGCTTTAGGTTCTATTGCAAAGGATATAACGGCTTGAGGCATAGGCGCAGGCGCTATAATAAGGGGAGATTTTTCATCTGTAAGAGTGTCGCCGGTCAAGGTTTCCTTTAGCTTGGCGACTGCCACTATATCGCCGGCCTGAGCGGTTTCGAGCTGTTTCTGGTGCTTTCCCTGGATCTGAAGCAGTTGACCGAAGCGTTCCTTTGTCTCGCGAGTCGCATTGTAAAAATTGCCGTCAGCGGATATCTGGCCCGAAAATATACGGAACAGGGTCAAACGACCGGCATAAGGATCAGCCAAGGTCTTGAATACATAAGCGCAAAAGGGTTCAGAAGCTGAGGCCGGCCTTGAAACTTGCTCTCCTGTCGGAGTCATTCCGGTTATGGGGGGCATTTCCGCGGGAGAAGGGCATGCGTCCACTATAATATCTAAAATAGGCTGAATGCCGCGATTCACCAAACCCGACGTCAGGAAGGTAGGCATGAATACTCTATTGAGTATTCCTTGTTTTAAGGCGTTGGCGAGTTCGTCGGCGCCAAGCTCTTCACCTTCCAGGTAACGTTCCATCAAAGCGTCGTCAACTTCCGCCAGGTCCTCAATGAGGACTTCCCTACGGCTGTTGGCTTCCTCTTTGAGGTTGTCGGGAATATCGCCTCTGGATATATTTTTTCCATCGCCGTCAAACGTAATTGCTTTCATGGAGAGAAGGTCCACGACGCCTTTAAAATCGCTTTCCTTACCGATGGGAATCTGGAGAACCAGGGGTTTGACTTTGAGTGTCTCCTTAACATCGGCCAGCACCTTTTCGTGGTCCGCTCTCTCACGGTCCATTTTGCTGATTAACAAGAGGTGAGGCCCCCCTTTTGCTTCAATAGCGGCCCAAACTTTTTCGGTTAACGGCTTAATTGAATCAACGGCGTCGATTACGAGAATCGCCGTGTCCGTCGCCATTAAAGCTGCGCTGACTTCCGAAAAAAAATTGGGATCACCGGGAGTGTCGATGATGTTAATTTTTTTCTTTTTCCACTCCACGGCATTCATTGCCGCGCCTATACTCATTCCACGTTTCACTTCTTCAGGCTCAAAGTCGAAGTTCGACGATCCGTCAATGACTTTTCCGAGTCGATCAACGGCGCCTGCGCCATAGAGCATTGCCTCGCTCAGAGTAGTTTTCCCCGAGCCGGCATGAGACACGACTGCAACATTGCGTAGATCTTCAGTTTTGTACTGCTTCATCTGAACCCCTTCTAATCGGGCCAATGCGATGGGAAGCGACGCCCGAAATAATACCATTTAAATCATTAAGTAAATCATATTGGGGGCTGTGGGTCAAGAAAATGTCGGACAAATATTGAGGAAAAAGGTCGGCGAGTTTCACGATTCCGGAGCAATCCGTTTTTTCAATAAGTTAATGAGGGAGCTCAATTGTTGTGAAGCATGTCTAGAAAAAAATAATTTCAGTACTTATGTTAGCGTCTCGAGGTTTTCACGCGAAGAGAATTAATTCCGTATTCCAATAGATCGCGGAAATTACAGCCAATTTAAGGGATTAGCGATAATATCTCGATAATCCCTGATCATACATTTGATTTCAGTGACCAACTTTATTGTCCCACTCATAGCAATAGAAGTAACATTGTCGTAACTCTCTTGTTCCCCTCTCCATCTTTGGAAAAGGTCAGGAAAGGGATTTTGAATGGGATGTTACGAAATTACAAAGCGAAACGGTACCACTCTTATTAACTCTGCGTTTGCGGCTTAATAGCTCTTGAAATGATCGCTCCCGTGATGGTCAGCACCACGTAGAGAACGAAAAGCACTGCGAAGACGCCAAAGAATCGCAGCGTGAGCGTTCCCAAAATCCAGGTCCAATTGTCCTTCAAAAGAACTATATCCGTTTTATCTTCATTAACTTTGGTAATGGTTATGGAGTGCCACGGGCGGGCCTGATATTCCTCAATGTGGATTTCGCCTCCACGATCGAGGAACTTTATGTCTTTTTCCCCCTTTAGAGCTTCCTCGTAGAATTTTATTGCCTCATCGTAAGGAACATTATAAGTCTTTTCCAGGCGAGCGTCCGTTTGGGTGACTACCGTCCCGCCGGGCATAACGGGAGCGCCCAGGAAGTCTTCGGCCAAGGCAAAACTTGAAGTCATAAAAGCCGCAAAGACTATTAACCGTAAGAAAGTTTTCATTGGTTAAAACTCCTCTTAAGAGCCGAACGATCCAAGGGCCGGCTCAAGTCCGCTTCTGATTCCTAATATTCGTTCACCGGCCATTCTGCCGGCGTAACCTTCTCTTAGAGTTCAAAGATTGCGCATTCGGCTAATTATCAACCCTGTTACTGGAACATGGCTATGAACATTCCGGCCGCGGCGGCTGCGCCTATGGCTCCCGCTAAGTTGGGACCCATGGCATGCATCAAAAGGTAATTCCCCTTGTCGTATTCCTGCCCCACTTTTTGAGAAACACGAGCCGACATGGGAACCGCCGAAACGCCTGCGGAACCGATTAACGGATTGATCTTTTCTTTTATAAAAAGGTTCATCAACTTCACGGTCAAAATACCGCCGATGGTGCAGACCACGAAGTCCGCCAATCCCAGACCAAAAATGAGAAGCGTTCGAGATTGGAAAAATTTATCCGCGGACATAGTCGCTCCAATGGACAGGGCTAAAAATATTATTACGGTGTTCATCAAAGCCCCACCGGCTGTTTCGGCCAGTCTGCCTACCACGCCGCTTTCTCGGAGTAAGTTGCCCAACATGAACATGCCCATGAGCGGGGTAACGCTGGGTACCAGGATTGCCACCACAGCCGCGCAAATCAGGGGAAAGAGTATTTTTTCTCGTTGGGAGACCGGTCTCAACTGCCGCATGCGTATTCTTCGCTCCTTGTCGTTTGTCATCCAACGCATGATCGGTGGTTGTATCAGAGGAACCATGGCCATGTACGAATAGGCGGCAAGCGCGTTGGGTCCGAGTAATTGCGGCGCGAGAATTTGAGTCAGGTAAATGGTGGTCGGTCCTTCAGCCCCTCCAATTATTCCCACAGATGCGGCCTCTTTTAGCGTAAACCCCGCCAACACGGTACCGGTGAATGTTACGAACACTCCTAGCTGCGCGCCCGCCCCCACTAAAAGCATTTTGGGGTTGGCTATCAAAGGCCCAAAGTCGGTCAAGGCCCCTAATCCCAGAAAAATGACGCAGGGCATCACCGTCCATTCCAAACCATAATGATAGAAGATTTCAATCAGGTTTCTGACCCCCTGCTCATTATATCCCATCAATGGAACATTTGGAAAATTGACTATAAATATGCCAAATCCTATGGGAAGAAGCAGCAAAGGTTCGAAATTTTTGGCTATGCCGAGGTAGAGAAAGAATCCTCCGACACACCACATGAATACCAGTTTCCAGCTCAGGTCGAAGATGCCTGTAGTTAGGATAAATCCATACATCATCTCCAGCACATCGTGCGCGGTCATGGCCTATCTCCTTTATATTGTATCAAAGCGCAAATTCATCCAAATGAATTAGATAGGAAAACTAGATGGCGTCTTCCAGGTGACATTCGAAGCCGATCCTTTCAGAAACTGGGCATGGCTTCTGAATAAACTGGACCCCATCTGTTTATCTCAATCCGCAAAGCTTGTCCATAATAATTCACTATTATGATCAATATGATTTTATTGCCGATAGTTTTCCGGACCTCGACCAGACAATGAGTATACGATGAGAGTTGAAGGCTAAGGTCAACGAGTTAGATCGTCAGATAATTTTCTTTAAACTTAAGTTTTTAGGAGTCAACCGCCTTATAATGAGCGCGTTTCCGAATAATCCATTAATTTGGAAAAAAGATCCTATCCTGATAGTATTTTGCTTATTGTTTATTTGGATTTTGTATTGGTTGTCCTAGGCCGGTGTGGATGTATGCTGAGTGAGCATTGAAACACGTTGATTTGCCGCAACGGCTAAAGTTGATTGTCTCGAACTTGAGCTGATAAAAAACATAAAACTCTGCAGTTACGAACGGCGACTTTTAGTGCTCGCTCCGGCAGCCTAATTAGGAAATTTTAAACAGGAGATCATCCGTGTCTGAAAAACGGGCTTTAATAACAGGAGTGACTGGACAGGACGGGGCTTACCTTTTGGAGTTTTTGCTGAAAAAAGGCTACACGGTATGCGGCATAAAAAGGCGCAGCTCACTGATAAACACCCAGAGGATCGATCATCTTTATGAAGATCCTGCGGTCGAACATCGCAAGTTCATGATGGAATACGGCGATATGACGGATTCCACAAATTTGATACGCATCATTCAAAACTTTCAGCCGACGGAACTTTTTAATTTGGCGGCTCAGAGCCACGTCAAAGTTTCGTTTGAGACCCCGGAATACACGGCGAACGCCGACGCTTTGGGCACTTTGAGGCTTCTGGAGGCAATTAGAATATTGGGGCTGGGCGAAACCGTGCGTTTCTATCAGGCTTCAACAAGTGAACTCTACGGCAAGGTAGTTGAAACCCCGCAAACGGAAACCACTCCATTCTACCCACGAAGTCCTTATGCGGTGGCAAAGCTTTACGGGTATTGGATTGTCCGAAATTATCGTGAAGCATACGGTTTTTTTGCGTCCAACGGCATTTTGTTCAACCATGAATCTCCGATTCGCGGTGAAACTTTCGTTACTCGTAAGATCACACGAGCCGTTGCCAGGATCAAACTCGAATTGCAGGAGAAGCTCTACCTCGGTAATCTCAACGCCAAGAGGGACTGGGGTTACGCCGGCGATTACATTGAGGCCATGTGGCTGATTCTGCAACATCACGAACCTGATGACTTTGTGATTGCATCGGGTGAAACCCATTCAGTTCGAGAGTTCGTTGAAAGGGCGTTCAAAGAGGTGGGGATTACCATTTCCTGGGAGGGCGAAGACGTCAACGAAAAGGGAATCGACGCGAACACCGGCAAAACACTGATAGAAATCGATCCCAGATATTTTCGCCCCACGGAAGTTGATATGCTCCTGGGAGATGGAACTAAGGCGCGGGAACTACTTGGTTGGGCGCCGACCATGAGTTTCACGGAGCTCATTCGTAGGATGGTTGTTTCGGATTTGCGCGAGGCTGAAAAGGAAAGATTGTGTCAAAGTGCGGGAATGCGTCTATGAGCGGCAAACCCACCGTTTATGTCGCAGGGGCTTCGGGAATGGTGGGCACAGCTTTGACTCCGAGGCTGGAGGAGCAGGGCTACAATTTGCTCCATCTTGATGGTCGAGTGGACTTGAGGAATCAAAGAGCTACCAACGACCTCATCGAGCATCTCAGGCCGGACTGCATAGTATTGGCCGCGGCCAAGGTGGGCGGTATTCAGGCCAACATAGATTATCCCGCGGAATTTATTTATGACAACATCATGATTCAGTCGAATGTCATGGAGGCGGCTAGACGCCTCGACGTGCAGAAACTGCTGTTTCTCGCAAGTTCATGTGTGTATCCGAGATTGTGTCCGCAGCCCATGAAAGAGGAATATCTTCTCGGCGGATACCTGGAACCCACAAATCAAGCGTACGCCGTAGCTAAGATCTCCGGCATAGTTATAGCCCAGGCCTACAGAGCTCAATATGGATGCAACTTTATCAGCATCCTGCCTCCCAATCTTTATGGGCCCGGCGACACCTTCGATCTTGCGCGATCACACGTAATTTCGGCTCTGATTAGAAAAATGGATGAAGCCAAATCGGCAGGTAAGGATTGGGTGGAAGTTTGGGGCACAGGGGCGCCAAAACGGGAATTCTTATATGTCGATGACTTAGCCGACGCGTGTATATTCGCTCTTGAGAATTATGACTCGGATGAGATTTTAAATGTCGGAGCGGGAACGGACATTACCATTCGTGAATTGGCTTACTTGATTAAGAATGTTGTCGAATTTGAAGGAGAGATTAGATTTGACGCCTCTAAACCTGACGGGATGCCGGCGAAAAGGTTGGATATCAGCCGCATTCAAGAACTAGGATGGAGCCCTAAAACCAGCCTTCCGGACGGATTGACCGCTACTTACCAATATTACTTAGCGGAAGTAAAATAAGTTGGGTTGGAATCATTCCAGTTGCATTACCCAATGCACACTTATTCAGCGCTACTTTAATCTGAAACTTACAATCGAGTCATCGCCTCGTTTAAATTGAGTGTGGAAGGAAGACGGACTCATGGTCCCCCTGATAAAGGGGAATTTATGGGGTTGATGTCGCTGTGCTATGAAGCTAAGAGTAATTACTCCACTATTCCTCATCCTAATCAGACTAGACTTACGACATTCATTTTATCATCAATATGAATGAAGTAGCCTTAATTCCCGCTGAATCTTAATTTATCAAGAGCTTTCATCAACTCGTCCTGGTGAATTTCGATCATAGGACTTTCGCATTCGCACTCGAAATGTCGTTTTGCCGACTGCAAGATGACTCGACGACTCACTTCAGCAATCTCAGCGCAGGAAACGCCCTCGGAATTGGCGGCAAGGAAGTTATAGTCACCATTAAAGACGATTCTTTCCGAATTCAGATTCATTTTAAACAATTCCGTTCTGTCCGTGAGAGAAGGTAATTTGAAACGAAGCTCATTTCCGAATCTTCCTCGGGATCTCAGGCTTGCCGGTAAATCTTCGATCCTGTTCGAGACCGCTACGACCAATACCGGCTTTCGGGGTGAGGGCGCATTCATTTCTATAACCAACTGATTGACCACACGTTCAGTAACCTTTGAATCGGAGCCTGAAGATGAGAGTGAATCAATGCCATCTAAAATAAGGACTGTCGGCGCCATCTGTCTGGCTTGTCTGAAGACCTCCCGAATATTGCGCTCACTTTCACCCATGTATTTGGAGAGCAGCTCCGGGCCGCGTATTTCAATAACATTGAAACCGCTTTCTTTTCCCAGAGTCCGGGCAAACAATGTCTTGCCTACTCCTGAAGGGCCTGTAATCAAAAGAGTGGGTTGATTCCTCACGCCTATATCGCTCAGTCGCGCGGAATTCACCATGGGCCACAGCACGATGTCTTTAAGAAAGCTGATCTCCTGCTCATAGCCGGCGATAAAGCGCCAGCCCGTCCTGCTCAAGTCGACTTCGAAGTTTCGGCTGGACGCCGGTCGCATTTCCTTCATAGCTTCAATAAAATCCTGGTCTTCAACCGTTATCGCCTCCAGAAAGTCTTCGGATAACTTTTCGTCCGTGTCTTCCAGGCCGGGGAGTATACGACGGAGAGCCTTGAAGCCGGCCTCCTGACATAAAGATTTTATGTCCGCGCCGACAAAACCATGAGCGCGCTCAGCCAGATCTTCCAAATCTACTGTCTCCAGAGGCATATCCCGAGTATGGATTCGGAATATCTCCTGACGACCAACTTTGTCCGGAACTCCGATCAAAATTTCTCTATCGAATCGGCCCGGCCTTCGCAAGGCGCCGTCCAGATTGTTCGGGAGATTGGTAGCCGCCAGTACTATGACTTGCCCGCGATCTTCCATACCGTCCATAAGGGCAAGCAACTGAGCCGTCACTCTCTTTTCTACATCGCCTTCGGATTTGTCCCGGCGCGGGGCCAACGCGTCTATTTCATCAATGAAAATAATAGCCGGGGCGTTTGTGTAGGCGTCTTCAAAGGCGGCTCTCAGCTTAGCTTCACTTTCCCCGTAATACTTGTCCATAATCTCGGTGCCGCTGATGCCTTTGAAATAACAACCCGTTTCTCCTGCCACTGCTTTCGCAATCAAAGTTTTGCCGGTCCCGGACGGCCCATGTAAAAGCACGCCCCGAGGTGGATCGATGCCCAACTGATAGAATATCTCAGGATGTTTGAGCGGGAGTTGCACGATTTCACGCACTTTACGAACCGACTCGTCTAATCCGCCAACTTCATCAAACGTGACGTCATGTCTGGATTTATACTTTTCGCCGTTTTCATCCACCAATTCGATCTGAGTGGAACGACCAATCCTGGCGATATCTTCCGGTTCAGATTCAACGATGCGCAAATGCACATCTTGGCCTCTATTAGTAGTGAGTTTGATCGTCTCCCGCTGATTCAGCACGGCGCCCTGCGTCCGTTCCAGCATTGCTCTTATCTGGATGCGCGTCAGACTCACACCCTCGGGGACTTGCAGAACAAGTCTTTCCGACTCTTGACAAGGCGCCTTACGAATTTTGATTTGGCTGAATAACTGGTAGCCGCCCTGATTCATGGTATCCTCATCTAAGGAAACCATTCTTGTATCAACCCATGGATTGGGATGGGGCTTAGCTTGAACAATCACAGGTTTGGGGCCTACTAATTGGACCGGATCTCCGGATTCCAGTTCTAAAGTTTCCATGAAGGCTTTGGAAATGTAGACGGTACCAACTCCGGGATCCTCATCCATAACTTTAGTTACAACAAAAGAATAGGTTGGGTGGTCATGTCGACTGCAATCACAATCCTCTGAAGAATGCCGGTCTCCGGGAAGGTGATCTTTACAATGACAATCCATAACGTCTAACTCCTGGAGTAAGTTGTTGAATCAAGCATGACGTGGAACTTGTGGGCTGTTTTGAACTTACCTAATGGGAAAATAGCTAACTGACGATGGTGAAGTGCAGTAAAACGGGTGTTAGCAAACATCCTAGACTTTGCTCGCTTCGGTCTTCAGCCACGATTTTAGTTCATCAGTGATTCCGCACGCGGCGTTTTTGCAAGCATAAAACTCCACGGAATCGTCAATTAGATATTGAGGCGCTTCGATTTCCGCGAGGCGTTCGTAGTCATTGTGGCTCTGCCGGACCATCATAAGAGTAGCAGGTTTCTTTAATGCGTTAATTTTGAAGTAAACGGCTTCTTCATTGCACGATTTGGCATGATCCAACCCTCGTGACCAGTTAGTCCCCCATTCCAGATAACGCGCCACCGCGTCAAATGGGTGCAGGTCCCAGTCAACTAATCGTGCTATGTCTTTATCTTTCATTACTTCCTTAATATTTTTCACGGTATCATCCTTTTCGCATTATTAGAGATACATAATCCTTTGCGTCTACCTTAATTGATGCCGAAAATACGAAAACGATGCGTCTATTTGCAGATTGTCTGATGAATTGCATTACCGGACGATTGTATTGGGGCAGGTCTTTCCAAATGACTATTTCGGACACAAAAAAGCATTTGTCCTGCGGTTTAGGACAAATGCTTTCTCCAAATCTAGCCGGCAACTTCTAATCTTGGCTCAAAATCCTATAGAGAAGCCCCTGCTCCACCGCAGCAACCACGGCCTCCGCCGCGACCATGACGCCCCATCATTTTACCGCCGCCCATTCCACAGCCGCCGCCTGCCGCAAAACCGCAACCTCGACCTTGTCCCATGCCAAAGCCGCCGCCTTGCCCCATTCCGCATCGACCACCGCCAAGTCCCATGCCCAAACCGGCCGGACCCAGCTTTTCTCGTTGCTCAGGCGTTAGGAGCGCTCGGAATTTTGTGGAGAAGGCTCTGTTTTCATTGCGAGCCTTGTCCTGCAGTGCCCACATATCTTCCCTAACCTTCTGCAAAGCCTTTTCGTCAGGCTGATCCTTTGAGGTCAGTTCCAAAGATTCGATTCTCTTTTTGGCCATCTCCGAGCGAATGCCTTCCAAAGCCTTGAGATGATCCGTCTTCATTTGGGTAACTTGTTTTTGCTGATCGGGGTTTAACTCTGAATAAAGACTACCACCTTTATTCAAAGCCGGACAACATGCCGGTTGAGCATACGCTGTTGAAAATGCGGCCAGAGCCGCAACACAGACTACCACCATAAGAGCGCGTTTAGTCATTCAGTCATTCTCCTTTTCCTGTTCCTGTTCTTAAAACTTCCACGCGAGCGATAACTTTGTTCAAATGAGTCGCTGTTCCTGACGAACTGAAGTGATCACTTTCGTG
The DNA here is from genome assembly GCA_038250835.1 of Desulfomonilales bacterium. GTDB lineage: Bacteria > Desulfobacterota > Desulfomonilia > Desulfomonilales > Desulfomonilaceae > JBBSBY01. Next base: position 32,615 of record JBBSBY010000021.1, on the reverse strand, counting down.
CGTCCATCCTTGAGATGAATTCGTTATGAATTTTTCGCGGTACCTAACGCTTAATAATTGCTACCAATGCTCTGCGGAAATCCCGCGAAAAATTTTCGGCCGGCGTTTACAGACTCTCACGAAAGTAGACATGAAATAATCGTTCGTCGGGGGAAAGAGGTAAATATGATTGAACAACTTGTAGCAATTTCTGAGGATTTCCACAAAATGAATTCTGAGGGGCTCCCGTCCTATTCCGTGAATGCCGCCATCGACGCGATCTATAGAATTCTCGGAAGTTCTGTCGAATTAAGGATCTGACCCGTAGTCCCAGTGATGAGCTCTGAAGCAAAACGATGCTGTATAGCTTCCAGTAACGCGGTTCGCCGACTCACAGAAGAAATATCCCTGAATCAGTGATTATTGTCGAGAATCAGTATAGACAAAACCAGTAAACCCCGATCAGTAACAGGATTCCCAACACTTTCTCGCTCATTCCAACATCTGATTTCACCTGGAGTTGTCCCTTTTTTCTTGGCGGCATCCCTTTAAAGATTCTCTCCATCACCCTCTCGGAGTGAGGAGAGGGTAAGAAGATTTTGGAAACAATACGTATTTTGCGAATGGCTCAATTCGGCGCTAAGAACTTGAACGGCTCGGCTTTTTTGAAGTTTGCCATTTGATCTCCGGCCAAATCGGGATTACCGTGGAGAGTGAGCTTGCGGACTCCCGAACCGGGTTTAAAATCGATTTGATCCAGCTTTACCCATAAAATAGCGGGACTGGAGGTGTCCTCAAAGAAATAGACTTTATTTTTCTGGTCCGAAACGGTTCGCCAAAGAGTAGACGCAATGTTGGGTTGGCCCGGCGTGCTGATGCCGAGCGGCACACTAACATTGCGCATGACGCTGAAGACCGCGGCCACGGCCTCACGAGGATCGGCAGACTGTTTAACAGCGTTAATGTAAAAGGCCGCGCACACAAATCGATCCGCAGCTCGATTGGTCCCCGGCAGCATGACCGTCCCGCCGATCTGCTTCCAATAAGCGTCGAGAGCGAGTTGTTGGTCGTAAATGGGCGAATTGGTCATCACTTGATATTGCCGACCGTGATGAATCACGAGCTTTCCGTTAATGTACTCGAAGATGGCCGAATCGCCCGAAGGATCTGAAACGGAGAGGTGGATTTTGCCTTCAACTCCGTTGGGAGCGACCACTGCCACAGGTCGAAAAGCTTCCTTGCGCATTTCGGCGACGGACTCCTCGACAGTGGCGAAGTTGTCAAGGATGTATTGCGGCCAAGCGACGATGGACATCAGAGGTCTAGTATCGCCCGTGCCGCTGGGGTATTCGCTTTCCGCCAGGAAGAGCAGGTTGGCCACAAGACCTTTCTCGTTCATGCCGTCTGAACTGCCGGCCTCGTAAATTGAGGCGATAACGCTGCCGTACTTGCTGGTCCATTTCAGGCCTTTGTCTCCCATGCCGCCGTCGCGGTCCATCCCTTGAGGAAAGATCCAGAGGTTGGTTTGCATATCCTCAACCCAATCCATGGTTCTACCGACGACGGTTTGGCCTTCATGACCAAAATAGACCGCTCGGCTGCAGGCCGACGCAAATTGCATGGGCGACACGGTAAAAATTGCTAAGAGCAGAGTTATCAATAAAGTTTGCCGATATTCGCAATTAGTCATGCTTATCCTCCTAATGTGGTGTTGTGGTAATAAATGTGACTCATGAAATCAATCAGGTGATAATGTTATCATGCCTAAGGCCTTAGGGCCATTGGCGCCGACCGAACAGACATGCAGTATATTGACGGCCCTGGAATCCGGCGTAGGTAAGTCACTAATTGAGGCTCGGCCTTTTTATTTTAAACAGGCCAATGATTTGCGTCTCGAAGTGGCAATGGCATGGACTGCCGACAAAACCCCGAGATTCTTTAGAGGAGACAAATGGCATATCCTGCGGGATGAAGTCTACTCTCAGGCCTCGCTTTGGAGCCCTTTCGATTTGGAAACAAGGGCAGCCGGGGGGATTAGCTATTAGGCTATCGAGATGTTCGAGGTTCGACTGGATCGCAACAACGGTCACAGCCTTATTACACGTGATTTCTAAGCTTTAGCTCGAGCGGATGCGGATGCAGATAATGCTGCCTCTTTAAATAAGATTCATCGTATTTACGCACGAAATGATTGAGAAGCGTTATGGGCACGATCAGGGGTACCAATCCATCTCTGTAATTATTCATTATCTCCAGCGCCTCTTGTTTTTCATCAGGAGATAAATGCGTTTTGAAATACCCGAGTATGTGCTGCATCACATTGTAATGTTTTTTCACAGTGGCCTTTAGTTTCAGTCCCTCGAGAAACATGCGTTCGTATTCTTTGTAAGCTGATTGCAGAGTCTTTTTAGTCGCCCCCGCCACTAATCGCCCCATTTCCTGGTAAATCTTGGGACTGTGGGCCATCATTTGGAGTTTATGGTCGGTGTGAAACTCGATGAGAGCGCCGGCGGATTGTTTCTCTTCCTGAAGCGCCCGCAATCTCTGCATGGCGAAAAGTCTTTCGATGAAACTTTCCCTGAGACCTGGGTCGTGCAGCCGACCGTCTTCTTCAACAGGAATTAATGGAAATCTTTTGATGAATTCAGCGGCAAACAAACCTCTGCCTGATTTTGTGGGAACTCCTTTTTCATTGTAGATTTTGACTCTTTCCATGCCGCTGCTTGGGGATTTGCTCATGAAAATGAAGCCGCAAAGATTCTCTTTTTCAAGTAAATCCAACCGCGTCTTAGCCCACGTGAGCATTTGATCGGTGTAATCAATTTTTGTTTTAATGGTCAGCAACCTGGGCGCCTCGGGAGTTCCCACCAGGCGCATGGCTTCTCGGGGTGTGCTCAAACCGCATTCAACCTCAGGGCATACCGGCGTGAAATCCAAATATGCGCCTAAAGTATTTACGACGTAAGCGTCCCTGGTGTGTCCGCCGTTGTACCGGACGTTATTTCCGAGTAAGCATGAGCTGATACCAATTTTAATGCGGTTTGTTTCCATTTTCTTCTTACGGATCCATTGGCTTTGAAAGTTGTAGATCATGAGGCGGTTGTGAATACGGGAATTGTCTTGTGAAGCAAGACGCTTGCCGGCTAGAACAAGCCGGCGCCTGGATGTGGTGGTAGACTATCGCCTTTTGCGGAGCTAAAAACTAACTCCCAGAATGAGAAAAGTATTTGATTAACGTATCAGCGCCCTTCCGTTGGAACCACGCCGAAGTTAGTAAACGAAATTCAAATCTAAGCCTACCCGAAACATGCTGTCGCCTGTATAGAATTTAATCTCCGTTGCTCCGGGTGGGGAGTAGCGGCGCCGGTCGGCATTGCCGTTAAGGTCTATGAAACTGTAGGCTGCATTTGCGCCTACAAACAAGTTCGGAGTTATCCCCACCGCGCCTTCCCACCGAATCTCCATCATGCCGCCCTCGGCAGCTCTTCCTTCGAAAAACGTATCATTGTATGGCTGATATGACAAAATTCTACGACTCATGAACGGCGACCCCAAAACTTCAAAGCGGGCTTTCCACCACGGAAACAGCATGGAAGTTTGAAGTCCAATGAACGGGATATTGGAAATCATTTGATCCTTCGCCCTCACATTGTCGTCTGCAGGATTGTACCGCCAATCATCCATTTTATAACCGGCAACAAAACTAAACCTATATCCTTCGGCATTCCAAAGATGATAAAGACCGGCGGCTTCCCAGGTGTAATAATTAGGTGTCTGGTCAAATTTCCTCTGATTTATTGTATCGACAATTTTATCTTTAATGTTCTCCTGGGGTTTCGTCCCAAGGCTGAAGCTTCCTCCAAGTCTAGCCGATAATGAAGGAAAAGGGGTAGCTTCAAGCATACCCGACAGCATCCATAAACTTGGATCAAAATTGAATCTGTGGTTCGGGCCTGTAGGGGTAAGTGAATACTGTTGCTTCTGGTAACCGAACAAATACTCAACTTTCAATGACGTATCAAAACCGATGCCGGCCAATAGCTGAGCGTGAAGCGAAGATGCGGAAAAGATTATTAGAAGTGCAACGAGCAGCCCAATGTGTTTACGCATCAATCCATTCCTCGCGTTATATTAATCAAATTATATTGCAGCCAAAATCCATTTAATAATCTATCGAACCTAAGGAACCGAATAAAATCAACAAGCTGTCTGTAAACATGAAACCTATGTCATTATAGCATTTAAGACAATGAAAAAGCGAGTGGAAAATTCATCCGGCATAATTCAGAGCCGACCTGGAAATTTGACAACAGAACAGCGTTCAGCCAAACTGCCTCGATATTTACTGGAGGAGCCGCATGGAAATCTTTTCGCCTGAATCGGAATCATTGGCCCTACCCGAACGCAAAATCTATACGGTTTCCGAACTCACGAACGGCATTCGTGACGTCCTGGAGGACGGGTTTGCCTCGGTGTGGGTCAATGGAGAAGTTTCCAATTTCAAATTGGCGCCTTCCGGTCACATGTACTTTACGTTGAAAGATGACTCGGCCCAGATCAGATGCGTTATCTTTAAGCTCCAGAATAGATTCCTCAAATTCAAAATGGCCGACGGATTACGAGTTGTCTGTTGGGGTAGAGTTACGGTTTATGGCTTCCGAGGCGAATACCAACTAACCATTAGCTCAGTAGAGCCCCAGGGTCTCGGCGGAATGATGCTTGCTTTTGAGCAACTCAAAGCAAAACTTGCGGCTGAAGGACTATTCGAACAAATCAGAAAAAAGCCGATTCCCAGATTTCCGAGGACTATTGGATTGGTCACCTCAGCGAAAGGAGCGGCGGTTCGCGACATGATAAGAAACATACACCGCCGCTATCCTACCGCGAACATCCTGGTCAGTGGTTCAAGTGTTCAAGGCGATAGAGCGCCCGCCGAAATCCAGGAGGCAATCAAAAGACTTTGCAGGATCGGCAATGTGGATGTGCTTATTGTAGGTCGAGGTGGGGGTTCAATCGAGGATTTGTGGGCTTTTAATGATGAACGCGTCATTCGAGCGGTCGCCGAATGCCCACTTCCGGTAATCAGCGCTGTAGGGCACGAAACTGATTTTACTTTAACCGACCTTGCCGCGGACTTGAGAGCTTCGACTCCATCAGCGGCAGCGGAACTAATAGTCCCCGATTGTCGGGAACTTCAGGACAGCTTGATCCAACTGACGGCACGACTAAGAAATTGTGTAAAGAGTGTCCTGGAAGCTAAGCGGTCGATCACGAGTGAACTGACGAACCGCCTATATGATCCAAGAAAGCTAATACGTGATCGGCGAATCAGTCTAGATGAATTGACAATGCGCCTTGTGCGCGCCATGCAGCGACGAATAGCCGTATTGAAGGAGCAAACGACGGAAATTTCTTCAAGACTGCGCCCTGCAAAGTTGTTGGAAATGACCGAAAATAAAAGGGCTGCTCTAAACGAGCAGAACTCTCGACTTGATCGCTGCGGCAGAGAGCTTCTCAAGGTCAACGCAGTATTGGTAGAAAACCTTACAAACAGACTGTCCGCTCTTAATCCTTTAGCGGTGCTCGAGAGGGGGTATTCCATCTCGTTTACTCGGAAAACCGGAAAGACAATCACAAGAGCCGCCGACGTAAAGAACAACAGTGAGATCAAGGTTCAGTTACATCAAGGCGCTTTATTATGCAGAGTGCTTGACAGGAGACTCGACGCCGTTGGAGCTGATTTTGAAGACCAACCCAACTTACTCGAAGATTTATAGACGCTCGGTTTTCACTGGATCGTTCGGCGCCGCAGACAAGATATTAGGCGCAAGTTAATTCGGCGCTCGAAATGCAATAAAGTCCATTAAGCGCGACTTCAGGAAATCACAACCTGGTACGACGAAATTCGAGCGCCTATCTTTAATCTTTTAGAGGCCGACGCCTGCAACTGATCGAGACAACTGAACTCATGGAGGTTATTTTACTTCAGGTCCTGACTTGGAGAGACTCTTAGCTCCTTCTTCAACTTGCTGATGACCTTCCTGGACCGTTTTTGCGCCAACGGAAACATCTTTCTGCTCTTTCATCTTCATCATACCGCCATGCATCATGTCGGAACCTTGCATCATCTGTTTGCAGGATGCCATCATATCTTTCATTTTGTCCTTCATGGCGCCTTCCTGCATTATCATTTCCTGGCTCTTGGCCATCATGTTTTTGCCCTGCTGCATCAAATTGTCGCCGTCAACCATCATCTGCTGGGCTTTGGCATGGTCTCTGGTGGTTTGCATCATTTTGAGGCCGTCACGCACCATATTGGCGCCTTCCATCATCTTTTTGGCGGCATCCATCATAGCCGCTTTAGGTTTGGCTATGGCCGCATCCGACGCAGTCGGGGCGGCCTTTGCCGTTGGTGTGGCGGGAGTCGCCGGCGTCGTGGGCGTGGTTTGAGACACAGCGGGGCTTGCGATTAGCACTGCAAGTCCGCAAATCAATAAAAATCCCAAGAGTCTACCACCGGCATATTGAAGTTTTAGCATAAAGCTCTCCTTGAATGTTGATTGGCTGTTCAGACACGTTGATCGCCGAGATGTTCCCGGCCCAATGTGAGGGCGCCCCTCAGCCAAGTCATTTAATTAATCTTTAGAGAATCGCAAGAAGCATGTAATCAAGTAGTATGTAATTATAAGACCAGGCTCCACGCGTTTCATTGCAGTTATTGGATGGAGGACGCAACATGAATATGAATTACCGATCTCTCACACAACGGTTCATTTTAGTCTCCACCGTTCTCCTCGTTACCTTTGTTTCAGGTTTATCGCCCTCTGGGGCGGCCGGGGACGTCCTTACCATATACGCCTCAACTGCATTCACTGATTTGATATCAGACCGCGCTAAGGCGTTTATGGAACTAAATCCCGAAATACATGTAAAAGTTGTGGAGGCGCCGGCTGAGTCCGGATTTCAAGCCTTATTAAAAAAAGAAGCCGATATTGACGCCTCCTCTCGTAAGCCGAACGCCGTGGAGATAAGCCTTGCGCAAAAAATGAGGATCAAGTTGGTCGGCGAACACGTGGCCTGGGAGAATGTGGCGGTAATTGCCAACCCCGACGTTACACCCAAAGAGCTGACGGTAGATCAGATTCGTGAGATTTATACGGGCGTTTACACTAATTGGAAAGATGTAGGCGGAGCGGATTTATCGATCAAATTGCACAGCATGGCGTATCCGCAAGACGATGTCAGTGTTTGGTTTGCGTCAACGATATTGAAGAAGGCCTACTTTGCGCCCAGCATTATCTGGGTCAATGCTCCGGAATTCTTGGTTGAACATGTCGGGGTGCACAAGGGCGCCATTGGATATTTGGGCAATATTCAGCTTCAGGGGATACTCAAACGCCGACCTCAAATAAAGGTGCAACTTCTTGCCATTCGTAAAGATTCCAATTCAAAACCATTCAGCCCTTCTGCGGAAATTTCAGAGAAATCGAAATACCCGCTCAACATTCCTCTTTATTTCTATTGGAATGGAAACACATCAGATAAGCGAATTGAATCTTTTACGCAATTTTGCACTGAACAGCTTGGGAATACTTCCGGAAAGTAGTTTTAAAAACCTGCTAAACCTAATGTGTAATTAGAACCGTATGCGTGAAGTCATTGTCCAACATAAATAGCGACCTAGATCGCGCTGCAATCGGCTGCTCAGGTGTGCAGCCGGAAAACAGCGAAGGCGCCGAAAGGGGAAAGCTAATGCCGCAATACGGTTGGATGCACGACATGATGGGAGGCTGGGGAATGGGGTTCGGACCGGTGGGATGGATTTTTCTTCTAATATTAATATTTTTCTTACTGTTTGCCGTTTTCAAAGTTTGGGGAGGCGGAGGCCCAACTCGTAACCAAGGCACAACTCAATACGGTGACAGTGTGAATAGAGAAACACCCCTGGATATTCTAAAAATGCGTTATGCCAGAGGCGATATTTCCAAGGACGAGTTTGAAAACCTAAAAAAGGATCTTTCATCTTGAATCGAGACTTAGCACATTTGCGAATGGCGGTAGGAGTAGAACTGAGGAATTATCGTAACTCTTCGGAACACACGAATTAAATATTTTTAATTTATAGGGCAAAGATATTAACCCCCTAAATCCCCCCTTGTCAGGGGGACTTTAAGTTCCTTAGTCGCTGATTTACTTTTGATTCAGACTAAAATTAGCGCTCATCAGATTTCGTAGGGATGACGAAAAAAGGCGCCACTCCGACAAAACTTTTGAGAAACTGAGCAAAGCATTATTTGGCCGATATTCATAGTTACTCTATTATTTTGATTCAGTTAAAACTTTTCGCAACTTGAAAGTAAGTTCATCATGCCTTAGGTTTTTTTGGCGATTTCGATTTCAGAGTTGGAGGCTCACATTAAAAGCAAATTTGCTTCAGAACCCTTAACATCGCGATTACTTCCCACAATACTTAGGGGATATGTTGAATAATTTTCTTATTGCAGTTGCAGGCGTTATGCTGTTGTTGCAGATCTATTTTTGGGCTGTTGGGCTTCGGGGTCTTTTGCAGAGCTACTCATGGACGCCGAGCGCCGAGGGAGGTCCGGACTCTTCGGAAGGTTTACCGTTCATTTCCATTATAATTCCCGCGCACAACGAAGAGGAAAACATACAAGCATGTCTACAGTCGGCATTTGATCAGGACTATCCTAATTTCGAGATCATCTTGGTAGACGATAGATCCACAGACGCGACCGAATCGATTGCCGCCGACATAGGTAGAAACAAGTCAAATTTTAAATTCATTAAAGTTAATGAGCTTCCCCACGGTTGGACCGGTAAGAGTCATGCGCTGGATATCGGCGGCAGGCAGGCTTCAGGCGAATGGCTTGCATTTTTTGACGCGGATAGCCACATCGTCCCATCCGCTCTCACGCGATGTCATCAGACCGCGTTAGACCACAAGGTGAGCCTGGTAAGCCTCGGCCCTAAGTTCATATTAAAGACCTTCTGGGAGAAAGCTTTGCAGCCGCCTTTTGTCGTTGCGTCTTCTATGCTGTTTCCATTGGCTGAGGTGAATGATCCCAACAGCCCTGTCGCCTCGGCAAGCGGAATGTTTTTCCTAATCAAAAAATCGGTTTACGAGAAAATCGGTGGACACCGCGAGGTCCGAGGTCTGGCTGTGGAGGACATTGGAATAGGAAAGAGGGTCAAAGCCGCGGGTTTTGGAATTCTTTTTCTCAATGGCCGTGATCTCTTGGAAACACGAATGTATACCGGTTTCAAAACAACACTGGACGGCTGGATAAGAATTCTCAGCGCCTCAATGAATTATAACTTGGCCATGGTTGTTAAGAATCTCATCATTCACATTCTCATGAGCCCTTTTGCGGCAGCTTTTGCTCTTTATATGTTTGTGCCCTTTCTACAAAGCGTGTTTCCGATCCTATGGTTCATCTTACCTCTAATCTTCGCGCTGGAGTTGCTGATCGTGCCCCCCGGGATTTGTTCACAAATGGGAATTCCGAAAAGGTATGCTGCTCTCATGCCTTTGGGTAACTTGATTCTTATTTGGACTTACATGGTGATAATCAAGAAAATTTTGATGAAAGACGCTCTCGAATGGAACGGAACAACTTACGGTACCCATCTTTATCGACCGGCAGAATTGGACCCAGCGCGCGACTCACGTAAGTCTCGTAGCGCCGCTGAAGATTTCTGAAGCGCCGTTTTCCCTGATTCTATTGAGATTACCATTAGAACATGTATCGTCACACAAATTAAAATTAGCGCTCTATAAACTGTTAATTATAATTTTTTTACACCTGGTTTAGGATCCCACCGGCATCACGGTATCAAGACTGCGCCCGCCCTTAAATAGCCGGTCTTCAGCATTGTCAGCACCGCGTTTGCTTCATTGAGGGGGAAGCTTTCGACCACCGTTTGCAATTCTATGGAAGCGGCTGTTTGGAGAAGGTCCTCAGCGTCTTTTCTTGTTGCTTTAGCAACGCTCTTGATTGACCGTTCCCCGGATATGAGGTCAAAATCAAGCTCCGGGATTGGAGACATGGCACCTGCGGTGAGCGCTAAAGTTCCGCCTTTTTGTAATGCTCCTAAGGCTTTAGGAACTAAATCCCCTGCCGGCGCAAAGATTATTGATCCGTCCATTAGTCCTGGCGACTCATCATTTGCGGCGCCGACCCAAACAGCCCCCAATTCGCGTGCCGACGCAATATGGTTAGAGCTGCGAGTAAACACGCTCACTTTTATGCCGCGGCTAATCGCTATCTGCATCACGATGTGAGCGGAACTACCGAATCCATAAAGCCCAAGGTTTTGGCCTGACTTTATCCCAACCATCTTCAAAGCTCGATACCCTACAACACCGCCACACAGCAATGGCGTGGCCTCCGCGTCCGAAAATTGGCCATGAATTACAAAAGCTGAGTTCTCGTTCACTATCATGTATTCGGCGTATCCGCCGTCTCTATGTAATCCTATGAAAGAAGCTGAATCACAGAGATTTTCGCGTCCTTCAAGGCAAAAACGACAAACTCCGCAGCTCGAATGGTATGATGTGATCCCAACCCTGTCTCCGGGCGCGAACCGCCTTGATTCCGGAGGTGTAATCACGCAGCCTACGACCTGATGTCCGGGAATTAGGGGTAATTTAGGGAGGGCGAGATCACCTTCCACAGTTTGGAGATCGGTATGGCAGACTCCGCAGGCTTTCACGCGGATCAGCATTTCATCCGGCGCTATTTCTGGGACCGGAACATCTTCGGGAACCAGAGGGTTTTCCTCTATGGGACGGGTCTCTCGGAGAACCATTGCGAACATGAACAGCCCTACTTGATGATTTCAGATTTGAGAGACGATTTGTCGCTGAATGTTACGGTAACCGTCAACACTGCCTTTGGATCGGACAACAGCCCATTATCCGCGGCGTACAGGTAAAAAGTTCGTTTACCCGACATGGAAGTTTGCAATGGACCGGGCCTTTCATTAATGAGCTTATAGATTTTAGGATAGGTCGCCACTCCCAACAGCATAATGGGTGGTTTGGGGTCGCTCGACCATTTCACTTGACCATTCGAGCCGCTGATTTCAATTTTCGTGAGCTTTTTGTTATCTATTTGTAACTTCATAATAAATGTGCCGTCAAGATATCCGTCTTTGCCGGGGCGAGTTGAAGTGTTGACTAGATCAGCTATAAAGCCCCTGAACTCGCATGACAGCATACCCTTGGCTTTTGCGGGTTCATCTCCGCCCGGCGCCACCGTGCTGGTTGACGCCAGCGGCTTACGGACCGCCTGCTGATAGGATGATCCGTCGGATAGATGAACGATTATTCGATAGCTTTGATGTGTTGTGGAGATATCACCCGGATCCGCGGCGTAAAGATACAGTTGAACTCGACCTTCGACCGGGATGCTCACGGATCCGTCCGGTTTGTTCAGGAGCGCGGTAGGCGCCGTTTGGTAAGCGACACCTAATCCCCAGGCGCCTGGAAAGGTGCCCGTGGTTCCCCATTTTTCTCCTAAGCCGTCGGATCGATTAATTTCCAGGCCGGTTATCGTGCTTTTCGGTGAGACTTCGATGTCCAAACCAAAGACCGCGTCCGCAGTTCCGTCGGGTTTAAGCCCGGGGTACTTGCCTACCGCGTCGGTTGTAACAAAACCTAGCCACGTGGCTAAAAAATTTACTTTTGTCACTCCCGGGCGCGCGGCGCCTGGTCCGACATTTTCCACGGGAGTCCAAGCGATTTCACCGTCCGAAAAAGTGGCCGCGATTCTAAAAAGTGCCTTACGTCCAGCTACGTCGCCATTATCAGCCACATACAAATTGAGATTCAAGCGATCCCTAACATCAATTGAAATGGCGCCGGCCCGTTGATTAAGGAGTTTTATCGGGTCCGACGTTAGGGCGACTCCGATAGCGCCGGCCGGACTTCCGGGTATGGTGTCCCACAGTGACGCTCCGCCGTCCACTCTACGAATTTCAAGAGCGGTAACAGTTTTGTTCTTGGCTTCTATGGTAAGCTGGAATAAACCATCAGGCTGATCATCGCCTTTCATCGTTTTACCGGGATTCACCGCGTCATATTGAGACAATCCCCTGTTGATTGCCGTCATTCTGATTGGACCGCCGATTTCGCCGGCCGCGGCGGAATTATCCGTAAGTTCGTTTGGCGCCTGAGTCGTCCAGGTCCGGCCGTCCGCGCCCGTAACCTTTAATTGGAATTTCGCGCCTGGGCCGAATTGGCCTTCATCTGTGGCAAACAACAGTAAGGGGCCGGACTGCTTAGGATTTATACGCAAAGTAGCTGGTTTGGGATTTATTATGCGCGATGGAGTCTTTGAAGAAGCCACGGCCAGGTAAATCGCGCCGGGTTTGGGGGAGGTGCTCCAAGAGCCTACAGGCGAGCCGATTAACTCAATTTCATCAATGTTCGTAGTTAAGTCGGGAGACAACTTCACTGAAAAAACGGCGTCTGATTTTCCGTCAGGCATGGCGCCGGAAGCTCCCACCCTGTCACTTTTTTTGACACCCAAGAATGTTGCTTCCACGGCGCCGGATTCCTGACCCGGAACGCGGCTCCATGAAGCAAGGAGCAGCCCCGTTACTAACATAATGATAACAAACTTATGTAGATGGTTCGGCAGAAGAGCCTCCAGCGCCGGAAGCTGAATTGGAGTTTAATCCAATAATCCGGAATCTAATTGACCAGTTTTTAAACTGTCAATCAAAAAAACACCCAATGATCATAGCACCACAGAGTGACAATTGCCGTAATAATCGGGAATAAACTGTAGTAAAGCAGCTTAAATATATATTTTCAAGAAATATTTCCTCAGAAAGCAATTTAAAATGTTACCCGCCTGCGTTCAGCTCAATTTTTCGCTATAATTTTATTAATTCTACCTTATCCGATTGAATAACGCTAATGGTCAGTATACATTGGGCCATTCACATTATAAAGCGGAGTAAACCTTGACAACAATAGCGATGATTGGGGGATCGGGTTTCGATGATCCCGATTTTATAACGAATATACGGACTGTGAAAATTGGCACGCCATTCGGCCCCTTATCCCATGACTTGCTGATAGGCCAAGCACAGGGTATGGAAACGGCCATATTGCTTCGCCACGGGAAAGGTCACAGGATAATGCCGTCCGCGGTAAACTATCGCGCAAATATTTGGGCTTTAAAGGAGATCGGTGTAACTCACATCATAGCCACAACTGCTTGTGGATCATTGAGAGAAGAAATTGAACCCGGTAAGCTTGTTTTTCCGGACCAATTTATAGATCGCACTACCAATCGAATAAGCACGTTTTTTACGGGTGATCAGGTTGCGCATGTGTCCATGGCAGATCCCTTCTGCGAATCTATTCGGCAAATACTGATTGGAACCGCCAAGGAATTGGAAATTCCGCATCAGCCCCACGGCACGGTAGTCACAATTGAAGGCCCTCGATTCTCGACAAGAGCTGAAAGCAAAATGTTTAGAATGTGGGGCGGTGATATTATTAATATGTCCACGGTCCCTGAAGCGATTTTGGCTAGAGAAGCGGGATTATGCTATGCCTGCGTCGCCATGAGCACCGATTATGATAGCTGGCATCACAGCGAGGAGCCCGTGACCTGGGAAATGATAGCGTCGGTAATGAATAAAAATGTACAGAATGTTAAGAATTTAATATTAAACTCGCTTCCCAAAATAACTGAGACTGATTGTACGTGCAGGACCGCCATCGGAAACGCTTTGGTCTAGCCAAAGATCATTGCCTTTTTTATTCGGCAGGGCCTTTGTTATTCAAAATGGCTCAAAACCTCTTCAATAAACTTTATTTTGCATTCCACGTGACGCTTTCGACCTCGGTCGGATTAGAATGGAGTACACATGTTGAATTTGGCGCAAAAAATTAGGGCGGCTCTGGGCGAAGATCCGGTTGATATTCTGCTGAAAAACGCAATGCTGGTGAATGTTCTCTCCGGTGAGATCCATGAAGCGGATATTGCGATTAAAGACGATATCGTAATAGGATTGGGAGATTACCAGGCAAAACAAACCCTCGATCTGAAAGGCAAATTTGTATGTCCGGGTTTGATTGACGGCCATCTACACCTTGAATCCAGCATGTTGTCCATCCCTGAATTTGCGGCAAATGTCGTCCCCCAGGGGACTATAGCCGTTGTCGCTGATCCCCACGAAATAGCGAACGTAATGGGGGCTGAAGGCATAAAGCATATTTTGAGGACCAGCGAAAATTGTCCGTTAAAAGTTTACATTATGTTTCCATCATGCGTGCCGGCAACACCATTTGAAACATCCGGAGCAACGCTCGGACCTAAAGACATGCTTGAATTCCGGGATGAGCCCAGAATTCTGGGGTTAGCGGAGATGATGAATTATCCCGGAGTTCTGTTCCAGGATCAAGAGGTCTTGGACAAAATAGAGGCTTTTGAAGGCAAACCCCGAGACGGGCACGCGCCGGGTCTTAGCGGTAAACAACTGTGCGCCTACATTGCGGCCGGCATCGGTTCGGATCACGAATGTTCAACCTTAGAGGAGGCTCGAGAAAAGCTTCGATTGGGCATGAAAATTATGATCAGGGAAGGATCCGCGGCAAGAAATCTCGATAGCCTTTTACCACTTGTAAACAGCGAGAATTCGCGCAACTGCTTTTTTGTGACCGACGACCTGGAACCCGACGACATATTGAGTCGCGGACATATTATCGCTCTTTTGCGGAAAGCCGTCGCAAAAGGCGTAAATCCAATAAGGGCCGTGCAAATGGCGAGCGTCAATACGGCTCAATATTTCGGTTTAAGGAACATGGGCGCTGTAGCTTCCGGTTACAAAGCTGATCTCATGGTTGTGGACGATCTAAAGGATTTCACAGTTCGGCAGGTGTTCAGTTCCGGTGAGCTGGTGGCTGAGAACGGGAAGATGGTGGTATCGAGTTCCTCGGTAGGCTCCGTGGAGCCGATCAGAAGTTTCAATGTAAACTGGGAAAAAACCCAGGATATTTCCGTATCCGGAAATGGCGCTAAAATTAACGTAATAGGGGTTATTCCGGGTCAAATCATCACAACAAATTTAGTGGAGGCCCCTAAAACAGTAGACGGTGTGATAACGTCCGATACCGAACGAGATATTCTGAAAATTGTGGTCATTGAGCGACACAACGGGACCGGCTCTAACGGTGTGGCTTTTATTAAAGGATTTGGACTAAAAAGAGGCGCTATTGGCGGCAGTGTGGCTCATGATTCACATAATATCATCGTTATCGGCGTCACGGATGAAGACATTATATTGGCTGCTCACGAAATCGACAAAATGGGTGGAGGAATGGTTGCGGTGGATAATGGTAAATTAACGGCAAAGCTGCCGCTGCCCATTGCGGGTTTAATGTCCGACAAACCGATTTCCGAAGTTCAAGCAAATCTTCAAAAACTAAACGCAGCGGCAAAGGAATTGGGATGTCCACTGGACAGCCCTTTTTCTACAATGTCGTTTATGGCTTTGACGCCGATACCCGAGTTAAAGCTGACGGATCTGGGGTTATTTGACAGCCTTAATTTCAAGTTCACTTCACTTTTTGCGGCAATGTAATGGTAAACAACTACAATTTTACGGAGTCTGAATGTCCACACAGGAGTTTTTGAAGGGAAAGCGAATACTGGCAGTGGACGACGAAGACGATGTCCTTGCGGTGATTCAGGAGCAATTGTTTGAATGCGATCTCAAATTGGCCGGCGATTTTGAAACCGCTAAAAAACACTTGGAAGAGGATAAATTCGATCTCGTAATACTTGACATCATGGGGGTCCGTGGGTTTGATCTGCTTGATACCGCCAGAGACAAGCGGATTCCCGCGGTTATGCTGACGGCCCACAGCCTTACCCCCGCCGGCTTGCAACAGTCCATTGATGAAGGCGCCGTTTCCTTTTTACCGAAAGAGGAAATTGCCGACCTGGCTCTGAGAGTAACTGAAATACTTATGGAAGTGGAACAGGGTCGTACTCACTGGTCGAAGCTGGCTCAATCATTAGGACCTAAGTTTAAACAACTCTGGGGCGCAATGTGGCTCAAAATTAAATTTCCCAAGGACGACAAGCTGGAATGGTGAGTCAAAGGATTTAAGATTCAGAATGGCAAAATTCACGGACAGATTCCGCATCGATGGCAAAAACAACAAAAAGTAAGAACAAAACAGAGTTTGGCGATTTCCAAACACCGATTCGCCTAGTCTTAGATGTTTGCCGATTGCTCTCTCAGCGAGGACTCCGACCAGTCTCCATTCTTGAACCTACGTGTGGACTTGGAAACTTTCTCATAGCCTCCATCCAAGTTTTTCCAAATATTAGACGCGCCGTAGGGATCGAGATCAATCAGGACTACGTCGTATTAGCCGGCAAAGCAATTGCGGAGAAAACATCTCCTGTTGTCCCGGAAGTCCGCCATGGAGACTTTTTCAGATATGAATGGACGGAACTTCTTTCATCATTGCCTGACCCTCTATTAATTATCGGTAATCCTCCCTGGGTTACCAATTCAAAATTGGGAAGCCTCTCAGGCGTCAATCTTCCGTTGAAATCCAATATTCAAAACTATCGCGGAATCGACGCAATTACAGGTAAAAGTAATTTCGACATATCGGAATGGATGCTCATTAAATCACTCGAATGGATTAAGGAACGCAAATCAACTTTAGCAATGCTTTGCAAATCCGCTGTTGCAAGAAAGGCGCTTTTATATGCTTGGAAAAGCGGCATAAAAATGAATCGGGCGGACATATATCGCATAGATGCGGCCAAAGAGTTTGGGGTGGCGGTTGAGGCCTGTTTATTGGTTATTGAGACTTCGTTGTCGGAGCACAATTTCGAGTGCCAAATTCATAACAAGCTGGAACACGGACCACCTTCCGCTGTTATAGGTTATCGCAATAATCAGCTTGTTGCCGATGTGGACGCCTATGAAAGATTAAAAGGATTGGAAGGTAAGGAATGGTATCAATGGAGATCCGGCGTAAAACACGACTGTTCCAGAGTCATGGAATTCATCAAAGAAGAGGAGGGATTCCGAAACGGAATTGGAGAACGGGTCAAACTTGAAGATGAATATATGTATCCGATGTTAAAGAGCTCTGATATTGCGAGTGGATCAAATATTCGTCCTCACCGATGGATGTTGGTTACTCAGCGGTTCATTGGAGAAAATACTTCTCAAATCAGGGATCGCTCTCCTAAAACTTGGCAATACTTGAAAGATCATGCCGATTTGTTGGATCGTCGAGCCGGTTTAATTTACCGCAAAAAACCACGATATTCGATTTTCGGTGTTGGAGAGTATTCATTCTCTTTATGGAAAGTCGCGATTTCGGGATTTTACAAGAAACTTAACTTCAAAGTGGCGCCGCCGCACAAAGGAAAGCCTGTACTGCTGGATGATACTTGCTACTTCCTGCCGTGTGAATCTAAAGAAGAGGCTCAATTATTGTCCCGGCTACTCAATTCGAGGCCGGCGCAGGACTTTTTTTCGTCGTTGGTTTTTTGGGATTCTAAGAGACCAATCACGGTCGCGCTGCTCCGTCGTCTCGATATTTTTAAATTGGCTAAAGCTTTAGATCTCGAAACTGAGCTAATACTACATCTCAAGAGGTGTTCCCGCCATTCATTTGCGGAATATAAGCAAGCTTTATCGAGTCCCAGGTGAATTGGTACCGAACCCTCAATATGGTCTTTTCAGGACTGCTGATTCATATTTCTCAAAGCAGGCTTCTATTCCTTATTTTCGCATACAAAATGAAGACGGCACAGGTCTCGTCAAACATTCCGCACTCCTGCTTTCGTTAATTAATTAAAGTGGCGCTACCCTCCTCAATCCGCTTTGCGGTAAAAAGTATTTTGGTGTAAAATGATAGATTAAGAGGTTTACGTTGAAAAAGCTTAAAACGTGACTTTGGGTGAGATTTTGCTTGATATATGTCACGATTATTTTTTAATTAAGGGTGTCGCATGTTTGTATTAGGTAATTTTATTACGGCTTTGGCATTTCTACTGCATTCCGTGCTGAATATCTATATGTGGATCGTCATTATAGCCGCTTTGATTACCTGGGTTAATCCTGACCCCTACAATCCTTTGGTCAGATTCCTGTACAATGTTACCGAGCCTGCCTTCAGGTTTGTGCGACGCCTTTTACCCTTGCCTGCGACAGGTATTGACTTTTCCCCGATAATTGTACTGTTGGCGATTATGTTTTTAGATTGGTTTCTGGTGCCTACGCTCACGGAATTGGCGCGGAGATTCAATTAGGAGAATCGTTAGACCTCATTAGGAGTTACTTGAACGCAGTCCCACATGCGCCGGGATTATAACTAAATCTTGCCTATGTCAGCAATGTCCTTCATGAAAATCAATGAAAATGGAGTTAGCCTAAGCATTAGAGTCACTCCAAACGCTTCTCGAAATCAGATTACAATGGATAACTCCGAGCAACTATCCGTCAAGCTAACATCGCCTCCGGTGGACGGCAAGGCCAACAAAGATCTGGTCAAACACTTAGCCAAATTCTTTAAAATTCCTTCCACATCCATTCAAATAATTCGCGGCGCGAATTCTAGGAATAAGGTCGTGTTGCTCCAAGACGCCGCTGAATCCGACATCAGCAAGAAATTGGAATCTGCAAAATAATCTGACGGATTTTCGACAATGCCGTTCAGATCCTGCAACCCAAAAAATATCACCTAATGTAATCTTCCATTCCCAGAGCCATGAGGCGCTCAGAGGAAGGCTTACCGGTAGAGTAATCCCATTCCATTTCGTCATAGAATTCATGAGCTAATGAATCTATATCAATTTGGATATTCTTCATTGGGCCCGCTTTCACCGGATCCGCTCCATAAATTCGAGGATTTGGACGAAAATCGCGAATCGGATTAACTCCATCTCGGACGTTAAATAGGTGGCGCAATTGTTCGATGCGCTCACCGCAGATTAGGTAATCGTCATTCGACAAGTCCCAACCGGTAGCGGCGTTCAGCCATTCACAAAGAGGGAGGTCCGCGCCTATCTGGGTTCCGAATAAACAAATGCCGGCGCCGTCCACAATCATTTTATAAAAAATGCCGGTAGCGATTGCTTCCGCTTTTCCTTTGGAATTATATTTTCCACGGGACGTGGTCACCATAGGCGGCTTTTTGGCCCGAGAGAATTGTGATTCAAGATTCTGGACATCCAGATAAAGCATTCCCGCTACCGTGTGGCGGGCCGGCGCCGGTTCACAATAATAAGTGAGAGCGAAACCGGGATCGAATTTCGGGTCATGCATGGGGGCTTCCACTCCGCCACAATGAGCCGCAAACTGTTTAGAACCCGCTCCAATGCGCTCGGCGGCGAGTTTAACCCCATCCGCTAAGACATCGCCTATGCCGTCTCGATCCATTACTTTATCAGCAAGTCGCATTATGGCCGATGAATTGCCCCAATTTAGCTCCAATCCGTCACAATCTCTTTTGGTTATCAAACCCGCAGTATAACAATCTATGGCAAAAGCCAAAACTCCGCCCAATGAAATGGTGTCCATTCCGGCACGGTTCGCAGCGTCATTTATTTTAAAAATTGAATGGATATCGTCGTTGAGAAGCAAATCCCCTAAGGCGCATATCGTCTCGTATTCCGGTTTGTGCATTTCGGGTATTATGCAGTGATTTTCATTGATTGAAATGATTCCCCCGCATTGGAGCGGACATGAATAGCAGCCATATTTCTTGACTTCGTAACTCCTGATTTTATCTGCGCTGATTTGATAATATTTTTTTGAAGGAAAATCCTTTACGCTGCCGGCCCAATTTTTAATCGGACTATCTCCGCTTTCAGCGCTCATGGAGATCATGGAACAGGTTCCATATTTTTTTAGCATTAATTTCCAGACCAATGCGGGTTGGCGCACGAACACCCCGAGGTTCAGCATTTTGCCGCTAAAAGCAAGAAGAGGATCTTTGAGGTACTTTTGCGACTTATTGTGGCGGCGAACTCTCTTGCTAAAATCACGAGTCAATTGTTTCATTCGCTCATGATCGGCGACCTGTATGTTTAGATTACCGGCCGCCACCACAGCTTTAAGGTTCTTGGAACCCATTACCGCCCCAAGTCCTCCCCGTCCTGCCATTCGCCCTTGGCTTGTGCAGATGCCGGCGATACGGCTGAGTTTAACTCCGGCTTTCCCGATGCAGGCGACCTGAGGGATTCGCCTGGCTCCTTCTTTTTGATTGTGGGCCCTTTTGAGAATGGTCTCGGTTTCGATAGTATCCTTGTCCCATAGTTCAGCGGCTTCTTTAATAAAAACATCACGTTCATCGATATATACATACACCGGCGTCGGAGCCGCACCGTGAAAAAATAAGGCGTCAACGCCGCATTTTTTAAGCATTCTGGAGAAATGGCCGCCACAGTTGCTGTCTCCCCAACTGTTTGACAAAGGGGACTTGGCAACCGCCAAGAATCTGCCGCTAAACATACTGCCTGTGTCAGTTAATGTTCCAGTCGTAAAACCCAATACGTTTTCCGGCCCCAATGGATCGACGCCTGCGGGAATATGGTCGTACAACGCTTTCGCGCCGAGGCCGAGACCGCCCACGTATTTTTGGTAAAGTGAATCAGGAAATTCTTCGAATTCAACTGAGCCTTTTGTAAGGTCAACGTGACAGACCTTGCTCCAATATCCTTTGCCTTTTGCCGGCGTATTCATACTAAACCCCTCGGAGTTAGTCTTGAAAGTTGGTCCGTCTGAACCTGCTTTATTGTTGTTATCCAGAGTCGCACATGCTATCATCTTGTTCAATTATTATTACCGCCTACAGCATTTGAACGCCTCGAGACCATTGGCGATTGTTCGACTCTACAGGTTGAGTAAAAATCAGATTTATGTATGTGAATATTTTGAGAAGTAACAAAGTTCCCAGGTTTCCAAACCAACTTTATTTCACGGATCGACGATAGTGCTGTTAAAAGATCGGTTTTTCCTATTGTCTATTTAGGTGGGGAATTGCTGATGAAAGAGCGCAAGATAAGCGCAAACCAAATTATTGATGATATCCGTGCAGGAGTCCCCGATTCATATTTATGGGAAAAGTATCGCATTAGCCCGGAAGGTCTACATTATATTTTAAAACGGCTCGCTGAAGACGGCTTCATTTCTCCAGCGGAAATGCACGAGCGCACCTCGCTTGTCGACTCCGATGTTGCTCGTGCCTTTGTTGATCTGGACGATGAATCGCAAAATTGCCCAATTTGTAATAAACAAATTCTTCCGGAGCAGGTTGCATGTCCCCATTGCGAAAGCTTTTCCTCCCAAATGGACGATTCCGTTGCCATTGATCCTCCCACTGATTTATCTGATTTGTCGGTTTGGGAGATGATTCCACAGAATATTGATTTTACTTTAACATTGGAAGAGGATTCAGGAGCCGGTTCGCATTTGCTGGACGAAAAAATCAAAGTATTTTTGAAAAGCGCCGGCAAAGGAAGATTGGATCAGGTCAGAACCATGCTGTCCGGCGGATTACCGGTCGATTCACGGAGTAATTACGGAAATACGGCGTTAATGAGGGCCGCGTACCGAGGGCACATTCCCGTAGCCGAATTGCTCCTGAACAAGCACGCGGATATAGACGCCCAAAATGTTAAGGGGAACACATCTCTAATAGCCGCAATAAACGCAGGATTGCTGAATGTGGTCCAGTTTCTCCTTAGGAAAGGCGCTGACGCCAATCAAGCCAACAATGTCGGTCTGACTCCTTTAATGCTGGCCGCCGGCGAAGGACGTGTGCAAATTATGAAAATGCTTTTGGCGCGCGGAGCGGATGTTACGGCTGCAAATAGGGCCGGCGACACGGCTCTAATGATTGCCTGCAATTCCGTCCAACCCAATGCGGCGCGTCTATTGGTGAATGAAAAATCCGAAGTTAACGCCAAAAATAAATTGGGTAATACTCCTCTGATGAAAGTGGCGTTCAAAGGCAGCTACACCATTTCAGAAGTATTAATTAAAGCAGGGGCGGATGTTAACGCCATGAACATCTATGGCAATACGCCATTAATGAAAGCATGTTACGGCAATCACTACTCGGTTGTAAAACTTTTGCTAAAAAACGGCGCCGACGCTATCGCAAAGGATTTCCATGGATCCACCGCTTTAACTCGAGCGGGGGTGGGGGGCCGTGACAAGATAGTCCGTCTATTGAAAAAACATATTAATAGACAGAATCAACAACAATGACGCTGCACCGGTTGATAGGCCGTTGGATGAATAATAAGGAGGTAATGCATGCCTGAATTTACGACTATCTTTTCCGTGTTGACCAAAGACAGAAAGATGACGGCTCCCGAGCTAATCCGAGCAGTCCGTTTTTCCATTGCCGCTGAATATGAGGCGGTCCAAATCTACGAGCAATTGGCCGAATCTACGGACAACGAAATTGCCCGGAAAGTCCTCTTGGACATAGTCGAGGAAGAACTTGTTCATGCCGGTGAGTTTCTAAGATTACTTAAGAAACTGCATCCCGAGGAAGAAAAGTCCTACGAAAAAGGCTACGATGAAGTTGATGAAATGATTAAGGAAGTTGAAAAACGGACAGGTTCCGGAAAGTAGAAAGAACCAAAAACAAAGGACCCAAATCGGGTCCTTTGCGCATCCTAAGAATGGTTGTTGTTTGTCGTCATTTCGAGAAAAGTTTAGCGTTGTTATTAAAGTGAAGCCAAAGGATAACCCAGACAATCAGTTATCACGACTTTATGCATTCTGAATCAATCATCAAAACTACGAGAAAACGAACCTTCGGTCGGATCATCCCTCCATGCGCCACCGCGAAGCCCCTGGGAATCTTTAAGTTTTTCGTAATGGTCGAGGTCTTCCTGGCATCGGACACACAGCGGAGCGGCTGGAAAGAGCTTCAATCTTTGCTCAGGAATCGGTTCACCGCAATCCTCACACACTCCGTATTCTCCATTACGAATCCTATCCAACGCGTCTTCAATTTCCTTGACCTGACGGTGTCTTCGCATTGAAATTTTGGCGGCCAAGTCTCTAGAGATTTCCCCTGTAGCCAAATCTATTTCATCGCCTTTCTCGATGGCGTCGATGTTTCTGTCAAGATTTAGGGAAGCCAGTTGTTGCATTAAAACTTCTTTGGGGCTAAATGCGCCGCTCGGTTTCTTTTCAACTCTATTGGGCTCGGGTTCCCTCTCAACGGCTTGTTCAATAATTTTGGTTGGAGGTTGCGCTGGAGGCGCCGGCGTTTGTATCGATGCGGGCTCGGCTTCTGAACCGACTACTCTGTATAGATTCTTGCCATTCTCGATATTTCTCTCAATTTGTCCCTTTTGGACTTTACCCCGAACGCTGTTAGGCACTATACCCAGTTTGTTAGCGATTTCTTCTCGGGTCATCCACATGACTCATCACTCCTTACTAACATTTTCCATCCGCGTAATTAATCATTACTTAGTTGCCGGGCAAGAGCCGATACCAAAATAAACAGGCTCTTATAAATTAATTTCTATGCCGGCAGGAGGATCAAACATCTGCTAATTCCGCCACTCAAGCCTATCTCCCAGTCGATTACCAAATGCGGCCTGAGGCGCGGACGGAATGTTTATAACTTTTTCAATCAATTGTCAATGATTTAGTGAAAAGCTTGCGAGATTATTGAAAAACTGCGACATCACTAAGCTGTGCAGTCTTATACAAAAATAGCTTGAAAAATTAAAATGTTTTGATAATAATACAATCTATTAATTTAAGTACAGGAGACCTGTGATGCGACAAAATGTCTTCAGTATTGCATTGATTTTTCTCGCGGGAGCGTACGGCGCCGCGTTTGCCGAGGACCAAATCCCGCAGCAGACGCCTCCGATATACAATGCCTCTCAGGCTACAACTAGCGGAGCTCTGAAACCAGCAGTTCCAGACCAGCGAACCGACGTGGGCCCAAAGTATCCATATCCGCCTTATCATAATCCATATTACGATAATTCGGCCTCGAAAGATCCTCTGAATGCCGCCGTTGACTGGTTGAAACGCTTGCCGCATTCAATTGTTGATCGAGTTGTCGGTTTTGTGGATAATCGGTTTTACCCGAGCGTGCCCGCCACCAGCGGGGGGGCGCCTGGAGCTCCCATATGTGAAACAAAGGAGCCAAGAAGCGGCGCAGGTGAGGCTCCGAGGTTGTAGAGGTTTTTGTGATTGATTTTGACCAAGCGCGCAAATCCATGGTCGAGCGGCAACTAATTGCCCGCGGCATTCAAGATCAAAGGGTGCTCGACGCTATTAATCAAGTACCCCGGCACCTTTTCGTAGACCATTCTCTACGAAATGAGGCATATGACGACACGCCATTACCCATAGGCGACGGTCAAACGATCAGTCAACCCTATATGGTCGCTATCATGACCGAACTATTACGGCTCAAGGGAGATGAACGGGTTCTGGAAATCGGCACAGGGTCAGGTTATCAAGCAGCGGTCCTCTCGCGACTGTGCTCCATGGTTTACACTGTTGAACGGCTTGAGACTCTGTCATTGAAGGCTCAGCAAGCGATTCAGCTCTGCGGATACACCAATGTAAAATTTCTGATTTCTGATGGAACTTTGGGATGGCCCGAATTTGCTCCATATGACGCAATTATTGTTACTGCCGGGGCGCCCCATTTACCCGGCACATTTGTTGACCAGCTCAGTGAAGGCGGCAAATTGGTTATTCCAATAGGCGATAAATACTCCCAGACCTTAAAGCTGGTGAGAAAGACTAAGGATGGAAGTTTTACCCAAAGCTACACAGATTGCAGATTTGTGAATCTAATCGGCAAACATGGGTGGTAGGCGCAAATGTCGTGCGTTGCTCTAATCTTCTCCCATCCAGTACTACTTTAATTCAGCTAAGAAACTGAGGAATACTTCTTGGACCTCGGATCGAATTACAAATATTGCGCTATTTCTTATCTTCTCCCTTTAATCGCTTGCTGTTTCATTTCAGGGTGCATCGGAACACAAAATGGTCAATATTTTGGACTGACACGTCCAGGTGTTCCCGGGGCCTCTTCAAGTGTAAATTCGGCGCCCGGTGGTAATCCATCCGGCAATAGTCAATCCTCGGCGCCGACGCTGGAAGATTCCGGCGAACTACACAAGGCTTCTTCAGAATCCGAGGATTTCCAAAATAGAAGCAGGAATACTCCCCCCAAAAGAAAACACGCCTCTTTACAGTGGCCTGTTCGTGGGGATCTAATGTTCCGGTTTGATCCTCAATCCACCGCAATTTACAACGGCATCGGTATAAAAGCTCCAAAAGGCGCTCCGGTGAAAGCGGCGGCGGACGGCAAAATAGGTCACGTCGGCGCCATGAGTTTTTTTGGCAATGTTGTTCTAATCGAGCACAAAAACAGGTTGGTAACGGTGTACGCTCACCTTAACAAGTCTCAGGTAAAAGCCGGCCAAATCGTTAAAGCCGGAGACTCCATTGGAACCGTCGGAGCTACCGGTAGAACCGACAAGCCCTTGCTTTATTTTGAAGTTAGGTCAAAATCCAAGCCTAAAGACCCACTTCTTTTCCTCTGAATCAAACCTGAAGTTCCATTTTTAAACACGCCGCTTTATATTAAGGCTTGTCTTTATTTTCCCCGGAGAAACCTCAATGCATATTTTCGAATGGCCGGATTCCCCAAAATTCGCCAATCTCCCGATTCTATCGCCATTCACCATTCCTTCCGGAATAATTACCACAAGGCCGAGCATAATTTCCAGAATAGCTCGTGATATTGATCAAATTGGATTCTTGACCACAAAAACAATCAGCGTCACCCCTAGAGAAGGCTACCGTGAGCCTATTATCCACGAATATTGGCCGGGTTGCTTCGTAAACGCAGTGGGGCTTGCGAACCCCGGCGCAAAGGCGTTCATCGAGGAAATGGCGCCCCTCAAACCGTTGCACAACGGAAAGCCGCTGTTTGTTTCAATTATGGGAATAAGCCCCGAAGAATTCTTGGAATGCGCTGAAATCTTGGACCAGATTGCGGACGCTTTTGAACTGAATCTATCCTGTCCTCACGTCAAAGGCGCGGGTCAAAGTATAGGTTCGGATGTGGCGGCAGTGGAACGTATTATCACCGGACTTAGGCGCATGACTTCCAAGCCGATTATCCCAAAGCTCTCACCGAATCTCGGTAACCTGGTTGAAATGGCCGAACTTTGCCAGGCCTCAGGCGCTGACGGACTGTGCTTAATTAATACGGTCGGACCCGGCAGAGCTTCAGACGAGGATGGATTTCCCGTGCTCACGAATGAGAACGGCGGAATATCCGGGGCGGCTGTACTGCCCATTGGTTTAAAAATAATTCGTGAAATATCCCAAAGAGTCCAAATACCGATTGTTGCTGCGGGAGGGATTAGTTGTGCCGGCGATGTGGTTTCATATGGCAAAGCGGGAGCTTCATACTTCTCTGTGGGTTCGGCGCTAGTGGGTCTTACAACATCCGGCCTGAAAGAATTTTTTGTGAAACTTGATCAAGATCTTCAAGCTCCTAACGGAACAAAGCGTAAAATGATCCGAATTTCCTGCGCAACCGAGTACGCAAAAACGAAAGTGATCTTGAATGACCCCATCGGCGACCAAATGTTTAGGATTCTCTTAAACTGCGACATCGAATGCGACCCCGGCGCCTTTTTCTTTTTGAGAGCGCCCGGAGTGGGCGAAAAACCGTTTTCGCCGGGGCGATTGAATCCATTGGAATTTTATGTCCGGACCGTGGGTCCGTTCACCCGACATCTTGAGTCGCTCCAGCCGGGCGATGAATTGTTCGTTCGCGGCCCTTATGGACGGGGGTTCCCTGAGCCCGGACTCTCGTCAATTGTAGTAATTGGCGGAGGGACCGGAATAGCCCCCATATTGATGGCGGCAAAAAAATGGTCGCAACAAACATTGGACGTCATACTCGGTTTTTCAAGGGAAATAACTCCCGCATTTCGCTTAAAATTAGCCAAGGATTCGACAGCGATTATTGCCATTGACGACCCCAACGTAGTTGGCTCAGCCGTTCACGAATTACAAAGGCGATTGGAAGCAAATTATTATCCTGAGACGACCCTCTTTTACGTCTGTGGACCGTCTGCGATGATGTCCGCCGCTGTGGACGCTATTTCGGTCAGACACCCCATGGATTCTATCTACATTGCTCGAGAAGACATTATGCGTTGCGGTATAGGAATTTGCGGAAGTTGTGGAACCAAGACCGGTCTCAGATCATGTGTGGATGGGCCGGTCATGAATGCTGATAAGTGATTTTCTTGCCCGTTAAGTTCGAGGGCGCAATTTACCTCTCGCCAATGATGCCGTAATTCCCGCAAAACACAAAGCGGACGACACCATGAAACACAACCGTAAACTTTCCATGAATAAGTGGTGATTATCGGGCGCCATCCTCATGTCGCCCAGGACCAAGGCAAAAACCAACGTCGCTATACCCATGCTGGTCATTTGGCCCAACATCCTCATGGTTCCGACGGTTCCCGACGCAACGCCGTAATAGCGTTTCTCAACAGAGCCCATGATGGCGTTCATGTTTGGGGATGAAAACAGAGCGAAACCAAGTCCCATGATTACCAGGCACATTAAGATAAAGGTGAATGTTGAATGGCTTCGTAAGAAAGACAACAGCAAGAGTCCGACGGCGGTAAACACCATTCCCGTAGACGCGACAACTCGCGGCTCAACTTTGTCGGACAATCGACCTGCAAGCGGAGAAAGTATCGCCATTATTGTGGGTTGCACGGCCAGCACTATCCCCGCGTTAATGGGACTGAGTCCTTTTATATTTTGGAGATATAGACTCAACAGGAAAGTCACTGAAAATGTCGCGCCATAATTTAGTAAAGCCGCCAAACTGGAAAGGGAAAAGACTTTATTGGCGCGCAATAAATTCATTTCAAATACGGGGGAATTGAGGCTGAGTTCTAATTTAACAAATCCCCAAAAACCCAAAATAGCTATGGCCACAAGCGCGACGCCAATGGGATTCGGAGTCAAAGTCAATCCGTACATCAATGAAACAAGTGAGCCTGCGTAAATAATTGAACCGATTATATCAAATTGCGTTCCGCGAGCTTCAGCCCAATCACCTTTCAAATTCCGCGTCAGCACGTAAATACTAAAGAACACTAACGGTACAACAGTTAAGAATACGCCTCTCCATCCGAAAGCTTGTGTAACAAAACCCCCGATAAACGGGCCGATCCCCATGCCGAAATATACGGCGGAAACCGCTATGCCCAAGGCTTTGCCGCGCTCCTCAGGAGGAAAAACGGAAGTAATAATAGCCATGTTAGTGGCGAAAATCATACCTGCGCCGGCGCCCTGGGCTACCCTCGACGCGATGAGCATCGTCGGAGAAATAGAAATCGCGCAAAGAATTGAGGCCGTGCAAAATTGAGTAATGCCAATCAAATAGACTTTCTTGCGTCCGTAAATATCACCAAGTTTGCCGCACGGGACCAAAAAAGCGGCGGCCGCGAGGATATAAGAAGTGGCTATCCAACTAAGAGTCACGGCGTTCAGGCTGAAATCTCGGGCGATTTCGGGGAGAGCCACGTTAACCGATGAAGCCATGAAAGGCGTGACGAAGGAGGCGGTTACGGCAATAATCAATGCCGCTGTTTTATTAGCTCTGGATTGCATAATGTGTTTTGATGAATCCTGATTACCTGAAAATAGCTACCTTTTTGAAATGCCTCACATAATTGATGGACAATTGCGATCAGATGCGCTTTCACCCAAGCCGATTCTTATAACAATGACAACCTCTTTAGCAACCATGATCATGGGATATAAGAACCCCATGTATTTGGTGGCCTGATTAAAAGAGAGTCCATACGATTTTTAATTTAGATTCTAATATAGAAGCATGTCCGACAGGCTGTGATGGAGTCCGGCAAATTCATTGATTGAAAATTCCTATCTCCGAAACGTCCACTACTCTGGCGAGCCTCTCTTTGAGCTTTTCCAAAGACGCGCCTACGTAAAGGTTTATTGCAGGTCTAGGGGTATGTAGGGCCGCAAGATAGGTATCACGCTGACAATGCAGGAGAATGAGTCTTGCCTTGCGATGTGATCGAATCTTGCCCTTCTCCGACAGGTTTGCCTCAATGGCCCTCTGCTCAAGGTAAGCCGCCCATCCATGTTTGGATATCAACTCAATAGCAGCCTCACTTTTGGATTTGGGAGTCTTGGATTCACCTGCGTCCTCGAGAATGAACACCGACCCTCGAAAAATGAGGTTTTCCACGACAAACAAATACTTCGTTCCTTGAAGAGTGGCCTTGAAAGTCGCCCCATTCAGCAGTTCCCTTTTTGTGGTAAATAATGGAAGCGCCCAGGCGTGATTCTTTTCGGGGTCGCTGAGCACGAATGTCTGAATGTGGTGACCGGCGCCGGAGTCTCCCGATCCTAGCGACTTTGGCGTGTTGGATGCTGAGGACTTCGACTTTTCCACAGGGGCGGGTCGGCTGGATTTCCATGTTTTGAATTCATCTTTACTGAACAGACCTTTTCTGATTAGCATTTTCAGTAGAGATTCAAATTCAGCGATTGTTATGCCGTATTTTACAAGAAACCCTTTGGTGCGCATCCCGGAGCGCAGATCAGTCAGCACCTCTTGAACCGTAAGCTTAACTGAGCCGGATGGGCTCCCAGCGGTTACTTCTTCTATGCTTGAGCCGGATTCTTCGGTCGGCTTCATGAAATAAATACCAATTTAAGCTTATAAATAAAGTTCGTACGCGGCATCGTCACACATATCCCATAAAGCCCTTGTTAAACTAAGTCGCAAGAGCGGCTTGCTACAAATTAGACCAATTTTATATTGCGCAAGCTCACAATGCCGTCAATATCAGGTAATTAAAAAACGGTCGTTTAACCAGGAAAGTATACCACAGTCGGATAGACACATAAACAGTTTAACGGATAGGCCGGTGAGCCTTAGGGTCCAGGTGATATTCTCAAATCCTAAAGCTGAGTCTGATTAATCAAGGCCATAGTAACTTAGGTTCCAAATGCAATCATTTTTCCTCCAGGCGCAATTTGGCCCTTGCGAGAAGCTTCCCGGCTCTTATTTAGTCCAAATCGTTATAAAGAGATTACATTGCTGATTAATTCTGTTAAAATAGACTCAGCCTTACTCTTTAGATTTTTGATGTAGAATTTAATCAGGGTGAATATCAACCGTAGGTACGAAATCCATACTCGAAATCGGGAAACATGTAGAAAAAACCTGTCCCACTCAGTGACCTGAACTCACTATATTAGAGGTGGCGCAGGCAAGGGCTGTAGTTACGTTATAATCTCAGTGTGGATTCACCGAACTTCGGCGCTTCAATTTGCATATTGACGAGCATCGCCGATTGCCGGCGCGAAAGGGAAGCTATGAGCAGCTATTATAATGACAATACCGATGCTGTTGGCCGCACTCCTCTCGTGAAGCTAAACAAAATTACTGATGGGTCGGGAGGCATTGTTCTTGCTAAAATTGAAGGGAGAAACCCGGCTTACTCCGTAAAAGATAGGATAGGCGTTTCCATGATTCGGGACGCTGAAACAAAGGGCTTGCTCCGGAAAGGCATGGAAATTATAGAGCCGACGAGCGGCAATACCGGTATAGCGCTTGCTTATGTCAGCGCCATCAGAGGTTATTCACTGACGCTGACCATGCCGGACACAATGAGCATAGAACGTAGAAAAGTCCTAAAAATGTTTGGATCAAATTTAGTCTTGACCGAAGGCGCCAAAGGAATGAGGGGCGCCGTAGAAAAAGCCGAGGAAATAGCCTACGGAGATCCGACCAGGTATTTTATGCCGCAACAATTCAAAAATCCGTCCAATCCATTGGCTCACGAGTTGACGACAGGTCCGGAAATCTGGGAACAAACAAACGGGAAAGTGGATGTTTTCGTCTCCGGGGTGGGGACGGGCGGCACCATTACCGGTGTCGGTAGGTATTTTAAAAATAAAATGAGACGAGCGGTTCACTGTGTTGCAGTAGAACCTGCGGAAAGTCCCGTAATTTCTCAGACAATGAGCGGGCGTGACCTCATACCGGGACCTCACAAAATTCAAGGGATTGGCGCCGGGTTTATACCGGACGTGCTTGATCTGTCGATAATCGATGAAGTCATTCAGGTGACAAGTGAAGAATCTCTTAGTTTTGCAAAACGTTTAGCTAGAGAGGAAGGACTATTATCGGGGATCTCCTCCGGCGCGGCCGTCATAGCCGCTGTGCGAGTAGCCAAACGTGAAGAGTTTAAGGACAAAATTATAGTCGTAGTACTACCGAGCGCCGGCGAACGTTATCTTAGTTCGGCTCTTTTCGAAGGAATACCCGCTTAGATCTTGGAGGTCTCATGAACACAAGCTCAGATTGTATTTTTTGCAAAATTGCAGCCGGCCGGATACCTTCCACAAAAGTTTATGAGGATGAAAAGTCTCTTGTTTTCATGGATATCAGCCCGCTAAATCCAGGACATCTGCTGATCATTCCAAAGGAGCACTTTGAAACTATTTTCGAGATTCCTCAAGATCTTTACTCCCATCTGAACCGGATAGCATGCGAGACGGCAAAAGCTATCAAAGCGGCTTTAGAACCAGATGGTCTCAATATATTGCAGTTGAACGGCAAAGCCGCAAATCAAGTTGTCCCTCACTTGCATATTCATTTGACGCCAAGATGGGAAGGCGATGGCCTCACGATTTCTGAGTGGGAACCGGTGATGGGCGATATAGATGAGATCCTGCGTATATCGGAAAAAATAAAGAAGCACCTTGCTCTTCCTTGAGACGGATGTGCGGCATAGGTATACGAACTGAATACTTAAAAAATTGCCGCATTTACATAGCTATGCTCAAAGCAAACACGAAATGTTTTTGCGCTGCGGGTAGCCAAGATGTTTATACAATTTGTGTAAATTTCGAAAACTCATATGAATTCTGAGCCGCTCTTATGTATACAACGGCATCAACCCCCTAAATCCCCATTATCAGGGGGACCTTAAATCCCCTGGGCGCCGGTTTGATGTGGCGGCGCCATGGGCATTATTGAACATTGGTGAGAATTTTTTGAGGATAACTTTTATCCCCTCCTTTTCAAACTAAAAGGCTCCCCGGTGTTAGAGCTGTTTCAGACAGAGTTGAAGTTTACCTTTAATAGAATGAATGCGCATTACTCCCGGTATCTCCACGTGGACTCCTCAATACGGCCCTTTCCCTTTTAATTGCATCAATTTGCAAGAGAGCGTTCAATGATTATCCACAACATTATTCCTGATCACTTTTCTAAGCTTTCCGACGAGGTAGTTACAATTAGAGGCGCCGACCCTGCCGAGTTGGTGGAGTTTTGTCTGGTTCACCCGGATATGAAGATATGGAGTTTACAAATATTGGATCTCAAAACTGATTCAAGAGCCCTGGAAAAAATTGATCAACCCATCAAATTGGATTTGGTCATAGAAACCAAAGAGTTCCAACTACTCTACAACTACGTGGATCATTCGCAGCGCTTCCCGATTCGAGCCACAATTCCACTT
>JBBSBY010000020.1:0-45226 GCA_038250835.1 Desulfomonilales bacterium | reverse complement strand
GTGACGCATGCCACAAAACCCGCAACGGTATCTTTTACGAAGGTGAAATCCCGGACTGGGGTAAGGAGTCCACAAGATACCTCAGGTTCATAAGTAAGTTGTGAAATAACTGTGGAAATAAACGCTCTTGCCGATTGCCTTGGACCAAAGCAGTTGAACGGCCTAATGGTCACAACCGGAAGATCATAAGATAGATAAAAACTTTCCGCCAGTTTGTCCGCAGCAATTTTACTGGCGGAATAAGGAGATTGTCCCTGGAGAGGGTGTTTTTCATCTATTGGAGTATATTGAGCAGTTCCATATACTTCACTGGTGGATGTTTGAACGATGCGTTCCACCCCTTCTTCAAGGCAAGCCAGCAGCACGTTCAATGTTCCGCACACATTCGTCTCAACATAGCTGCGAGGCGCTTGATATGAATATGGAATGCCTATTAAAGCCGCAAGATTATACACGACGTTGCATCCATTGACTGCGCTGCGCACCAGAGAAGAATCTCTTACATCTCCGGAAAAGATATCGAGTTCGTTATAGACATCCCTTGGCGCCTGCTCGAGCAACCCGTGTGACTCAAGAGAGTTATATTTGATCATAGCTCTAACTTGAGCTCCCAGCCGAACCAATTCCTCACAGAGATGGCTCCCTATGAATCCACCTGCCCCAGTGACCAATACTTTTTTGTTGTTTAGATTCACTTTAGTCTTCTTCATTTGAGCTAATTAAATGATTGAAATGGAGAGTAATATGGAATCTTTTCGTTATGCAGTCCTAGTCGTTGATTCTGATAATTGCCCTAAAGAAATACTTAGCTTGGCTTCCTGAGGCCTGGAATCCAGAATGTGCTTCTCGGAATTGACCAATGAAAGTCTCTACAGAAATCTTTCGTGGGAACCGAGATAAGGCGGGATTTCTCATATCAATTCTTCGTATCCGTTAACCTCAATAAATCCTCTCTCCGTGAGTAGCAACAAATTGTTAACGTCGGTTGCAACACAATTATAATCGAGAAGCCCTTCAAATATCTGACCGATGACCACACAGGAATTCGGATCAAAAGCACGGTTAGGGTGAAGCGTAAGAGGATCTTCCGAGCTGTCTATAATGCCGAGAGTCTCGGGTTGCGCTGAGGCGAAACCGGCGCATAGGATGGATCCTGCCATAAACAAAATTAATACGGCGATTGATCTGTATGCCCTTGCTATAGCCGTTACCTTCGACAATGATTCCTCCTCTTTCCGATCGAGAGGAGCCGACCAATCCGCCCCTTTTTGAGGAGACGTTAATCCACGCTTTCTCACAATACTACTCGAAATGTCTTCCCGTCAACTGTGCGCACCAAATTGGAAGATCATATGGGACTGATTCACTTGGCGCAGCCAGGTCGGAATCAGTGAGTTACCAGTTGGGATGAATCCGGAATTCCCCTTATTTATGTTATTTTTCCAATGCCTTTGATACGCTCGAAACTTCTCCTTAGCCTATATAAAACTCGTCCTCCGACTGCTGACCGGTGATTCATTCTTGTATGTGTTTTCAAGCTCTTAAAGTAAGTAACCTGACTTTCATCCCAGCCATTGGATTAAAGCACGCTTTGGCTTTATCTCCGCTGGGAGAGCGAGTAAAATTTTGAGCCGATACTGTGTAGGGGATCGAAATGGCGAAAGAAGCATAGATGAGAATCACCTATATTTTCAAAGTATGAATTTCCTTCACCTAGGTTTAGAGCCGAGGACGTACGGCATCTCTTCTTCGGCCAAGACTCGAAGAAAATCTTCCGCGGATTTGGACAGTGTTCGTTCTTTATCGATAATGATATCAATGTTCAGCATTTTATGTTTTTCGATAATGGGCAAGATTTTGAGGTCTTTTTTTTCGTAATCTTTTTCCGCTCCCATACGAGCCAGGATCGATATACCATCCGATCTCTTTACAAGTTCCTTAATGAAATCGACATTATCAGTCTCAATAGCTACTGACGCGGCCATGTTGTGGTCTCTGAACATTTCGTCTATTGCTTTACGAGTTCCGGAACCCTTTTTTCTGAGAATTAATTCCTTAACGTCAATATCTCGCAGTGAAACCTTCTTTTTCTTTGCCAACGCATGGGAAGATGAGACAATTAAAACCAAATCATCTTGAATAAATGGAATTACGGTTAATTCATCCGGGTAAGTCAGGCGCCCTACTATAGCTATATCGTTTCGGTTTTCAATAACGCTGTTAATGATTTCCTTAGAACTACCTTCGTTAACCTGAATCTGAACTTCAGGGTGTAGCTGCCTAAAACGTTCTATGTAAACTGCAAGCAGGTATCTGACCAAAGTTTTCGTGCTGCCGACTCTAAGCAGAGTCTGCTGCATACTGCCATTCTCGATCAGATACTTTTCCGCTTTCAAAGCTAAGTCGAAGATCCTGACGGTAATCGCAAAGAGTTGTTGACCCGATTCGGTCAGCTCAAGTCCGGTTTTGCCGCGCGTGAATAACAGCACACTATACTGCTCTTCCAGGGCCTTGATCTGCATGCTTACGGCTGGTTGCGTTATAAAAAGCTTATCAGCAGCTTTGGTTATGCTTTTACAACTGGCGGCAAAATGAAAAGCTCTAAGCTGGTTGAGACTCAGGTTCATTCGAGGTATCGCCGGCGACATAAGAAATTCTTATGTAGATCATAAGAATTAGTGCTTTGACATGTCAAGAGAAATCTTTCACTCTACGTACAAAGACGAAACTACAAAAAAAAATACACAACTCTCCCCTTTCAAAAAAACAGACTGGATGCTTACCGGAATGGTCGAATATCGGCACTATTTCGGGATCTGTAACTTTGCCCGCAATCAATCGGCTTTCCATCAACTCGGCCCAACTAAATTCGGCGAAGGAGGCGCACATGTCAAATGAATATGACGGAATTATCATAGGGGCCGGCCCAAACGGGTTAACCGTCGCGGCTTACCTTGCTAAAGCCGGGCTCAAAATTCTGGTGCTTGAACGGAATTTTGAAGCAGGTGGAGGATTAGCAACTGAGCAGGTAACTTTGCCGGGTTTTTTGCATAATACCCACGCCGTATACATGCCCATGGTTGATTATGCGCCTCCATTGAAAGATTTTGATGATTATTTAACCAAGGACTACGATCTGAAATTTGCGTTTCCTCAGCCCGTGATGGCGATGCCTTTCGCAGATGGAACATCTATTTGCTTGTACGAGGATACGGAGAAAACATGCAAGTCAATTGCTCAGTTTTCTCAAAAAGACGCAGACACTTACCGTCATGTGGCCGAGAGATACCGTGAGCTTACTGAAGACTTTTTGGGACCGGCGACGTATGAAATGGCGAAACCGGCTTTTGAGCAGATGGTTACCTTGCAAGGCACAGACGTAGGTCGTGAAATAACGGAACTCACTGAAAAAACTCCCTTGGATATCATTAACAATTTGTTTGAACATGATCGTGTGCGCCTCCTATTTTTGTATCTCTCCTGTATGTGGGGTCTGCACTACGATTTGGAGGGAGTGAGCTACCTTGTTCCGTTATTGATAAACCGCGCGGTCAACTACAGACTTGTTGTTGGCGGTTCCCACCATCTGGCGCATTTATTCACCAAGGTTCTCTATAGAAACGGTGGAATGATAATTTCACCGGTGCGCTTGAAGAGAATCATTGTAGACAACGGCTCTGCAAGCGGAGTGGAACTTGAAGACGGAACAATTTACAAGGCGTCTAAATTTGTTGCAAGCAGTTTAGATCCATATCAGACATTCTTTCAATACGTGGGCTCAGATAAGTTGGAGGATCGTTTTGTCACAAGGCTGAATGATTGGACCTGGGAATCATCCAGTCTTTTCCACGTTCATATGGCTTTAGATGAAGCCCCTCAATTCAATGCCGCGAAAGGGAATCCCGATCTCGAAAAAGCCTTCATTTATGTCTTGGGTTATGAAAACCAAGATAATTTAATCAAACATTACGACGCAATTCACTCAGGGCAATTATTTCCCGGCGGATTCAATTGTTGTTTTCCTTCCATGCATGATCCGAAGCAGGCGCCGGCGGGCAAGCATACTGCTCTGATTTCATTACATGCCCCCCATGATTTAGAACCCGAAGGAGCGGAACATTGGTACCGCATTCGGGATAAGGAAGCATCCAGAACTATCGAGGTACTGCGCCAGTACATCCCCAATTTAACTCAGGACAAAATCCTTTGGAGCTACGTGACCACTCCCTTAGATATTGGGAATAAATTTGCCGATATGGTGAAGGGATCTTACAAGCAGGGAGCATATTTGCCGCTGCAAATGGGTTATTTGCGACCGAATGAAGAATGCTCACAATATGCGACCCCTATTGAAAAACTATATATTTGCGGCGCAAGCACATTTCCCGGGGGATTGATAACCTTCGGTCCGGGTTATAACGCTGCCAATAAAATCGCCGAAGATCTCTCAATTGAACGGTGGTGGACTGAACCTGAAAGTGTGCAAAAAGCAAAAGCAAAAGGGACCCTGTAGGAGGCCGAAGTATGAAAGTAAATTCGACAGGATTAGGGAAAACCACCATGGTGGCCCATTTTGCTAATTTAACCAATGTCAAAGATAATAACCAGAAAGCCATGATTCTGAATATCGAGGCTACCGAACCGGTTCACTGGTCAATCAAAGCCACTGTTGGCGGAGACGACTTGCGCACTTTCGCCAAATTCTTGTTGAGACCATCTGTTCTGTGGCGAGCTCTATGTCTGGTCTGCTTCGGCAAGGAACTTGAGCCGCCACCCGCTAAAAAATAGGGATGTGACCGCATTATAATGAAGACTAAGGAGGGAATTCTCCATGCCGGATAAAACTTATGACGCAATCGTAGTGGGTGGAGGTCACCAGGGAACCATTATAGCCTGCTATCTCCAGCATGCCGGATTACAAACAGTGGTTTACGAACGACAACACGAACTTGGAGGTGGAGCATGCGGCGAAGCGCTACCTCTGCCCGGATTTTTGCAGAATCCATGCGCTCACTGGACGAGATTTTACGGTCATCCCGCTTACCAGGATTTCAAACTGAGGGAAAAAGGATTGTCCTATGTTTATCCGGAACACAGCGAGGGAATGATCTACGATGATGGCGTCAGTTTCATGGGGTACACGGCATGGAATGTAGTGGATGTCGATACCGGAAGGGCGGAGTTCAACGAAAAAAATGCTCAAAAAACTATAGATCAGATTGAGACTTTTTCAAAAAAGGACGCGGACAGCGCATACAAGCTTCTGGAAAACTATAAGAATAAATGGCGTTCGGCATTCCATGAGTGGAGATACAATCCACCCACCCCGTGGGGCACACCCGACGCTTTTGAAAGACTCTTCGATGATCCCGATTCCCCAATTCCGCGGGAATATCAATTCTACACCTCCCAGCAAGTTGCATTTGATCTTTTTGAAAGTGATTATCTTCGAACACTTTTCATGAGATCCTGTATGACCTCCAGTGGTGTTTTCCCGAATGACGCCATCGGCGTTTATAAAATCCTTCATACTCTCGGACTGATTTTATCCTGGGAACCGGCGTCTATAGCAGTGGGCGGCACACACGCCATCACGCACGCTCTTCAGAGAGCTTTCAGCTCCATGGGAGGCGAATTCGTAGTAGAAACTCCCGTCCAGCAGGCAATTATTGAAAACGGAAAGGCCATAGGCGTTCGACTACAGGATGGTCGCGAGATTGCCGCACGCAAGCTTGTTGTTAGTGATCTCAACACCACTCAAACAGTCCTCCAGTTGATCGGCTCCGATCATGTGCCTGAGAAAATAGCCCATAGGGCAAAAAACATGTTGCGAGACAGAGCCCAGCTCTTCTGGGGCAATTTTGCGTTGCATGAACTTCCCGAGTACACGGCAGCGAAGACAAATCCTGAAATAGGAATGTGCCCCAGATTAAATTGGGGGCCCAAAGATCCGGATTATTTTGCCACACGCCACCAGGCGGAGCTATTCATTAAAGGAATACCGGATAAACTGGTCGCTATCGTAGCGCCTGACAGCATTTGGGACTGGACTCGATCCCCTGAAGGCAAACACAGCATTCTCGTCGAGCAATTCACTGCCCCTTATAGATTCTTCAGTGATTCGGACTGGCTGCGGATGAAGAAGGATATCGAGAAAGTGGTTTTAGAACAATGGTCATGGTACGCCCCAAATATGACAAAAGACAATGTAATTGCCGCCCACATTACCACACCAATGGATGTGAAGATGAGAAATCTCAACATGCCTCAAGGCGGTTGGACCGGCGAAGATATGATCGCCTCTCAAATGGGAAGAATGAGACCGTTTCCTGAACTGGCATTTTATAGACTTCCTATTCAGAACTTGTACCTGGCGTCTGCTTCAGCGCATTCCGGACCCGGAATCGGGAGAGGAAGCGCCTACAATTGTTTTAAAGTAATAGCTGAAGATTTTGGGCTCCCCAAAATCTGGGAAAAAAACGGTCGCGCATATTAGCGGAGGAAAACCATGGGACGACTCGACGGTCGCGTAGCCTTGGTAACAGGCGCCGGCAAAGGATTAGGAAGCGCTTTTTGTCGCAGACTTGCACAAGACGGCGCCGACATTGTGGCAGTGACCAGGGCGGATATGGAAGGACTTGAGAGGACTCGTTCCGAAGTAAACAGCTTAGGTAAAGACGTCATGATCAGGAAAGTGGACGTCTCAGATGAAAAAGACACGATCAACATGGTCGAGGCCGCATTAGATATGTTCGGACGAATAGACATTCTGGTAAATAACGCCGCCTATTATTACGGAGTTATCAGAAAAAGTTTTAATGAAATAGGGATCGATGAATGGGATCGGATGATGGCCGTAAATGTTCGAGGACCCTGGCTGTGCGCCAAAGCCGTTTTTCCTGCCATGCGCGAGAGGGGAAAAGGCAAAATAATCAATCTGGCGTCGGAAGTGTTTTTTACCGGATCACATGGTTTTGCCCATTATGTGGCCTCCAAAGGTGGAGTTATTGGGCTCACCAGAGCGTTGGCAATCGAATTGGGACTCCATAATATTTGTGTCAATGCAGTAGCTCCCGGCTACACGGACACTGAGGCGAGCCGGACGATTGCCGATGTCGACAAATACGATACCGGTAAGACACCTTTGAAAAGAATGGAAACTCCTGAAGATCTGGTAGGTATAGTGGCTTTCTTGGCCTCAGATGAAAGTGATTTCATAACCGGTCAAACAATACTTGTGGATGGAGGGAGAGCTATGCACTGAGTCGGAGGATTTGATTGAGACATTTACTATCAACTCCATTTTGATTTCGGTCATTGACGGTTTCAACGGCGACTTGAAATTCCTCATTTAAATACACGCTATTTGTCGCGTGTTCATCCATATAACAGCAGCGTCTCTTCTAATTTACTTTAACTTGGTCAGCAAACATCAGGAGAACCGAACAATGAAGGTCTACGACGTTGTGCCCGGCCTCGAATTTGATCCGGAACGCGACCTTGCTCAGTCCCCCGCATGGTTTCTTGACGCCACTCATTCAGTCCCACCTTGGACCCCGATGTTCGGCTGGTTTTGGGTAAATTTTTGTCGCCACGGTATGCAATACGGCGCCGAAAAATTATCTTTGCCGACAGTTCATGGTTGGGATTGGCGCTTCCTGAATGGCGGCGGATATCTCACTTTGATGCTTGTCAAGAGTGAAGAGGAAAAACAAAGAAGAGAAGTTGAATTCAAGAAGGCGATCATCCCACTGATTGAAGATTATGACGGTATTTGGAGCGGGTTCGTGAAAGAAATATTGACTCGCTATGAAGGTCTCAAACAACTTGATCTTGATTCGGCTTCTAATCTTCAACTTTTAGATAACTTTGAAGATACCCATAAATACCTGCAGGCGGATGTGGGAAATGCACATGTACATGATGTATGGGACGTACACGGCCTATATTTTGTTCGAAAATATGTGCAGAGAACTTGTGGGAATCGACGATACCTCTCCCACTTTTCACAGCTTAGTCACCGGTTTTGATAATAAAGTTTTTCAGGTGGATCGCCGACTTTGGGAGTTTTCCAAAAAGGCCGTGGAAATGGGCCTAAAAACTGAGTTTTCCGAAAGTGAGGCTCCCGATATAAAATCAAAACTTGAAGAGACAAAAAATGGTAGAGCTTTTCTCCAAGAATTCATGGCTTACATGAACGAAGATGGATGGCGGATGCAGCGTATGTCCGAAATGAATTTACCAACCTGGGTCGAAGACCCGACACCGGCTCTCGGCATGGTAAAGCAGTTCATGCTTAAGGGCGGAGCTTTTAATCTGGACGCAGAACGCCAAAAGCTTAGTGGTAAACGCTTGGAAGCTGAACAGCAGGTAATGGCTAAAATACCGACCGAACAACGCGGATGGTTTGAACGCCTGTTGAGACTGGCTCAAAAGAGTGGAATCTTCAGTGAAGAGCACGACCATTATTTTGATCTCTACACGCATGCCATGATGCGGAGAATAGCCCTTGCGATAGGCAGGAGATTCGTTCAATCGAAAGCTTTGGATAATGTTGAGGACATTTTCTTCTTAATACCTGAAGAAGTTCGCAAAGCCGGAATAAACCCCGACCAATTCGACTTACGTTATATCGTTGATCGGAGAAGAGCGGACTGGGAAGAGTGGAACAAGTCTCCTAATCCTCCGGCAATTCTAAAGCCGGGTTTTGATATGGATCAGGCGATGGGTGTGCTCGTAAGATCAAATGATCCAATAGCCTTAAAGGTAGTTGTCGGCTCAATGCCGCTGGTCAGACCGGAATTGAAAGCAGACTTATACGGCACCTGCGGTTCACCGGGTGTGGCCGAGGGGCCCGCTCGCATTATACTGAGTGAAGATGAACTGCACAACATAAAACCCGGTGACATTCTCGTTGCGGCAAGCACATCTCCGAGCTGGACTCCTGTTTTCTCAATGATCAAAGGCGTGGTGGTAGATCGCGGCGCCAGTTTATCCCACGCTGCAATTGTGGGCCGTGAGTACGGCATACCGGTGGTAATGAACGTCTTTGAGGGAACGACCAAAATTCAAACAGGACAGCGAATTAAAATTGATGCGAATTTGGGCACTGTATACATTCTCGACAAGTAGTGGGCCGGTATATTGCCGACTAGCATTTGTGACGCTGCGTGAAACGAGAAGGCTCTCACCAACCAACCCTGTCGGGAGCGGGTCCGTAAGGAAACCCGTCCCCACCAAAAAGGGGATGGCAAGACGATGTCAAAGCAATGGATATTTAAACTCAATGAATTGGGAAGTGAACATAACGACCTTGTTGGAAAAAAATGCGCAAATCTTGGCGAGCTGCATAAGCTCGGCATGAAAGTCCCTCCCGGCTTTGCTATATCCGTAGACGGATATGAGAAATTTATGGCTGAGAGTGGAATCGGTGAACAAATACGCAAATATGCGCAGGAAAATAAAGACAATCTAGGCAATGTAGACAAGCAGGTTGAGGCAAGTCGTATACTTCGATCCCTGATACAATCCGGAAGCATGCCTGAAGAAATGTCTGAGACTATTGGTCGATACTATCGCGAACTGTGTGATCAATTAAACATGAAAGATGTCGCGGTCGCAGTTCGTTCGAGCGGCGCCGTGAGCATGCCCGGCCAAATGGAAACGTATCTGAACGTAAAAGGGAAGCTGGATGTAATCAATAAAATAATCCGTGTTTGGGGCAGCGCTTTCACCACTAGGGCAATAGCTTTTCGGATTGAGAAAAAAATGGAAATGGAGAAAGCCCCTATTGGAGTGGCGGTGTTGAAAATGGTGAATGCAAAATGCGCCGGAGTAGTTCTCACCTTATCGCCTACAACAGGAGATACTTCCAAAGCCGTGGTCGAAGCTAACTGGGGATTAGGCGAAAGCGTCGTCAGTGGAGAAATGACTCCCGATCAGTTTATTGTCAACAAGGAATCCGGGGATTATGAGTGCACGATCAGCTCCAAAACTAAAATGATCTCATTCCAGAC
This sequence comes from Desulfomonilales bacterium, assembly GCA_038250835.1. Classification (GTDB taxonomy): domain Bacteria; phylum Desulfobacterota; class Desulfomonilia; order Desulfomonilales; family Desulfomonilaceae; genus JBBSBY01. The sequence goes on along the minus strand of JBBSBY010000020.1, from coordinate 35,210 downwards.
AAGTGGAATTCGCACTGCCGACGTCCCAAAACATCTGCAATGCGAATCTTGTTTGCAGCCCAGTGAGTTAGCCGAAATTGTGAGAATTGCCAAACAAGTGGAGAATCATTTCGGCGCCCCACAAGATATGGAATGGGTTATAGACCAGGATCTTCAATTCCCTGACAATCTCTTTTGGGTTCAGGCACGTCCCGCTAAATTTGCAAAAAGAAAAGAAAGTGAATCCGAATACCTGGCGGAACTAATGTCAAGAATCTTTAAAATGTAGATTTGTTGGATCAGGAGATACTTCCATGGCTATCCTGTTTACCCAATATTGGGATGTAGTTCCAGGAAAATTCGATGAGTATTCCGCATTCATAACCAATGAGTACAATCCGACTTTGGCGAAGATCGGCATTCAACTTCTCGGTGGCTTCTACGTCGCTGTTGGTCAAGGACCAAGGATAATCGCAGTCGCTACTGTATCCGAGCAGGATTATCTGAGGAAAATCCTCGCAACTTCCGACTACAGATCTATCACCGCAAAGTTGCATGAACTCGTGTGGAAATACTCCAGCAAACTTTATGTTGCGACCGGAAGAGTGATTGAGGGCCCGTACAAAATCCAGACCGGCGCATGGAAATTTAACCAGTACTACAACATCTTGCCTGGGAAAGAGCAGGACCATTACACATTCGTCAAAGAAGAAGCAATTCCAGGCATGAAACAATTGAAGACGCCCATAACGGGCGGATGGAGGCTAGTCATCGGGGATGGGCCGTTGATCCTCGCAGAATGCACGGGCAGAACAATGGCCGATATAGCCGCAGCGATAGACAGCTCAGAGTTCCGAAAATTAGTGCGCAGCTTAAAAAACAAGTATGCGACAGATTACGGGAGTCGCATTTTAGCTCCGACAGGAAGAATAGAAGTGCCGTTCATAATGCGGGAAATGATGAAAAGTTTTTGAGTTCAAGGAGTAAATACGATGTACCTACGTCTTACCTTTTTTGAAGTTCAACAGGGGAAAATGGAAGCATTGCGAGATTTATACAACACGGATGTGATCCCGGCGCACAAAGGTCATAAGGGACTCAGGTTCGTCCACTTGCTGGAAAACCTCGACGATGAAAAGAAAGGAATCTCGATTACCGCCTGGGATACTAAAGCAGATTTAGACTCGTACGAGAAAAGTGGAGATTATGATAAAATATTATCTAAATTCAACACTATGTTTGCCGGACAGCCTTCGTTGACCTCATATGAAGTAACTGCAAGTTCGGAACCCATTCTACTCCGCATCTTTTAAAGGACATGATCAGGGCTTCAACCCCTTTCACTTAACGATGCGATTGTAAAGGATTCCGACAAGCTCCGCCGCTTTTCGGGAACGGCCTCGGAGTTGGATCCTAACCGGTTCCGAATAGATCCTGTAGATCACATTGGATGGCTTGGAAAACAAATAGCCGAGTGGTTCCATACCAAGACCGCCAAATCGCCGGCCTGGAAAGAACATAGTAGTCGATTGCTGAGCTTCGGTTTGGCCGGTAGAGGAGACTAAGTGATGGAGTCTCGCATTTCTTCGAATTGGGGCGAGTGCTTGCGGATAAATCTTTCCGATAGGACAGTTTCGAAAGTCTCCATTCCTGATTCCGTCCAAAGGAAATTCATTGGTGGAAGAGGCTTAGGAGCCGCATATCTCTTTAAGGAAGTCCCAAAAGGAGTGGACCCGCTTGGGCCGGACAATAAGTTGTTCTTACTGGCTGGTACATTAGCGGGAACCAAGGCCATGGGCTTTGGAAGATGGATTGCCATGACCAAAAGTCCTCAGACCGGAGGTGTGGCCAGGGCCGTTGGCGGCGGTAATTTTGCCGCTTTTATAAAATTTGCCGGCTACGATTTTATACTTATTGAGGGCGCTTCCAATACTCCCTGTTACATCGTTGTGGACGAGAAGGGGGCCGAGATTAAAACCGCAGACGATTTGTGGGGGCTAGATACACAGGAAACTCAAAAAGTATTATCACAGAAACATAGCAAACGGGCTCAAACAGCCTGCATAGGACCTGCAGGTGAAAACTTGGTCAGATATGCGACGATTACTCATGGGACAAGGACAGCCTCGCGTTGTGGCGTCGGGACGGTTATGGGATCAAAAAAATTGAAAGCCGTCACAATTCTGGCTAAGCCTAACATAATCGTTCCACAAAACCCTATTTTTGAGAAACTACTTGAGGAGCACGGAAATATTCTCAAACGACATAAACGACGCGTTAAAATGCACATGTTTGGGACAACGTTTTTGGCTCAGATGACCAGAGAAATGGGGATACTCCCCATGAAAAATTTCCAAACAGGCGCATTGCAGGGAGTGGACAACCTGTTCACCGATTCTTATGCGGCTATGAGAAAGGGATCACATGGATGTTTTAACTGCATTACACGATGTGGTCAGATCCATGAAGTAAAGGAAGGACCCTATCGTGGTTCACGTAGTGAAGGTCCCGAATATGAAACTATATGGGCATTCGGACCGCAAGTGGGCAATACGGAAGTCGGAGCTACCGTCGAAGCCGATCGCATGTGCGATGCTTTGGGATTGGACACCATAAGCGCAGGAAGCGCCATCGGCTTCGCTATGGAACTCTATCAACGCGGCATTATAACCAAGGAGGATACCGGCGGCCTGGAATTAAATTGGGGCGACCACAAATTAATCCTGCAGCTAATAGATATGATTGCCCATAAGGAAGGTTTTGGTAAAATACTCGCCGAAGGAACAAAGCGAGCCGCTGACATAATAGGAAAAGAATCCGATAAATACGCTATTCACGCAAAAGGATTGGAACTGCCTGCATATGATCCTCGGGCTGCAAAGATTCATGGTTTGAGCATGGCGACCTCAAATATCGGCGGCAGTCATATGTACGGATACGCTCGACAGGAGATTTCCGGTAAGGGGGACCCCAGGAAAATTGATCGTTTTGCAGATACTGGAAACGGAGACATAGCGGCATACAATCAGATAGATAAAGCCGTTGAGGAAACGGGAATTCTTTGCAATTTTGCAGATTCCGGAATGACCAAAGACTTGTATGCACGAATGCTAAGCGCGGGTTCGGGATTCCAAGAAGTCGGGGACTTAGAATATTTGAATAAAGTGGGAGAAAGAATCATATGTATGGAAAGACTATTCAACTACAGAGACGGATTTTCCAGAGCGGACGACACTTTACCGACCAGAATGATGACTGAACCATTGGAAAACGCGGGGCCCGCCACGGGCCAGCTTGTCAGAAATCTGGACACACTCCTGGATGAATACTACTCGTATCTGGGTTATACCCATGACGGAAAACCATCTGCCGACAAGATCAAAGAATTAGATTTGGTCGAAGAGGCTGCAGATTTATACAAGTTGTAATGGATTGGGTTTCATCAGACGTTTTTCTCTCCAAATTCATGTTGATTATAGCTGAAAATTAGATAATGTATCGATTATTACAGATCTGAAGTCACCTGTTAAGTAATGGATTCGAATTACAAAATCGAAAAGTGACTTCCTTAATTCAATCTAAGATGATCAACATTCTATATCCACCTCCATTAATAACATCCGTCCTGTCGTGACTCTCTTTGCGATGTGGGTAGTTGATATCAAGTGTGCGCCCAAAGCTTCATACTGATTTCGCTGACGAGGTGTCCTTCGACTCTCGGAATTCTATCCAGCTCGGCGCCGGCTTCGGCTTCCACTTTTGACCATACAAGATGTTGTCCACGTGAGGGAAGACTCGCCGGGAAAGATTTGAACGAGCCAACATCCACTGGATCAAGCGGTGGACCGATCGATACGGCCGGGAGTATGGGCAAATGGCCATACAGATAGCGCAGGCCGTCCCAACATTGGCCCAGTATTCAAAACAGGATTCACCATTCATTGTCCATTTTTCTTGCCCGATGCATCTGGTCGCCCCTGCGTGAGGGGATCTTCTTCCACGTATGCGTCTTCTCTGCACTGCAGCCAAAACAATTTGACAACGGCAGTGAATCGGCATATGATTTAAAATTCATCAATATAGCAGAGGAAACTGCCATGAGGGTCGGCCTCAAAATATTCTCAGGAAACTCCAACCGAAAACTCGCTGAATCCATCACAAGATACATGGGAATTCCACTCGGCTCCGCCTTTGTCGGGTCCTTTAGTGATGGTGAAATTCAAGTCGAATTCAGAGAAAATGTCCGCGGCATGGACGTTTTTGTAATTCAATCCACCTGCTATCCCGTCAATGACCATCTTATAGAATTGCTGATTATGATTGACGCTTTAAAACGAGCTTCCGCGAGCAGAGTGACCGCGGTTATGCCGTATTACGGATATGCCAGACAGGATCGTAAAGTCGCCAGTAGAGCTCCCATAACCGCTAAACTCATAGCCGACATTATTACTGCCGCCGGAGCCGACCGCGTGCTCACGATCGATTTGCATGCCGGTCAAATTCAAGGATTTTTCGACATTCCGGTGGACCATCTTTATGCCGGCGCAATCATGGCCGAAGCCGTAAAATCCAATAATTCCCATAATGAAACTGTTGTGGTTTCACCGGATGCCGGCGGCGTTGAGAGAGCGCGGGCGTTCGCGAAAAGAATTGGGAGCACTCTTGCCATTATTGATAAGCGGCGATCGAAGCCAAACGAATCTGAAGTAATGAATGTGATCGGCGATGTCGCCGGTAAAGACGCCGTTTTGCTTGACGACATGGTGGACACGGCCGGCACCTTGGTCAAAGCGGCGCAGGCGTTGCACGAAGCCGGGGCCGGGAACATTTACGCCTGCTGTACACACCCCGTGCTTTCAGGCAGCGCGGTGGAACGAATTTCACAATCGGCAATAAAAAAACTATACATTACGGATACCATTCCCACTGATGACAAAACTGCTAACTGCCTAAAGTTGCAAGTTGAATCCGTGGCTCCGCTATTGGGTGAAGCTATAAGCAGGATCCACCGCGAAGTATCCGTGTCCGAGCTTTTCATCTAACGGAGGAATCATGGACAAAGTAATTTTAAAAGCGGAGCAGCGAGCAGAAACGGGTAAAGGTCCGGCTCGCCGCCTGAGGCAAAAAGGGAGAGTCCCGGGTATACTATATGGCCGTAAAATGGATCCGGTGAATTTATCGCTCGACGCTCATCAGTTCCGAAAATTGTTGGATACGCTTAAGTCTAATCCTGTATTTGATCTCGAGATTGACGGCGGTTCAGGGGCGACAACTCGTAAGGCTATGCTGAAAGAACGCCAGGTCCGGCCCATAAATGGTGAACTTATTCACTTAGATTTCATGGAAGTTTCCATGGACGAAGTCATAGAAGTCGATGTCCCGTTGCACTTCGAAGGTGAGCCCATAGGAGTTGAAAAGGGCGGATCATTCCAGATAGTCTTGCGCGAATTGAGGATTGAAGCTTTGCCTGGCAGCATTCCTGAAGCGATTACGGTAGATGTTTCCAGTTTAGATATGGGCCATTCTCTTCATGTGAGCGAGATTACGTTGCCTGAAGGCGTGAAATCCCTTGCAGATCCCGGCACGGCTCTGGCTACCATTCTGGCGCCTAAGAAAGAGAAAGAAGAAGTTGAGGAAGAACCCGAACCTGAGGAACCTCAATAGTTTACCGGCAAGTTCATGCGGCAATCCACTTAGAATCAGCATTTGTAATATAAATTATATCCTACGCTGCGGGGCCGAAATCACCAAACATGATCGGCCTCGTTTAGGTTCTTTGAACTTTTTATTTTTTTTAAAAAAAGCGCCTGTGCTTAATTGTACGAATTCTCAATAATACTGGGGTGCCGCGGCGGAGCCGCGATCATGGGTGAACAAACAATGCAAACTTTGCAGGACCCCTTTAGCCGAAATGAGCGGCTCCCGCGCCATATTTGAGTCTAATTCTATCCATCGCTTTATCTCTTTGGAGTTTTTTATCGAAATTTTTATCAAATAAATTGGGCTGATGCTGCATGTCCGTTATACCTGAGAGTTTGACTCCGATTAGGCGAATAGGCGCTCGGCCGGCGAGGGTTTTCCAAAATAGCTGATCCACCGATTTTAATAATTCGATAGTAATATTGGTAGGGGCTGAAGTTAAGCTACGTGAATATTCTTCAAAGTTGTTGTACCTGATCTTGATGGTTATTGTAGAAGCCGCTTTTCCGTCTCTTCTCAATTTTGTGGTAAGCTTTTCTAATAATTCTCGCGCTTTACGATGAACGAACCCCCAGTCCCGGCAGTCCTTTTCCAAAGTCTTGTCAGCGGAATAGGATTTTTGCGGGTTCCAATTCATTTTAATTTCCCGGCCGGAGTCTATCCCCTTAGCCGCCTTGAGGAGATTAGGCGCCCAGGCGCCTATGATTTTGGTCAGGCGCTCGGGACTTATTGATGTTAAGTCCTGAATTGTATGTATGCCGAAAGCGCTCAGCGTAGAATCCGTTTTCTTTCCTACTCCTGGAATCCGGTTCACCGGCAATACTTTGATTATATCGAAACCGGATTCAGGCAAGAGCACAAAGAGTCCATTGGGTTTAGCCAATTGCGTGGCAATTTTTGCCCAAACTCGAGTTTGGGCCAGCGCCCCTGAAACATTTATCCGCAGCGTTTCTCTAATCTCCCTCAGAATACGGTCGCCTATTACCCAATACGGCGCCCGATGCAGTTTCTTCGAGCCGGTAAGATCGATATAACCTTCATCTATACTCGTGATTTCAACACAAGGGGAAAAGCGTTTCACGATTGAAAACATCTCATGAGAGTAGGTTTTGTATGCTTTAAAATTTGGACACAAGAATATACCGTGCGGGCATTTTCGTCTCGCGTGCGCAATGGGCATAGCCGAGCTTATGCCGAATCGTCGCGCCTCATAAGACGCGGCGGAAACGACACCCCGTTCGGCGCCGCCGACAATCACGGCTTTGCCCTGTAGCGCAGGATTCATGGCCTGCTCAACTGAGGCAAAGAACGCGTCCGCATCGAAGTGCATTATCGATCTATAGGTTTTCACATTCTTCATCCGAAGACTAATATTTCCGCAGGATCCCTTTAACGATCCCTTGCACTTTAACCCTGTGTTCAGCATATTCCTGAGGAGGGTAATCGGGATTTGAGGGTTGAAGCTCTATCACGGCGCCTTGACGAAAATACCTTTTAAGAGTGGCCGATTCATTATCAATCAACGCTACTACCAATTCACCATCGCGAGCTATATTCCTTGACTCCAGAAGGATAATATCTCCGTCGATTATGTGATCATCTCTCATGGAGTCTCCAGTGACCCTTAACGCGTACATGCCGGGATCGTTCATTAGAAACTTCGGGACGCCGATCTTTTCCGGATTGAGTACAGCCTCAATCGGAAAACCGGCAGCGACCGATCCCAAAAGATGAATTTCAGTGGGAGGCTGAACTTCGGCGACGTTGAGATCTAATGATCTATGGGCGTTCCATTTGCGCGAAAGATAGCCTTTGGACCTCAAGTTTTCCACATGGGCGTGAATTGTCGATACGGAAGCCAACCCTAATCCATGCGCTATTTCTTCGTAACTCGGCACATAACCTTGCTGATCAATAAAACGGGTTATAAAATCCAAAACCAATTTCTGTTTTTTCGTTAAAGTCATTGCTGAATACTCTGGACAAAGTTATCTGGACGTAATATACAGAAAGTTAAAAGAAAGTTCAACGAAAATTATGCGACAAATCTCATTTCCAAACCTTTCTGCATCGTAAGCAAAAGGTTATTCACACATGAAAAAATTTATAGCCGTTATTTTTCTTGTTGTCGTCACTTACATTCCGGCTTTTTCTGAAACTTTCAGATTTGCTGTGATGAGTGACGGCAGAGGCGAAACGCGAGGTAAAACTTGCTCAGGCGATTCCGGTATAACCCCCCTGATGGACCTTTTTACACGGAGTATTCTGGATGCGCACGCAAAGGCTAAGATTGAGTTATTGCTATTCCCGGGGGACCTCATCTCGGGATATTTTCGTAGAGACGCGGCTACGGTGGCTGAATGCAATAGAGCCCAGTTGATTTCTTGGAAAAACAAAATGGAGCCGTTGACCCAAGCAGGCATTCCCATTCGCATTACGGCGGGCAATCATGAAGCCCTTGCGGCTCCCGATTTTCCTATTTCAAAATGCGGCAGCCACTTGTATCCTTACACGCCGAAAATTGAGAATTTTGAAGCTCTTTATGAAGTTCTGTCCGATATGACCGGAGAAAATACGGGACCAGCTTCGGGTCTGGGTTTCACATATTCATTCGACATGGGATCGTGTCATTTTGCAGTCCTAAACGCTTACACTCTCCTACACGCCAACTCATTTTCAGAGGAAATAATACAGTGGCTCATGAAGGATTTGGCGGACGCGAGAGCCGCCGGGAAAAAGCTGTTTGTCGCATCCCATCCGCCGGCGTTTCCGGGCAGCAGACATATGTGGGATTCACTGCCGTTGTATGATCCCACATTCAATTGCGATGGATTTGATCCTGAATATGGTATCGATAGACGTAACGAGAGGGACCGCTTTTGGAACATTCTTAAGCAAAACAAAGTGACGGCTTATTTGTGCGGACATGAGCACCACACACAGATTCAGCTTGTGGAAGGCGTCTGGCAAGTGCTGTCCGGCGGCATGACAGCGAAATTGTATCCCTTGAACGGGGCTGAAGGAGATAAAAATCCGAATACCACTTTATACGACGGTAAGTTTCAAAATCCTCGAGCCTCCATTAACTGGCCCTGGGATGATGATAAAAAAAGCTACTGGGGATGGGTTCTTGTTACCGTGGATGGAGATGATGTTAAACTTGATGTTTATGGATCGGACAAGTACCCCCGTGAGTCGAATGATTTTAAAGTCATAAAATCATTTCACCTTCGTGAGCCGCAAAATTGACAAACAGATCGATACGGATGTTGAGCGGACTGCTGATAGTCTTTGAGGGAATTGACGGGTCCGGAAAGAGCGTTCAGGCCCGATTACTGGCTGAAGATTTAGGCGCCTCGGGTTTTTCAGTGACGCTTACGGCTGAGCCGACTCACGGCCCCATCGGAATGAAGCTGCGAACTTTGAAGGAGCGACTCAGCCCTGAAGAAGAACTAGAGCTATTCTTGCAGGATCGTCGGGACCATATCCGTGACGTGATTGAGCCGGGATTATCTAAGGGTAAGATCATTATATGCGATAGGTACGTGCATTCAACCGTGGCTTATCAAGGGGCTAGAGGTTTAGATCCTGAGCTTGTATGGGCGGCAAATGATTTCGCTCCTAAAGCGGATTTGGTGTTTTTACTGCAAGTCCCCGTGAAAGAGTGCCTGATTAGAATCGCTACCAATCGAGGGGATAACTTTACCGCCTTTGAGAAACAATCCAGTTTACAAAAGGTGGTCGGTATTTATGAACAAATGAATTTTTCCGGTCTTATTCGCATCAATGGCTGCCGAGAAATTCAAGTCATACGTCAAGAAATTCGCGGAATTGTAAAAGGGAAAATGCATTCGCATTCTTCTGCAAAATATCGTTAATCTTTTAATTCATATTACCTTTTCAAATTATTGACTTTACTATAATACATTTGATATAATCTCTGTAACTTCGGCGCATGGGAGTATTTATGCGATTCATAATATTGCCGCTTCTTCTCGCAATTACGCTCAGCATGGCTCAAACCGGCTGGGCTCTTGACGATTATAACGATAGATTCGTAAAAAATTTTCCTCCCGGCTTTCATGGAATGTGGTACAAAGCCGAACGGTTCTACAAACGATTAGACCCCGAAGCGATATTTAACGAAAGATATCGATGGGACAGATTCATGAGTAGAAACATGAATACATTCTTCCCATATTATCCCATTCCTTATGATTGGGAATACGGCTCAACCCGGAACTTCAATCTCCCGGATTACAATACTAATGATTGGTATTAGAATTTCGACGCTCATAGGCGTAATAGTAGTTGGCACAACCTAAAATTATCACATCTTTGCGGGGCGCAAAATTGATTTAGGACGTCTGGGCGGCTATGCTATCGGTTATACTAACTAAAATTCGTATTGAATAAAATGCCTGTTGAGTACCTAATAAGGGGTCAATTGTCCCCTTATTATTGTCTCTACCCTATTTATTATTCCGCAGCATAAGTGATAACACTTCCGTGAAATCCTCCGGTTCTACTTCCATTTTCCCAGTGGGTGAGGGAGAGTATCTTCGATCGAGTATTACTAAATATAAAGCTAAGCGATTTTATAATAAAATCGCGCGCCCGCCTCAATGGTCTAATTCACCAGAATAATTTCACTAAAAAAATACCGCTTAATTTTTCCTTGGTATTCGACCAGCCACTTTTCAGCTAAATAACCGCTACTGAAGAGGACCTCATTAGAATTTTCCTTGTGAATCTCCCAAAGTAGGTCAAGTATACTTTGCGCCTCCCCTTGATTGGCGCTCCATTGATTCGGCACAAGCAACGGAAGCGGAGCGGCGGCTAAACATTCGGGACTTGTATTCACAGGGCGCCATATTATTTCACCAACAACTGAGCAGTCCTCGATCAAGCTCTCTCGTCGTGAATTTGTTCCAGGGTCATTAAGAATAAAATAAATTGCGGGCGTAACGACTTCTCCGTGTTCATACAAAGGGTAATAGGCCTTATTGATGAACAATTCAGGATTGCCGATTTGAGCCACCAGTTGTTCTATCTTGCTTATGATGTCGATTAAATCACCTGTTGGCTCCTGATCGAAAATTATATTGAATATCGTGTGGGGATTGTGATGCGCAATGGATTTGACGATCCGTTGAACTGAACTGAAATCTGAGGAATTTTTGAACCGTACTGTGAAGGGATTTGTAATTTTCTTAATCACTGTGTCTCGATTGGATGCGGCCCTTTCGAGAGAATGAATTATCCATGAGCTTATGTATTCAGCCTCGCCGGGCAAGGTCGCAAGTTGGCGCTCCGAGTCAACTAAAGATGGAATGGGGATGGAATCAATTTCCATGTTAAAGAAATCTTCACACATCTCCATTGAGATCCGAAAAGCTTCGGCAGGAAAAGTTGGAGTGGAGAACACGTGATATGGAGGTCTTGAATCATACTCCAGACCTAACTCCGTGGACCGAGATCTGAATTCAGACCCTGGTAATATGGATAGCATGAATGGATGTACTACGGAATAGGCTTCATTCGATTTTAGCCATTCAAGGGTCCGCTGGAATGCTTCCGGGGTGTCGCCCGGCAATCCCAAGATGATTCCCGTGGTGACTTCGATGCCTGCGCTTTTGAGAAGTTGAGCTCCGCGGGCGGTCCTTTGTAAATTCATGTGCCTACCAGCCAATTTCAGAGCTTCGGTATTGGTCGATTGGAGGCCGATTTCTGCGCTTCTGAGTCCGGCCCGAGCTAAACGGCTTACATCATCATCAGTTAGGAAATCCGGACGCAGCTCTGTATGTATCTTGATATCTTTCCCGATTCTCAGCCTTGATAATAATTCAACTATTTGTCTGAAATGAGGGGTCGAGTTGAAGGTGGGATCCATCAAGTAAATTTCGTTTACACCTGAATCATCCGAGTAGGCAAATTCCAAAGTTTTCTCTATTGAATTCAAGGCATGAGTTCTAACTCCCTCAAAGGCTTTGTGGTAATAACAATATTTGCACTTGAATGGACAACCTCGGACAGTTTCCAAAAATATGACCCCATTAACTGAGGGGTGGATTCTTCCATCGACATAAGGACATCCTAAGTCGTGGAGCTCAAATTGAGCATGATTTTCCGTATTTATTTGCAGCAACCCTGAGGTCTTCAAAAAACATGAAGGAGGTGCCCCGGACTCGCCGAGAACTGCGGAAATGAGATCTTCAATTACAGGTTCCCCTTCTCCAATAACGCCGGCGACTGGCGTAGGATGATAGAGTAGCGATTTATTGTCGAAAGTTACCTCAGGACCTCCAATAATGACCTTAATGTCCGGAAGCTCTTTCTTTACTAAAGACGCGACAAAAAGGCTCCGCTCTACATTCCAAACATATAAGCTGAGAGCGAGAATACTTGGTTTCTCAGCAATTATGACGTCAATGAGAGCTTGGTCACCCAGCACGTCGACTTTTTCGGAGGGCAATATATCTATCTGATACCGCTGCGCGGCCTTTCCTACCAAAGCCTCTGCCAAAAATCCTGCGGCAAATGGAATGTTTGTGGGTGGATCGACAAAGCGAAATCGCGGAGGAGGTAATTGAACAAATAGAATGGTTACCATGTTAATTTGGGGAGCGCCAAGTCTGCAATTCAGTCACAGAGCTAAGCCGCTATTCGGCATGGCGCCCGGCGCTCCTCATTTAGTTTTAGAGATCTGCATCCCTCAGAACACTTGTAGCTCCGCAGGATCCGGAACCAGCATTTTTCTAATGATGAAAAACACCAAACGCAAAAATAAAGATAACTAATAGCACAATTCCTAAAGCCAACGAATAGCCGATCAATTTTTTTTCTATTGGGAGAAGGTCGTACCACTCCTCCTCATAAACAGCATTAGGGTCCGCAGCATCTTGTAATGACCGGGCGTCTCTTTCTTCAGCCATTTTGAACTCCTATATATCAATGTTTACTTAGCCAACGGCGGCATTATACCGTGGTAGAAGAGCCAGGAAATAAACAGGCCCACCCATAAAATGAACCCGAACAACGAAATGGCGTAGACCCAGACGATCCGGCCCATACCTTCGGCCCAGAGTTTTCTGACATTCGTCACCAGGCCGATGGAGAAAAAGCACAGGGCAAAAAACAAACCTCGTAACAGATTTGCATGTCCGGCGCCCGCCTTTGCGCCATTTACCGCCCCAGGATACATTAATCCTATAAATAATAATATTAACAAAGTAGCCATGAAGCCAAGGACGAATTTGGGGAACCGGTGCCAAATCTCAGCGGCAGTCACAGGCGCCGCGCAAGTTTCTCCACCGGGACCTGTCTTACGAGCGTCGATTCCGCAGACCGTCCAGATCACCGCCAGAAGAAAAGCCCAGACGCCGATAAAGATATCAATAAATACCTTGGTGGTTGTAGCGGCCATCAGCAACCAACCTTTTTCATAATTGATTCCGAGTTCCACAGCCGCTTTGCCGAGTATCATCGAGTCTACCAACTGACCGCTTGCTACAGCTCCACCGTCACTTTTTACGGCCAAGCCCATCCAAGCTCCCGCCACCATGGGCTCAGTATAAAGAAGTTGGGTGGCTAAAGGAGGAAGCAATAAAAGCTCAACAGCCACAAATACAATAATGACGGCGGATAAGATCACAGGAATAACGGGACGAGCGCGAATGGCTCCACCAGTCGCAATTGCGGCTGAGACTCCGCAAATGCTAATTCCTGAAGCAAGAGGCGCCGCCCATTCAGGGGTAAATTTGAACCATTTACGGGAAATGAAATAAACGACCGGCCAATAAATAAGATAGGCTTCAACGACTGCGCAAAGCCCTCGGACAATAACTGTTCCGGCTAATCCAGCGGCTTCTACGGTTTTAATTCCAATACCCGCGCCGAGAATAACGATACCTGTTTTGATAAACCATTCGGGTCTGGCCGCTTCTTCAAGAAATTTGGCGAAAGGTAAGAAAAAGTTACCTATGATGAGTCCTAGAATCATGGCGATAATCAAACCCATTTCGCCTAATCCAAGAGACCATGAAATGTTGAAAGCCGCTCTTTTAGTGGCAGGCGCGGCAATATAAGCGTTGTTGCCCAGCACCATGCAAAAAAATACTAACCAAAATATAATGGTAAAACCAATAATGTACTTCTTTACATTACCGCCCATGCCGATAATGCCGACAGTTGTTAAGACAAGCAAAAATATATACGTGAGCACAGCGGAGACGAGTCCCCCTAAGCTCTTGTAGGCGGCTGAAGCTGGGGCGGCGGCTTTTGATATATCCCCCCAGACCGACAGTTTGACCACCCACCCTAAGAGATCAAAGCCAAAAATTGGGCCGAGACCCAGAAGAAATACAAAACCTCCAAGCCAGACAGCCCACCAATCTTCACTTTGCATCATTGTTTTGCGCTGATAAACTCGAGCGCCGTCTTGGTCGGTCATACTAAACTCCTTTCCTAAGATTGTATTTGCACAAAGCTACTACTTTGAATAAAGGGATTCGTAGTAAATCCCGTTGGTCTAATTACCGATTATCAGTCTATAAATTCAATGCCGGCGCCAAATAACAAGCTGCTTCTGATTTCGACTATTAAGCTTAGCGCTTTCGAGTAGTTGATCATCTGATTAGTTCGCTTCAGTGGAGATTGTTAAAGAATCATGGACTGCTTCAAATTTTCTATAGATTCCTGAAAATCAGAAGAGCATACTTAATTAGAATGGGAACGGTGAAATATAACCTCCTTTTATCGCACTACGTGAAGAAGCATTAAACTACTCAACAATGAAAGGTCGATTATCGATGGTTATAAAACTTTGCCCCTGTTAAGAATACGAAAAGTGAGCGGAAGCTTCAACATAAATTTGCGATATTTCGGTAATTTTTTATAAACCGCTTCATAATTAGTTTTGCCGGCAATGTCCTGAAATTTTTATCAGACAAGCCGTTAATAAAATTGCCGACTAACAAATCTTGAAGCCGCTATTCTTTTGTTGACATCAATTGTAAAGAATGAGTTTTGCCCAATTTTCCACGCCAATCCATCAGGCACCACTAATCCCAAAATGCGAGGCTCCGGCATTTAGGCAAAAATCCGCCTCCGGACTTCAGAACAACAAGCGAGTCCAAGACCTATGGTCAGAATGACTGCATTGAGGCTGATGCTACAAAATTCTTAATTTCCAGTTCACTTCATCTGGGACTACATACAGCTTTAATACTTTAGCCGGCGTTTTTATTCCATATGTGGGCGAATACTCCGAATCTTCCAGGATCCACGCTGAATCTGCCGTTAACTGGATCTGTAGTTCCCCCACTGTTATTTTCGCCTTGTTATCTGAGATTGTAGGCGTTAAACCTGGATAAAGGTGGAATGTAATGAATCGAGAGCTCCCTCTAAACGATTTATCAAATCTGTCGACGGCTGAGACGCTTTCATTTTCCATTATCAGAGATCTGCACACTTCGGCGTCGAAACCGTAGTGCTTCCCTGAGAAAGCTCCTGGGATGGCTTGCTCAACCACGGGTTTGGCTCTGTCAGTCAGTCGAAAGAGGCCCTGAACTCCAGGGCCCCACTCGTTTTGTTCCAGGCCGGCCACGCACAAAGTATTATGGGCGGACGTTGATCTGAAATAGTTACGTTGTTTCGCGTCCGAGGTATAGCAGTAGGTTCCCGAATCGACAATTATCGGTGTTCCCGAAATATAAACCTCAACTGATAACTGATCATTGTGAGCGTGACCGCCCCTACCACCCTGTCCCACTAATCCCAGCCTAACATTGATGGTTAAACGGCCGGTTTTATAAATCCAAAGGCCGAAATTCGGCATGGCGCGAAATTTTGGGGGATGCGCACGCGTCACACTTCCAGGGATCACCGCCGGCAAATTATTCGGCGCTCCCATGAAAAATCGGACCATCCGGTATTCCGGAGTTTCAAGCAAGTGGTATTCGGCAGCGAATTTGCTTGACGCATTATCAAACGAGTCAAATGAGCTTTCACTCCCAAAAAAAGCCGCAAATCCATGCAATAAATAGCTGAAATTAAGAAATTCATGGGCGCAATTTATTAGATTTGACGCTCCGACATCGACCCCTGCGGGCTGCGTTTTAGTTTTCAGACACTCTTGCTGCCACTCAGGCGTAAATTGCAAAAAACGCCCGCCGTCATTATCCCCGATTTGAGGGGCACGGCCCTTTTCATTCAGTAGGGATGCGGTAGCTTCGCCGATCTTCTGAAGTCGTTGTAACCAATTCGGAGAGAGTGGGCCGGCCTCTCCCGTGTTCAGCTCGTAAAAGCGCATAGGCCCCGGCTTTAAAGCAGGCGTAACCTCATGCAGTGTGTAGTCGTAACTAACCAAAGCCTCTTTCTTTTCCGTCGCCAGTCCCAAAATCAATGAGGCGCCGTACAAAGCTATTTCAGTTGTAAGGCGGTGATATGATGTCGACGCCTCAAAGTTGAGGCCGTCTTCGAGAAATTGTGATTCAATTTCGCTGATAAATTCCTGAACGGCAAACGCCATCATGCAATCCGTTGCAGGAAGGCTTGGTAAATATGCTCCGCAGAACAGCAAACCAATGATATCGGCCAAGTAATGGTTGCCGCGAAAATCGGGCGAGTATTCCAGGTTCGTCAGTATGTGAAGGCCATGCTCATAGACGCTTCTGCAGAGAATCCGATCGAATTCCGAACTAAAAACAGCCCCAAAATACGAAAATAAATGATACGCCGTTAACAAGTTGGCGGCGCGAATTCCAACTTCCATGGAGCAAACCCAATTTACGCCATATCGTGGAGGATTTGACGAGATAAAATCTAGAATAATGTTTTGAAACTCTCGGACGTATTTTTCAGATTCGATTTTGTTCTTGGTCATGCCATACGCCAGAGCAAGTTGAGGCAGATGCTGCATACGGCTCAGTTCCCAGGGAACTTTTATGTCGACGCCGCTGCCGTCATAATCAAAAGAGAGCGGCTTGAGATTACCTATAGGAATACGTTTAGAGGGGAGAATGCCATCACCATACTTTACCAGCGTATAATGTGTATTTTCCAACCATTGGTAACCTGATTTAAAATCGGCGCTCCAATTTATCAAAGAGTAATCTGAAGAGATCAATCCAAGCAATCTTCGAGCTTCATCCGCTGTTGGTTTATTGTGCTCGAAAACTGAACCGTCGGTTTTATTTACGCATAATAAATCCGATCCTAAAATCCTAAATCTATGCTGCAGATACTCATCCGCGGCGTTAAGCAATATTTTTTCGTATATGGAGGAAAACTCAAAGATGCCGGCAGGGGAACGGATGGGTAAAACGAGTCGTTGCTCTTGATAATCCATTGCAAAAGAGCTTCGGCGCGTATCAAGCAATCTGGTTCTCGCTCGACGTAGCTCTTCCTTCAGCCTGCTGGTAAGCTTAGTAAAACCTGCACGCTTGATGCGCCGCATCAAAATGGCAATCTCATTAAGAGACATATGTGAGATAAAATGTAAGGAAACAAGAGAATGGATAGATGCTATATCTGTAATCCTCTTTTCATACCGGAAATATCAAAATTATACAAAGGTTAAACAGTATCAGGTGGAAGATAATGATAATCCACCTGATATTTAATGCATTTTAGAAGTCGCAATTTCTGTAGACAAAGACATATTCTTCATCATTGATATTTACTTCTATATCTCCTTCACGATTTTGAGCATATGCCAGCCAACTGGGTTTATCCCCGCATGCGCAAACTACCTTGGGAGAGAATGTGCCGTTGTTCTTATCGAACCAAGCCAGTAACATTGGTTTTGAGGCAAGCTCTTTCGCCTTTTTATCAGCCAGTTCTTTGGCGGTCAGGAAGTCCAAATCTCCCGAAACTTTTAATTCTACAGGATTATTAAACATTTCTTTGGACAGAGGTCTGTGATCGAAAATTTGTTCCACTTTAGATTACCTCCAGCTTGGATTTACAAATTGTATTCTTAAATTAAACATGAGAGCGGTGTATATCAAGAATGAATGCTCAGAATTATTAATTAGCCTACACGTTGAAACATTTCTTGGGGCGCGGCAATTTTCTCGGACTATTATTACAGTGATACCGATCGCCGGCTAAATTTTTCCACAAAAATAGGTTAGCCAAGAGATGACTAACCTAAAGTTTTCTTTGGTGCGCCCGAAACGATTCGAACGTTCGACCTCAACATCCGGAGTGTTGCGCTCTATCCTACTGAGCTACGGGCGCGTGCATCTAAATCTATTCCAACTAATCTGCAAAGTCAATCTTGGGAAACCCGCCTCATACCGGTTCTCATATAAGTCGGCGGCACTCGACATTCCAGTTTCGTTCCCATATTTAAAGTGACTTGAAGAGGATCTGCTACAGATCATGAAGTAAAAAGCAAATTTTTATCAGTCTACTTCAGTCAGTGGAAATAAAAGTGTAAAAACCGTGCCGCCCCCGGTATTGCCTTTGACCTGGATATCGCCTTTGTGATTTCTCATTATTCCATAACTGATTGCCAGCCCGAGCCCCATACTTTGGCCTTCGCTAGAGTCCTTTGTGGAAAAGAACGGATCAAAAATTTTATCAATTATTTCATCGGGAATTCCGGGGCCATTGTCCGCAAAATGAACTTGAGCCCACACTCCTTCTTTCCTGGTGGTGATTCTTAGAATTCCGCTTCCATTCATGGCGTCAACGGCGTTCAGAATAATATTGATAAATACTTGTTCGACTAAATTTTCATCCAAAGTGATTTCTGGAAGAGATTTATCGTATTTCTTCTCCAGCTCAATTCCGAAAAACTTTTGCTGATGCACCAGGAGCTGCAATGTTTTATCAAGAACGTCATCAATGCGCAGCCTCTTCTTCTGCATCGGAGTTTCACGAGCAAAGTCAAGAATGCCTTGAACGATTCCTTTAATACGAGTAGTTTCCCTGATAATTACATTTAGATCACCGGTAGTGTCCGGATCCTGTTGAAATTTTTTCAACAGCAGGTGCGAGAAAGTCAATACTCCTGTTAATGGCTGATTTATTTCATGGGCAATACCTGCCGACAGCTTTCCCAGTGATGAGAGTTTTTCTGAACGCAACAACTGCTTTTCTAATTCCTTACGTTCTCTGAGATCAGTAAAAACACCCATTGAGCCGCTTTCTCGGCCTTCTTCATAAATTATGGCAGCGGAAATAAACACTGGAATTGCATTGCCTTGCCTATCAACCAAATTTATCTCTCTCTTCTTGACATTGCCTATCCCGCCATAATCTGATGAGCGCAAATCACGCATGATTTGCTTTGCCACACCTGGAGGGTAGATATCCACAATGTTCATTTTGCTTATAACCTCGGACTTCCGGTAGTCCAGAAGTTTTTCGGCTGCTTGATTGAAAATTATTATTTCGCCGCCCTTCCGAATACAAACAATAGCGTCAGGAGAGTTTTCAATTATGTTTTCTCGGAATTGATAGGCCCGCTCAAGTTCAATATTGGCTTCACGAACTAGAGTTTCCAAATTGTAAGTGTATTTCCGGAGCTTTCGTTTAAGACCTTGTCTCTCTATGGACCTTTTTATGGACAGCGATAACAACTCCTCTGAAACAGGTTTGGTAAGAAAATTGGAAGCTTGTTTCCGAAGACATTCCACTGCCATATCGAGATCGCCGTGCCCGGTTATTATGATTACTTCAGTATCCGGACTTTCCGCTTTTATTCGGCTCAATATCTCAATGCCGTCGATGTCCGGCATTCGCACATCCAGCAGCACTATGTCCGGTTTAGCTTTTCTGTAAATCTCAAGGGCTGATGTTCCATCCGCAGCCGTGAACACCTGGTAATGATCCATTTCCAAAGTCATTCGCATTAGATTTCTGATGCCGTCCTCGTCATCAGCCACAAGAATTTTAGTCATCCGAGCCTCCGGGTTGGTAACTGGGGAAAGTCAAAATAAATGCTGCGCCGATCTCCACCGAAGAATCTAGCTCAATTGCGCCCTTGTGTTCATTAATTATGCCGTAACTGATCGATAATCCAATTCCTGTTCCTTCGCCCGTTTTTTTGGTAGTAAAAAATGGTTCAAAAATGCGGATACCGACGTCCTTCGGAATTCCGGGACCATTGTCGCACACCTTAACTATCACTTTATTGTCGTGAGCATATGATTCGACGATTATTAGAGGTTGACGGCCAAGATCCTGAGTTCCTAAAACAGCATCCCGAGCATTTACTACAAGATTGATGAATACTTGCTCTAAACGATTGGCATCCCCCAAAATTGGAGGTAAATCCTGCGCAAGTCGCAAGTCCCATCGGATTCCACGCAATTGCAACTGACGTCCCAGCAAGGTAAACACATTGTAGATTGGAGTATTTAGATTGACCAGCCTCATCGTGTCTTCGGCTCTCCTACCGAATTCCCGAAGATGATTTATTATGTTCGAAGCTCGATCAACACTCAAGTTGCATTCTTTAGTTATATTGGAAAGCTCATCCGAGGAAATTTGGTAGCCCGCTCGAATTTTTTTCATCATATAATCGCAAGCAAGTTTCATGACACTGAGCGGCTGATTGATTTCGTGTGCAATACCGGTCGCCATTTCTCCTAATGTCGCCATTTTACCTGCTTGAATTAACTGAGCATATTTCTCAAGTCTCTTGGTTACATCCCATACGGCCGCTATAATTGCCGGTCTGTTCAGGTATCGAGTAGGACTCGCTTGATAGTTGACCATAAATATTGAACCATCTTTTCTTCTATGCCTGAGCAAATGCAACAATGTCACGTCACTTTGAAGCCGCTTCATGCCTTCCGTTGCATCCGTACGGTCTTGTTCCAATCCAAGATCAGTGAACTTCATTGAGAGCAGTTCATCTTTGGAGTATTGATACTCTTCTTCCGCTCGCGCGTTGACGTCAAGTAAATGCAAGTTATTTGCGTCCATGACGAAAATAGGAGACGGACCATTGTCAAATAAAAATCGATATTTTGCTTCGGATTCCCTTAGTCTTCTTTGGGAGGATTTCAAATGAGCAAGCATGCGATTAAAAGATACGGTCAGTTGAGTGATTTCATCACCTTGATTCGTATCTTGGTCGATTCTCCCATCGTTGCCTGAATCTACAACTTTATCGGTCGCTCCACGGCTGATCTCATCCGCTTTACTGGTAAGATCTCGCAGTCTGGATGTTATACGTCGGGATACCAGTTCCACAAATATCCAGCTAATTACAATTACGACAAGACCCGCCCCAAAATGAATGGCTTTTATATTACGGATAATTATTTCATCATCTTTTAATTTGGGAAATACCGCTATCTGAAGGGCAATGCCAATTATCAGCACCACGATTGCCATAAGTACAAGTGTGCTTATCAATATCTGATTTTTGAAAGAAAGGAGACGATGTCTTAGGTAACGAGGTAGTTTGGCGGCAATCTTCTTCAGAACACGGTCGCCCCAGACCGAACGATCCGCGATCATCGGCATTGAATCTAATCGAGCCGAATCGTGGTGTTTCGCCGAGTCGTTATCTCCTGCGTGTCCCGGCTCGGTCACTTCCAAATTTTTATTGAATTTGGAAATATTACTCCCATCCAATTTTATCGAAGTAATCCCAAAGATCGTCTCTGAGAGTGTCATACTGATCTTTTGTATCCTGGTACCTCCTTGCATTTTGTATACACAAGGAAGAAAGATCCGCAAGTCTTACAAAATAATCGATTTCTTCCTGGGTGAAAGTTTTTGGCTGTGTTGCATATGCTCTGAGCACACCGACAGTATTTCCCTGTGCCACCAGCGGCGCGCTCAAAATTGAACGTATGCCTTCGCGCAGAGCAGCCTGGGGATATTGAAGTCTGGCGTCATGCTCGACATCGGAGATCACCGAACATTGTTGATTCAGGCAAGTCTCAGGAATACTTTTGAAAAGGTCGATCGGACCTTTTTTCAAATAATCAACGGTAAGCCCAAAAGATGATAATAATCTCAGTTGCTGAAGTTTTTTGTCAACAAGGCTTAAGGTCGCCCCCTGTGCTCCCAGAAGCCGCGTGACTCCTTCAGTGGCTGTGCCGAGAACCTTTTTCAGTTCGAGTGTGGAGGCAATTTCACTGCGGATTTGATCATAGACGGTCTCAAGACGAGACGATGATTTGCGTGCGGATTGCCTTGCAATGGCCTTATCTACCGCCTGCACAAGCTGATCCGGACTGAAGGGTTTTTGGATATAATCAACAGCGCCGATTTTAAGTGACTCAAGCGCCGAATCCACAGATGGAAATCCTGTAACGACAATAATAGCCGGTGGAGCTTCGAATTCAACCAATTGTTTCATAGTCTCTAAACCGCTCATACCCGGCATTTTTAAGTCCGTCACGAACACGCTGAATTGGGTGGTTTTGGCTGCTTCCAGGGCGTCTTGCCCGGTCTTACACACGGTCACTTCATAGTTCTCGTCTCTGAGAATCCTGGAAACGCTTTCCAGGACAATTTCTTCGTCATCCAAAACGAGAATTTTTCCTCTGCGTACTTCCATGAGCATGCTCCCTCTGTAATTCAATGTTCTAACCGCGCAGTAACTTAACGACCTTCTTCCAACGCTTTTTTCATGCCTTCTATATCCGACCTGACCTGAGCAAAGGTCATGGCGTTTTCAAGAGATTTTGCGGCATAATCGGCAAATTTGAGCAAAGCATTCATTTCATTGTCGTCAAAGTTTCGGGATTCTCTGCTATAAACTCTCAAAAATCCGATTATTGTGTCTTTGACCCTGAGAGGAGTGGAAACAATTGCATGAATATCCTCATTACGAGCTTCGGAAGGATATTGCAGATTTTTGTCGAATTCATCGTCGGTAACAACAATTGTTTCGCCTTTTTGAAGAGCGACGGCAATGCTTTTGTTACTATCCATAACTCCTTTATCAACATAAGATTGGCTCAAACCACACGAAGACGCTATTTCCAATGCCCTTTTCTGAGGCTTGAGAATAAGTACCGCGCTTCCTTTGACATTAAGGAGCTTGACCACTTGCGAGCAGGTCAGCTTTAGTATTTCCTGTAAGTCCAAGCTTGAAGCCAGCGCTTTTTCCACCTCTTGAAATCCACTTTGTATTTTTTCCCTACGGTCTTTGGACCCAAGCTTATCCACCGCACGTTTGACGACATCCAGGAGTTCGTCCGGAGTAAAGGGTTTTCTCAAGTAATCGATTGCGCCCAGCTTGACCGATTCTACAACGGAATCAACAGTCGGGTAACCCGTCACAATTATGACGCCCGTGTCGGGATAGAGCTCGGCAATCTCTTTCACAACATCCATTCCGCTTGAGCCGGGCATCATTAGGTCAGTCAAAACAATATCGTATTTACCCTCAGATAACATCTTCTTTGCAGTTTCGGCCCGAAAGGCGTGATCAACGCTATAACCGCCCTCCTCCAAAATTCGCTTCATGCTTTCGTGAAGAATCTGTTCATCATCGACAACGAGAATGCTTGTCTTTTCAGGCCGGGCAGTCATGGAAACCTCCGAATTCAGTTGATGATCGAGACTAAAACAGTCTGAAACGGCAGCAATTGAGGACGCAAAGGAATACTGGGTCGAAAGGTCACGGTCAATAATTATCATACGGTCAATTGCAGGTTCAATACTGCGGAGTTAATTTAGTTTAATGGTGCGCTATATTTGTGGAAAGAAGCAATAAACAGAGGCTTGAAACTTATATTATGCTGAGAGCGTGGGAAATTCAACTCTATACTTATCATGGACGTAAATAATACCGGCGTTCATCAGCAATTTGTTCAAATATCAGGCAGCGCCTATTATGATTAGCGATGCAGATCAAGCGATGGAAATTTGTCCAATAATTACATATTGTAAAAGGTCGTTTATGAAGCGCCACAATATCCATTAACCCAGCCGGCTTTCAAAGCTAGTGTCAAAGCCGACTCCGTCTTGACTTTTCAGTGAAAATCAGGTATGTTAGCCACGCTGCCATACAATACAGCATTATTATGTGTTCTACTTTTTTGATGGGATGGGTGTGTCGCCGCTATGAAGTCATCTAAATCAATAGGCAATATGCCTACGGTAGTGCCCATTTTGCCTTTGCGGGATATGGTTGTCTTTCCAAATGTCGTTATTCCCTTATTTCTAAAAGGCGCAAGAGTCGTAAAACTTGCCGAATCTGTAGTCGCAGGTGACAATCTCGTTGGATTATTTTATCAGAAGGCCCGGGGCAGATTAAATATCCTTCGTGAGGAAATGTCAACTATCGGCACCTTAGCTCGAATCCAGCAAGTATCCAAGCTGGAAAACGGTGGAGTTAAGGCCATCGCCGACGGGATCTGCCGAATACGAATGACAAAACAAGTCCAGAGCGAACCCTACCTTTTAGGCGAAATATCAAGAGTGGAGGAAATGCTCGAGCCGCAGGAGTTAATGGATACTCTGGTGAAGAGTGTAGCGGCGCTGTTTAAAATCACACTAAGTCTCGGTCGTCCAATGAGTGATCATTCAATAGCGATGATCGAGCGCGCGGATGATCCCGGGAAACTTGCCGATTTAATTGCCGTTTATCTCC
Organism: Desulfomonilales bacterium; assembly: GCA_038250835.1. Lineage (GTDB taxonomy): Bacteria > Desulfobacterota > Desulfomonilia > Desulfomonilales > Desulfomonilaceae > JBBSBY01. The sequence continues at coordinate 10,954 of JBBSBY010000020.1, read as the reverse complement.
CTTTAAAAGCGGAATCCAAACAAAGCCTCCTGGAAATTGAAGATCCCGTCGCCAGACTTAAAAAGGTATTTTTCTATCTTCACGCGGATATCCAAGTTTCAGTCAGCCCGAAAGTTAAAGACGCCGCAGAGGGTTACGTGGGAATCGGAGGCACAAGGCGCGATCTTAATTTACGCCGTCAAATGAGATCCCTTCAGAGGGAGCTTGGCCCCTCGGATGATCCGCATTCAACAGAAATCAAAGAGTTTCAGGAGAAAATACGCACGGCGGGTCTAACTGATGACGCAACTGAGATAGCCATGCGAGAATTGCAGCGTTTAGAGCGAATCCCGCCGCATTCCCCTGAATACATTGTTTCAAGGACATACATAGAGGTGCTTACCAGTCTTCCCTGGAATACCACAACTGAAGACAATCTGGACATTGGTCGGGCCCAGCGTATCCTCAATGAAGATCATTACAATTTGGAAAAGATAAAGGAACGCATTTTAGAGTTCCTAGCAGTACATAGTCTTAAGCAAGACAATAAAGGTCCCATCCTCTGTCTCGTCGGACCACCCGGAGTAGGAAAAACCTCCCTCGGACGGTCCATAGCAAGGGCCCTTGGAAGAAAGTTTATCCGTATGTCATTAGGGGGGGTCAGGGATGAAGCTGAGATAAGAGGTCATAGACGAACTTACATAGGATCGATGCCCGGCAAAATCATTCAAGAGCTAAAAAGAGCCGGCACCCGTAATCCTGTATTTATGCTGGATGAAATAGACAAAATTGGTCAAGATTATAGAGGTGACCCGGCTTGCGCTTTGCTGGAAGTGTTGGATCCCGAACAAAACTTCGCTTTTGGAGATCATTACTTAGACATTCCTTTTGATCTCAGTAGTGTGATGTTCATCGCCACTGCAAATCAGCTCGATCCAATTCCCGCCCCTTTGCGCGATAGAATGGAAGTAATCCGGATTCCAGGTTACACGGATGAAGAAAAGCAGAAAATAGCCGAGCTGTTCCTCGTGGATAAGGCGCTCAATGAAACGGGTCTCGCTTCCTACGGGATAAAATTCCATCAGGATTCGATTCAAGCTTTAATTCAAGGCTATACACGTGAAGCGGGCGTCCGCAATCTGGAAAGAAAAATCGGCGCAGTATGCCGCAAAATCGCGAGAGAGATTACTCAAGATTGCCCTGCCCGCGAGGAAGTTGGAGTCGATATTGTCCGACAACTTCTTGGCCCCCCCAGGTTCAGTTACGAAATAGCCGAGGAAACCGACCAAGTAGGCGCAGCGACGGGTTTGGCCTGGACCGAAAATGGCGGAGATATCATATTTATTGAGGTAACCGGCTTTAAAGGGCAAAAGAATCTTACCCTTACCGGCAGCCTCGGGGATGTAATGCAAGAATCCGCACGAGCGGCTTTAAGTTATCTTCGATACAACAGCGCAGCTTTGGGAGTTGACGATAGCGTATTTTCCCAAACTGATCTACACATTCATGTTCCCGCGGGCGCAATCCCAAAGGATGGACCATCCGCGGGGATCACCATTGCCGTTGCGCTGGCTTCCTTTTTAACGGGCATTCCCGTACGCCGGGATGTGGCCATGACCGGAGAGTTGACCCTTAGAGGCCGCATCTTGCCGATCGGAGGCATAAAAGAGAAGCTTCTTGCCGCTCGTAGAGCAGGAGCGAGAGAGGTAATTCTACCCAGGAAGAATCAAGCGTCGCTTTCGGACCTACCGGATTATGTTACATCCGGCATGACCCTGCATTTCGTTTCGGAAGCAAGTGAGGCAATAAGAATAGCCCTGACTCGGGAGCCCCAAATAATTGCGTTACCGTTTTCGGATCAACCAATTCTACCTTTCTTTACTGAAAACGTGCAGGAATATGCCTTCAAAGTAGAGGGCATCAGGGGAGTGAACCAGCTACGCTAGGGCTGGCGAGTACAGGAATTCGTAATTTGCTTTGGTTCACTTCAATGGCTTTAGTGGTTCTCCCAAGTAATCACGGATTGATACAGTCGACGCTTGAGGATTTGAAGTCCCTCTGACAAGTGGGATTTAGGGGCTTAATACGGATATACCGTGGAACTGTGAGTATTTACCAAACTATTCCTCTTTTCAGTTATACAGGCTCATGCGTGTGAAGTTATGGATATGTATTCAAGCACGTTTCGCCTTGAATTATCCTCGTGTAAATAAAGTGGGAAAGTAAAGCAGTAACACGTGGAGAACCCCGGCGGCGTAAACTGAGGCAATCAGATCATCCAACAGAATACCCCAACCGGCCGGAAAATATTCAATTCGACCGGCCGGCGGTGGTTTCAAAATGTCAAAAAACCTCGAAAAAATGAAAGTCCATATCGCTGTAATCATAATGCCGTCAAGTCGAAATAAAGCCACCGTAAGAAAGTAGCCCGCATATTCATCAAGAACAAAGTATTTAGGGTCTTTGGTTTTCCAGTAGTTCTCAGCCCAAGAACCCAGTAGAATTGTCAACGCCGAGCTTAAAGCCAGCATCAACAGAAGCAATGGGGTGACGTACCGGGGAGGCGCAAAGGCGGCTATAATCATGTAAATGGCTACTGCCGGCAAGCACCCGATCGTTCCCGAAGCCACGGGAGCATAGCCTAAGCCGAGTGAAGAGCATGTTTGGGCAAATACTTTATCTTTCCAATCGCTCATCAAAATGAGTTTCCTTTTTATCCATTCATAAAAGGCAAAATGAAATCTATAGTGAGGCGTGAACAAATCATCGTCAAGTATTTTGTGTTGAGACTTTTGGAAACATGATGCAGAGCAAAATCATTCTAGCGCGGCACGGAGAAACTGAAGCAAATCGCAACGGCATCGTCATGGGTCGCCAAGACTCACCTTTGGTCGAATCCGGTTTAAAGGCCGCCGAACTATTGGCCCACCAACTAAAACCGCATGGAATCAAACACATCTTGAGTAGCTCATTGACGAGGGCCTTGACCACGGCCAACGTGTACGCAAATATCTTCGGTTTAGAGGTGAATGCCAAAAACGAACTTGTGGAGCTATCCTGCGGTCAATGGGAAGGACGACCCAGGTCGAGTATCGCGTGCAATCCGGTATTCCTGAGACCGGATTGGTATTTTAGACCACCCCAAGGTGAATCTTACGCCGACGGCGAAGAGAGAGTGAAAAATCTTGTCTATGAATTAAGCCAAAACAACAACGAAGTGTTATCAACAACATTGATTTTGTCTCACGCGTCCCTGTCCCGAGCTATACTAAAGCTTTTGCTAAATTTGAATATATCAGCGGCTCTAAACATTATGCCGGCCCACGATCGAGTGTATTTGATCTCAGATGGTAAAGCCGCGGTCATGGATATTTACGGGAATATTACTGAAGGAATTATGTAACACGTGGTTTATGGTAGCAGAGTCCCCCTCTCTAAATATATGTTACATTCAGTAGAAACGCAGCTAAACTCCGTTGCGCAACGAAACCAGGTTATCCGCATGGACGGCTTCGTCATGTCGTCTGTAGCCCAAAATCCAATCAATCTCCGCGGTTTGTCTACCTTTAATCTTATTAAGCTCTTCAGATGAGTAGTTAGACAACCCTACGGCAATACTATTGCCGGTTTGATCCACAATCTTAACGGCCGCGCCGTCTTCGAAATGCCCGACTATTTGCTTAATTCCTGCCGGAAGCAAACTTTTGCCGCGGGCCAAAATTGCTTCACCCGCCCCTGAATCAACAACAAGAGCGCCTTCGGGCTTGAGATTGTAACGCATCCAATGTTTTCTAGCGGAGATTCTTTCCTTTGCCGGTGTGATCAGGGTTCCGCAAAGCTCTGCCGACATAATGCTCGGAATGACTCCCGGAGTTTTGCCTTTCGCAATCACCGTCGCGATTCCGCTGACTCGGACCTTCTCTGCGGCGGCAAGTTTGGACGCCATACCTCCCGTACCCACACCGGATGTGGCGTCTCCGGCAAGGCGCAATAACTCTGGTGTCAAATCTTCAACTAATGGAATGAGGCAGGCGTTTTGGTTCACTCGGGGGTCGCAATCCATAAAGCCTTCTATGTCGGTGAGGATAAGTAACATGTCCGCTTCAGCCAATGTCGCAACTAGAGCTGATAAGTTATCGTTATCCCCAAATTTAATTTCTTCGACCATCACGGTGTCGTTCTCGTTTATGATCGGCACGGCGCCCCAGGATAGCAGAGTAGTCAGCGTATTTCTGGCGTTTAAATAGCGTTGGCGGCTCATTAGATCGTCGCGAGTCAGCAGCATTTGCCCAACACGGATATTATGCCGGTCAAACATTTGCTCGTACACGGCCATTAGTCGGCTTTGTCCGATAGAAGCGGCCGCCTGCTTTTGTGGAATAGTCCTGGCGCCGCCTTTAAGCTTCATCTTCCGCACTCCGGCTGCGATGGCCCCGGAGCTTACGATTATGAATTCCTTACCTAATGCTTTGTACGTGCAAATATCATCCACTATTCCCCGGATGGTCGTGTGGTCCAGTCCGTCATCAGTGGTCACGACACTTGAACCGAGCTTAATGACTACGCGTTTCACGCACGAAAGAGTTTGTTTACGGATTTCGGCGGCATTCATTTTAATTATTGCGGTGAGTCCGACTTTTGGCGCTCAATCGAGAGAGTTTTTGCAATTTTATTGAGGAGTTGCCTGACTCCCTGACCCGTCACAGCGGAAATCTTGTAGACCGGCAATTTCTTCTTTGCCAAAACCTTCTCAAGTTCACGTGCGGGGATCTCGTTTTCCGGTAAATCCATTTTCGTTATGGCGACAATCATGGGGCGATGAAGTAAATCCTTTCCGTAGGATTCGAGCTCGTTCATGATTATGTTAAAGCGCATTTGGGCGTCAGGCTCGACGATTTCAGATGGGTCAATCAAGTGGACCAGAATGACGGTTCGTTCAATGTGTCTCAGGAAACGGTCTCCCATTCCGGCGCCGTGGTGTGCGCCTTCTATAAGACCCGGAATATCGGCGATGACGAAATCCACACCCGCGGTCCTTGTGACACCCAAGTTGGGAACCTTGGTCGTAAATGGATAATCGGCAATTTTTGGTCTGGCGTTGCTGACGCTCGAAATCAAAGTGGACTTGCCGGCGTTCGGCAATCCGACCAGCCCCACATCGGCCATTAATTTGAGTTCCAATCGCAATTCAAGCTCGAGGCCCGGCCACCCTTCTTCGCACTTACGAGGAGCTCTGTTTCGAGGTGTGGCGAAACGGGCGTTCCCGCGGCCACCGTCACCCCCGGGCGCGATAACAACTTGGGCGCCGTTTTCGTTTAAATCGGTTATAAGCTCATCAGTTATATTATTGAAAATTTGAGTTCCCACTGGGACACTAATCACGAGATCTTCAGCGGATTTACCCGTCTTATTTTTTCCTGAACCCGGAGCGCCGTTCTTCGCGCGGTAAAGCTGCTGATATTGATGATCCAGCAGAGTGTGAAGTCCATTGTCCGCGCGTATGATTACATCTCCGCCCTTTCCACCGTCTCCCCCGTCGGGTCCGCCTTTGGGAACAAAAGCCTCACGCCGGAAGCTCATGCACCCGTTCCCTCCTTTTCCGGAAACTACCGTGATTTTGGTTTGATCTACGAATTTCAATATCTTATCCGGTGCTCGGCTCTTTTCTTCTTCATTCCAGCGTACGCTGGAATCCTGTCTTTATCGTGTATTCTGGACATCCACCTTCACCGGGGCCATGTGGCGCTTATTGGAGTTACTCCTTGGAATAACATTAACCCTCTTTAGTAGATAGCGCTCATGAGCTTTCGTAGGGACGACGGAAAAGGCGCTGTTGGACAGATCATTTGAGGAGCATTATTTAACTTTAAATTTGATCGGGAATTGACCAACTTTGCTCTTAAAATATTTAAGGCGCCGGATGAGATCTTCAGCGGCGCCCACCAAAACTATCGGAGATTAAATTTGTCCCTAAGCTTGAGTCAATCGGATCGAGTTATTTAAACGATCAGGTGATATTAGCTTATTCAGCAACCTGCGCTTCAGCAGGGACAATACTGACTTTTTTCCTAAGCTTATCTTTACGTCCGAATTCAACCTTACCGTCCACAAGGGCAAACAGCGTGTAATCTCTGCCCATGCCGACGTTTTCTCCTGGATGAATGGCCGTTCCTTTTTGTCTAACTATTATGCTGCCGGCTTTCACAGACTGTCCGCCGAATCTCTTGACCCCCAGGCGCTGGCCCGGACTATCCCTTCCGTTACGGGAACTTCCTCCGGCTTTTTTGTGTGCCATGGCGCAATCCTCCTTGGGTAAATGACGCGACTATATATTATTTAAATTGGTTTTAGCGCTGATGTAGTAGGTCTCTGAACCGCATGACCGTTATGAGCCCCGAGGCCGCAGGCCGATCACAAAAATATCCACTGCTATTCAAGCGCCTGAGTCAGCTTTCGATTCCATCTATTTTCAGCAGAGTAAACCATTGTCTATGACCCTGCTTCTTATGGAACCCGTGTCTTCGTTTCTTCTTAAATACGATGATTTTCCTGTCTTTTGCAGTGCGCAAGATTGTTGCGTTAACAGTAGCGGATTCAATCACGGGGACGCCGATTTTGAGCCCGCTATCATCCTGAATTGCTAGTACTTCGGCGAACTTGATCTCGTCCCCGGGCATGCCCTCCAATTTTTCAACTTTAAGCTGGTCTCCGGGTTGGACTTTGTATTGTTTTCCGCCGGTTTGTATTATGGCGTACATAACTTTTCCTCCTGAACAATAACATGCTATTAAACCATTCAATCTTCATCGTGTCAACAAGTTAATTACTTCCAAAAGCGGAGTTTGGTAGCATCGTTATAAAAATGTGAGACGAAAGGTCTTCAATAGCATTCTCGGTTATGGTTCAATCATTGTGGGTCGATCAGGTTATTCACTATATTAATCCGTGATTACTTTGGGAGAACCAATTTTAATAATTCGTGCAAACCACTTTAAACTGCGATATGGAGTAAAGACAACATCCTTTACATAAAAACTCAATAATAGACGCCATCAAAACCAAACGGAGAAATCATGAGCGGCACGATTAATGTAATTAGCTGGAATGTTAACGGCTTACGAAGCGCTTTCAAAAAAGGCTTTCCTGAATGGGCTGCGCCAAGCGGGGCCGACATTATATGCCTACAAGAAACTAAATTGCAGGAAGATCAGCTTACGGAACAACTGATAAATATCCCGGGTTATAGGTCTTATTGGAGTTGCGCGGTCAAAAAGGGATATTCCGGAGTCGCTGTTTACGCCAAGATCAAACCCCAAAGCGTTTCCACCACCCTGGGAATCGAACGATTTGACGAAGAAGGCCGCTTCATGCGCCTGGACTATGAAGGCTTTACGCTTTTCAATGTCTATTTTCCCAACGGAAAGATGGGACCCGAGAGATTAAAATTTAAGCTGGATTTTTATGACGCTTTTATTGAAATGACACAGGAGCTGAGAAAGACGCAACCACGCCTTCTTTTTGTTGGAGACGTAAATACTGCTCACAATGAAATAGATATTGCTCGACCAAAAGCAAACTCCAAAATATCGGGATTTCTGCCCATAGAAAGGGCCTGGATGGACAAAGTAGTGGACGCCGGATACATTGACACGTTCAGGTATTTCTATCCGGATACCGTGCAGTATAGCTGGTGGGATTTAAAGAGCGGAGCGCGGAAAAGAAATGTGGGATGGCGATTGGATTATGTCTTCGTGACATCTGAGACGCTCAGCTCAGTCAAACGAGCTTACATTTTACCTGAAGTAATGGGATCCGATCACTGTCCGGTGGGTGTGGAACTTGAAATTCAATAGTTAAAGTGTGGGATGGGAGTTTTATAATCCAATCCCACTGGAAATCACGGGTTAAACTAACCCAGGAATCTTAACGCCCAGATCGGCGGGTCGAATCATGCTAAGGGCGTGTTTGTAAACAAGTCTTATTTCGTCGGCATTCTCGATAATAATGCAGAAGCTGTCAAAACTCCTTACATACCCTTTGTAGCTTTCTCCGGACAGCAAAAGAGCCTCAATTTCTATTCTGGCCTTACGCACCTGATTAAGAAACTGATCTTGAATATTAAAATGAGTTTTCGGCATCATCTCACCCCATGCAGAAATCCTTGAATCGGCGGCCGGCCGATTCAGAGGGAGCAGCTCGGATCATTTTGATCCGAGGAAATTTGCAACCTTCGTTCCGAGTTCCTTGATTTGACTGGGCGCCACCCAAACAACTCCAGGTTCGGATCGAAACCACGTAAACTGCCTTTTAGCATACTTTCGGGTATCACGTTTCATTAGGGCTACGGCGTCCACCAAAGGCAAATTGCCTGATAACGCTAACCCGGCATGACGATATCCTAAAGATTGCATGGACTTGAGTTCGCTGGAGTAACCTCGATCGCTCAAGGATTCGTATTCTTCCAACAAACCATCATTTATCATACCGTCTACCCGTTTATCAATCCGCGCGTATAACTCGGGCCGATCAGTATTAACACAAAAAATTAAATGATCGTATGGACGATCGTTAAAAGCATGTTTTCGGCGGATTTCCGAAAACTTCATCCCGGACAATTCAATTATCTCGAGCGCTCTTATCAATCGGGCAACATTGCCCGCCGGAATATTGGTTTGGGCTTCGGGGTCCACCTCACCTAAACGCCCATGTAGAATTCCGGGTGTTGCCGCTTCCTCAGCTTTGAATCGTTCCCTCAGACCAGGATTTCCTATGGGAATTTCCGCAATGCCTCTAAGCAATAATCTAATATACAGTCCCGCGCCGCCAACAACAAGGGGTTGGCGTCCTCTACCGATTATATTGTTAATTACGGAGCGCGCTTCGCGAACGTAATCACCCGCTGTGAAATCTTCATCCGGAAAGCGAATGTCAATCATATGATGCGGAACTGCGGATCGTTCTTCAAAAGTGGGCTTAGCTGATCCAATATCCATGTAGCGATAAATCTGAATGGAATCGGCTGAAACGATCTCTAAATTGAAATGCGCGGCTAAATTTAATGATAGAGTAGTCTTTCCGGATGCGGTGGGGCCGGTGAGAACTACTATTTTAGATTTGGTTTCATTCAGCGCGAGCATTATGGGGCCGCAAAGATATTTACCAATTTATGACATCCATGCAATCGGCTTGAGCGTCTTCCATACAGATCACTTCTGAAATTGTCTTCGTTTCAGCGCGATGACCCTTACAGCGTATTACATTGATTTCGATGGTGGCCATTTGCCTGTAAAAAGCTGTTCGATCGAGTCTCACGTCAGGAAAATCCGGTTCAATTCTAATTTTATAACGCGTGCATCCACCACTGAGCATTATTTTGCCGTCAGGGCGCGTGATCTGGTGGGGAATCCCGGCCAGACGGCAAATCATAGGCCTGTATTCGTATAGAATACAAAGTCCCCGGGAATTCAGCGCGCAAACAGCGTTGCGATAATCATCGCCATAAGGATTAATGCGCTTGGCCTCGACCACAGCTCTCGCGCGAGCAAGAACTTCCTTTTGGGTCTGTGAATCAAGACTCTGAAATCCGCATCTAAGAAGCATCATTTCAACGTGTGTATGTAGATTCAGGTCCACAGTGCAACACTTTACTCCATCACAATCCTTGCACGTGAATCCCAAAGAATCGGCAATGTCTTTGTAGGCGTGATCTATTGAACAATGCAAATCTTGGAGTCGGGGCAGTGTTTCTTCGCCTGCATTCATCAGAAAACCCCTGTGGTTGAAAGAGCAATATAGCGCTTCCTAAAGAAAAGAAATCCCCCAGCAGGTAAAAATTTACTCTGATGGGGGAAACGCGCTTGTGAGTTAAAATTATTCCTGCCAGCTAATGGCGCCTTCAGGGCATGTGTCAATCGCTTCTTGAATGTCGTCTTCCGAGCAAGCCGAAGCATCCGTAACATATGCTTTTTCCGTGTCGTCATTGAGAGCAAAGCAATCTTCAGCCAGAGACACGCAAGTTCCACAACCGGTGCAAGCTTCTTGGTCAACTACTGGTACTTTCGCCATTGTTTCTCCTTTCACTATTTGCTTCCAACAAATTTGGGAAATGTTTCTGTGACCTTTACATCTTAGCTATTTATCAGTCAACATTATTCGTATAGAAATAACTGTGACCTCATAAACCTCGGCAAAGGCTCAGAAATTCGGGCGCATGAAATGAAGGCTATTCAAATCAGTCGTCCAAATATGGATAACTCTGATTGAGATCAAGCTTTGAAATTTTGACCCGATCTAAGCATCATAAGATCTCTGAGTTCCAGCCGATGCGCACATCGGCGTATTTTGCGCAAATTTTTTCAACATCAGTAGCCAATCGTTGAATTAACTTGTGTCCGGGCACGTGGTAATTCAGAAATTTTAAATTCCGATTGACTCAATTTTGGATAAATCAGCTTCTCTGGAATTGTTTTCAGATCTCAATGTAACAATTTCGATCAATTGAGCCAAAGATCAAAAAGCAATTCGTAATTAATACGTTATATCAACCAATGTGAGCCGGTTTGTCAAGCGCTTAACTCTATTTGCGCCAACACCTTCCGCAGGGAATCTATGATTAGGCTCGATTCATCTGCGGCGAAGCTCGTGAAGGGATGAGGAGCAAACACCAAGCCGCCGGGAAATTTGAATTCTTTTTTAAAATTTTTCATCTTAATTAGTATTAGTTATCATATTTGCATTTAGGAGAAAAGCCCGATGCCTATAACAAATTTTAAATGTCAGGACTGTGGAAAAGAATTTGCCAAAATAGTGATGTCCGACGACCAGATGCCGGCCCATTGTCCCGTGTGCGGCAAAAATCATATAGAAGCTTTAGGGCCGACGTTTGAAGAGAATCAGCGGGCCTTGCACACCCTCGGTTGTAGCTCTTGCGATAGTTGCGACACCTGCGAACCTGCTCGACCTGAGTCGCCCAGTT
>JBBSBY010000019.1:0-46301 GCA_038250835.1 Desulfomonilales bacterium | reverse complement strand
CACCGTCCGGTTCAACTCCGCCTCTTGTAAGACCCTTTGCCCGTGCGGAGGCGAGTAGCACTGAGGAGCCCGGTGCGGGAATACTGCACGCCGGGATCTGTGAGGGGGCGGTCGGGTAACTGGCCATCCTACCTCGATTATTCCTCCGAAAAGCTAAGCGCGATTTCATCCCCAAAATTGTCTTGACACGACTAAAATTCTAACGGTAAATTGCATACAATAATATCGGAATTCGCCCGACGATGACGATCGTATCCTGCCGGCGTCATACTTTCTTTATTAACGTCCGTCGGGTTTATTTTTGCCGGCGCCGCCGACAAATTTAGAAGAATCGCTGAGGTCTTGTGGACAGCTTTGACAACTATGTGCCGCCTTCCCCCGGTTCAATTTTAACCGAGCCTCTCGAAAAGAATCACGCCACAATTATTTTGATACTCGGGCTATTCTCCTTAGTTCTTTGCGGACCCATGGGAATTATTCCGTGGCTGCTGGCGAACTCAGATTTGAAACAAATCAACAAAGGCAGAATGTCCGATGACAAGATCGGCTTCATAAAACTCGGCAGACTTGGCGGAGTGGCCGGCGTTATATTGTTTTTCGGAATGGTGGCTTTTGGATTGGTTGTAGCAAAGAATGAGATTGCTCGTTTCCCTGAGTTGTTCCAGACCAATCCTTTGCCTGCCGACAAGTCAGCTTACGTCGGCGAGTGGATCGGAAGTAACGGCTCCTCTATACTGATTACTCAGGAGGGTGGAGGAAGCTTCAAAACCAGGAGAAAATCAGTTGAAGGCGGTAAAGTGTCCATTACCGACGCTCACTTAACTATTGGAATATTGGGACTCAGTAAAACTTGGAGCATCCAGGCTGCGCCAATGCTTCAAGATGGGGAGTGGGTGATGAAACTTGATGATGAAATTTTCAGGCGCAAGAGCTACGACATAAGAGTGTTAGACGGCGGTTTTGCCGTGAGAGCGTTCGTCCACCGGAGATTTTCGTTCACCGTAAGCAAGAAGTTATTAATGGACTCACATTCTCTCAATCTCCATCCATGTGCGGGGAGGGGATATAAATATTACTTACTTCGCTTATCCATACAGATTGCGATCCTGAATTCTGTTCCTCCTCCGCAACAAACGGTCATCCCAACCTGATTCACTTGACGATGTTTTTCAAACCTGCTCTAATCTTAGAGAGCGAGTCTCTTCAATAGGCCGGTAAATGCCTGTTGGTTGTTATTTTCTTTCCGTACACAATTGAGGAGATTACTATAATTGCGTCCGAGAGACGTTCTATGGCCGCTAAGGATTTATTCGGCAGCAACGGCAATCTTGATTGTAGTGATTTTGCTGATGAATACGTAAAAAAAATGCAGATCCTGCGACGCTATTTCCGCAAACCAAGCGACCATGGAATAAGGCCGCGTTTGCTTATTTGACGTTTACTGGAATTACCGAAGCCGGTTTGGCTCATCCTTATAAGAGAATTATTGGAGGATACACATGGGAAGAAGTGTGGCTGAAAAAATAATTGACGCTCACCTGATCAGCGGCGAAAGGAAGCCGGGGAATGAAATAGCTATCAGAATTGATCATACTCTGCAACAGGACGCCACGGGAACAATGGTTTTTCTGGAATTTATTGCATTGAAAACGCCGAGGGTCAAGACCGATATTTCAGTCGCATACGTCGATCATAACCTATTACAGACCGACTTCAAGAATGCCGATGATCACAAATTTTTAAGGACCGCGGCGGCAAAGTATGGAGTTGTATACAGTCGTCCGGGCAACGGAGTTTCTCACCAAGTCCATTTGGAGCGGTTCAGCGTCCCTGGAAAAACGCTACTCGGATCAGACAGCCACACGCCTACTAATGGTGGAAGCTCGATGCTGGCGATCGGCGCAGGTGGTTTAGACGTGGCAATGGCAATGGCGGGCCAACCATTTTTCCTGGAAATGCCGGAAATCGTCGGAGTAAGACTTACCGGGAGCTTGCAGCCATGGGTTTCGGCCAAAGATGTTATCCTTGAAATGCTGCGAAGATTGTCCGTAAAAGGCGGGGTCGGCAAAATTTTCGAATATTTCGGACCTGGAGTCGAAACGCTGTCCACGACGGATAGAGCGACCATTGGTAACATGGGAGCGGAATTGGGCGCCACAACCAGTATCTTTCCTTCTGATAAACGAACCAAAGCTTTCTTGGAAAGCCAAGGCCGAGGCGATGTGTGGACGGAAATACTGCCTGACGATGACGCTAATTACGCCGAAATTATTGAAGTGGATCTGAGCGAAATAGAACCCCTCATCGCGTGCCCGAGTTCCCCCGACAACGTCAAGAAAGTGAGCGAGGTAGAGGGAATTCGAGTAGACCAAGTAATCGTAGGCTCCTCCGTAAACTCATCCTTTCGGGATCTTATGATCACAGCCAGAGCTATGGAGTCAAGACACTGCAATCCCAACGTTAGTTTTGAAATCAATCCCGGCAGTAATCAAGCTCTGCTCAATGTGGCGGAATCCAATGGTATATTGAACTTGATTATGGGTGGCGCCAGAATTCATCAATCCGGTTGCCTTGGTTGTATCGGAATGGGGCAAGCTCCGGGAACCGGCTCTGTAAGTTTGCGCACCTTTCCCAGAAATTTCCCAGGCAGAAGCGGGACTTTAAATGATCAGGTCTATCTGTGCTCACCGGAGACGGCTGTGGCGGCGGCTATACATGGAGTTATTACCGACCCCCGCAAACTGGGTGATTACCCGAAGATCCAAGACCCGGAGAAATATGTAGTAAACGAGGAAAACCTAATTTTCCCCCCAGAAAACCCATCTGAAATAGAAATATTCATGGGGCCAAATATTAAACCTTTTCCAGTGTTTGAACCTCTTGAAAATACAATAGAGGGAGTCGTAATCATTAAAGTCGGCGACAATATCACCACCGACGCCATTATGCCCGCCGGCAGCAAAGTGCTCCCATTTCGCAGCAATATCGGAGCCATAAGTGATTTCGTTTTTGCGCAGATGGACCCGGAATTCCCGAGTCGCGCCAAAACCTACAAATCCGGGATTGTGGTTGGGGGCGAAAACTACGGTCAGGGGTCATCCAGGGAGCACGCCGCCATCGCTCCAAGATATTTAGGAATAAAGGCCAAAATAGTAAAGAGTTTCGCCAGAATTCATAAGGCAAACCTCATCAATTTCGGGATTCTTCCCCTGACGTTTTCAGATCCTACAGATTACGACCTTATTGAACAAGGCGACCAGATTATCATCAGAAATGTTCGTTCACTACTGGAAAAAGGTTTACATGAATTTCTTGTGGAAATTGATTTGAAGCAGAAAAGCATACCCGTGGTATTGGATGTCACCCAAAGAGATAGAACCATACTATTGGCCGGTGGTCTTATTAATACCGCCGCCGTCGACTAGTCTCTTTGAGTAATTCGGCTGGACCGTCTCATAGTCACTCAGGTCCGCCTGATTGTTTATTCGATCGGCGGACTGCGCAAAATTTCAAATGGTTTTTACTTTCCGTTATTTGATCAAATTAGTAGACGGATTTTCTCTTGCCCTCTCCCTAACAGCGTTCCGGCGGTAGGATGAAGACTCTAAGTTTCGTATCTGTAATAAGCTGGTCTGATAAAGGTTTGACTTTCCATTGCCTAATTGGGAACGGTCACGCACGAACTTAAAAATCTTCTTTGGGAATAGGAGGGATCAATGGCTCCAACATGCGAATTAGTTCGGGAATTCCGGATTGAACCATTCGCCAGATGACGGCATTGTCCACTTTTCCGTATTCATGTACAATAAAGTTGCGTTGCGCTATAAGCTGCCGCCACGGTAAGCGCGAATGGGCACGTTTAAATCCCTTTGATACGCTTCTCGCCGCCTCACCCAATATTTCCAGCTTTCTCTCGACCGCTGATTGCAATATTTCGTCTTCAATGTAATCGCCGAGTTGCACATTGCGAGTGAATTCCCGAATACTGACGGCGGCATCCAACATATCCCAGAGATACCCGAAATCACGTTCCTGGACGCGCAATAATCACCTCCCGAGAACGCATAATCGCATTTCGTTTAAATGGGTTTTTCAGGGCCGAAGAGAGCACTAGATCTACGGGTTTCCCGAAAATTTCGCATAGTTTCTCCTCCATATCCACCAGATCGTACAAATTCCATTCAGCCTCTTTCGCAAAAGTGATCAGACAATCAATATCACTTTCTTCGGTATAGTCATCCCGCAAGACGGAGCCAAATAACGAAAATTCCACAATATTCCATTTTTCGCAAAAACTTTCTAGTACATTAACGGGCACGTCGATTCTAATCATCTTCTTTTACTCAGATCTTAAGCGATCAAATATTGACATTTATAAGAATTTCATGTATTTCGCACGCCATGGTAAAGGAATTTCTTAAATATATCGAAAGAAGACGCTCCCAGGAACCTGCTCACATCAAGTTTCCCAATATACTCTACAAAGATTCCGCTCAACAGATCAGGTTCACGGAAGAAGGTTTTTTTGCTCTAAGCGACTTTTTGGAAAAAGGCGATACCTCTTATCAAAATCTTGCAGTCCAGGCAGCCATGCGGTGGTCCGCCTCAAGCCAAAAAGTCGGCGTCAGAAATATTCTCAAGAAAAGGGGATTCATCACGCCTTCTTGTCTTTGGGCTTACATGAAAATGCGAGGCGCCCCGGAAGATATTCTACAGGAATTCTCGTATCCTGAAATGTCTTTAATGCAAATAATTTTGCTGAAGGAAGTTGAACCGGACATTTCAGCGCCATTCTTGATCGAACGCTTCTTGTACAACAAAGATGCGCCTGAAGAGTTGCGAGCAGCCTCTAGGCTTTCCCTGCTTCGATTAATGGACGCCGGCATAGACCCCAAACTGATCGACATACTTAAATCGCGTTACCCCACTCTTGAAATATTGGAACAATGGCGGCCGAAACTAGCTACTCAGCCTATACCGCGGAATCGAGGAATTTTGGACGGCAAAATTGATTTTTACCAGCTAGTCCGTTCCATTCAAGGCGTAAGAGAGTTATCTTCGCTTTCCCGGATCGTATACCTTATCTCCAGTTTTTATGTCCCATTATCAGACAAAGAATGGGCTTCCCTGTGGCTGAGCGGAACAGACCAACTATTTTTCCGCAGACTAATCTCAGCTGCTATCCTTGATCGGACTGATGACGGTTATGTCTTGTGCGCCGACGCTACTAAACAAGCGATGGTGAAGCGATTCTTATATGAAAGCTATCCTTTAGTTAAGGAAACAATAAGCAGAAATCATAGCGCGAGAATTAAAGAAGAACGTGAACTCAAGGTCCGAACGACTGAGCTTGACAGACAAGCTCTCGAAATGCTTTCTGATGGTATCATATGTGTAAGTAACTCAGGATCGCTTTACTACATGAATCCTGCCGCAGAAAAACTGCTATCTGAGAATCAAGGGCTGAAAAAAAAACTTTTGGGAGCGGCGCCCATCGAAGAAGCCTTAAAAAGGTATTCAAAAGAATCGATGATCGCGAGATTGAAAGAGAGCTGCTTCGGTGATGATCAGGTGAACATCGAAATATTCGGCGCCGGCGGCTCCATAACCGTGGGGCAAAAAAAGTTTAATTTCGAGTTTGGTAGACAAACGATAATAATTAGAGACATAACCAATCAATATTTAATCGACAAGGAGATCGGCGCTTTATACAGACATGAAGTTAAAGCTGCGCTTGATGTCATGGGATTAGGAATTGCGGCGGCTTCAGAAATGGCGGGTGAAAACAATCACGACGGGCTTAAAGAATGTCTCTTTGAACTTGAGCAAAAAAGATCTCAACTATATGAGTTAATGGAAGAAAAGCTGGACTTCATTCGGCTTCACTCGGATTCGTTCAGAGTCTCAAATTCGCCTGTGAATCTAAACATGGTGATAGATAAATGCGTAAGCAATTACAAGGAAGCCGCCTCGGCAAAAAAAGTTATCATCAAATCCGATCATCTTCACGTGGAAGGTTTGTATATTCAAGGGGAAGATAGGTTTATTATCAAGGCAATAGATAATATCCTCAGAAACGCCGTTAAATTTTCACATAAGAAATCCGAAATCCGTATAAAATTATCAAGGGAAAGTCGTAACGCCCTGATTGAAATTCAGGATAATGGTCCGGGAATTCCCAAAGAGAATTTAGGTCGAATTTTCCAACTTGGATTTACGACAACTGGCTCAGGTCGTGGCCTGTATCTCGCCAAACGGATTGTAACGGCTCATGGAGGGCGAATCGAAGTGAAGAGTAAACGAGGTTCAGGAGCTTGCTTTACGATTAAATTACCCTTGAATCCGGAGAATTGATATGCCCGAGACGCTTAAAATACTTCTTGCCGACGATGAGGTATTGATTCGCAAGAGAGTCCTAATGATGCTTTCGGATAGATTTGATATCCAGGAGGCACGAACCGCCGCCGAACTGCGGGAAAAGTATTCCAACAAATTTGACGCTGTTCTGTTGGATATAATATTCCCGGACGGTAACGGCATTGAATTGTGCAAAGAGATAAAAGAGAAACATCCATATCAGACGGTTTTGATCAGCTCGTCAATGGAAACGGTTGAGTCCTGGGATAAGGCCTTTCAAGCAGGAGCCGACGGATATCTTGAGAAACGCGAACTACTGGGACTTGATGCTCGCAAAATTACGCTGATGATCAACAACCTGGTAGAACGGAACTGCTTACGAAAAAATTTGGAGCAGCTCAACACAAGGCAATCAAAGTTATTATCAGTACTGTCACATGACGTCCGCGCCCCATTCCACACACTCCTCGGAATCATTGAATTACTGAAATCAACCGAAATGAATGAAAGCGCTGCAAAAAACGTCGCATTGATGCAAACTTGCGCACAAGATCAGTTGGCTTTTATTAATTCCCTCCTGGAACTGCTGAGACTCGAATCGGGGGTGGTCAAGTTACGAAAAATGCCCATGGACCTGAATTTGCCCGTCCATCAATCCGTGCAGAGCATGCTTTTTTCCGCCAATCATAAAGAAATTGATATTCATGTAAACTTGTCCCAGGGTCTTCCCAAAGTGAACGGTGATCCGGCTCGAATACATCAGCTTACGAATAATCTACTCTCGAACGCGATCAAATTCAGTCCCAGACGAGGCTCAATCCTGGTGGAGACGTCTTGTGGAGATAAGAACGGAATCGTGGGGGCGGAGCTCAAGATCAGGGATTCCGGCGCAGGTATTCCCGAAACCGAGTTGGGCAAAATTTTTGAACGCTTTCATCGAGGCCGAGATAAAGGGACTGAGGGTGAGGCGGGCGCCGGTTTGGGGTTGGCGATATGCAGTGAGATCATGCAATCACATAACGGATTTATCGACGCCCGTTCGGCGCCTGCCGGTGGGGCATTATTCACGGCTTGGTTCCCTGCCGCAGCCAACACCATTTCAATGGACCCTCCGAGGTCTTGCGCAAACGCCTGGAATTACTCACACGCTTTGACGAGTTAAACTTTCGGGACTAAAATGTCGTGAGTCTTACAGAATGTAATTGTTGTGCCTCAAAGCGAAAAGAATAAGGTCCGCGGCAGAGTGGTAACAAAACAAATCAACAGAGTAACGAGCACATTAAAAAAGAGAGTAAGGACCGTTATTTGCAGTTCCCAACGTCGTTACTCCGCCATTTGTTTTGCTATGATAACTCTTAGTATCCTCAGCGCATGCGATTTGGTTCCGGCAAAGCCGGAAGCCGTCTTTGATTTATACAGGCAGAGGATGAAAGCCGGGCAAATAGCCGAGGCTAGACAATTACTTTCCGGAGATTCTTTGAAACTGGTTTTGGAACTCGAGACTAATTATAAGCTCGATCAAACTCCCGAGTCCATTGCTTTGCTTAACGCTTTGGACCCGGTCACGGCGCCCACCACCCTTAGAAACGAGGATAACGTTACAGTTTTGCAGGCGCGCACCATAAAAGGATCGGCTCGGACGATCAAGATTACTCGAAGCGGAAAGGACGCTCCCTGGAAAGTTGACATCAGCAGCGAACTGAATGAATTGAAAACCTTTTTAAAAGGTCGAGAGGCGCTTGACCGCATCAGAGAACAAGCCGGTGAATATGCCGCGTCATGGAAAGCTTTTCACGATCAGATAAATCAAATGCGGATAACTGAACAACCTGAGACTAAACCCGGACCGGCGCCTCACGGGGAGAAACAGACACCGGAACATAAATCTAAGTCTAAAACGAAGAAGAGGGCGAACAAGACAAAAAAATAGCGCTCGAAAGCCGGGTATGCTACGAACGCTGCAATAATAGGAGAAATTTAGTAGGGTCAAAGAGGATTAAAGCGGCAAAGCCGCCTGGAAAGGGTAAGGTCGGCATAAACTTGGCGTTAGATATTTGAAAATTTACAAATCTGTCACAACGTTAGGACCGGCAATGTTCCGGCGAGACTGCCGGTCCTAAGCTCCTCCTAGTAATCGTAAAATCGTGGTTAAAGAAGCAAGTGGACTTGCTAGATCCAGGACTATGGTCCTGATATATAAACACCATACCAACCCCTTCCAAAAAGCCACTAGAGAGGAGCTAAGATAAACTTATTATGCTATTGCTATTCTTGTATTATTCTATCAACAAGTTATTGTTTTGTCAATCATATAACTTAGCTTCAAAAGCGTTAATGCGCATTCTATAATTAGTTTCACAAGTCGCTAGTTTAAAGCTTGTGATAAATCCTGCAGAATATCTTCTATATCCTCAATTCCCACTGACAGCCTTACTAAGTCGAGCGCTAATCCGGACTCATTTTGTTCTTCAGGGGAAAGTTGCGAGTGTGTAGTGCTGGCGGGATGTATCGCCAAACTTTTCGCGTCGCCCACATTGGCTAAATGCGAAAATAATTTTAGCCGAGACATGAATTCTTGAGCTTTGTTGAAACCCTCCGATAAGCCGAAAACAACAACGCCGCCTCCGAGTCCATTTCGGAAATATTTATTCGTCAAATTGTAAGCGGAATCACCTTCCAATCCAGGATAGCGCACCCATGCTACTGCCGGGTGGCCTGCCAAGAATTTGGCCACCGCAAGGGAATTAGAGCAGTGCCTTTCCATTCTCAAAGCAAGGGTTTCGAGACCTTGAATAAAAAGCCACGAATTATCGGGACTAATGCATGCTCCCAAGTTACGTAGCGGTACCAGTCTCATCCTTAAAATAAATGCCGTTTGAGATAATGGTCCCAAATCATGGGCGAATCTCAGCCCCCCGTACGACATTTCAGGTTCATTATAGAGATCAAATTTTGGATCAGTCCAGTCGAAAGTGCCCGCGTCAACGACTATTCCCCCGATTCCAGTACCATGCCCCCCAATCCATTTTGTGAGTGAATGAACCACAATGTTTGCGCCACATTGTATCGGGCGAAATAGGTAAGGAGTGGTAAAGGTGCTGTCCACAATAAAAGGGAGGCGCGCTTTTTTTGCGATTAATCCAATGGCTTCAAAATCGGGAACTCCGAGTTTTGGATTACCGATTGTTTCGACAAATATTGCCCGAGTACGGCTATTTATCAGACTCTCAATTTCGGCAGGGTTGGAATCATCAAAAAAGGCGACGGTTATTCCGAATTGCGGTAGTATATTGTTGAACATAGTGAACGTGCCCCCGTATAAATTACGGGAGGATATAAGTTCATCGCCGGCCTTCATGGTGTTTATCATGGAATAAAAGATTGCGTTGGTGCCGGAGGCCAGAGCCAAAGCTCCGACTCCGCCGTCTAAGGCGGCCATCCTTTTTTCCAGCACATCGGTGGTAGGATTCATAAGACGGGTATAAATGTTCCCCAGCTCTTTCAGCGAGAAAAGTTCCAACGCGTGTTGGGCGTCTCTAAACACATAAGAAGAAGTTCTGTAGATCGGAACTGCCCTTGACATAGTCACGGGGTCAGGTTCCTGGCCCGCGTGTATCGCCAACGTGGAAAACTTCAACTTGGTTTCCGAGTTCAAAATATCCTCCTCGCCACAGCGTCTAAGAGATAAGGAAAATAGTTGCTACAAAGATCGATAGCTTACTTCAACAGAGATAAATTATACACGCCGGTCTCGATTTTATGTGAGTTAAGTTGTCGATTGTGTGGTTTATATTCAAAAAACTTTTGAGTTCACGTCGTATTTAAACAAGATGGCGCAAGGAATACAAGAATCTAAATTGTCACGGCATCATTCCGGATTATTGTTTTGCATGCAATGGATCTGAATGATATTCAACCTGTGACCTTGTTGTAAATTAATTTAGAACCCAGGAGCGAAGTGAAGGTCTAAAGTAGTAAGACGACATTAGGCAAATTCGAGAACTAGAGATTTTGTCGCCCATCGAGGGGCGCCACAATAAATTGTCCCGGCAGAAGAGGGCGCTCCGCATAATCTCTTTTGCGGCGGGTCAATCTGCGCTTTGTGGCGCAGCAGAAGGGCCGCCACTTCGACAAGAGCAGCGTACGACAAATCGTTAAGAAAGAGAGATTATACAAGGTTGATTTTGGGTGGGAATGACGCTATTTCTAATCAAGGAGTTATCACGTCCTCCACTTCTTCAGAGCTTCGATGACCATGTTTTGCAATATTGGCAGGTTCGGACGGGATGAAGCTGTTACCATGCCTTGCGGGGAGTATGTCGCCTTATGGCGCATGAGTCCGAAACGTTATCGCCAATTTGACGGGAGTTGGCGCGCTTCGAGACTAATTTGCCGCAATAAAATCTTTTTAGCTGATTTTAGAAGATCCAAAAAATCGTGATTGCGGGCGTCCACCATCCGATTTTGCTTGATTCAATTCAATTAAACGATTAGAGGTGAATTGGTACTAGTCCGAAACAAGGTCGGTTCCGGGCCAATGGTTTCCGGTTTAACAAAATCCTGAACTTAACAACTTACACCCGGCTTCAAGCAATAGGATATCATCGCTGTTGGCGATTATCATTCTGAGATTTGGTTGTCAGCTCTTATTTCATGAGCTGAAACTTAATCTTCATCGTTTAGGCGCCGGGTCAACTCATAATCGTAAGCATCCATGCCAAGGAGAAACAGATGCCTAAGAAACCTCCGAGACGGGACCCGATCATCGTGTACAAACGCGAAGATAGAGGGCTTCAACCCTTTCTCCCTAAGCCGAGAGCAGGAGTGAAGATTGGTTCCGGCGCCAGGCCGGCTCAACCAAAGATAAAGAAACCCAAGGAATCCAAACCGGTAATTCCTGAAAAAGTGCGTTTTCATAATGAAACTCTCGCCCTTATTGATACGATGGAAACCCCGGAAAGAGAAATTGCCAAAGCTTGTTACTACCTTTGTTATCTAGTCCACGAGACAAAAACGAGCACGGAACTATTCCCATTGAAGCACAATGCGCTTGAAACAATATTTAAAATTGCCCATCCCGGTTTGACGGTGAATTACGTGAGACGCGGAGACAGAGAAATCTATTCTCTATCGACTGAAGCCGAGGCAAGGTGGCAGGCTGAAACTTCAGGTAATAAGCACCACACCAGAATGTACTTGACCCCCAAATGTAAAATCGAATTTGAGGAAGGCTACTTTGACCTGTATCATTTTCATATAGTTATTGAACCATTTCGCTTTTCCTTTTATTTACCCACACACCAGGCGCCATGGATGAATAAAAGGAGAATATCAAAGAGGCGTTTTCATTATCCGCAAACGGTTGAGTATGGTCTCGTGAACGGCAAGGTCATAACGACGTCCAGAAAAGCCTCGATGATACCTCTTTCAGAAATAAAAGACGGATTGGACAAATTGATCGAAATGGATGTTCCTGTAAAGAAATCGAAATAGTTGATTAGCTCCCAAGCCAAACTGCCGGTTCACGACACTGCTGACAGGACTTCTTAATGGCCTCTGAATCTGAAAAGACAAAATGGACCATTAAAGATGTCCTTCAATGGACCTCCGCCTATTTTGCTAAAAGAGGAATCTCCACGTCTCGCTTAGACGCCGAGGTTTTGCTCGCCCACGTCATGGGTGTGGATCGCCTTTATTTGTACCTAAACCTTGATAGGCCTTTAGGACCCTCTGAGAGATTACGCTACAGGCAATTACTGATACGCCGCGCAGCGCGTGAGCCTATTTCTCTCATAATTGGTCGAAAAGAGTTTTGGTCTATTCCTCTACATGTTCGTTCCGGGGTTTTGATTCCTCGTCCGGACACTGAGATTTTGGTCGAGGCGGTTGTTGGAGAAATAAAGTCTCTGTCGTTTCCGCGAATACTGGAAATTGGTGTAGGCTCCGGCGCCGTTTCGATTGCCGGCGCTTCGGAATGTGGGGAAGCTGAATTTTTCGCGTGTGACATATCAATACCTGCGCTGGATTTATCTCATTTTAACGCCAAATCCGCGGGAGTGTGGCAATCAGTTCACCTTTTTGGTTCGGATCTGTTTAGCGCCATACGGTCGGGCGCGGAATTCGATGTAATTTGCTCTAATCCTCCTTACATTCCGACCTCCATCCTGGAAACTTTGGACCCTGAGATCAACTATGAACCGATAGCAGCGCTTTCAGGAGGAGAAAGTGGTCTATGTGTCATCGAACGCTTGATTCCTCAGGCACGAGAATTTCTACGAGATGAAGGTGTCCTTCTAGTAGAGATCGGATCGGATCAAAAACGCGCAGTGATAAGAATATTTGAGGATTCCGGTTTCGGTAATATTGTCGTTTTAAACGATTTGGCGGGCAAATCGCGCGTGGTGAAGGGTAGATTGATTAGATGAAGTATGTAGTCTTGGGGTGCGGCCAATTTGGTAGATTAGCGATAAAGAGATTGCTTTCGATTACTGAACCTTCCGCAATCACAGCCGTAGATCAAGATCCCTCTAAGCTGATCAATTTACACGACGGCTGCCACAAAATGTGTGGAGAGGCCATAGAAGCTCTCAACACCATCAATCCTGCGCCCCGTGATACAATCTTACCAATGGTTCCCATCCATTTGGCGGCCCGATTTGTTTGCCGTCGGGGTGACTTGGTCGCGGCTCCGCTTCCTTCCAATTTATCCGATCTACTACCGAATAGTATGAAACTGGATTCATGTAATCTGGTGTGCAGCAGAGCAAGTTTCTGCTGTCCTGATGATTGTCCGGAAGACGGCGCCTGCTCAATTACGGGAGAGTTCCGAGAGCCGTTATACGACGACATTGCTCGATTAGAGCTGCCGGATCATCATAAAATTATATTGCGAAGTTTTCAGATTTTGCCTGGAGTAGGGGGCTATCTTTACTCAGTCCTTCTATCCGTATTAGAAAATTGCCGTTCAGGCAATAATTTGATTGTAACCTCATGTAAGTGCCATGCCGCCGTTACAGCCGTATTCAAGAGTTGATCGCAACGGTTGTTATCATTCCCCATTCTATTGTACAATCCAACAGTCGTAATCGTTAGAAACGGAGGAAATTATGTCTGAAATAATGGGGAATTCAGCGGTTTCGGACGAAGAATTTGCAAAATTGGAGCAGAATGTAGCCACTATGCCCGATTCCGCCGGCGCACACTACAATCTTGGTTTGGCCCTGGCTCATCGCAGCGAGTGGGATCGCGCTGAAGCTTCGTTTAGGTCTGCGCTGAAATTGAAACCCGGATTATTGGAAGCAAGAGTGAACCTAGGGTCTGTATTGCTCCAGAAAGGCGCCTACGATCAGAGTATCGAAGAGAGCTTAAAAGCCTTAGAATTTAGACCGGACCTGATCGAGGCTTGTATTACCATAGGTATTGCCTTTATGCATAAAGGTGATTTCCAGCAGGCTGCGAATAGCTTTCAGAATGCCCTCAATATCGACCCGAACTCAGTCGCCGCTCATGTCAACATGGCAAATGCCTGCCTTAGCTTAGGTGATTTCGATTCCAGTATTCAACATAATTCTCGAGCCGTCGAATTGAACCCTCAGTTTGGAATGGCCTATAACAATCTGGCTGTGGCTTATCATTATAAAGGCGACAAAAGTGAAGCAAGGGAAAACGCCGAAATTGCGCAAAGGCTCGGCTACAACGTTCATCCGGATCTTCTGAAAGAGCTGGGTTGATCACGTGCGCGCTATCAATTACACGCGATATAAAGATCTCTAGGAAACAGCTAAGAGCCGTATGACGTCGAACGCTGAGTTCCTCTAGTTTCCAACTCGGCTCTATTTTAAAAGGGGCTTTGCGGGGAGTTCTCTTGAATATCGACCAAAATTATAGAGATTGTTTGGCGGCTTGCTCCATAAGCTTTTTTTCCTATTGTAGTGCTTTGGCTTGCTAAAATTAGTATTTTTGATAAAAATAATCATGTAACGATAAATTACTGGAGCTGTGGTTATGAATATACCGGAAAAGCAATTTAAAAATACGACCGGATTGTCAGCTTTGCCTATTTACACCGGAATGCTTTTCAAAGCTCTGGCCCTTTTTGTAGATCCCGAGCAACGGACGATAAGACGAAACAAAGGAATTACTGCAGGCGACACGCTCTTTAATTTTGCTAAGCTGTCATTTCTCCAGCATACAGTGTTGCGGTACAGGCATATTGTCAAAAATGGCGCCTATTCCATAATGGACAGTACTTTCCCACCATTTCCATCAAAGGCTTTCGACAAAAGAATAGCCAACTACCTTAATAATTTGGATATGACGGAACTCCCCTCGGGAATAGTTTCGATTTCCACAACAAATTGCTGCCCCTATTCATGTTCCTTTTGCTCGACAAACGCAAAGAGGAATATCGACACCGATTTAGATGAAGATTTGTTGAAAAAAACAATCAGCGAAGTCGAAAGTTTGGGAGTCCCCACGATTATTCTGCACGGAGGTGAACCCTTCTATCGATATGATCGCTTCTTGAGACTGGTTAAACACACGAGTAATGACACCTGTTTGTGGATGTTTACCACAGGTTATGGGGCAACAGAGGAACGCGCTAAAGAACTTAAAAATAACGGCCTTTTCGGGGCCTGGGTGAGTTTGGACCACTACAAGCCGGAAGTTCACAATAAAATGAGAGGTTTTCCTGAGGCTTATGATAACGCGGTTAACGCAATTCAAGCTTTTAAGAAAGCTGGAGTCTATACATGCTTATCGCTCGTGCCGCCGCCCGATTTCCTTGATGTGAACAACTTCAAAAAATACTACGATTTGGCCAAAGACCTGGGGGTTGCGGAAATACGCGTTATGGAGGTAAAACCCTCCGGCAGAGAAGCGTGCAAAGGGGTTATGCCCCATAGCCCCCTTCTCGAAAAGCTTCAGAAGGATTTGTATCGTGATCCCAGGTACGCTGATTATCCTCCATTGAGCGGTCTATCGACATGGCTCGAAAAAGATGAAGCCCTCGGATGTCAATGTAGATTCGAGTATTTATTCGTCACTTCCACCGGCGAGGTCCAACCCTGTGAGGCGTCCGAGATATCGTTCGGCAATATAACGCAGGAGCCTTTCTTAGACATTTATGACCGAGTCTGCAAAGCCTTTCCAAAGCCGTCGACCGGTTGCATTCCAATGGTCATGTATCCGGAAGTAAGAGATTTCCACAAGAGAAAAGAGGCTTTGACTTCTTCTGAAAAGTCGATTTTGTCAACTAAGATCATGTCCGAATTTCAAGTAAAGGGTATGATTCCCGGAGCTTATAGCTTGTTGTGGTCCACGTATGACAACAGATTGAAAGCTTATCGTGAGAGAGCGCAACGGAGAGTCAGTAACGCGCCTGAACAAACATGATGTGTTTGGATGCGGCTTTACCGCGATGTTATTCCAAGCTACTAACTTTGTAAGCAGGATAGACGCAGTTGCGCAGGAGCTTTTGGCTTTAATAAAGGGTAAAAAGTGAAAAATGTGAATCCATGCAATCCGGAAAATAAATGCAGCCCGGACCGTTTACCTGACCCGAACTGCTTATAAAAAACGCCATTTATTTAAAAATTATGCTTTGTACTTTTCTGCTAATGTATTCAAGCTATTCGTCATATCCTGAAGGTGTTGGTTAATCCCCCTTACTGAATCCAAAATATCCATGTACAACGATGAAGCTTTAGGCACGCAGTATCCGTCAATTAGTCTGTCTTCGTGGGCCAAAGCAAAATCGACGGTCATTTGTCCCAATTCCTCGTGCTGCTTATTCAAAATGTCCAATAAGGTGGGATTTAGAGTGGTCAGTAAATCTCTGAAGTTCTTCAGCATATCGCTAAGCAGTGTAAATAGTTTTGTTAACTCCGTAACAGCCTTGTCGCTGAACGGAATCCCCTCAATTGCTTTTATTGACGCCACATTTTGAATGCTTTCAAAAAGATCACCACATCTTTCCAGTCTTGCAGGAAAGAGAAGCACGGCTTTAAGGATATCTCCGGTTGTTCTCGGGGAGCATATCAAGGCGTTTATTAGAGACTTTTCTTCTTCGTGTATTTCGCGGCCCAACTGCCCACATTTCGCAATCTTCTCCTTGTCTTCGAGGAGGAGAGATTTGTGTAAAAGTTCCGCCATCTCACGTAACTTCGTCAGCATTATGATGAGGCCTTCCTCGAGACAGGTAAGCTCCTCGGGCGCCGAGTCATAAATGTTGGCTAGTCGGCTGGCTTCCCTGTCCAATTTTGGGCTGATGAGACGGAAAGGGTTGAAAAAAACTTGTTTGTTTTTCATTAGCGTTCTTCCTCCTTCATATACCAATATTATCTATGATTTCAGGGGAACAAAGATAATTTTTGAGCACGTTCCCTTTTCGAATCCACTTCAAAACTCTTCAAATTCGTTCGACATCCATGGTATTGATTATGTGGCGCGATAGGGAATAGGGATCAGTTCAAAATATTATCAATAGCTGAAAATATCAAGTTTATTCCCATCGGCTCGGCTCATTCGAGCATTAAAGATGTATTCCAACAAAGAAGGGAAGCAAATGGCGGATGCGACAATAGCGGCGGCCGAAGCTTTAGAAATGATGCGACGCAAGAATCCGGTGGTGCATAGTATAACGAATTACGTGGTAATGAACTCCACAGCCAATGTTCTCCTAAGTATCGGCGCAGCGCCGATTATGTCCCACGCAATGGAAGAACTCGAGGAAATAGTTTCTATTGCGAATTCTGTAGTTATAAACATCGGCACATTATCAAAACCGTGGATAGAATCAATGAATGTTGCCGCGCGGCTGAGTAAGGCAATGGAGAAAAATCTTGTGCTGGACCCCGTCGGCGCAGGCGCCACGCAGTTAAGGACCAATACTGCGCATGAAATACTGACACAGTCCACGCCCACGGTAGTGCGAGGAAACGCTTCAGAGATCATGTCCCTGGCCGCTGCCGGCGGCACGACGCGCGGTGTGGATAGTGTAAATAGATCGGATGAAGCATTTGAGGCCGCAAAATCTATTGCGCAAAAGACCGGCGCCGTTGTTGCGGCGACCGGAGCCCAGGATTTCATCACAAACGGTTCCGAATCGTATGTGGTTTCGAATGGACACCCGCTGTTGTCCAAAGTCACGGGAACAGGTTGTGCGGCCACAGTGACGATAGCCGCTTTTCTTGCTTCCGATATGGACCCTTGCGTTGCAACCGCGGGAGCTCTTGCTTACTTTGGATTGGCCGGTGAACATGCCGCCAAAAATGCAAACGGACCTGGAAGTTTTTGGGTGAACATGATTGACGCCCTGTACAATATAACACCGGACCAATTGGCTCGAGAAGCAAGGATTCAGCCAATATGAGCCCCATTCATTGGGATGTGTGTCTTGTCACGGACCGCTCGTTTTCGTGCGGAAGGTCTACGTTGGCTGTAGTAAAAGCGGCAGTCGCTGGAGGCGTTTCTGTAGTTCAGTTGCGTGAAAAAGACCTGGAAACCGGCGCCTTTTACAATGAGGGACTCAAAATTAGAGGTTTCCTGCGTGATAAAAACATCCCTCTGATAATCAACGACAGAGTTGATCTAGCTTTAGCCCTTAACGCCGACGGTGTTCACCTGGGGCAATCGGATCTCCCTGTGAGCGTTGCAAGAAAAATATTGGGACTTGAAAAAATCATAGGACTTTCCGTGACAAGACCCGCCCATATAAATACCGCGGAAGCTCTCCATGCGGATTATTTGGGCATAAGCCCCATATTTTTGACTTCGACTAAGCCCGACGCTGATCTCGCGTGGGGACTATCGGGCTTGAAAGAAGCGCGACTACTCACTGGTTTGCCACTTGTTGCAATAGGCTCAGTTAATCTTCAAAATGCGCGGGAAGTCATTGAGAGCGGCGCGGACTGCATTGCCGTCGTCACTGCCATTGTTTCAGCGGATGATCCTGAAGCGGCGACACGATCGTTGATAAAGACAGTGCGCGAAGCCAAGAGCAGGGCTGCAAGATGAATTTATCCGACGTGCAGTTCAACTTGGTATTCGGGGAGTACTCGTAACGGCCGGCGGCTACCGACATAGATCCATAAAGACTAACTTATCTGAAGCCGCAAAATGTAAAGCGACGATTAAGAGCTTTGAAGTTCCCTGAAGGGGGGGACTTAATGAGGTGAAGTGATCATGAGCCGCCTGAGCAGCGCCTCGGCAAACCGATGCAGCCGGCATGCTCAAGAAAAAAACACATCTTGGATACCAATTTCCATCAGAATGACGGAAAAGAAAAGACCCTGCGATCCGCGGATTTAAGCCCCCCTGACAAGGGGGATTCAGGGGGTTGAAGTCTTTGCGCCGTCTAAACATTTACACAAAAGTTCCCAGTTCCGTTATACCGGCGCGGATGATATGCGGAAAACCTCTAAAGCTGAATCCATCGGTAGCCTGCAGACATGAAAAACCGCCATTGCAATTAGCTATTGGACCGACGGTTTTTACAATCTCAACTCAGCGATCAGTTTAGAAAATCACATTTTTCCTGAAGGTGGGATTTTCACTTTCTTTTTCTTCTTTTTAACATTCTTTGAGTGCTTAACCGGCGATTTCTTTTCTTTCGCAGGTTTCTCGACTATCGCTTTCTCCGGCTTGGGCGGCTCGGGGGAGGCATCCGACACAATGTTGGCCGACGCCATGTCATCCTTGACCTCAGCGTATGCGGTTGCCGCAGGCGCCCCGGCGCTCACAAGCATCGCCTGGATCTCCTGAGCGAGCTTATCCAGAGCGTACGCCAAATGGGGAATCAGAAATGCTTCCTTTAGTTTATTCAAAGTATCGGGAACGATGCCTTTGGCAACCAGAGGCGAACAGTCGCAATCCTCTTTCCCGACAACATACAATCCCACGGCGTGGGACTGGCCGGCAAACACTGCGGCCAGAACAATACATAGCGCAGCGATCAATGCGGCTCGCATAATAATTTACTCCTGGTTGTAAATAAGTGTAATTTTATTATGCATAATCTGAGGAAAAAATCAAGAAATAGTTACGATTTTGTTTTTATCAATCGATTAAAGATAGGCTTAATGAAGAGAGGATATACTTTGACCGGAGTTCCTGATACTAAAACGTATAAGTAAAAGTCAATCCTCCAATGAATAGATGATGACGCATATCCATAACATAATCAGTTGGATGGAGTTTGGTTTTGCCATCAGTGGGCAGAAGAAAGCCCTCCGCTTTGGCCCTGGCAATCGGGTTAATGAAATTGTATCTGAGCAGTCCTCCCACAAACGCTCCACCGCCGATCTTCTTGGACAATTCAAATGTCGTATCCATCCATTGACCAAGGTAGGATACGCCATCCAATTGCGTTGATCTTCCAGCGATAATTTGATTTGCTTTCATTTTGCAAAGAATGACGGGCGATACGAGAAATTCGAATCTTACCAATGCGCCGGCTAAATTGCTATGTGAGTAGTAGGCGCCCAAGTACGGCACGTGAATCTGGAAATGATCAGTAAATGAATCGGACCACCTCTGGGGGCGATGAGAGTCAAAATCTGTTTTGTAGAATCGGTATCCACCGACCATGGCGGCAGTGTACGGCATGTCGCCCAAACCAAAGTGATAAATCGCGGAGATGTCGGATTCTATGTACCTAGTTTTGACAATCCAGGGTAACTCTTGGATTGTGGATTCATTCTCCCCCACAAAGAAAAAACGATTTCCCCATGTTTGCGGCAGATTTATTCTAAACTGACCCCTTATCGCCAAATCGGGGAGTAGAAAGGCGCCCGCCTGAATCCCGAAAATTGGGCTGTCCATAGTCAAATCGCGTCGTCCCGGAGGCATGAATGGTTTATCTGCGTCTCTGTAACGAAGCTGGTTTGTGCCCCAAAGATAGCCGACGGAGGCTTCAAACAGGTACTTGTCTCTTTTGGGTTCAGGCTTGTAAAGCGGGAGAGGGGAGAATTCCATGCACAGACTAAACACCGGAATCAAAAGAACAATTAGAGCTATTATCGAAACGCGAAAACTGAAATAAGCTCTATGTCCGGCGGTCACACCATACATCAATTTTACCGCATTAAATATTATTCAAATCAGAGCGCAATTTTACCGATAAAATGCCAATTTGTCGAGCTTTGAATCACCTATACTGCGTCATATCGGGTTCGCAATCAGCTAATACTATTTCGCCATTAAGTTTCGTAACATCCTGTTGAAGATCCTCACACTAACCCTCTCCAAGGATGGAGAGGGAACTAAGAGGATTTAGAGATGTTACACGTTTAAGTGCTAACAGGTATAACATCCCCTGGGCAAACGCGTAAGCCGCTACCGAAATGCTGTTTCAAAAGGCGTAGACTTCGTAAAAGACGCGTGCTAGCTTGGGTTGCAAGCACATCATTCACAAATAGTTACAGCGTTGAGCAATAATCAGGAGTTAGAATATGGAAAAGGTGAATCCTTGGCCCGCAAGGAGTTGGCCGGAGGTCCTCTCTGAAACCAAAAGCTGTGCCGAAACCATAGCTAAACAAGAGATAAACGGATCTCGAACATTTGACCGTATCATCGAGCCTGTGTTCGGACGATACGTCACCCGTAACCATGAGTTCCGAGAAGAGTTGGAAGATCTCGTTGCCGCCCTCGAGAATTTTGCCGGACGCCCGAGAGTAAAGCGACCGTTTAACATATTGCTTTCAGCCGAGCCCGGGTCCGGGAAATCGTTTTTACTTAAACAACTTGCCAAGCGCCTGTCTGCGGTTACTGAGGTCGAATTCGACGAGTACCATGTGTCGGCTTTCGTTCTCTTGATGATCTTAACGGCGCCTGGCAACGGGTGCAATCGGCAAATCTGCTGGGGAAATTGCCGTTTGTGTTCTTTGATGAGGTTGATGGGGAAGTAGAAGGCCGATATCTTCTGGCTAATTTCCTTGCGGCAATGTGGGACGGATTGTTTCATATCGGCAAAGATTCGTTTGCGTTAGGAAAAGCAATTTTTGCTTTTGCCGCCAGCAATATGCTTCCCAATCCTAAGCTCAAAAATAACAACCCCAACGAGAGAGTCACCTATCAGGAATTTGTAAGCTCATGGAAGGAGGATGTTTAATATAGCATTACCATTCCTAATGATGGTAATACCGGTCCGTTCGCAAATATTCCCAATATTCCGAAACGCAAAGACTTTCTGGACCGCATTGATCGCATGATCTGCATCCCGCCGGTAAGACCCATTATGATCGGAGAGGAATTCCGTGAAGAACTGATTGATGTCGCCTGCTTATTAGTGAAAAAGCATTTTCCTGAAATTGAAGAAATCGAAGAGTCTGCGTTGATTGCCCTCAGCGCTGATCTCCTGGAATCAACCTCACGACGTTCGGCCGAACGATGTGTTTTTTGCGCTCGACCCACGTCCAACAGGTTCGAGTTTAATGCGCTACCAAAATCTGAGCAGATCAGATTCAAAGATCAGCCTCAATTAAATCTTGAAGCGTATAGCGACAAGTGGGTAAAGGTGGTAATCAAGGATAGAGTTTAGATCAGAATCTATTAATCGCCGCACCTCGCAACTAATTAGGTGCGCAACCTGCGTCACTTTCCGCTTGACGCCGGGTTCCGCGGAAGATAAAGTATCACACTTTACTGCTCTTTGTGATACATACAAAGCCTCTCTATACCTGCCCGTCTCGCTTTGGACGCAGCGTAGAGATTAAAAATCACTCGCCATATAAGAGAATTGATTGGGATTGTAGACGTTTGACGGGAGCATAATGCTCCGCTTCATCAACTTTGGGAAACCTTCAGGTCCGCGAAAGCCGGACAAAGCGCGTTTAGAAACTCAGGAGCCGGTCATGAGTACAGGTAGCTGGTATCGTGAAAGATTCGGATGGACCATGCTGGTCATCTTACCGATATTGTATTTAGTCGCAGGGTGCGCTCAGGAGCCGACATCCGAATCCAATGCGGTTCGTCCCGTAAAGACGGTGGTAGTGTCGGCAGGGGACAATTTACGGACGCGGTCATTCCCAGGAAAGGTCGAAGCCTCCCAAACCGCAGAACTTACATTCCTAGTGCCTGGTTTGCTTGTCAAACTTCCGGTGAGGGAAGGGAATCGAATCGCCAAAGGCGGAATAATTGCTCAATTGAGGCAAGATGAATTCGAGGCCCAGCTCAACATATTGCAAAGCAGACTGGCTCAGGCGAACACGGAGCTCAACGCATTAAAGGCCGGGGAGCGGACTGAACAGAGAGCCAGACTGGAAGCGCAAGTGCGAGCGGCTGAGGCTACGCTCCGTAACGCAGAGGCGGATTACAATCGACACGCGGGATTGTTGCAGTCCAAAGCCATATCTCGCTCAGTCTATGAGCGCGTGGAAACTACCTACCGGGTGGCCCAGGAGGAGCTTAGGTCCGCCCGTGAGCTGCTCGATAAGGCTATGACCGCTCGTAAGGAAGATATAGACGCCAAAGAGGCCGAAATTCGGGGACTTGAAGCAAGACTGGTCGAAGGCAAAATACAATTGCGAGATTCGACACTGCTCGCCCCTTTTAATGGTGTTGTCGCCCGGCGTTTTGTAGAGCAACAACAGACAATCAGGGCTCAGGAACCGATAGTCGTTTTTCAGGACACCGACGAGATTTTCATTTCCGTGGATATGCCTGAGACGGTCATGATAAACGAAATTCAGTCGGCAAACGTAAAGCAAGCCTTCGCAACATTCGACGGCGCCGCCGGCTCAGAGTTTCCTGTTCATATCACCGAAACCGCAAGATCTGCCGACCCAATCACACAAACTTTCAGGGTCCGCTTCGCTATGAAGGTTCCGCCGGACATTAATTTGTTACCCGGCATGACGGCTCGCGTCACTCTTGTTTACAGTCTCGGAGCGAAAGGTAAAAACCGTTTGTTAGCCCCCGTTTCCGCTGTTTTCAAGGATCCCTCGGGTGAGCAGGTGGTGTGGGTGATTGGGGAGGACCAAAGCGTCGTTCGACGGCCGGTGACCTTAGGCTCGCCTTTAGGCGCTCAAATCGAAATCATTGATGGGCTGCAACCCGGTGACCGTATCGCCGTGGCGGGAGTATCTTTCCTCCGCCCTGGAATGAAGGTTCGTGACTTAGGCGATGCGCTCGGAGGTATGTAATCATGAATTTCGGAGAAATCTCCGTTCGAAACGATCGCGTCATAATCTTTGTGATGATAATCATCGTGATAGGCGGTCTAATCGCTTACCGAAGTATGGGACGCCTTGAGGATCCTGAGTTTACGATCAAAGAGGCGCTTATTATTACACCATATCCCGGCGCCGGTCCCGAAGAAGTTGCAAAAGAAGTCACCAATCCCATCGAGAGCGCGGTTCAACAGTTAGGCCAACTTGATCGCGTCGAGTCGGAGTCCTCACGCGGGCGATCGGTTGTTAGAGCCTTCATCAAAGACAGGTTCCACAGAGACGCCATCCCCCAGGTGTGGGACGAGCTGCGGCGTAAAATAAATGATGTCCAATTGAGGTTGCCGCCTTCAGCGCGAGGCCAATCAATAATAATTGACGACTTCGGTGACGTTTACGGTATTTTCCTGGCAATTACCGGCCAAGGATACTCGTATCCGGAGTTGCGCCGTTATGTGGAATATCTGCGACGCGAGTTGTTACTCGTGCCAAACGTCAAAAAAGTCGAATTGTTCGGCGAACAGCAGGAAGTTGTTTTCCTGGAAATTTCGCGGCGGCGGCTGGCGAGGCTCGGTATAAACGAGGAGCAGATTTATGCAAAACTTCAGGCGACAAACGCCGCCGCTGACGGCGGACGAGTTCGCGTGGGGGATGAATTCATAACACTCGATCCGAAAGGCGGCTTCGACTCCGTCCAAGACATGCTCGAGTTGGTTATTTCATCTGATCAGTCTGGGCGGCAGTTCACGCTCAAAGATATTGCGACCATAAAACGAGACAATGAAGACCCGCCGCGACGTCTTCTCCGATATGACGGCAAACCGGCAATCGGTTTGGGTATTTCGACCATACAAGGCGGGAACGTGGTCACCATGGGTAAAGGTGTCCGCAAGAAACTCGAGGAACTAAAAGCCAATCAGCCTATCGGCATTGAGATCGGAGAGATAAACTTCCAACCCGAAGCAGTTACCCGGGCAACCAGTGACTTCATTTTTAACCTGGTCAAGGCGGTAAGCATCGTTTTTATCGTGCTATTTTTCACGATGGGACGGAAGACCGGAATTATATTGGGCCTAGTGCTGTTCCTGACCATTATGGCGACATTTATGGTCATGTACCTTGAAGGTGATCTCCTGATGGAGCGCATCTCTTTGGGGGCACTTATTATCGCTTTGTGCATGCTCACGGACAACGCCATAATAATTACGGAGTCTCTAAAGGTTCGCATAGAAGCCGGCGAAGATAAACTTAAGGTCGTTCGTGAGGCCGTGTCTCAGAACCAATGGCCGCTTTTCGGCGCGACGGCTATTGCTGTCATCGCTTTCGCTGCAGTAGGGCTCTCGGAAGACAGGACAGGTGAATATACCAATTCCTTATTTTGGGTAATACTTATCGCCCTCACCTTAAGCTGGATCTCTGCAATCAGCGTCACGCCTTTTTTGAGCTATAAGTTTTTTTCTCCGGTCGCGTCTACTGGAGCGGGAGGGGCCGCGGATCCTTACGGAGGTAAAATCTTTTCCGGTTATCGCAGTCTGCTGGTAACGGCTTTACGTTTTCGTTGGTTTGTCGTGATTGTTGCCGCCGGACTGTTTGTTGTATC
This sequence comes from Desulfomonilales bacterium, assembly GCA_038250835.1. Lineage (GTDB taxonomy): Bacteria > Desulfobacterota > Desulfomonilia > Desulfomonilales > Desulfomonilaceae > JBBSBY01. The sequence continues at coordinate 21,176 of JBBSBY010000019.1, read as the reverse complement.
ACTATACGGTTTTGGAAAAGTGGAACAGAGCTTTTTCCCTGCGGCGACCCGACCTCAGTTTATGGTGGATGTTTTCTTACCGGCTGGATTACATATAAAGGACTCCGATGAATTTGCGGGACGTATTCAGCAATTTATAAAGAATCAACCCGGAGTAACCCACGTTACAACATTTGTAGGCAGCGGTGGTTTGCGTTTCATGCTGGTATACAGCCCTGAAAGAGAGAACAGGGCCTTCGTTCAATTCCTTGTAGACGTTAATGATGAGACCAAAATCGATGGTATTTTGGCTGATATTCAGCAGTATTTGGATAAGAATCATCCAAACGCCAACTCAGTAGCTAAAAAATTCCTGCTTGGCCCCGGCAGCGGAGGCCGTGTGCAGGCCCGGTTCCGCGGTTCTGACCCGAGGACTCTTCGTCAACTTGCGGATCAAGCCAAGAAAGTTATTCAAGATGATGGAGGGGCCAAGGGTGTGCGGGACGATTGGCGAGAGCAGGAATTGGTGATTCGTCCTAATGTGCTTGAATTACAGGCTCGTCGCAACGGCATCACTAGGGTTGATATCGCTCAAGCGCTGGAAACTGGGTTTCAAGGCCGCGTAGTAGGCTTCTACCGTGAGAAAGGCGCCGCCGGTATTTTTCCGCAGGAGACTCGGCTGCTGCCGATCATTTCTCGACCGCCGTTAGCGGAGCGTAACGACGTCGAAGAACTCAACAGCATGCAGATTTGGAGCCCCACCGCGAGACGTATGATTCCGTTGGCTCAGGTTGCCTCCGGGACCGAAATGGCCTGGGAAGATCCTGTAGTTGTGCGCCGTAATCGAGTGCCGACCATCACCGTCCATGCGGATCCTCGGCAGGGTCTGCCCAGTCAACTATTCAATCGTGTGCGAGAAAAGATTGAACAAATAGAGCTACCGCCGGGTTATTCGCTTGAATGGGGCGGGGAATACGAGGATTCGCTGAATGCTCGCCGTGCCTTGGCCAAGCCTCTGCCGCTTGCTCTGACGCTTATGGTGTTCATCGTTGTGGCACTATTCAATTCGGCCCGAACAACACTGGTTGTGTGGTTGACGGTTCCTTTATGCATCATAGGTGTAACCGCAGGGCTGCTGATTTCCGGCCTGCCGTTCGGCTTCATGGCCCTGCTGGGAGTGCTCAGTTTGGGCGGTGAGCAGATCAAGAATTCAATTGTGGTGCTGGAGAAGGTAAATACTGAAATCGCCAAGGGAAAGGATCCTTACCAATCGCTTCTGGATGGTTGCGTAGCCAAGCTGCGACCTGTATTGATGGTTGCCATTACCACGGTTCTAGGTATGATACCGTTACTTCAGGATGCTTTTTTCGCGTCAATGGCCGTGGCTCTTATGTATGGACTGCTATTCGCCAGTGTTCTTACTATGTTGTTCGTGCCGGTGCTGTACGCTATCTTTTTCAGGATACACGAGCCACCCGCAGGCGCATCGGGAAAGCCGATTGCGTGAGTTGAGAGACGGTGGAACACTTCATTTGGTTCGGGCTGGGGCGAAGGTTTGTGATAGTCCGCTCATTAAGTAAATTCGGCGCCTGCGAATTGTTGTAGCAGTGTGGCTTAAGGATAGGTTATCAGTTTTCCGATCCCGGCGTCCTTTACAAGCTTGAACTATCTAGGCGCTCAGAGAGTAATGAATTCAACGAATTTTGGCGGGTTTAACCTGCCCATAGTACGATCTATCCATTAAGGGTAATCTTTAAACCCATTACCTGACATTTAGCTGAGTCTATAGTAATTCGCAAAAGTAATCACGGATATGCTGGTAATTTCTTCAATCAGTCGGTTTCCGAGTTATTTAAAGTTATAAAGCTTGGTTATGCATTCAGAGCTTATCATCGTAATTCCAGCGCTAGCTGGAATTATGAAAGATCTGGGTCCCAGCTTTCGCTGGGACGACGGGTCAGAGGCTTTATTCGATAGAACTTTCGAGAAATCTCATAATTATAGTTTTTCGGCAACCACTTCGGAAAGATCTAAAACCTTCAATTCATCGGCCTTACCCATAACGTTACAAGAATCTTCCAGCATTGTTATGCAGTAGGGGCAGGAGGTTACGAGAGTCTGCGCCCCTGCTTCAATGGCCTCTGAAATGCGGAGTTCGGCAAAGCGCTCTCCTGCTTTGGTTTCCATCCAAACTCGACCTCCACCGCCTCCACAGCATACACTGTTGCTTCGGTTTCGTGACAGCTCGGTCGGTTCAGATCCGGGCAGGGCGGCGATAAGATCGCGAGGAGCGTCATAAATTTCGCAGTGGCGTCCTAAATAGCAGGGATCATGCATGGCGATATTTCCGACAGAGTCCCCGATTAACTTCAGCTTTCCTTCGGCAAGGGCTTTAGCAAGTATTTCAGTGTAATGGTATACTTCATACTCACCACCGAACTCTGGGTATTCGTTTTTGAAGGTGTAAAGACAGTGTGGAGAAGTGGTGATTATCTTTTTCACACCTTTGCTGTTGTACAAGTTGATGTTTGATTCCACCAATTTACCGAAAAGCGCCTCATCTCCGATTTTGCGAATAGATTCTCCGCAGCAGCTTTCCTCGTTGCCTATAATCCCGAAGCTCACCCCGGCGGCGGTAAGAGCTTTTGCTATGGATTTAGCAATCTTCCGGCTCCTGACGTCATAGCAGGATGTGCAGCAAACCGACAGGAAGTATTCGGTATCTTCGTTGAACACAGGAATATCAAGATCTTTAGTCCAATCTGTGCGTTTGTCTCTGGCGCCGGACCAAGGGTTCCCCTGTGAATGCAAACTCCCTGCTATCGGTTTGAGGCTTGGAGGAATAGTCCCTACTTCCGCAAGCATACTTCTCATGCCGCGAACATTGCCGATAATATCAACACCACGGGGGCATCTGTCCACGCAAGCTCTGCACGTTGTGCAGGCAAACAAGCAGTTTTCCGACTCAAATCCTTCGAGTCCCAACTGGCCCAATCGTTGAACCACTCGAATGTTGAACTCCTCAGAGGCTTCCCCGGGTACTAAGCGATAAGGGCAGGTGCCGGTGCAGAGCCCGCATTGCATGCACAGGTACAATGAATCCGCCCCGGATGCGACAATAGCGTCGCTGACTTCCAGCAAAGGTAATTTAGTCTCCATGTTATTTCCTCTAGCCAAATTGGGCGGCTTGAAATCTGTTTCACTATAGGGGATTACAAGCCGTTAGATACGGATGTGTTGAGCGCCGACCGCTCTTAGAAGCCTTTGTAAGGATTCGGATCCATGGTTTGGATTCTTTCCGCGAACTCGTTAAGAATGCCCGGCAATTTATGAAAATCGTCCAATGCAATCTGCTCAAAACGGATGCGATCAGACTCCAGGACCAGACGGTCCAAGGTTTCTTTAATTTTGTCCATCCGAGTATTCGCGAGTTCACTTCCCTGCATATAATGGCATTGATAATCATCACCGAATTTACAACCGAAAAGAATTATTCCGTCAATTCCTTTAGATAAGGCGTCGGCTATCCACACGAGATTGAGAGAGCCCAAGCATCGCAGAGGAATGAATCGGAACCATGATGGAATTTGCATCTTGTTCAGACCCATCATGTCCAAAGCAGGGAAAGCGTCATTTTCGCAGATCAGACCAATGATTCGCGGTTTTTCATCGTACTCATCCGGGACATGGATAGATTTGATCATGGAACCGATCATATCCACGGAGTAATTGTTAAACGAAATTATTCGCTCGGGACATGCGCCCATGCAAATACCGCACCTTCTACAGCGAGTGGGATGAGGCAGGGGTGTGCCTTTTTCATCTTCGTTGTACATACCGAACGGACATTCTTCGGTGCATCGTTTACACTGAGTGCAACGAGTTATGGCCAACTGCGGATAGGACATGTCACCGACACGCGGATGAACGGCTTTTCCTTCAGCGGTCAGCTCTACACATTGGATCGCTTTCATGGCTGCGCCTGAACCGTCGCTGGCCGCTCTGGTCGCAGTCATTGGTTGTCGAACACCGCCTGCGGTGTAAATACCCGTGCGTCTTGTTTCATAAGGGAAGCAAACAAAGTGGGAATCCGGAAAACCGTATTTTAATTCAGGCATACCCGGCCCTTGCCTGTAGTCCAGGTTCAGAATGGCGTCATCTAAGGTAGCGGGTTGCATACCGACGGCGAGAACTACAAGGTCGGCTTCCATCATTATAGGTTCGTTCAGCAACTCGTCGGTTCCTTCGATGCTCAACTTCATCTCGGAACCTTCACCAAACGCTAGTTTTGACGTATCAGTCTTAATGAATACTACGCCGTCCTTCTGGGATTTCTTGTAAAACTCTTCCTGCTGTTCTGGCGTACGCATGTCTTTGTAGAAAACAAGGGCCTTGTTTTCCTCGTTTTGTTCTTTCACATATTGCGCTTGTTTCAGAGAGACACGGCAGCAAACGGCGCTACAATATGGTAAATGGTTTTCGTCTCTGGAGCCCGCGCACTGAATAAAGGCCACGGCATTGGGTTCCGAGCCGTCAGACGGGCAAGTTATCTTGCCGGCTTTGGCCATTTCCTCGAATTGCACACTCGTGATTATGTCCGGGAACTTTCCATATGACAGATGTTCCAGTTTACTTGCATCATAGGGTTTCCAGCCGGCAGCGAGGACTACTGATCCAATTCTGTGCGTTCCTCCGCCATTGGAAAGGGTGGCGTCAAACATACCCGGGGCGCCTGCCAGTTTCTCAATTGTAGTGTTCGTAAAAACTTTAATATTGGGATTCGAACGAACAGCGTCTATGGATTCCTGAATAGTGATTGGCGATAATTCCTTATAATCCGGACCCACGGGAGTATTTTTATGCCAATGCGCCATCCAGCCGCCCAGTTCAGGCTCTTTTTCGACCAACATTACGGAATAGCCCGCTAAAGCAGCGTCTTTAGCGGCTTCCAAGCCGGCAATACCCCCACCAACCACCAATATGTTCTTGTCGATAGTTTCAGTGTAAGGAGTGGGCAAAGTGGATTTCTGCACACGCACTATGCCCAGGCGGAGATAATCGTCGGCCATCATCTGTGTGTCTTCGTGATTCGGTTCTTGAATCCATGCCACGTGTTCACGCAGATTTACGCGTTCGACAATGGTTTCCATGGGATCAAAAGAAAACACGTCGGTCTTGACGCGTCCTGAACAGGCTCCTATAACCGCACAATTGACGGCGCCGGAAGCTATATCAGACTTGATTACGTCCACGCCCTCAGGTGAGCAAAGGGCAGGGTGGGTCTGAAACTTGTCTGTTTTAAATTCTTTTGCGACGTCCGCCAGCGCTTCAGTATCCAACGTGTCGCCGATTCCACAACCCGAGCATATATATACGCCAATTTTTTGATCCATTAATTATTACCTCCCCAGTGTGCTTTGTATCGCTTTTAAAGCGGCCGATGTTGAATCTTGTAAGGAGGCGGCCACTTCCATTGGGGCTTTAACGCACCCGGCGGGAATAATGCCTGACGCGCCGGATGAGGTTACAAACCCGAATTCATCGTATTCCATCTCCAGATCAGGTTTCAGGCCGGCAGTGCTTGGAACCATGCCGGTCGCCAAAACAACTAAATCAACGGGCTGTTTGTACATACCGCCCTGGGAGATGTTTTCACCTTCGACGATCAAGCTGCCGGTCCCGGGATCTGCGCTTATTTTGGCGACTTTACTCTTGATTAGAGTAATGTTTTCATCCTGATCCACTTTGATGTAAAAGTCTTCGTACTTACCGGTGGCCCTGACATCGATATAATAGATGTACGCTTGACTATCCGCTACTCGCTCCCTGAGATAAGTCGCCTGTTTCAAAGAAGCCAGGCAACAGATCCCTGAGCAATAGGCTAAATGATTTTCATCTCTGGAGCCTGCGCATTGGACAAATGCTATGCTTTTCACTTCCTTGCCGTCGGATGGTCTAAGGATTTTACCCTGAGTCGGGCCGTTGTAAGCGGCCATGCGCTCGAACATCACATTTGTAACTACATCGGGAAATTTCCCAAAACCCAAATAATCGATGTTTTCAGCTTTGTAAGGTTCCCAGCCGGTGGCCCAAACCACTGCGCCAACATTGTAGGTTATGGTTTCGGGTTTCATATCCAAGTCAATGGCATTATAGTTGCACGCCTCGGCGCATTTCTGAGCTTCTTCGGTTCCGATTATTGATGGATCTATAACATACTTGAAAGGATAGGCTATTGTATGAGGTAGGTAAGCTGCTTTTGTAGTATCCATATTGTAATTGAATTGATTCGGAATTTCCGTCTCGGCAACTTCTGCGCATTTCCCACAAGCAGTGCAATTGTCGTTCACAAACCTGGGATTAATTTTTACGGAAACAGTATAAGCGCCGGGACCGCCCTGTATCGATTCCACCTCCGCCATTGTTTGAATTGAGATCTTGGGATTGCTTTTGAGGCGTTTGAAGTTGATTTCAAGTCCGCAGCTAGGCGGGCAAAGTTTAGGAAAGTATTGATTTAACATTGAAACGCGTCCACCCAGATAAGGTAGCTTTTCAATAATGACCACTTCAGCTCCTGTTTCGGCGGCCTCGATTGCGGCTGTTATGCCGCTGATCCCACCACCGACTACCAGGATTTTTCGGTCTTCGTCACCCATGGATTACCTCCGCGAATTATTCAGTCGTAATTTGCCTGAAGATTAAGAGGAATCCGGCCATGTCTAAATGTATGGTCGAGAACCAAAGACAGCCCCTGCAAAGAGGCTCCCGCTCTTAATCATGCGGCTTGTTCCGGTTAAAATCTCGGTGTTTATTAAGCGAATTCCATCAGGACCGGGATTCTAATATTCTATATTTCCGCCTATTTGTCAATGGATTGAGTCAGGAATTTAGCGTCGAAGATTACTTACTATGTATTTGCTGAGTTTAACTCGACTCGAAAGAAAGGTAAGCCGCAGTGAGAATAGCCCCCATATTCTCCATGGTTAATTGTTCTAATGGCTTACTATATATACATAAATGTGGTATATAAGGGGCTAATCTCATAAAGCCGTTTAACTGTTTCTTAGGAATAGTTTATCTATCGTGGTTGTATGGTTTTTCTTAAAAACGGATCACAGCCCGACGGGTCGGCATCTTTAGACTGAGCGGCATGAGAGATGAGGTGTTTATAGCCATTAGACCTTTGAATTTCTGCCCAAATCTACACCGCTTTTTTCGAATGTCATTTAAAAACGTACCTTAAATTGATCAGTCATATGCCTTTCAGTTGGGTAGCCAACAATTTTGTTCTCACTAGAATAGATGAGCGAATAACATCGAAAACTTATCTTGATCAATGATTCAAGGACATTTTCAAAGGCGCCGACTCGTTTGTGTCTTTTTCCTTTTGCTCAACTGTTTTTGCAAAATCTCCGGCTATCTTGAGAAAGTTTCTGATTAACGTTCCTGTATCCGGCCTTTTGGATGAGAAGTATTCCGGGTGTCCTTGAATTCCGTAGACAGGGCGATTTCGATGCTTAATGATCTGGTAAGGCGAAATCTTTTCAGATGCCAACAATATGAAGTCCGGCGGCAGCACCTTAATCTCATCATAATGGCTCTCAACTATTTTAAATTTATCATTAATCCCATTGAAAATCGGATCTTGCTCAACGATTTGCAAAGGGACAACTCCGCTTTGCCTATCCCGGGAATAGGGCATGCAGTCATCTTCACCCGCTCTAACCGGGCCTACTTTGCCGCCAAACGCCAATGCGAGGGCTTGATGTCCACCGCAAATGCCCAACATGGGAATGTTCATTTCTTCAGCCAACTGAGGCAGCATCCATAAAAAATTCTGGAGAGCTACTCCCGATTCACCGGTGTATCGGCACCATGGGACGCCCTGGGGACTTAATATAATGAATTCAGGATTCAATTCTTCAATCAGTTCATAAGTAACTCTGCTGAAATGAATCATCACCCCGTTTGGATTTCCGCTCAGATCTTTGATAACTGAAAATGCTTTAGAGCCGCTACGTCCGTAGGTATCAGAACCTAAGCCTACAAACAGCCACTGTTTTTTTGGTTTCGGTTGAGAGGTAATATCGGCGCCGTCTGAAACCAGCGGCGACATCAAGCCGCACATCAATCCCAGGCAAACAACTGCAGCGCTCAGAGTTCTTTGTGAAAAGCAGCGCATGTATCTACTCGATTGTAAATTATTTGGAATGGCCTCTTATACACTAATAAGTGAAAAGTTGGCAACTATAAAGGAATGAAAAACCGAGAATTCAAGAGGGGGGATCGCAGAGGCGGTTCACATGTTGATGAATTTGGGAGGTAGGTCTCCGTCATATTCAAATTGCATATTGGGCAGTGTCATCAAGGTTGATGTGCCGTGAGCCAGAATTCTTCCCGCGTCGTCTATAACCTCAGCTTCGCCAAGGCCGAGAGTGCGTCCGGATTTGATTCTGCGACCTTTTGCAATCAATTTGCCGCCTTGAGCGGGCGCCAAATAGTTCAATTTTAAGTCAACTGAAGTCATTCCCGAATTTTCATCTATCTCGGGGTAAACGGCCCAGAATGCCGCCGCGTCAATTATGGAGGAGAATACTCCGCCATGAACAAGTCCGAAGGGTTGTAAATGCTTATTGCCCAAATCTATTTCCAGCCGGCACTCTCCGATGGCGAAGCTTACGAGCCTCATGGAAATTAAGGTGAAATAAGGAGATCTGTTGGCGGTCTCGGAGACAACTCGCACGTAATCAGGATTGATTCTGCGCATTTTAAACTTTTCTCCGACAAGCAAAATTTCAACTGCCGCATTAATGCCTGGGAATGCGAGGAATCTTGAAATCGGCACAGAAACCTTAATCTCTTGACCATGCTTTAGTCAAGTCTTGTGATCCTTTCCTCTCGAGCCACAGCTATCGCTTCTGCGTATTCTCCTGAGGTGATGGTCCGATTTATTCCGGAGTGTGACGCGGCTTCTCCGCATGGCCTGTATTGATCCATAATATTGACATATGTTTGCCGCGAAATACCGGCCAGAAAGCGCATGGCTTCACGAGTATTCGCCAGACCGCCGGGCATGACGAGATGCCGAACCAGTAACCCTCTGTAAGCTATGCCGCGTGAATCAATCCGAAGGTCTCCAACCTGTCGGTACATTTCCATGATTGCTGCGCACGCCGCTTCCGGATAATCCGGAGCGTTCATCAACTCATGGCTGATGTTGGAATCCATAAACTTGAGATCAGGCATGCATATATCGATATAGATATTGCCCTCGTCGAATTATATGTAAATAGGTTAAATAGTTGTAATCAAAAGGGAATACCTTTAAATCCGCTATCTTTATCCTCGTAAGTATATTCAACGGAATGTAAGCACAGCCCGTGGGCCGGCGCGGTGGCGCCCGCCATGGACCGATCTTTTGATTCTAAGATGTTGGGGAAATCTGTGGGACTCTTCTTTCCAATTCCCACTTCAACCAAAGTCCCCACAATTGATCTTACCATGTATTTTAAAAAACCCGTGCCCGTTATCGTAAAAGTAATCAAATCGTTACATTGCTCACACCGGGTTTTCAATATTTGCCTAACGGTGGATGGAGTTCCTCCGGTTGGACTACCAAAAGTGGCGAAGTCGTGAGTTCCCAGTAGTTCACGCGCCGCTGCGTTCATAGCTTCAGTGTCTAGCCGTCGGGGAATTCTCCAGGTGAAATTTCGACGAATTGGGGAAGGATTAGAGGAATTCAGGATTGAATAAACATACGTTTTGTTTTTTGCGGAATGCCTTGCGTGAAAGCCGAAATTTGCGAGTGAGAGAGAAACGATGGCTGTATCGTTTGGTAGTAGAGCGTTTAAAGCTTTTTGGAGGCGAGCAGGTTCATGATTCCAGACAAGAGTAAAATGCGCCACCTGACCAAGAGCGTGGACGCCTGCATCGGTTCTACCGGCGCCGTGAACTCGAACTAAACCGCCGGTTATTTTGTGGAGCGCTGTTTCAATGGCGCCCTGAATCGTCGGCAAGTTCTTTTGTAACTGCCAACCATGATATGCGCCACCGTCATACTCGATCACCGCTACAAATTTGTTTTCCATGTCTGCTCAAAAATGGCGCTCATGACTCTGGTTGCTCAGCGGTAGCTTCTTTGATTAATTCAATAAAATACTTGTGGAGACGTTCATCTTTTGTCAATTCCGGGTGGAAAGAAACCGCAAGTAAGGCGCCTTGTCGCACGGCGACGATTCTGCCGTCATCGAGTCGGCTCAGGATTTCCACCGACGGTCCCACGTTTTTAATAACGGGGGCGCGGATGAAGATCCCATGGAAAGGCCCATCGTCTAAGCCCTTGATTTCCAAATCGTGTTCAAAACTGTCTACTTGTCGGCCAAAGGCATTACGTTCGACGGTCATGTCCATGACACCGAGCAGCGCTTGCTCATGTCCGACATCTCGGGCGAGAAAGACAAGACCTCCGCAAGTTCCGAAAACCGGCTTTGATTGAGCAAATTTGCGAAGCTCATCCAGTAGCCCGTGCCAATCCGCCAATTTGCCCATAGTCGTGCTTTCTCCGCCGGGAATAATCAGGGCGTCTAAACCAGGTAAGTCACCAGGGAGCCGAACCTCCACAGCATCTGCGCCAAGCCTTTTCAATACGACAATGTGCTCTGCAAAGGCTCCTTGCAGAGCAAGAACTCCAATCCGCATCTCTACCAACCACGCGTCGCCAGACGCTGGGCTTCAGTCAACTGGCTGACCCCAATGCCAACCATGGGCTCTCCCAATCCTTTGCTGATTTCAGCAAGCAGTTTTGCGTCATTGTAATGTGTTGTGGCCTGTACGATAGCTTTAGCGCGAACAGCGGGATTGCCGCTCTTGAAAATTCCGGACCCAACAAAAACCCCATCAACCCCAAGTTGCATCATTAAAGCAGCGTCAGCGGGCGTGGCGATACCACCTGCCGCGAAATTTACTACGGGCATTCTGCCAAGCTCTTTAGTTTCTTCAATAAGGTCGAATGGAGCGCCTATTTCTTTTGCATAGGCCATTAACTCAGCCGAACACATAGTGGTTAAACGCCTGATTTCTCCCAAAACGGTCCGAGCGTGACGCACTGCTTCCACAATATCCCCGGTGCCGGCCTCGCCTTTTGTACGAATCATAGCTGCGCCCTCACCAATACGGCGCAGAGCCTCACCTAAGTTTCGGCACCCACAGACAAAAGGAATGGTGAAGCCTCTTTTATCGATATGGTTATGCTCGTCAGCAGGAGTCAGTACTTCACTTTCATCAATGTAATCGGCTCCGATAGCCTCGAGGATTTGTGCTTCAACGAAGTGCCCAATTCGGCACTTAGCCATTACCGGAATGGAAACACATTTCATAATTTCGGTAATTAAACCCGGATCACTCATCCGGGCTACTCCCCCGTCAGCTCTTATGTCGGCAGGCACCCTCTCCAACGCCATTACGGCGCAAGCTCCTGCGTCTTCAGCAATTCGAGCGTGTTCCGGGGTAACCACGTCCATGATAACGCCGCCTTTAAGCATTTGTGCATGGCCACGTTTTACTGTATCGGTGCCTGTTTGCATATCTTTGTCTCCGTCGTGAAAAAATATCCCGAATGGGATAAGGTTAAGGAATGGACAAGCCTAGAGTGGGCTTATGACCAATCTTAATTTATAATATTTTTAAGAAGATATTTCAAGGATGCAGGATACAATTCGCGAAAAATGATCATGGATGGGTCGGCGATTTGCCATCAGCGGCTGGAGTGAGAGAAAAACATAAGGCGCCGAATGGATAAATTAACGATGCAAGCTTTGGTGACGCTCCTTTTGGGTGCGCGCAAGATTTGGGGTTTCAGTAGCCACGTTAAGGAGGTCGTCTTGATTCTTCTTTTTCAAGACGCCGCTGATTTTTCCGGCCAAAATTCTTTTCGATCCATGGGTGCGTTCTTCTATGATTGGGATCGGTTTTCCTGTGACTTCACCATACATGGCGTTCAAAACCTCTTGCATGGTGTTTAGAACAGTCTGGACTATAGCCGGCTCAAGACGCCACTCACCCTGGATGTTTCCCCCTTTTTCGATGGCGTCCTCAGAAATATTGTAAAGAGCGACAATGCTTCTGATGAGGTTGCGTTTTTTTTGTATTTCACGCCAGGCGATCCACGAAGCGAATAGCGAAGTTGCTCCGAAGATTACGCAAAGAACAAAAACTATAACATTAAAGTATCGGATAGTGACATCTAATAAGTTCATGCTTTCCATATGGAAAACCTCCGGAGCTAATCCAAAGATTCAATATTTGGTAACAGGAACTTAAACTTTCGTCAATAAAAATGATTTAGAGCGTCAATTCGAATGAGAATTCCCTTATTTTTTGGTTGTATAGAAGGCGCCGGAAATAGGCTCGTTGGTTCTTGGACAAGGTCGGCTGCGTCGATATACGCCTTTTAATGCGCAGCTCTATCTGGAAAAATGGTATTTTAATATCTATTGCTACTCCTATTTGTGGCGTAGTTTTTAGCTTTATCATATCTCTCAAAATTTGAGGATCAGGAATGCTCCAGGTCCATTCGAGCTTAGACCGCTAAATTCCCATTAACAAAGATCACAAAAGAGCGGCAATTCAAAGGCGCCACATCAAAATATACAGATTGCTAATAACTCTGCTCAATCTCCAAACTTATTCCTTCAAGATTGAGTTTCATCATTTCCGCGGAAGCCATTACTCTTTTGGAATTCCTGTTTATAGCCGGGAAATCATCAGTAAGATCATGAATCTCTTTGGCTAATTTTCTGAGACTTGTAATTTTTACCGTCAAGTCGCTAATATCCATATTTTTCATATCAGACCTCACGGGTGTTTTCTTAAATCTTTAAATCTTCGGGCTTTAATTTCGTAGCGAGGAAGGGTACCAAAGGGATGAACTTGAATATCGTACCCGAGATTCGTCTTAAGCCGCAGTTCATTTTTAAGATTTTCCTGGATTTGTTTTTCGTACGAGGTAGCGTCCGGGCTTAATTCAACTTTGATCACTATGTAATCAGCGTCGCCTCTTTTCTCAACAAGAACCTCATATTCATTGCTTAAGCCGTTGATGGACCTCACCACGTCCTCAATGGCCGAGGGCGACAGAAGCACGCCCTTAACCTTGGTTATGTCATCGGCTCGACCGACAACTCCGCCGGGAATCAACCGCCAAGATCTTCCACAAGAGCATCGTTCACTGCCATATTCAATAATGTCTTTGGAGTCGAACCTGACACACGGTTGTCCTATGCGGTCCAATGCAGTGATTATCATTTTTCCCGGATGCCCCGGTTCAGTAACCGGTCGGCCTGTATCCCAATCTTCTATTTCTACTAAAAACATTGCTTCATTTATGTGGAGGGCCCCCGACTGCTCTGAGCATTCAAACCCCCATGCCCCAATTTCCGTAGCTCCAACGTGATCATAAACCTTTGCTCCCCAAGCTTCCTCAATACGACGTTTAGTAGAAGGGATAAGGGCTCCGGGTTCACCCGCGCATGTAATCTTTTTGACCTGCAAATCCTTTTCAGCGTCGATACCCATCTTACGAGCTACATCCGCCATTCCCAGCACGTAAGTGGGGGTCGCCATCATACCCGTGACTTGAAGCTCTTGAAGCTTCAATATACGGGCTTTTGTATCGAGCACACCTCCAGGCACGGTTTCGCAGCCCAGCTTTTCACACGCGTAGTGAGCAGCCCAGAAAGCCACGAAAACATTATATCCAAAAGGAAGAAATACTCGATCACTGGGGCGATAGCCCTGGGCCCACAAAAGAGTCGCCCAGCATTCCGCCCACCATTCCCAGTCTTGCCAAGTATCGGCCTGATAGACAGGTTGGCCTGTGGTTCCACTGGTTTGCCGAAATTCGGTAACTTCCTCCAAAGGAACGCACAAGGCGTCTCCGTAAGGAAAGGGATGCTTGCGCTGAATGGAACGCATCATGTGCTTTTCCACTTTTGGAACCCGCCTAAGATCATCGAGTGACTGAATATGGTCAGGAGATATACCGGCGTCATCATATAAACTTCTGTGAAATTTAGATTTTTCGTATGCCCAGGTAAAAATTCGCTTGAATTTGGCAAGCTGCATTCTCTTGAGCTGTTCTATCGGTAGGGTTTCAGTATATGGATTCCAGTATGGGATTGAATGGTTCATGTTGCGCTCTCCGATACGAGGGGAATAGCTCGAGTGGATGCGGGGGCCGTAGACAAGCTACTTGGTACGACTTTGCGAATTTATTGAATCGCTCCCTCAGTGGGGACCAAGTAGGACGGATCGCTACAGCAGTGAAACACCATCTGAATATTGTCAGAAATTCATATTACTGAAGTAAAGGGAGATTGCAAGTAGTAATTTGCATAGGTATAGAGTAGAAACCGTTCATCTGGGTGAATATGACACCTTCTTGTGCGGCTGGATCATTAGAACTCTGTTCAAGAATGCTATCAATTTTCCGAAGCTATGTCGAATGACAGGTCTGGAGTTCCAATTTTCAGTGAAAAGATCGTAGTAGACATTGAACATGTGTTTTTGGTTAGGATAGATACCCAGTTCAAAATCTTTGGCATTGGTTCTGAGTTCAAAAGCCAATTGTTTTGCATATTTTACATCGTACACATCGTCCTTTTCTCCGTGGAAAATGAGCACAGGTGGCAGGTACATCGCATTATACGGCATAACCCAGGGGGAACCCCCGTAATTCCAGATGATCGCTTTCACTCTTCGGTCCCTGTTTGCGTAAACCAGCGACGCATTCGCGGGCTGAGAAAAAGCGCTTATGACCAGCCGAGTTTTATCCACCATAGGCGACGCGCAAAGAAAATCGAAAGCGGATTTAATGGATTGTAAGTACCAATCGTTCGTGAACGCCAGTTTTGCTGTTACCGCCGCTTGATTGATACTTCCCTTGACGTATCCCATGCCGCGATCCCAGGTATAAGGATGGGGTACAAGTGATTCAGGATAATTGGACGGATCAATCAACAGCACGGCGTAATAACAATCCGCCAAATGACGGCAGTAATCATGATACTGAGGAATAAGTTGTGACCCAACGCCCACCCCGACAACTACCCCCGGGATGGGTCTATCAATTTTGCATTGAGGTAGAAAATAATACGCCGGCAGGATTTTTCCATCGGGCAAGGGAATCCCTACACGAATGCCGCCATAGGAAAAACAAAATGAAGGAAACAAAACGGCACAAAAGATTGCCGTGAGAAGAGCGTAAGATAATCTTCTCAATCCAAGGCCTCCAGCAAGAAAATGCAATGAAATGAACACTACAAGCCGGCGCTTACACGCGGCCAAGCAGCAACATTAGCTGAAAAATACAGGATAGTCAAAGAAAATCGGCCTCTTCCGGATTCACAGTAGAAAGAGGGACTGTTGATTAGTATTAAGCGTGGTTTTGATGCTTATTGGCAGGTATCGAGACGGATGCAAGGTAAATATCATCAACAGGAAGGCGCAAACTTAGGGAGAGAACCGGGACGGGAACATCAAAAATAAATTAATGATCAAGTCACAACCACAAGAAATATAACTCTTGTAGATTACTCAAAGTCATCGACGTCTCCTTTCCCGGGTCGCAATACCACCGGAGCATCCTCCAAAAGACTTATTACAGATGACGGCTCGGGCATGAACACGCCGCCGTCGATAACGAGATCCACTTGACCTTTGTACACTTTGTCAATTTCTTTTGGATCATCGAAGAGTTGATCATCCGGCATGCGTACGGAAGAACTGAGGATTGGATTTCCCAGCTCCGCTACTAAAGCCTGGCAAATCCTATTATCAGGTATTCTTATGCCGACTTCATTACGTTTGGTTAATACTATTCGGGGTACCAACCGTGTGGCCTTGAGAATAAATGTGTATGGACCGGGCAGATATCGTCTCAATATTTTGTAATCATTATCCGTAACTTGCGCATATTGTGATATGGATTTCAGATCGGCAAAAACGAATGAAAGGGGCTGTTTATTGTCCATCTTTTTTATTCTTCGGACCCTATCCAAAGCTTTCTTGCTGCGTATATCGCATCCCAGGCCATAAACCGTATCGGTAGGATAAACTATAACGCCGTCATTCCTAAGTATATCGGAAATCCGAGTGACATGCCTCGGTTGCGGGTGTTGAGAATTAATTTGAAGTATCATTTGAATTGCCTTTCCACAGGCCTTTTTGCGACAAGCCACGCCAAGCCGTAGCCTGCGCTATTGTGAATCCACTTTAATATTATTTTGTTTGCTGTGTTTGATCGCGGTTAGCTGGATAAGCCACAATGCCATCCAAAAGAATGTCGGGACCGATTCTGAATGCTTTCATATCGACAAGGCGCGGAGCTTCATCAAGCCTGCTGATTCCAATTCCCTCAATTCCCGACGGGGCCGCGGCTCCACCTATTATAATGGGAGCGTAAAAGAAAAGGCAGCGGTCGACAATACCGGCTTCAAGGGCGCCCCATGCGAGGCCTGCGCCTCCCTCAACCAGAACTGAAGTAATTCCTATTGCGTAGAGTCGGGACAATAAATCAGGCAAATCCACCTGTTTACCACCTTTGGTGCTTAAAACCTTAGCGCCGCGTTTTTCGAGTTCAAGCTTGCGGTCCAATGGTGGATTCTTGGTAGAAGCAATGATACAACCCGAGGCGGAATCGGAATTGAGCACTAGAGACTCAGGAGGAGTTCGCAAACTGCTGTCGACTATTACTCTTATCGGATCATGGCCTCTTGAACCAGGTAGACGGGTGGTTAATGAAGGATTGTCGGCAATCACGGTGCCAATGCCGACCATAATGGCCGAAACTCGATCTCTGAGACGATGAACTTTTCTGCGAGACGCTTCAGATGTAATCCACTTAGAAGCCCCGATTTTGGTGGCGATTCGCCCATCCAGGCTCATGGCCAATTTCAAAAAAACAAATGGTCGTTTCTGCGTTATATTGGTTAAATAGACTTCGTTAATACGTCGGCATCTGCTCTCCAGGACGTGTCCCACCACGTGTACTCCCGCTTCTTGTAGCAACCGCGCTCCACCGCCTGTAACGCCGGGATTAGGATCGTCGGTCCCGTAGTATACCCTGCGAATACCCGCTTCAAGTATAGCTTTCGTGCAAGGAGGGGTTCTTCCGTGGTGGTTACAGGGTTCGAGGGTGACAAATAGATTCGAGCCCAGAGCTTCCGACCCGGCGGATCTAATCGCTTCAACTTCCGCGTGGGGAAAACCGGCGGCGCGATGATAACCTTTTCCTACTACCAAACCATTTTTGACAATCACCGCACCTACGGCGGGATTTGGAGAGGTGCGACCCAAACCTCTGCGAGCAAGCTTGAGCGCAAGAAACATGTAATGTTCAGCTTCAGGGGGAATCTTGGAGGTTTTGGTTTCCTTCCGGGAGATCTCTTTGGTTCCTGCTCTGCTCCCGGGCTTCCTTGAGTTCATACAGTTCCTTTATTTCTCTCATAAACTCTTCAATATCTCGAAAAGAGCGGTAAACTGAGGCGAAGCGAACATAAGCGACATCGTCCAAGTGCTGCAGTTCTTGCATGACGCGCTCTCCGACGTAAGAAACACTGATCTCCTTCTCAGGCCTCTCCATCAATTCCTGTTCGATCGCGTCGGCCACCATATCAATTCTGTCAATGCTGACCGGCCTTTTCTCGCAGGCCCGGAGCATTCCTTCAACAATTTTTCTACGATCGAATGCTTCCCGCCGCCCATCCTTTTTTATCACGTATGGTAGTATTTCTTCTATTCTTTCGTAGGTTGTAAATCGCTTTTTACAGTTCAAGCACTCGCGTCTTCGACGAATTACACTATTGTCTTTACCGAGACGTGAGTCAATCACTCTATCGTCAATAGCTCCACAGGCCGGACATTTCATTTCGACCAACCTTTTTTGCAGTCAGTAGTTGAGGCCGCTCGGAAGAATACTTATAATGAATGATACGGGTAATGCAAGAAAAATACAAATGGTTCAGGTCAAAAACGTACGTTTAGTGATGTATAGTACCGGCAATGCGCACAGACCATTTATTTTGATTGTTTATATCACAACTTGTTTTAGTTTTATGAATATCGCTGTATGTTCGAAAATCCTACCAATGAGACTCATCAACGCTGTTGCCGGAAAAAAATGAATGGGCTTGATTAGGCCTTTGAGGATCGCAATTAAGACTCCGCTTGACATGACCGGTATAGATATTCTGCTTATTGTCGCAACGCTCGGCGCCGCAATAATTGGGATCATTTTTTTGCCTAAGTTGGGATTACCATCAAATCAGATCGAAATTTATCAAAACAATCGAATTTATGGACGTTACGATCTTCGACACAATAAGATAATCGAAGTGCCGGGTCCTCTTGGTTCGACATGCGTGGAAATCAAGTCCGGAGCAGCAAGAATAATCAGTTCACCATGTCCGCATAAAATTTGCGTGGGAATGGCGCCGATCGGAAATAAGGGCGATTTTTTACTGTGTTTACCTAATGGGGTTTTGGTTAAGTGGGGGGCTCAGACTTCGGATGTAGACGCGGTCAGCAGATGACGGATCAGATCGGGCGCTTATCCAGAATAGGGTTGTTTTTGGCGCTCGCCACGGTAATACATACCGCCGAAGCTCTCCTACCCATAACAATAGCATGGTTTCGATTCGGATTCGCAAACATCATCACGTTGGCCGCATTGTTCCTCTATGGTT
Source organism: Desulfomonilales bacterium (assembly GCA_038250835.1). Classification (GTDB taxonomy): domain Bacteria; phylum Desulfobacterota; class Desulfomonilia; order Desulfomonilales; family Desulfomonilaceae; genus JBBSBY01. Next base: position 2,457 of record JBBSBY010000019.1, on the reverse strand, counting down.
TTAAAGAGGCTGCGTTTATAACTCTCGGCAGAATTTTTTTGGGATCCATTCTTTCAGGAACTTTGGGGTCTCCCGCTTTTATTCTTTCCCTTTCCGGCGGAATTACCGCGGTTGCGATAATGGGCATAGCAAAGAGTTTTGGGCCTCGTGTCTTTTCTATTATCGGGGTAAGCGTCTTGGGGGCAATAGCGCATTATGCGGGACAATTGTTCGGCGCTTATGAAATCATTATTAAAAATGAAGCTATTTTCTTGCTGGCTCCGTTTATGCTGCTGAGCGGCGCGATCACGGGAGTCATGAATGGAATTGCCGCCAAATTTCTGGTTGAAAGATTCAGAAGCACAATGAGCGTTCGAGACTGAGATTATAAAGAAGGGACATCAGAGCCGATTTTTACCAGTGTGAATTGGTCGGCGGGTTACTGCTTATGTGCAGCAAAATAATTCTATATACTTTGATTCAGGCAAGGTTTAAAGCCATGACGCTTTGCGCATTGATCCTCGAGGCCGGCATTACCCGGCTTTCGGTTTTACGCAAGCTTCCCATAGCATTTTCTTGTTTTCCTTGTCCATTGACGCCATGATCCAGGCGTCACCCCTGAAACGATGAATTAAAAGCGCGCACATTGCAATCATCGAAATTGTCATAGACCACCATACGCCGATAGCGTCTGATTTAAACACATAGATGGCTCCAATTATTAAAGGTAGTCTCAAGAGCCACATCCCGGTAAAGATAATGCGCATGGTCCCAAAAGTGTCCCCCGCCCCCTGCAAAGCTCCTGAAAGCGTTATACCGATAGCCATAAACGGCATTCCCACCATGTTTACTCGTAAATAGCGAGTCATTTCAGCAAGAACTGCAGGATCCTTTGTAAGAAGGGCAGCCAATTGCGGAGCAAAAATGAATATCAAAGCCGTTGGGATTAGAGCTATGGAAAAGGATAAAAGAACTGTAACTTTTGCGGCGGATCGAGCTCCTGCCGGATCACCGGCCCCCAGTCGGTTGCCTATGAGAACCGCTGCGGCCATGTTCAGCGCCATCACGGGTAAAAAGACAATCGCCTCGATTCTCAGGCCTGCCGTCATTGCCGCCAAAGCCGTGATTTGACCTCCCTGAAGCAATCCAACCAAGAAATAGACCACCAGGGTGCCGGCGTTCCATGCCGTTTGTTGTAAAGCGCTCGGCACACCGAGCTTGATCAGATTCTTCATGCAGGCGCCCCGGAAACCTATCACTGAACTGAACGTGATGGCGGAAGGCCCAACGAACAAGGCAATTAGATTTAAAGTCATGCCCAATGTCGTTGCGCTCGCCGTAGCCATCGCAATGCCGCGGTACCCTAAGGCCGGTACGGGGCCCCACCCAAAGCTTAGTACAAGATCCAAAATTACGTTTACGACTGCCGCAGCCATACTTGTGAGCATGGTCAAACGAACTCGGCCTGATGCTCGCAGAACTCCCCCGCTAATGATCATTAGGTAAGTAGGGATCAGAACAAGCGAAAATATCTTCAGGAAATCTTCAGCTATTATGCGAATTTCCTCGGGCATACCGGCGATCCGTATAATTTCGGCGGGATAAATCTGGGCTAAAACGGTCATGACGCCCGCAATGATTAGTCCCATCAGCATGGAGTTTGCGGTTATGCTCGAAACACCCTCAATGGATTTGGCCCCATAAGCTTGAGATATCATCGAGACTGTTCCTACTGTTAGTCCGCTGGCCAATATCATTAGAGTCCAGTATAGCTGACCGACGTACCCCACCGCCGCAAGAACTTTGGTGCCCAAAAAACCGGCGACATATGTATCGGTGATGCCAATGGCGAAATGAAAAGACATTATAAGAATCATAGGCCAGCCTATTGACCAAGATTCCTTGAGCAATTTACGCAAATCCGCTTCTTTGAGAAAGTTTAACGTCATCGTCCGGCGCCTTAAGCAGCTTTTGCTGTTACAGGTATTCTATCTTTATTTTTCGACAGAGCAGCTTCATTAATGGTCTTAAAAATGTTGAAAGTAATTTTTAGTAATAGCATAGATAATGGGTGATGTGGTACACACGAATATCATCGTCTCTGATCAAGTGGAGAAGGACCTTTCCGGAGGAATATGGGCGGTTGTATTTGGTCAGAGGAAGCTGGTGAGTCAGATTTGTGCAAAAATACGTAACCAAACGCTTTCGCTAAAGTCAGAAATGCCGCTTACTGGTCTTTTCTGATACCAATAACAAAACATCTCGAATAACTGAGATTCAACACTTATAAATGCGCCGACAAACATTAGCCTCAAAGATGTCGAACAGATATTTATTCGCAGATCCTAATGTGCTAATTTGCAGCGGATTAAGACAAGTGAGAGCGCTTTGGTGGTCACTTTATTTTCAGTGGTTTGAAGTAGTACTTCTAATGTTCTGTAGGCGCCTTATCAGTGATGGACAGTTCAACCAATCTTT
>JBBSBY010000018.1:0-47765 GCA_038250835.1 Desulfomonilales bacterium | reverse complement strand
GGACAACCTGTGCCTATTCAAATAAGGTCATGGGTAGAGTGATGCGCTGGTCGTAACTTACGTCCTATATTCTGTTCAGGATGATCATGTAGGTGAGCATGGCGCCCGCGAGGAAACCGAAAATGAATCCGTCAATGCTGGTCAACATAATGTGTGCTCCAAAAAACTGCGGCACGTTGAGGTGCTGAGTGGTTGAGGCCAAGTTTCGCATAGAATCTATGGACCTGGCGTGTAGCTTTTGAGATATTAAAGCGTTTCAATCGTAATTGCAATACATTGCAAAAAATTTATTTAAGAAGGTCCCTGAGGATATCGGCAGGAAACTGGGGCTTGCTCGGAGTTTTCGGAAAGTCGAAGACATGATCGCCTGGGCCGGCTCAAAAATGCCTCGGAATTCAAAAGTTTGGGTGTTCCCCTATGGCGGTGTTTCCTATGCCGTCAGATTAAGGCTCTATTCCACTAATGATTGTAGTGTGGACATTTTTCCGCGTTATTATATTTGGGAATCGTGAAGCGGCTTAGATCATGTAGTAACAAAGTTGAAAATATTTGAAGAATATTGCCGGGTTCTCTCTCTATCTTTTTGCAGAGCTTTGAGAGAGGATATTTAAGCATATTACATAATGAAATGCGACAACGTTATTTATAGAGATTTAGCGAGCGTCAAATCCGATGCTCGTGGAATTATTAACGTCCAGTTAAAGTCATAAAACTGTAAAAAATCATATGGACGCATTTCTCAAACAATTGGCCGAACCTCGTCCTGATCCCGGCGGAGGCGCCGCAGCGGCTTATGCCGGTTTAGTGGCGGCGGCCTTGATCCTAAAGGTGACCAAAATAGAATCCAACAGGAAAATAGCCGTCGCCAAGGTTGACTGGAATAATTTAATTAGCTTAACGAAAGACCTGATCAAAGATCTTGAAGATCTCATCCCGGCAGACATAAACGCCTATCACAATTTCATCCAGGCAAAAAAACTGACGGCCACTTCCATTAAGCCTGAATTGTTCATGAAACTCATCGATGTTCCATTGTCGATTGCGGACAGATTAATAATGTTGCTTTCCGTCATTCAGGATGCGGCAGGAAATTGCGCCAAGCTCCTTGTGTCTGATGTGGAAGTCGGTTATGAGCTCGCAGGCGCTTCAGCCAAAGGCGCTCTGGCCATTGCGCGAGCAAATTTAGAATTCGACTATGTTGATAACAAACAACAAACTGAGCGCATCCGCATGATGCAAGAAGCCCTTGATTCAAAGATGGGGCAGTGCAGAAAAGTCTTGGATTACAGATGTGCAAAATGAGTATATTCTAATGAATTATATACAAGCTGCTGAATGGCGTGCGAATGTTACGGCGCCTACTTTTCTACCTATAACTCGCTTTAGAGACTCTCTTAAAAAGTAAGGAACGACCGGTGATCCTTGCCGCGGACAACATACACGCGTTAAATCCAATAGTCTCGGAGGCTATGCAAAAGTTAGATCCGGCTCCAATTCGGGAGCTTGCCCTGAAGATGGTTGCTAATGGAGCCGCTCTGTTAGATGTGAACCCCGGGTATTTAACTAAACGAAAGCTCGACCGCATGCGTTTCTTGGTCGAGACTATTGAAGACGCCGTAGATGTGCCCCTGATATTCGATAGTCCGAGCTCGGCGGTCTTGGCCGCCGGTCTTTCAGTGTGCCGTAATAAGCCTATACTCAGCGCCCTTTCTCTGGAAGAGGCCAAGTTAAAGGAGATTTTACCGCTTGCCGTTAAACATCAAACCCCGTTGGTCATTTTATTAATGGATGAAAATTCTTTTACGCCTCCAGCGGTAGACGAAAAGATCGCTTTGGCTATTGAACTCCGTGAGCGAGCGCTGACGGCGGGAATCCCGGCGGATAATTTGATCTTCGATCCGGTGCTGCCTAACTGCGCCTGGGAAGATAGCTCACTGAGAATCTCGGAAGATATTGAGACTGTTCGACTGCTGGCGAACGGCGCTATTTTCAATGAGCCGACTCGTACTATGGTGGGGCTGTCGAACCTAAGAAGTGGGGCGGCCCGTGCTTCGGCGGAATTAGAATCGGTCGCCCTTCTTATGTTGGCCGGGGCCGGTCTACAGATTGCGTTGGCCAATGTTTTGAGAGACAACGTGCAATCGGCTTACAAATGGATCACAGAGTTCGGATGACCCGGATATTATGGAGTGTTATCGCAGTTTAGCCCGGCAAAGGTCAGAGACGCTATTCAATTGATTGGATAAACGCTCTGATCCATGGAACGCCTACCATGCCCTTGTAATTACGGCGTATGCTGAGATTTTCGGAGAGGGACAGGGAGAAATAATCAAGAAATTTACTCTTGACTAAAAGAACAAATGACATCTGTTTTTTCGCTTTGCCATTTAAGAGTGTAGCGTTGCTATTCAAAGCAGTCTACTTCGCCGCTGCTTTATTGCGAGGAAGTCTCCTTTTGTCTTCTTTTTCCTCAAGTTTGCCGTTCTTTTTCTTTGATTTAGCAAGGCTTTGTTCCAGCGCCGCGAGAAGATCGATGACTCTTCCTTTAGTTTCAGGTTCGGCGGCTTCGGAAATCACGGTCTCACCTTGAGCCTTCTTATCGAGCAGATTTCTGAGTTTCTCCATGTAAACGTCATGATATTTTGCAGGTTCGAAATCATCGGACAATGTGGATATCAATTGTTCCGCCATTTTGATCTCCTTTTCGCCGACTTCGATATCTTTGGGAATTCCTTCAAGCTTATCCGCAGATACCACTTCATCAGCAAACCTCATGGTTTCCATGCAGATGGCGGCGCCCACCGGTCTTAGAGCTGCAAGATATTCTTTATTTCGCATGACAAATTTGGCAATTGCCACTTTTTTAACGTTCGACATTGCAAGGACGAGCAAACGGTAAGCCTTTTCGGCGTGTTGATCCGGAATTAGATAGTAAGGTTTTTCATAGAATATCGGATCAATGGATTCCATGTTGACAAAGTTAAGTATATCGATTGTGCGTCCCGCTTCCGGCGCCAGAGAATCAAGCTCCTCCTGCTTTACAATTACATATTGATCAGGGGCAATCTCGAACCCCTTCACCAATTCGGATCTTTTAATTTCTTCGTCTTTACCGGGACAATAAAGCTTTTGTCTGACGCGGCACCTGGATTGTTCATGAAGCTGATGAAAACTTATATTATTGTTTCTTGTAGCGGTAACCATTTTAACAGGTATATTTACAAGTCCGAAACTAATTGATCCACTCCACATTGCTCTCGGCATGGTCGATTACTCCAATTTTAATTAAAGAAGGAATGGTTTAACAGTAATTGTGGCGCCTTTAATTAATTTTCAGTATAACTTAGCTATACAATCATTCACAATTTTCGCATTGTTAAAATTCCACTATTTCATTAATAGCGGCGCCTGATAAATTAAATCTAACCTAATCATATAATAATTCATGCTGGATTTTAGGTAAAGGCCGGAATAAGAATAGCACTTCGAGTAAAATAGTAGCACTTTGTTATTCCTATAGATTTGCCTTGATTTTGTGGGCTCCCTGATTTAACATTGACCTGTGTGCTTTTCGTGTAAGGCTTGCGTGTCTTCACGGCTTACTGCATCATTCAATCAGCGCTCACAATCTACCCGGGTCGGAAGCTCTCATTCGAGTAACGTATGAGTTTTTTCTCTCGAATAGTGAATCGACACGATCAGGGGAAGTTACTCACGGAAGATCTACAGTCCATACAAGGAGGTTATTATGGACAAATCTTTTGAGGTTCCCGAATTGTTGGAACGAAAAGGCGTTTCGCGGCGGGACTTCATGAAGTTCTGCGGCTTCATGGCGACGGTTTTGGGTCTCCCGGTTTCATTTGCTCCAAAAGTGGCGGCCGCGCTTTCTACAGCTAAACGACCAACCGTAATTTGGTCCCATTCCGCCGAGTGCACCGGATGTACGGAATCCTTCATCAGATCTACATATCCGTGGGCGGCAGATATCATTCTCGATACAATAGATTTGGCTTATCATGAAACCATTATGGCTGCTGCCGGACATCAAGCTGAGGAAGTGCTGGAAAAAGCCATTAGTGACAACAAAGGTAAATACATTGCCGTCATGGAAGGCGCTATTCCTACCGGTTCGGACGGCCAATTTGGGACCATCGGCGGAAAAACCATGAAGGATATGGCCGCTAATATCGCCAACAACGCGTTAGCGGTAATTACTGTGGGTTCATGCGCCAACTTCGGCGGCGTTCAAGCAGCGAAACCCAATCCCACGGCAGCGAAAAGCATTTCCGAGGCATTGGGAGTAAAAACAATTAATATTGCCGGTTGTCCCCCCAACGCCGACAATATGGTGGCCACTATTGTTCATTATTTACTCCTAGGTAAACTGCCGGCGCTTGATGATAAAAACCGACCGCTGTTTGCTTACGGCATGAATATACATGACAACTGTGAAAGAAGGGGCCACTTTGAAAATGGTGAGTTTGTTAAAGAGTTTGGTGACGAAGGCGCCGCTAAAGGTTATTGCCTGAGACAAATGGGTTGCCAGGGTCCCGACACCTACAACAATTGCCCAATTATTCAATGGAACCAAGGAACGAATTGGCCGGTTCGAGCAGGACATCCTTGCATCGGTTGCAGCGAACCCAATTTCTGGGATGAAATGGCGCCATTCTATGTTTCCAGATAGATAAATAAAAAATCCCAGCTTACTACGAAAAGGAGCATAAAACATGGCAAGAGTCGTCGTTGACCCGATTCCCAGAATTGAGGGTCACCTGCGCATAGAGGTAGAAGTTCAAAACGGCAAAGTTAAAGACGCCTGGAGCTCAGGAACGCTCTTCAGGGGTCTCGAAATCATCCTTCAAGGTCGCGATCCTCGTGACGCTCACTTGTTAACTCAGCGGTCGTGCGGTGTATGTACATTGGTGCATTCATTGGCTTCAGTCAGAGCCGTGGAAGACGCCTTGAAAATACAAGTCCCACCTAATGCACGTATTATTCGCAATCTGACACATGCCGCCCAGAATATGCACGATCATTCCGTCCATTTCTATCAATTGTGCGCCCTGGACTGGGTTGACGTTGTCTCGGCATTATCCGCCGACCCTAAGAAAACCGCAGAGTTATCGGATGGTGTAAGCGGCAGACCGCAGTCAAAAAAATATTATGAAGAGCTAAAAGGGAAGCTGAAAGCCTTCGTAGACTCCGGCCAACTTGGCCCCTTCGCAGGCGCCTATTGGGGACACCCAGCCTATAAGTTGCCGGCGGAAGCAAACTTGATGGCGGTAGGTCACTATCTCGACAATCTTCGTCAGCAGGTCCACGCTGCGCAGATGACCGCAATTTGGGGAGCCAAGAACCCGCACTTGCAAGGTCATCTTCCTGGTGGAGTGACTGTTGTGGCCCAGTTGAATGCAGACAGAATTTCCGAGTACCTATTCAAACTCAGAGAACAAATTAAGTTTACTGAAGAAGTTTACATCCCTGATCTTTTGGCAGTGGCAAGCTTCTATAAGGATTGGGCCTCAATTGGCGGTAACAGTAACTATATTTCTTATGGCGATTTTCCGGAAAGCGAGAAAGAGCCGGAATCCTTCTACTTTCCACGTGGCGCCATATTTAACAGAGAACTCAAACTCGTGAATATTGATCCCGCTAAGATCACGGAAGACGTCACGCATGCTTGGTATGAAGGTAACAAGGCTCTTAATCCTAAAGTGGGTGAGACGGTTCCGTTGACTGGAAAAGATCTTCAGACGCTAAAACCCGATACTTCGGGTAAATACAGTTGGATGAAGGCCCCGCGTTATGATAACAAGGTCATGGAAACAGGCCCTCTGGCTCAATGCCTTGTCTCTTATGTCGGCGGAAACAAAGAGATTAAAGAGACTACTGACGCGGCATTGAAGAAACTGGGTGTGGGCCCCGAAGCATTACATTCAACACTCGGTCGTATAGCGGCACGCGGAATTAAATGTCTGGTCAACGCCAGAAGAGCCGAAAAGTGGACAATGGATCTTATTGAGAATATCAAGAAGGGCGATATGCGAACCTTTACCGCCTATACTCTTGATGAGACGACCAATGGTCAGGGCATGGGTCTCAATGACGTGGCTAGAGGCTCCCTGGGACACTGGATTAACATTGAAAAAGGTAAGATCAAGAATTACCAGCAAGTTGTTCCTTCAACCTGGAATCTCGGCCCTGCTGACGCAAAAGGTCAGAAGGGTCCCGTCGAGAACGCTCTGATTGGGACTCCCGTCGCAAACGAGAAACTGCCGCTCGAAATCTTGAGAACGGTCCATTCCTTTGACCCCTGTATCGCTTGCGCAGTCCACGTAATTGATTCCAAAACCAATGAAGTATACAAGTTCCAAATAGGATAACCGCCTACTTTGGCAGTCGATGGAAAGGGCGGCTTAGGCCGCCTTTTTTGTTTTATTATATGAGCCTATATTGAGCTTTGAAGAGCAGTCATTACAAACAGGCCTTCTCTCATATATGCTTTATACCGGTTAGCAATAAAACATATAAAATCGCTAAATCCTCTTAGTTCCCTCTCCAGTCTTGGAGAGGGGTAGGGTGAGGATCTTCAACAGGATGTTACGAGATTAAAAGCGAAATAGTATTAGTATTAATTAAGGTATACTCCGGTTGGTAAAATTCGGTGGAAGAGAGTATTATTTTACGGTAGCGATTCTAAAACGCAGGCGGATTAGCTAAATGGGAGGATTGCCGTAGAAGTCTGTGTTAAGCATTAATCAGAAAATAATACTCAAGTTTATAATCATTTTGTGATATCTGAGATCTTGTACAGGAGCCGGACTTATTACCGGGTTCTAGGTTAGGACAAGTTTCCAGACCAATGCGGCTAACAGCCACAGTTGAATGTAACCGTAAATCAGAGAGTTTCGGTCCATCAACTATTAGGATGAAAATGTTGTATCCTAAATTCTGAAGAGTATCGACTTGTATTAAAGCTAATAATGCGTCATGAATATAAAAAATGTTTATTAATTTGATGAACCCACCAATAATATTACTTTTATGGAACCTAATGCAAAACTTGATGTCTTATGAGGGTGATACGCTATCAAGGCGTCATTTACCAATACGGAGGACCTCATGGCAAGCCTTTTTAGAGAATTTACAGCTAAGTACATGGAGTTTAAGGAAAGATTCCCCAAGCATCCTTTAGCCGAGGAGCTGACTTATAAACTTACTAGAGGCAAGTTCCCTTCAGACGAGTGGTTAAAGGCAAGAATCGCGAAAATGGACGATCTCCTGGCGCCTTTATGGATGCGAGGAGTGGATGAAGATGAAGAATCGTCTGGTCCCAGGAATCTTGCCCAGGATTCCGAGGGTGTAAATACGGTTGATCACTAATTAATGTTCTTGAATGACAAGCTACGGCCATGGCTAATTAATTGTATTGCCTACGGGATTATTGCGGTCGGCGTGATTGTGTTTGCTGAACATATGTATTCAAATGCCGCTGAATACGATTTCCTGAAACAAATTAATACGCGAGACATGTTCATTGCCGGAACATTGGTGATTGTGGGATACCTCCTCAATTCATACCAGCTATGGCTATTCCTCGGGCATTTTGGCGTTTCTTTGTCATTCACGGAAGTCACGGCTCTTGCCGTGACCATGATTCTGGGAAACCTGACGCTACCCATGCGAGGCGGTTCCGGCGCCTTGGCCGTTTACTTAAAAACTGTTCACAAACTGGATTTTCAGTCTTTTGCGGTGATCTACGGTGGAACGGCGATACTGATAACATTGATAAACAGTGGACCGGCTCTAGTTGCCTTGATCTATCTTTATTTTACGGAAGATTTTTTTAATGGAGCTTTATTTACGATAGTTACCGTAATGTTAATAACATGCATTTATCTAAGTGTATTTCCCCCGCCATTCAAGAACCGCAATAATCGTATTATCGGGTTTATCGTAAATGTGGCGAATTCATGGAGGCTGCTGACGAAAAACCGAAAGCTCCTCACAAAATTGGCTGTGTCACTAATCCTGACAACAATCGTTCTGACTTTTACTTTCCATTATATTTATCGGTCTATCGGCGCAAATGCCCCGTTTTCAGGTGTGCTTCTGGTTTCATCTTTAGGAACAATAGCCAATTTGGTTCCGTTTACCCCCGGCTCATTCGGCTTTGTCGAAGCGGTTACAATACAAGTTCCTCAACTCTTCGGAATTGATTTCGTAAAGTCAATGAGTTCGGCTGCGATATTTAGGATATTAAATGTAATACTATCCATATCGCTCGGGATTCCAAGCGCCATCTATCTGTTGCGCAGACACGGGCGAGCGGGAGAAATACTAGAACAAGAACCAGTATCAGTTCAGTCTCGCCCAGATTGAACTAAATCAATCCTGCGGATTTCAAGCCATATTTGGTGGCTGAACCGGCTCCGGCAAGGCATTGGGAAACAAGCTCCACAAAGGCGCCGATTGCCTCCGTTTTCCCGTTTTCTTGATTGAAAGTGGCCTCAACCACTTTATCAAAGTCTTCGCCGAAAGTTAGCTCACAATCATCGGGAACAGCCATGATTTCAGCGGTTAAGCGATCTATTTTTGAGGCGTTTTTTGCAGAGAAAGCTGAGAGAATTTTCAATGCTTCATGCACATCGGTAGAAGAGATTTCACGAGCGGATGCCGGGTAGGTTCGAAACGGATGATGTCTGATGTTCTCACTGAATATTTTGTTTACGATCAGATGAATGACCGCTTCAAACATGAGGTGACGATTGATTAAATAGTGCATGTTATCCCGAAGGAAATTTCCATAATCCGGCCATTTTATGTAACTGACCAACATCGGCGTCAGAGGCGGAGGAAAAGGATTTGAATGATAGGGTTGAGTTATATCCTGCAAGTAGTGTAAATGCCAGGCCATAAACCTAAAGCCCCAGTAATCCGCGCCATAGTCGAATGCAACACGACTCAAGTCGGCGCACATTCGAACACGTGATTCTAAAAACGTCCTTTTCAGTCCTGGAATTCCGGCACGGACCAGAGGATTGAGGTGCAAAAAAGCCATGTGGAACGCGGCTTGCGAACTCTTACCGCCGGCCATGCCGAACGGACACTTTCCATAGCCGTAATCCTGAATGCCAAACAAATTTTGATCCATCCCCCAGTCGGGCTCGTCACAATATGCCGTTAAAGCCTGCAATGAATCAATTACCACTCCCTCCCGTAATCCCAAATACGCGGAGTTAATGGGCGGACCGGCTCTAGAAGGACTATGCCTCCACCCAGCCTGAGCTTCGTTATGTGTTTTCAAGATAGCGTGTCCCAGGGATACATTGGGATTTAGACGCGCGATCCGGAGGAAATCCGCTTCAGTTTTGATACTTCTTGCCCTCACCAAATTGGGCCTCAGTTCGGGTATCGTAGCAAGTGTCTCGGCTGGAATCCTGTCCAAAAGTTCTTCAATCCCAGTTACAATAATCGGCCTGGATATTTTCTTTAAACTTAATTTTTCAATTGAAAACGAGGTAAGAATAGAGTGCGTGTTCCATGAAAATCTGTGCGGCGGTTTTTGAGGTGTTATCATTTTAATTCCACGCCGGGGACAAAGGCGCTCAACGATAGGCGCCCCGAAATTGTGAACAGGACAAACGGGCAATTTTATGTCAACACATAGGGCTATAGAAACGGAAAGAGTTGTGACTACCATTATATGCCTTTCGGTAAAAAATTTCACGCACCAGTGAATGGGAATACCTATTGTCCATTCGGTTGTCTAGTCGGCTCGACTTCCCTTGATTTTGGATTTCATAGCTGATAATATTCACCAAAAATAGGCTTAATCTTCGGAGGCTTGGTGAGAATTACACGAATTGAATTGAGTTTTATTGCAATTTGTCTCCTACTGGTAATGTTTTCAGCGATGCCGGCTTCTTCAGATCAGCTATTTGCGCCGAAAATCTTATGGGATAGAGGAATAGCGCAAAAATCTACTCCCGTCAGTTTGGTGGATACATACCTTGGTATACCGTACCGTGACGATGGAACATTGGACGAAAATGGATTCTTTACAATCTTCGAAAATCCAACCCATTTTTTCGATACTCCCGGATTAAATTGCAGCGGGCTCGTGCTTTCGGCCTCCAGGTTTTTGTTCAACAAAAATTGGACTTTGGCGGAGGCTACAAGGGACCGACTGGGTGACAGCGGAGAAGGGGCGCCTTTGGGCAAAGATTGGGATTTTGGGCTGGATCTCATTCTCAATATAGCTGATGAATTTTCTCCGCGAGTCGTAATGCCCGGGAAGTCAACTGTTGCGATTAGTAATGTTAATGGCTTGACTGACAGGGGAATCGATCTACATGACGCTGGAGCATGGCGCAACGTAATGTCGCTCATGAAACCGGGGCATGCTTACCTGGGTAGTATCAGCAAACCTGGAACATCAAAAGGCTACAAATTGATGCACTATCATGTAGTTCTGATACTACCTGATCCGAACGGCGACATTTGGCTGTATCATTCTACGAGACGAAGCCAAGTCCATAAGATGAACATCAATTCTCAGCAAGGTTTGAGCCGGCTAATGTCACAGTTCCGAAATAGCAGAGGAGAAAGCAAGAAAATACTGCTGATTGAAGCAAAATTGCCTGCCGGTCAGACGACGCCACGGACTGAATCAGAAGCTAAAGAAGGCCACGCGCAGGATCAAGCGCAGCGGCATACGGAAAGTGACCGGACTATGACTACAGTGAAGGATCAAACATCCGAACACGCTCAAGCTAACGGTGAGCAGCCCGCGCCACAGACGATCGCGTCAAAAGAACCGGAGATTGTTATTAATCATCTGTCCGGTCGCGTGATTACTCGATTCACTGAATTGACGACCGCGGTTCCTAAGATAACCGGCGGCAATGATCCCAAACTCAAGTTGTCATTTACTAATAGAGGGAATACGCCAAGAGAGCTGACTGTCGGATTGCTGGGTCCGGACGGTAAATCCGAATATACAGGAGTTCTGCCTGAGAATAAAATTATTAATATCTATTATCCGGATAATTTCGGAGTATCCAAACCCGAAATAACCAAAGGTCGGTATACGACGGATATTCGTATTGACGGTAAGCAATGGACGTCCGACCTCTTTGACGTCTCTCTACCAAGGGAAGCTTCTCCCAGAATAGCGGCAGTAAAAACGCCCACTGTCGTTCAATCGGGCAAGACTTTTGAAGTTCGTATTGAAGCCGTGAATGAAGGAGCGGAGTCCGACTATGGTGGAATTACCGTATCATCTCCGGATCCTTCAGGTTTAAAAATAGTAGGAGCAAAACCCGGCAAAGTTTACGGCGCCGGGAGCACTGTGTTGGCCGTTACAAGTGATCGCATCAGAACTAAAGTTCCGATGGCGGAACGCTGGATCGAACTATGGGGAGAAAACAAGTCTTATGACATGACCGTGAAAATACAGGCCGGCCGCCCGGGTGACTATTCGCTGTATGTTAGGTGCGCTCTGCGAGGCGTAAACGTCAAGAGCAATGTCATTAGGATGGATCCGCAAAAATCGGAAGCTGTGGATCAACAAGGGTTCCCTGTTAATGTTTATCGTATCAGCGTTAAATAATGAAGCATTTGCAGACGATCAGAATTGATTTATATTATGACTCGGTTCTGAATCACCTGGAGGATAGATGAAAAAGAGCTTTATTGCAGCAGGAATTATTGCCATTGCTTTACTTATCCAGATTGTAGCAAATGTAGCTTTTGCCGCGCCTAAAGAGGAACCTTGGTCCGAGATTGAGGCCAGAACCAAGTTTTTACGCACAAATCACTATATTGATGTGGTGAGAATCCATTCCCAGGTTTATAAAAGCGCCAGAGTTAAAGGAGGAAAGGAGATTGACGGACCGTTTCCGGTTCATGTTATTCTTCCCGACGACTACGAGAAGACCAATAGAAGATATGGCGTTTTGTATCTTTTGGGTGGCAAGTCCGGATGGGACAACGGTCCCGAATTAGGCGGCGCCACATACTGGTCCGTGTGGTGCAAAGCTCCTCTGGTCCTGGACAATCTTAAATCAGGGGAACTTACTCGCGCCGGCTTCCAGGATAACATTAATGAAGACGAACTGCGCACGTTCAATCAATGGCTGAAAGATGAGCCCTTTGATGATTTAATACTGGTTTCTTTATGGAATCCCGGCGGTGGAAACACGGGAAAGTATGAACAGTATCTTATTGATGAGGTGATTCCCTACATAGACGCCCACTACAGAACGGTTCCTGACAGACTTTTCAGAGGTATTGACGGCGCTTGCGCCGGCGCGGCTCAAGCAATCATGATCTCGGCCCGTCGCCCGGACGTATTTGCTTATTGCGGCGGACAGCAGACTGATCTCGGCAGTTATCCCATGACCCCTGATGTGTGGGAGCGTAACGCTGCTCGAATCCGAAAAGCCGGAGGCATTTCATACAATATCAATACAAATGTTAGGGACGGTTGTAACTCGTACAGTAACCATGGTCGGCTCTATGGATTGGTTCAAGATATGAAGCGATATGGGTTTCCTGTGGAGGTGAATGTCTTCCAGAGTTGTGGCCACGGGTATTGCGCTTACAGATATCCTAACGGGCATCAGTCCTTCTATTGGTTTTCAAAACACTTCAAAAGAAATGCGTTGGCTCTGGGAGTCAATAAGAATTTGCCGACTGAACAGATTGTCTCCGTAGCTCAGGATGTAAAATCAACGGAGTTAAGCGCCGGAACCGATTCCTCAAGACCTACCTTAAAGAATTTGTGGTAACGGCTCAGCATGGATTACCGGTATATTATCGTTTTTGTAGGATGTTTAGTTTGTGTCACAATGGGCTGTTCCAAAACAGAGCCTCCCGCTGTTCACGATAAAGCGCAGTCGAAGCAAACTCCGGCGGAGGATTCGGACAAGCGTGTGGGCCCCCGCAGACCAGCCGACTCCCCGCCCATAGAGGAGCTACAGCCTCCCCCGGAAATCCTGGCCAAACTGGAGAAGAAGAGGCCAACAGATGATCCCACATTAGCTAATTCATCGGAGCGTCTTCCCACGATAGAAAAGATTTCCGGGTACAAAACACCTGCGGAATACTTCACCTTAAATTCCAAAAATTATGACGGCGCCGTTGGGGTAACTCTTCCCATTGGATATTCTTCAAACTCGGGACAGAAGTATCCGCTCCTTATTGTGTTCGGCGGCGCGGGTGAATGCGCGCGGCCTCCAAGACAAGGCGCACTTGCATGGATGGGCTATTATAAAATGGATGAAGCCGTAGCTGCTTTAAAACGTGGACGACTTAGTCATTCCGATTTCCGTGGTCTGGCCAACAAGAATGAATTACGGCGCTTCAACCGAAATTTATCGGAAAACCCCTACAAAGGCATGATCATCGCGTGTCCTTCGTCTCCTCCTGTTTACGGGGCCGCAGGTCCGGAATTTCCCAGTTACGAAGAATACATCATGTACGAACTTATACCTGCGCTAATTAAGCACTATCCAGTTTTAGAAGATCGAATCGGCGTCGATGGAGTATCCATGGGCGGCGCCAGGTCGATGTATTACGGCTTAAAATACCCAGAGGTTTTTACCAGCATTGGAGCAGTGCAGGGCGCATTTGGACCATATTCCGATTTGTATCGTTTTTTGATCAAGAGAGGGGCTGATGATTTGAAAAATCGTTCGATTCAGATAACGACGAGTGGAAAGGATGTGATGCTTCACTCCAACGAAAAAATGAGCAAACTCCTGGCACGGTTCAAGATTCCGCATTCCTTTTTAGTATTAACAGGCCCGCACGATTACATCTTTAATCAAGGTCCGGGATCCATCTCATTGCTTATGTTCCACAATCAAGCATTGCATGCTCCTCCTCAGATTAAGTAGACCGTCCGTCATTAAATACCAATGTTTCAGATTCCGTAATAACCTCATGGACAATTATGACTTATGTTTTGGAAAAACCACACCAGAAGATGCTCTTAGGTCTGGAGGCGAAGATCTATACGGCCGCTCGGCTCATCGTATCCATCGGTTCGGATAATCTGATGGATGAATGTTACGGAACTCTCGGGGCAAAGGGCCCTAAAGTGCAAGATAACACGTTGTTTGATTTGGCCTCTCTGACCAAAATCCATGCGACTACGGTTTTGTTCATGCGGCTTGTTAAAAAAAAGCCCGACCTCCTGGATTGGGATCTTACAGAGTGGTTTGATGTCCCTCACGATAAGCGAAAAATCACGCCAAAGATGCTTCTTACCCATTCGTCCGGTTTACCGCATTGGCGTCCGTATTATTTAATTGCTCACAAGTTTGCTTCGCTGGAAGATCTGAGGGATAAAATACTAGCCGAACCTCTCGTCTTTTCTCCCGGGAACGGCATATTATATTCCGATCTCGGATTCATGCTTCTGATGTTGGTTCTCGAAAAAGAGAAACAGCAGCCTTTGAACGACATACTGCATGACGAGATTTTAGAGCCTCTTGAACTCACGAGCAAACTAATGTTTTCACCTGCCTGCGACAATATAGCTGCGACAAGAAACGGCGATGTTCCAGGACTGGTAAATGATTTAAACGCTCGGAGCATAAAGGGAATGTCGGGGCACGCCGGCCTATTCGGTACTGGATGTGGAGTTCACCGAGTCTTGCAGGAGATCCAGAATTGCCTCATTGGCCGACGCGGGCTATTCAGTCCAATGGTTGTGAGCGAATTCATCGCACCGGCGGACCTTCCCGGGAACACCACACGCGCTCTGGGATTTAATACTCCATCTGAACTCGACGCCTCATGCGGTCATTACTTTTCCAAAAAATCGTACGGGCACACAGGATTCACGGGAACCAGCTTTTGGGTGGATCCGGAAAAAGATCTAATCGTGACGTTGCTCACTAACAGAGTAATAATGGGTGAATCCGACCTTCGCATTCAAGATTTCCGACCTGAATTACACGACGTGATTTTCGAGAGCGTATTTGGTTTAAACGCCGGCCGATAGACACTTAGCGCTTTTCCAGTTCATCGAGGCCACCGAACGTGCGGCGTTCCACTCCCTCACTTGAATCTTTACTTCACGAGTTATACAATAGAATTAATTGGAAGCTTGCCCATAGCGGCATGTGCGATTATTCAACCAATGCTTGCGACCGTGCCCACGCCGCTCCGTTCAACGATTCTAACTCGCCGGGAAAATTAAATGAAAAGAATTGAAGCAGGTCCTCGCGTCACTAGACTAATTATTATAACCTCAGTGTTTGTGCTTTTGATTGCAGGGTCGCTCATCTATTTTAGAGATGCTCTGTACCCCTTCTTTATGGCTCGTCCATCTATTAATGCCATGATAGTGCTATTGGGAATAGTTGGATTGTTTATTTCGTTTTTCCAGTTGGCTAGGTTCTATAACCAGGCGTCATATTTGGACTCCATTGCGGAATTATCGGACGAAGATGAAATCATCGAAAAATCTGAGAAACTTAGACCCGGTCTCGTGAAAGACAGAATTGATCGTGTTATCCATCTTTCCGGCGGCGCCTCGCCAATGGAATCTATGACTATGATCTCCGATTCCGACATATCAGATGAAGAATCTAAGGGGGCTTTCGTAAAATACGTGCTCGGGGTAATGGTTTTCCTCGGTCTAATCGGCACATTCTGGGGTGTGCTCATAACCGTTCAAGGAGTTCAACGAGTGCTTGACGCTCTCGAACCCACTAAAGTGAGCGATTCAGTTGAGTTTGTCACCCAATTGAAGAACTCAATGGGGGGCTTGCTCAAGGGATTATCGACCGCATTTAGCACCTCGTTGTTCGGATTGGCGGGATCGGTGTTGCTGGGTTTTGTAGATCTACAGGCACGTAAGGCGCGGGTATTGGTATTATCGGAATTAGATTTATTGGTCGTTTCGACAATTTTTCCTGCTGTGACGCATCGCCAGGGACCGGCGCAAATTACCGGCGCCGTCGTAGAGGAAAGCGACTCCCACGACGATAGACTTTACCATTTGGCTTCACAGGAAGCTCTGGGGGAAAACCTCAGATTTTTGGCTGATGTAATTGGACGCCAATCAACGATGGATCAACGGATTACCGATTCCATAGTTGAGATTAAGAGCATGTTGGAGATGATCCGTGAGGAGCAGGAGCACGATCGAGAGTTTGGGCAAACCGCCAATTCTCTACGAAAGAGTCTCATTGATCGCATGGATGCCTTTAATCGAAATATGGAGAAGCTTGTAAAAGATAACCGGCTCTCGAAGGAATCCGGTGATGAGATAGGTAGAGCCTTGCTGGACAGACTTAAGCTCGAAGGTGAAATAACAAATAAAACCCTTTCTATGGGATTTTCGGATCTAAAGCGTCAGCTTGAGACATTTAAAACACGAAAGGACGCTCCCGGTCGGGAGGGAGAATGAGAAGCAGGCATTCCGATACCTTTGGAGAAAGGTTCAATGTATGGCCCGGCTTCACTGACGTAATGGTCGGGTTACTGCTTATATTTATATTTGTGGTAACCTTGTTCACTATTACACAGACTATTCTTTCGCGCTCAATGAGCGAAAAGGATGTTGAGCTTGAGCGACTACAAAAGGAGCTTTCGACAAAAAGCGAGGAACTCGACCAACTGAGCCTTGCCATAGCCAATCTGAAAAATTTGTTTCAGCAGGAATCCCAAAAAGGCTTATCTCTCAGCAGCGAACTTACTGATAAGATGAAGGAATTGGAAGCCGCTCTTGCTGATGTGGGCTCACTTAAGGATGAACTTGCGGAAAAACAGCAGGCAATTTTGGCACAACGGGCGGACATCGAAGCGAGCTCTGAAAAAATCCGAGCTTTGATTGCCGAGAGTACCCAAAAAGAAGAGAAAATAGAGTCTCAAGCCCATGAGATTTCAAGCTCACTTTCCAAATTGAACGAGCTAAATTCTTTATTGGGCCGGCGGGAACAGCGCATTGCGGAGCTTGGAGTTGAACTTAAGACAAAGGATGAAGAAGTATCAAAGTCCAGGGCTGAAGCTATTGAAGGGTCAAAAAGGTTAACGGAATTGCATACCAAGCTCGACAATCTGAATAGACAAATAGCGGCATTGAACAAGCGGATTGCCGACTATGCTATGGAAATTCAAAAGCTCAATCAACTTGTAGCGGAATCAAAGACATCCGAAAGCCTGCAGAAGACCAAAGCGGCCTCACTTCAACAGGAAATTACCGGCCTGAGATCTCAACTGGATGAGCTCTCTACAAAACTCGCCGGCGCCCAAACAGAAACAAAGGAGAAGTTTAGGCTTTCGCAATTGGTTAGCCTATTGGGTGAACGGGATAAAGAAATAGATCACCTACGAAAACTAGCTAAATATAGGAGCGAATTCTTAGCGAAACTTGAAGAGTTATTCGCAGGCGTTGAAGACATTCAGGTTCATGGGGATCGTTTTGTATTTCAGTCCGAAATTTTGTTTGGATCCGGAAGAACCGAAATTAACGAATCCGGTAAGAAGGAGCTTGATAAGCTAGTCGCAATCTACAAGGAAATGGTGCCTAAGATTCCTCCTGATGTAGATTTGATCATTATGGTACACGGATATACCGACACTGATCCGGTTAAGGTAGGGCGCTTTAAATCAAATTGGGAATTATCTGCCGCTCGGGCAATGGAAGTGGTTCGTTATTTAATCGATAAAGGAATACCTGAGAATCGAGTAGGCGCCTCTGCTCTGGGAGAATTCCATCCTGTAAAAAAAGAGGCGACGCCGGAAGCCAAACGGTTGAACCGCCGAATAGAAATTAAGATCACAAGCCTATAGATGGAATTGGATGCCCAATGGCCCATGGATGCCTCTCCCGCTGGAATTTACGTCCACATACCATTTTGTTCCGGTAAATGTGATTATTGCGGATTCATAAGCTTTCCACATGATAATCGAAGTGAGCATGATTATATAAAAGCTTTAATTCGAGAGATTGCCATAACCCCAATCAACTATGAAGTGAATACTATATATTTTGGTGGCGGATCACCCTCACTTTTAAGTATAAAATCCATCGAAAGATCTCTTCAGGCTCTCCAAAAATTCAATTTAGCCGCAGATACGGAAATATCCTTTGAAGTTAATCCGAGTTCCTACCAAATCTCGTATTTTAGAGATTTGATCAAGACGGGCATCAACAGGGTATCTCTCGGTATTCAATCATTTTCAGAATCCGAGCTTGAACTTATGGGCAGGCGCCATTCGGCCCGACAGGCGATTGATACCTTCATGCAGTTAAGAGAAGCCGGCTTTGACAATATCTCAGTAGATTTGCTGGCCGGCTACCCCAAGCAGAGTCTATCGGGCATCAGGCGAAACTTAGATACGGCGTTCAGACTAAGTCCTGAACATATTTCCATTTATTTGCTTGAAGTTAAACCCGAGACAAAACTGGATCGAGAGTTGATTAATGGAGTTATTGAAGCGCCCGATGACGATGTTCAGGCGCGGCAGTACGAACTCATATGCAAAGTTTGCCGCGAAGCCGGCTACGAACACTATGAAATTTCCAATTTCGCCAAACCGGGGCGTCACTCCAGACACAATTTGAAATACTGGAATGATGAAATATATTACGGCTTCGGGGTCGCGGCTCATGGGATGACCTCTAAAGCCAGGCACATCAATTATGAAAGTTTATCTCATTATATTAATGCCGCTAATTTGGGAATTAAGCCAATTGCAGAGATCATTAGCTTGACACCGAACATCAGATTTAAGGATGCTCTCATAATGGGAGCGCGACAGGTTAGCGGCATTGATCTAAACTGGATCGGCGAACGGTATTGCGTGGATGCATATGAATTTATTGAAAAATCTTTAGACGAGCTCGCCCATTACAACCTATATACGCTTACAAAGGATAGATTCCGCTTTACGCAAAAAGGGCTCTTGCTTTCCAATTTGGTGTTTTCCAGGTGGATTGATTGACACCTGTCCAGTGTAGCCCTAGAATCAATTCGTTACAGTCAAATTCGATAAAACTTTAAGAGGAATTATGGCCCAGAATCTTCAGACAATTGTAATTAAAGGCGTGGAGGTTCATTTAGTGGACCCGCCTCAGCTTGATGTTGAATGGGTGGGAATGCAGGAGCCGCTTACCCAGCTACTCGCCTCCTGGTCGGATGACGGAGATGACCCGCCGATGCAACCGAGAATACTCGGAAAACCCGGGGTGGGTAAAACCAGCCTTGCCATCACTGCCGCCAAACGAATGAAACAGGATCTATATATTGTGCAGTGCACGGTTGATACAAAGCCTGAGGATCTCATAATATCGCCAGTTATTTCGGATAATGGAAAAATCAGATATGTGGCCTCTCCGCTTGTTTCCGCAATGATTAACGGCGGAATTTGCCTTTTGGATGAAGGCAACCGGATGAGCGAGAAAAGCTGGGCTTCCATTGCTCCGCTTCTGGATATGCGCAGAAGCGTTTATTCGATCATCGCCGGAGTGGAAATCAAAGCTAAACCGGAGTTCCGCGCCTGCGTGACAATGAACGAGGACGCCTCCACCTTTGAGATCCCGGAATATATCCATTCAAGACTCCAGCCGGCAATCCATATGGATTATCCTTCTCGAGCCGAAGAGTTCAGAATTTTACGGAGTAAACTTACCGGTCCCACAGATGATTTATTAAAAGAAGTAGTAGATATATTACAGCAGTCGCATGCGCAGGATGACGATCTCAGCGTTCGAGACGGTCTGAATATAGCTCGTTACGCGCACAGACTACTCAAGTACGCCCCAAATTTTGACGAACGCACAGCATTGGACCAATCCTTGTTACAGATTACCGGAGAAAGCCGTGTCTCACATGATGGGCCAAGATTGGTCTGATATAGTAAAATTCGAGAATATTACTTTAATAGGGGCGCTCCATTATAGGGTGGAGTTTGCCGTTCTTACTCGTAATTACATACTGCATGAACATCCGGATTGCATTTGTGTGGAAATGCCTCATGGATTGCGAAATGAGATTACATCCGCAGTTCGCAAGTTGCCGCAACACTCCGTCATAATCTACGAAACTTCCGAACAGGAAAATTCCGTGCTGATCATTGAAGGCTCTGACGGCGTCTTGGAGGCTATCAGATCCGGAATCGAAGACGAAATTCCAGTTTGGTACATCGATCCTTTGCCGTCAAGATATCCCTTTTTCAATGACTCGATGCCGGACGCGTACCTCATAGATAAGATCGGGCAAAAGACATTTGTTGAAAAAGCCTTATCCAAAGTTCCGCCAAGCGGCGATGATGATAATGATAAGCGTGAGACCTACATGGCGGCTCGCCTTCAAGCTGCGGCAAAAGAGAGCCGAAAAGTGCTGTTTGTTGGTGGAATGGCTCACATTCCGGGTATTTTGAATAAGCTGAAAAAATCGCAAGCGTTGCCTTTGATGAAAACGGGAGTAAAAGCCGCTATGGTAGCGCCATTGCACCCGGATTCGCTGAAAAAAGGTTTTACTGAGATTCCGCGAATCACTGAGCTCTTTGAGCAAATGCGGATAGATGGAGATTCAGAGGGAATTAGGAATCGGCATTCCTTAATAGTCGAACTGATGGAAGAGGCTGCCAATTATTTCTCAAGGCAAACTCGACAAGATGTCCCCGAATACGTTCGTCTCACCTGGGCGAAGTTCTTACGAAAGTGGCTCCCAGTTAAAGGCGCAGTTTTGCCGGATTTGTACCACCTGGTCGCGGCGGCAAGGGCGGCTATGGATGAGGATTTCGCATACCATGTCCACGAATATTTAGCGGATTACGAATGGTCAAATGATCCTAACGATCCTTCGGCCGTGCTCCTGAATGAAGACAATCTGATGTTCTTCGGCCACAAAATTATTCTTCACAAAAAGCTCCGCTCATTCTTTCACATGGCGCCCAAGTACAGGATGAAAGCCGTAAACAGCGGTAAATGGAAGGAACATCTTAAAAAAAAATGGGAAACTGCGGACCCGAACCAGGTAGACATATGCTCCTATCCTCCGGAAGATGTAGCGGTCGAGAAATGGGGCGGGACTCTAATGAAACACGCCAACCATCTTCTCCAGACCAGTCAAAGCTCATCTGAGCCCTTTGTAGCGGATTTCGGCGATGGACCCGACATACGGGAAACACTCCGACGTTCCCATGAAAAACGCATTTACATCAAAACCGGTGATCAGGGCGGCCTGGAATTTGGGGCTATAGTAGTAATATTTGAAGAAGATGAAAAACGGCAAAATTTTCCGTTCCAAATGACCTGGCTTGGAGAGCACGCCCAAGAATCCGACATGGCGTTCTATTCCACTCCTCCAGGTAGCCAGATAGTAGGTCCGGGCATCAGTCGTATGGAGCACGGCGGCTTTATGCTTTCTTATCCGCCTATGAGGATGTTCGACATATGGCTGGATTCGACCTTCGATTTTGCGCCGACCCGCCACGAACGCTTACTACTGTCAGGAATAGTGTATTCAGAAAAAACCGGCATTGTATACACTGCTAAGAAACCCCCGGCCGCTCGGTGGAAGAAATTCGCCAAAAGCATGGGAAAGAGAATAATTTACATTCCACTCGGGTCATTAAACCCTCTGCATGTCAAACGAATGCGCACATTTCATATGCTGCAAAATAAAGGTATTCGGAATTTTGCTCACGATTATCTCAAGAGCGATTGATTGTTGACCGGCAGAGTTGGAGGGCTCATGTGGGGATTGGACGGTCTGGATCATTCCTCGTTAATTTTTTCCAAAAAAAGTAAAGAATTAATTTCATTACCCCGAGTATATCTCACAAAAGCTGAAAGAGCGACTCTTAACTCCGCTGAGCCGCTACGGCTCAGCTTCAGACGGTCTAAAGTCTCCGGACCGGCTTCCAACGCTTTACGGACTATGGCCAGTGTTCCTTTGGATATTGGAATTGCGGTGGTCGGAGCGCTCGAACAAATTTTGTGGCATACGCCGCCTTTCGAAACATCGAAAACCACATCGCCATCCTTATCAATTTGTTTGCCGCAAACAGGGCAGATGGCGAATTCCGGGGAATAGCCCAATATACCCAGCAAATTAATTTCGTGCTTGATTAACATAAGATCGCTGGGATTATGCCTGTCAAGCTCTTGAAGTAAAGCTTCGAGAAAGTCGAAGAGCGTATTATCGGGTTGGCCCTCTAAAGAAAAAACTGATGAAATCTCAAGCATGTAGGAAACAAAGGCGAGTTTACGAAGACTCTCTCGTAAACTCAAAAACCCACTGATTACCTGAGAATCATCTATCCACATCAGGTCATCGTTTCTACGAGGTCTCAGCGTCAATTCGACCAACGACAACGGCTCAAGAGACCCCCCGAATCTAATCCTGCTTTTTTTGGAATTCTTGGCAATTCCGCGCGCCCAGCCGAAGTCTCGACCAAAGAAGAACACAAGCTCGTCCGCTTCTCCACGATCCTGTTTTTTTAACAAAATTGAGCGAATCAAATGATTACGGCCTTATTTCAGATTAGGAGTTTCGTAGACATCGTGATTTTTTACCCAAGCTTTTTGATAGTCGACAAAATTCTTGATCTTGCCGGAAGGCTCCAGTCCTATTGAAACCAGGGCATCCGATGCCGCTTTTTGCATTGAAGGGTTCGAGACAATGAGAATACCCCCGGCCATTTTGCATGCGGCTTCGTCAGCCGGCGCCCCTTTGACGGCGTAAATCGCCAGCGTATTAATCCCCCATGGCATGAATACGGAGTCTTTGGAGCGATTAGCGGCTATAACCGCCGCTTTTTGGGAAACGTAATCGCTCATACTGTTCAAGCAGGACATGGCGGTCATCAGCAAATCAATTTTGCGAGCGCTTATTCTTGCCAAATTCCCCGCTATAGCTTTTTCATGACCTTTAGTAATTTTAGATAGTCCTTCTGCGCCGATTTTCTGAAAATGGGCGCCCCACAGCTCAAACTGATAACCTCCGGGTCCTTTTAGTAATTGGTTTCCAAAGCTGATGAGCCTCTTATAATACACCGCCGCAAGCCTGGTCTTGCCGATTTTCTCAAGCTGCGAGGCGCGGGTGATCAAAGCCTGCGTGTAGTCCCTGAACATGTTGAACGGCATAGGTTTACGCCTATCCTCAGGTCCGGACACGAAGTCACCATAGTATGCCTGCAAAAATCCGCCCTCGGCTTTGGCCGAAGCTTTCATGAAAAGTTGCAAACCTTCACTTTTTGGATCTATTCCCTTAGACGAGCGTTCTCTTTTATAAAGATCTTCCAGTTCTCTATAATTTTCAATCGCGACCCCTGGAACATCGGGGCCGGCCGGCGACTCAGCGTCTTCGCCGGTGAGCTTTAATTTATCCAAAATCGTTAACGCCATTTCAAATTGAATCGCGTTTTCATTCTGTTTTGCCGTCGGGTATCGATCATCAGAATGGACTACATAATCAATGGAAATGGACCTTTCCAGCCACCATTTGCCGGCGTCCAGCAGCCAAAGCTGCGTCATTTTTAAAGTGGACGTTTTGGAATAAGCGTCTCCAAACGAAGGGCCCGTGAAAGTAATTGTAGCGTGAACGCGTTCTGCGCTTCCGTCCTCAGCCTTCATGGCTTTATCTATAACGACACTTTTAATACGAAAAACTTTACTATTGTAGTGGGTAAGAATTCCTTCTATTTCGCTCAGACTCAAATCAGTCCCGTTTACAACGTCCGCGTGCATGAGTTTAAATATGCCGTTTGCGTCGTTTGATACAAAAAATTCGGCAAATTGCCGTATAGATGGTTCCGGCGGCGGGGGAGGAGTTGAAAAAAAAGGAAATATACCTAGAATGCCGATCGCCGAAAAGCACAAGAAATTGCCGATTATAAACTTTCTAACATCTTGGTAATAAGCCCTGAAGCCGGTCAAGAGCATCGCCGTCTGACCTCATCAATTGTTAGTTCACGTTTTCATCGGCATTGATGGCTTTAACACACAATGCCTTTCCGTTTACTTATAATTTTCCGGGGCTTAGATCAAGGATATAATCAATCTAATGAATAATTAAGCGGTGACAACTCGTCACGGCTCATTGTTGATTACTCTCTCAGCCTCTCTAAAGCTGTTTCTTCGCACAGATTAACTTTTCAAAATAAGGATAAATGAATCTCACCCGACAGCGTTTAAATATGCGCGCGCGGGATTCGATCGAGTAGCCTGTAGTATATGTTGAGCCGGCACAGGAACGTCTCAGCGCATGTAGGCTTTCATCATCCACAACAGCTTTTGTTTTGATTTAGCCGCAAATCTAAAAATAATGAGCATAGTTATTAGAGGCTTTAATTAGTCTATCAAAGGATGTAATCGGAAAACACAAGCACTGCCCCCCTCTTGCCTGTTGATTCCGAGTTTAGCTTTCGCTCTCCAGGCGTCTTTTTCCTCCTGATTGTGAGGTCCAAATGAGCGATTTCTCAAGTTCTCCAGTTAAATACGCCCTAAAGACGGCACTTGTCTTGATTGTTGTCGGAGCCGCATTCTTTGCAGGATATTATCTGCCAACGAGTGATCACGATCACACTACGCCTCCAACCGCAGCGCAAACTTCCGAAGACAACATCAAATCTATCGATAAAAAGCCCCAGCTTTGGACCTGCTCAATGCACCCTCAAATAAAGCTGCCGCATCCTGGAAAATGTCCCATTTGTTTCATGGAATTGATTCCGCTTACCGCCGAAGAATCAGCCCATGCGGCACGAGACACACAATACGTAATGTCCGTGGAAGCGCAGAAGCTTGCCGAAATAGAAACTGCCGAAGTGAAGAGAGGAACCGCAAAAGTAGTCATTAGAATGGTCGGTCTTATCTATGAAGATGAAACACGAGTGGCGTCTCTAACTTCGCGCGTGGACGGTAGACTCGACGAAATATACATCAATTTCACGGGCGTTCAAGTCAACGAAGGGGATCCCATGGTGAAGATCTGGAGCCCCACCTTGATTAAATCCCAGGTAGAATTGTTTGAAGCTTTAAGGAGTGAAACCGACCCGGGGGTTATAAGAGGAGCTGAAGAAAAATTAGTTCAGCAAGGAATGACCCGTGATCAAATAGACGATCTTATTCGTAAAAGAAAACCGAATTTATATGTGACGTTACATGCTCCCATCAGCGGTGTAGTGACCAAAAAAATGGCCATTCTCGGTCAGTTCGTAAAAGAAGGGACTGAGATGTACGCCATCAACGATTTATCCCATGTTTGGATTAAACTTGACGCTTATGAACCGGATTTGCCGTGGATAAGATACGGACAGGACGTGATCTTTACCACACAGGCGGCGCCGGGAAGGACGTTCAAGGGTAAAGTTCTTTTTATTGACCCTATGCTCGATATGAAGACTCGCTCGGTCAAAGTTCGAGTCGAAGCGGAAAATCCCGATTTTTTGTTGAAACCCGGAATGTTTGTTTCCGCGGAAATAGAATCGGAGATAGATGACCAGGGCAAGGTCATCAAATCCGAATGGGTAGGCAAGTACATTTGTCCGGTGCACCCCCGAGATGTAGTTTCCGACAAGCCCGGCGTTTGTCCGGACAGCAAAATGAAGCTGCAGCCGGCGTCTTCCTTCGGATATGCGGATGATCCGAATCCGAAGCTTCCTCTGATCATCCCCGCAACAGCTCCCTTAATTACAGGAAAGAGAACCATCGTTTATGTCGAGGTTCCCGGCGCTCAACCTACGTATGAACTTCGTGAAGTGACTCTGGGCTCGAGAGCCGGCGACGTGTACATCGTTTCAGACGGGTTACGGGAAGGCGAACGAGTAGTGGTCAAAGGCAACTTTAAGATCGATTCGGCCATGCAGATCCTGGGCCGATCGAGCATGATGTCAAGTGAGACCACTCATAAAGATCAGGAAGCTCCGAAGGAAGAAGTTATTTCTAAATTGACAGGCGGTCCGGAATTCCTGAAGAGTTTAAATCCGCTGATTGTTGAATACCTAGAAATGAAAAAAGGACTGTCGGAGGACATTCCGTCATGGTCAGCCCCTGCCGCTCAACGTATGGCCGTTGCTCTTGATGGAGTTAATCTAAGCGGTCTTAAAGATCAATCCCTGGAGGCTTGGAATAAATTTGCGGAAAAGGCTCGGCCGCAACTAACTAAAATTTCGGACAATCTAGACCTTGAAATTCAAAGATCCGCTTTCGATGTCCTTAGCGAAGCCTTCGTAAGACTGTTGATGGGTTTCCGCCCTTCAATGAATCATCCCCTCTATATTGTCTTCTGTGAAAAAGCGGCCGGCGGCGCAGGGGCTTATTGGATTGAAGATAGCCGAGACTTTAAAAATCCGTATTTCGGCGGCGATCGAGAAAAGGAGGCCTGCGGAGATCTGGAGGAGACTATTCAACCTGAGGGCGCAGACGTAGGAAAAGACTCTCAGGATCAAGGTCATGTCGGCCAATCTCCTCAAGGAGAAAAATGATGTCCGACAAAATAACTGAGAAGTATTATACGGAACATACCTCATTTTTCTCGAAGTTAATGCAGTTTTGGATTCAGCAGAAACTGCTTGCCGTAGCCCTGTTTTTGGCGGTGCTTATCGGCGGGCTTATGGTTTCACCTTTTGATTGGGATATTACCGGTCTTCCGCGAAATCCGGTGCCGGTTGACGCAATCCCGGACATCGGAGAAAACCAGCAGATTGTGTTCACCAACTGGTCGGGTCGCTCCCCCAAAGATGTGGAGAACCAGATCACGTATCCTCTCACCGTAGCGCTCCTCGGGCTTCCCGGCGTCAAGGCCATCCGCAGCAACTCCTTTTTTGGCTTTTCTACGATATACGTCATTTTTAAAGATGATGTGGAGTTTTATTGGTCTAGATCTAGAATTCTTGAAAAGCTCAACTCACTTCCTTCGGGAACTTTGCCTGAAGGAGTTCAACCAACATTAGGTCCGGATGCCACGGCGCTCGGGCAGGTATTTTGGTACACCCTGGAAGGTGAGGGATTTGGATTGGATGAACTCAGAACCCTTCAGGATTACTATGTCAGGTATTATCTCGCGGCCGCGGGGGGAGTTAGTGAAGTAGCTTCAGTTGGGGGATACGTAAAGGAATACCAGGTTGATATAAATCCCGACGCCATGAGGGCCCACAACATCACTTTGCCCGAGATTGTGAAGGCCGTTAAAAATTCCAATCTGGATGTGGGGGCCGGAACAATCGAGGTCAATCGCGCCGAGTATACAATTCGGGGACTTGGATTTATTCGCAGCGTGGAGGATGTAGAAAACAGCGTTGTCAAGGTCAATGACAGTATCCCATTATTCGTAAGGGATGTGGCTGTTGTGTCGCTTGGCCCTGAAATGAGAAGAGGGGCTCTCGATAAAGAAGGCGCTGAGGTAGTCGGCGGAGTAGTGGTGGTGCGTTATGGCGAAAACCCCCTTCAAGCAATCAAGAATGTTCGTGAAAAAATAAAGGAAATTAGTCCCGGCTTACCCTCTAAGACTCTTGCCGACGGCCGTGTTTCACAAGTAAAGATTGTGCCGTTTTACGATCGGACTCGCCTAATCCATGAGACCCTCGACACTCTTAAGCGCGCTCTCTCCGAAGAAATCCTGGTCACAATCATCGTCGTTATCGTCATGGTTAATCACCTCCTGAGTTCCGCGATTATCTCAGCGGTGCTGCCGCTGGCTGTGTTGCTCACCTTTATTGTAATGAAGCTCGTTGGTATCGACGCCAATATTATGGCCCTGTCCGGCATTGCCATTGCCATCGGTGTGATGGTGGATATGGGCATCATCATGTGCGAAAACATACTCCGCCATGTCGAAGAAGATCCACCGGGCACGAGCTTGCTCACCACCGTTCGCGATTCCGCCGCGGAGGTCGGAGGCGCCGTCATAACGTCGTCACTGACGACAATTATATCGTTTCTCCCCGTGTTTACACTTACCGGCGCTGAAGGTAAGCTGTTCAAGCCTGTAGCTTTTACTAAGACATTTGCCGTTGCGGCAGCGTTGCTGTTGGCTTTAACACTCATTCCACCTCTTGCTCATGTGTTGTTTCGCAAATGGGGTTCGCGTAACAAGACCATCCTGATCGTGAATGTGCTACTCATCGCAATCGGGATAGTATTGGGAATTAGATACACGTGGTGGATAGGGTTCCCTGTAGTTTTTATTGCAGCGGTGAAATCCGTCGCCTTATTTACACCTGAAATTGTCCGAGCCAGAGTGCCCATTGTCCTGAATGCTGCGGCTTTGGCTTTTGTCATTCTTCTTCTCTCCGAACACTGGTTGCCTCTGGGGCCTTCACAGGGACTGGTCCGTAATGTAATTTTCGCTTCCGGTATCATTTTCGGGCTATTGGGCATTCGTAAAATTTTCACCGCATTTTACAAACCATTTCTGAAATGGTCTTTAGACCATAAGATAACCTTTCTTACCTTGCCTCTATCTCTGATTATCTTTGGAGCGGTAATCTGGCTTGGATTTGACAAGGTATTTTTCTTTGTTCCGTGGACGGTGGGGAAAATCTTGCCGGCTTCGCAAGTCGCGGCTCAAACAACTCCGGGAACTTTTCAACCCGGCGTCACCGAGGAAGATTTAATTGAGGCGCGCAATCCGGTGCGGTCTACTCGTTTGTGGTCCAAATTGTCACATTCGTTTCCAGGATTGGGCAAGGAATTCATGCCTGACCTGGACGAGGGCTCATTCCTGTTTATGCCGACCACCATGCCGCATGCCGCCATAGGCGAGGCCCTGGACGTAATTCGAAAACAGGACATGGCTATTCAAAGCATTCCTGAAGTTGAATCCGTTGTCGGCAAGATTGGACGAGTGGAAAGCGCCCTGGACCCGGCGCCTATCTCCATGATCGAAACAATAATCAACTATAAGCCCGAATATAAAGTTGACCCCGTTACGGGGCGCCGGGTTACGGACCCAAATACGGGTAAGCCTGTCCGTAATTGGCGTCCCAATATAAAAAATCCTGACGATATCTGGCAAGAAATAAAGACGGCCGCGCAACTACCGGGTGTGACTTCGGCGCCTAAACTTCAGCCGATTGCCGCAAGAATAGTTATGCTCCAGAGCGGCATGCGCGCCGCCATGGGGGTAAAGATCCGAGGTAAGAATATCGAAGAAGTGGAGCGAGTTGGCTACGATATCGAAAGGCTCTTGAAGGAAGTTCCTGTAATTGAACCTACCTCTGTTATTGCCGACCGAGTTGTCGGTAATCCGTACATCGAGATCGAATTGGACAGAAAAGCCCTCGCGAGATACGGCTTAAAAGTTCAAGACGTGCAAGACGTTATCGAAATAGCCATTGGCGGAAAGATGATTTCGGTAACGGTCGAGGGTCGTGAAAGATATCCCGTGAGAATTCGCTATCAGCGTGAACTTAGAGACACGCTCGACGGCATAGGTAAAATCCTTGTTCCAAGCGCCGAAGGAGCTCAGGTTCCGCTAAGCATGGTTTCCACGATTAAATATACCAAAGGTCCTATGACCATCAAAAGTGAAGATACTTTTTTGGTCAGCTATGTTCTTTTCGACAAAAAGAAAGGCAAAGCCGAAGTTGATGTGGTAAACGCCGCCAATAACTACTTGAACCACAAAATAGCCACAGGGGATTTAAAGCTGCCTCCCGGGACATCATTTGCGTTCGCCGGCTCATATGAAAACCAGGTAAGATCTGAGGAAACCCTCAGAATAGTTATTCCTTTAGCATTACTGCTTATCTTTGTGATTCTCTACTTCCAGTTTCATTCCGTCGCCACATCTCTGAACATATTCTCAGGTATATTCGTAGCCTGGTCCGGTGGCTTTACAATGCTTTGGTTGTACTCTCAACCGTGGTTCTTAGATTTCACGGTATTCAGCGTCAATATGCGCGATCTGTTCCAGGTGCGTCCGTACAATCTTAGCGTGGCGGTTTGGGTTGGCTTTCTGGCGCTATTCGGGATCGCTACAAATGACGGAGTAATTTATTCCACGTATTTGGATCAAGTGTTTGCGAAACATGAGTTCAAATCAATAAGGGAAATCCGTGAAGCCACACTTGAAGCAGGCATGAAGCGAGTTCGCCCCGCTCTCATGACCACTGCGTGTACCATTTTGGCCTTAATACCCGTCCTCACCTCGCATGGAAAAGGCGCCGATGTGGCCGTTCCCATGGCTTTACCAAGTTTTGGTGGGATGACTATAGATATAATCACAATCTTTGTGGTCCCGACAATTTATTGTTGGGTGAAGGAAAGGGCGTTTCTCAGGCGCGCACGAGCTTCAGAAGCGTAAACAGATTTGCATTTTAGCTGACAAAAGGAGTTCCCCATGAAAAAAATGATAATTGGATACACAATGGTAGCGGCGCTGTTGCTTTTGTGGAGCACCACATCATACGCCGAGCCCTTTGCGGATCTGCCTGACGGGTCCAAACTGGATTTAGGCGCGATTTGCCCTATCTGCCACATGAAGATTGAAGCAAGTATGATTGGTCCCGCTGCAATAGTCATGAAAGATGGGACGGTGAAGGGTTTCGACGCTGCCGGGGATTTGCTTAGATATTACCTGGAACCCAAGGCGCATGACTTGGATATAGACAAAATAAAAGACATTTATGTAACCGAATACGGAACACGTAAATTCATTAACGGCAAAAAGGCCTTCTATGTGACGGGCAGCGATCTGCAACAAGGCATGGGACCTGAACTTGCTCCATTTGCAAATAAAGAAGACGCTGAGAAGTGGAAGGCTCAGCACAGTGGGTCCGGAGTCGTTGATTTTAACAAAGTGACCCTGAATGACTTAAAGGCCAAGAAAAAAAGAATGAAAATGGATCATGGTCATTAATTTCTAGGTTCGGTTGATTGGGTCCTCTTGTCAGCGTTCTGTGGTATCATGGGTTACGCAATACCGGGAAAAGGACGCAATCAGCCGACGTGCCGAGATTAATTAGAACCTCCGCTATAATTCTATTAGTGTTCATTTTAAGCTCCTGTTCATCCGGGGGCGCCTCTCACACGGGTGTCCGTCTTTTAATGGGCACCTACGTTGAAGTGACGGCAAACGAATCCAAGGATACGGCTAAAAAAGCAGTTAACTCCGTATTTGATGAATTAAAAAGAATTGAAGATCTCACCTCATTCCACAAGCCTTCCAATTTAACCAATCTGAATGACAAAGCTGGAACAGGACCGGTAGCCGTGGACCCGGAACTGTTTTTCATCATTTCCGAGGCAATAAAAGCAGCCGAAAAAACAAATGGAGCTTTTGATCCGACCATCGGCGTGGTAACGCGTTTATGGAACTTCAGCGGCTCCGGCGAAATCCGAATACCAAATAAGACAGCTATTCAGGAAGCTTTGACCAAAGTGGGCTATAAGAAAGTCCGCCTTGACCATGCGCTGAAAACCGTGGAACTCACGGATCTGGGAATGGCCTTGGATCTGGGTGGAATAGCAAAAGGATACGCTCTGTTTCAAGCAAACAAGATTCTTGAAAACTTGGGCATCAATTCAGCTCTTGTGAACATCGGCGGAGACATCCTCGCGTTAGGCGCAAAAGCTCCCGGTAAACAGTGGAGGGTAGGAGTTGAAGATCCTAGAGATAAATCAGCTTTGGCGGCGGTTGTGGATCTCGAAAACAAAATGATATTTACCTCAGGTGATTACGAGCGATTCATCACTGTGGACGGCAAACGCTACCATCACATTATCGATCCTAAAACCGGATATCCCGCCCAGGGACTGCGATCGACCACATTGGTGGGCGCTCCCGGTCCGACGATTCAGCCGTTTGGGACCGCCATATTTGTAATGGGAATCGAGAAAGGATTGCAGTTCGTAAACGAAATCGAAGATTTAAAGGCGATGCTGATCGACGCCGAGGGTAAACAGTTTTTCTCGAAAGGCGCCGACAAGGTGTTTTCAACCAGATGAACGCATTTGCCTGTCACACTTAATTAGGAATTGCCGTTGACGATGAATTGGTCTCGTTGCGCAGAAAGGGTTATTGATCTCCGCTGGTTGACTTGCATCCGAGTTTAACCTATATCCAACAAATCTTAGATCGACCGGTTAATTGGCCGGCGGCCGCCTCAATCTGGAGAAAACTATGAAAGATATGAAAGAACGCGGCGCTGAAAGACAAGGAAGATCCAGAGTCTCAACCGCCGTGTTTTCTCTTATAATTCCCGGGCTTGGTCAGATCTTGCGGGGCAGGATCATAGCGGGCCTTCTATTTTTTTTGAACGTACTGTTATATGGGATTCCTCTTTTTGTGACTCACAACATTGAATATGACGTCCAAACACCATCGTTATTGATTGCACTCGGAGTGTGGATTGGATCGGCTTTGGATGCTTTCTTGTACAAAAGTTCATTTTTGATTATGGCGTTGCTCGTAGCATTGTTCTTTTTTGGGAGCGGTTTTTTAGGGGCTTTTTTCATATTGCCGCATCTTGACGTATAGCGCATCGGCATTGAGAACTCCCTCGATAAAACTAGTCGCTAATGGGCGCGATAAAGCTTGGAGCAATCAAGTCGAAATTGCTGCAAATTAGTCCACAGCAGGCTCACTTAAATGTTAATCGGCCAATAATGAATTATTCATGGGAAACCATTAAGTTTCTTTTACTGCAACGTGGCTGACAGAGCAGGGATACATCGTTCCCATCTATTGAAATTGTCGGCTAAATGGAATAGCTTAATATCATGAGTGATCTTCTCGATGTAACCGGCCTTAGAACCGTCTTTTATTCCGAATCGACCATAGCCCCGGCAGTAGACGGTGTCGATCTCCGTCTTGTAAAGGGTGAGACGCTTGGAATAGTGGGGGAGTCAGGTTGCGGTAAAAGCGTTACGGCTTTGTCCATCATGCGACTTATTGCGCCTCCCGGTGAAATTATTGGGGGGAAAGTTCTCTTCGACGGGCTTGATCTCTTGGAACTCAGCGAAAAGGACATGCGGAGCATCCGAGGAGATGATATTTCTATGATATTTCAGGAGCCGATGACGTCTCTCAATCCAGTTTTTAGGATCGGAGATCAGATTGGTGAGGTTTACCGAGTGCACCGCGGTATGACCAAATCTCAGTCTATAGAAGCGGCTATCGTAATGCTTCAGAAAGTGGGGATACCATCTCCCGAAGAACGTGTTCAGGACTATCCGCATCAACTAAGCGGCGGAATGCGCCAAAGGGTTATGATTGCTATGGCTTTGGCATGCGATCCAAAACTTATGCTCGCCGATGAACCGACGACTGCTCTGGATGTAACTATTCAAGCGCAAATACTTGAATTAATGAATCAGATAAAAAAGGATCTTGGGACGGGAATTGTGCTGATTACCCATGATCTTGGCGTAGTGGCCGAAATGGCTGATCGAGTGGCGGTTATGTATGCCGGCAAATTTGTGGAAGAAGCCTCTGTGGATAAGCTTTTCGAGGCTCCACAGCATCCATACACAATAGGTCTGCTGCAGTCCGTGCCTAGAATAGACGAAGGCGCCGGAGATGAAGTGCGGAGGTTGCATGTTATAGAGGGAGTGGTGCCGGATCTACGGTTTTTACCCAAAGGATGTTCATTCAGGGACCGATGCCCTGAAGCTCAAGAAATTTGCAAACAGCATCCGATATTGGATAAAAAGGAATCCGGATCTTTAGTCAGATGCTGGATGAGAAAATAGGAATAGAAACAATAATCAAAGGAGATTGTAGATGGCTGAATCGGCCAACAAGATTGAAGCAAAAAATACATATGTAAAAATACAGTATAGGCTCAGGATACCGAACGGCAGGATATTAAAAGGCGCAGTAGATCCGGAAGTTTTGGATTTTATTACGGGTTACGCTCAGGTGATACCCGGACTTGAAAGTCGTCTAATTGGTCACTCTCAAGGTGAAAAGATGACTTTCACTGTACCCTCTCAGGAAGCGTTTAGGGAGAGGTTTGATCAACTCGTGTTCGAGAAAGATAAAAAGGATTTTCATTTCCCTCCCTCATACACTCCATATGTAGGAATGGAGTTGCCGATTATATTATCCCGAGATGAAGGTCCTGACAGTGTCATCATTACGGAGATCAAAGAGAATACAATTATAGTGGACGCAAACCATCCGCTTGCCGGGGCCGCGCTGCAATATGACCTTGAAATTGTTGAAGCCAGACCCGCTAAACAAACTGAGATTTGCGCTGAATGGGAAGGCGTCTCAGGCGAAGGCTGCTCGACTGAAGGCTGTTCCGGTGGGACTTGCGGCATTCAGGAAGTGACGCTGGGGCAGACAAAAGAATAGTTGTTCACATTTCTTGTGTAGTTTAGGCAATTCTACAAAGAGGTTGGCTCAGAAGTAACCATTCCTGGATGCCGGAATAGCAGGTTTGGATGGGTGGTTTGCGTCCGGCTTTCGCCATAGGTAGTAATGAAGCTTACATTAAGCGGCAATTCTGTGAAAACTATTCTTGCTACCGCAGCCATGGTACTGATCGGCGTCCTATTATATTTCCTGCCGATCAAAGAAATACTCTTTCGGTTTTTACTCTGGGTCCAAAAGTTAGGTATTTGGGGCCCGTTTTTAATAGCCTGTTTTTATATTATAGCCCCTGTTTTTCTAATTCCCGGATCAATTTTAACTCTAGGCGCCGGTTTTCTGTTCGGACTGGCGGTTGGTTTTGCCGCCGTATGGAGTGGGGCGTTCTTAGGAGCTTGCGCGGCATTTCTCGTAGGTCGGACATTTTTGCGAAATTGGGTCCAAGCTAAAGCGACAGGGCGACCAAAGTTCGCTGCAATTGATGAGGCAATCGGTCGAGAAGGTTTTAAAATAGTGCTTCTACTGCGGCTGTCTCCACTTTTTCCCTATAACTTCCTAAATTATGTTTTGGGACTCACCAAGGTTAGTTTCAGGCAATATGCCGTTGCCACGTTTCTTGGCATGGTTCCTG
Source organism: Desulfomonilales bacterium (assembly GCA_038250835.1). Taxonomy (GTDB): domain Bacteria; phylum Desulfobacterota; class Desulfomonilia; order Desulfomonilales; family Desulfomonilaceae; genus JBBSBY01. The sequence continues at coordinate 12,842 of JBBSBY010000018.1, read as the reverse complement.
TCACACTCATGTACGTGTATTTCGGGTCCGCGGCAAGATCTTTAGCTGAAGTCGCTTCCGGTGAGAGCCAGGTAGGCGGCTTAAAGCAAATCGTCTTCTGGCTGGGGTTAGTTTTAACAATTATTGTAACCGTGTTTATTACTCGATTGGCGAAACGAAGTCTAAATGAACTATCAGGACCAAGCCGGCAGGAAGTTGTCCCAGAGGCGGATTCAAAGAACTTGACTCACTCTGCGACTATCGGCAACTCTACCAAATCGAAGGAAGCCGCAGCAAGGCCCGGGAATGCTGAGTTAGGTTGGAATACCATGAATCAAAAACAATTAGAGACAAAACTTATTCCAACCATTGAGCCGAATGACCGGCACAACTATAATCTCATGAAAAATACCCGCCCCGCCACGTGGCGCAATCCTAAACCCGCCCCAATGTACAACTTGGTTGTGATCGGCGCCGGCACTGCGGGGTTGATTTCGGCGGCAGGGGCCGCAGGGTTAGGCGCAAAAACGGCTCTTGTTGAAAAGGCATATATGGGAGGGGATTGTCTGAACTTCGGCTGCGTTCCCTCAAAGACGCTTATAGCTGCTTCTCGAGTGGCCGCAAACATAAAATCGGCAGGGAAATACGGCATCCATTCCGATAATCCAGTCGTGAATTTTCCCAAGGTCATGGAGCGGGTACGTAAAACCAGGGCTGTGTTAAGCGTTCACGATTCGGTCGATCGATTTACAGGTATGGGAGTGGATGTTTTCTTGGGGCAGGCTGAGTTTGAGTCGGCCAACAGTGTGAATGTTCAAGGTCAGACGTTGTATTTTCGCAAAGCAATAATCGCCGCCGGCGCCAGAGCCGCTCCACCTCGAATTCCAGGCATTGTGGAAGCCGGCTTTTTCACGAACGAGACTATTTTTTCCATTACCGAACTGCCGAAAAGATTGGCAATCATCGGGGCCGGTCCCATTGGTTGCGAAATGGCTCAAACGTTTCAGCGCCTCGGTAGCCAAGTTTATCTAATACATAGACATGAAAAAATTTTAGAAAAGGAAGATTCCGAAGCGTCCGAAATTTTGCAGACCAGAATGCTTGAGGAGAAGGTTAACCTGCTTTTAAACTCTCAAACCAAATTGGTCGAAATAACGGATAAAGGAAAAGTTATTCATCTTTCCACGCAGAGCGGTTATAAGGCTCTCTGTGTAGATCAAATTCTCGTAGCGGTAGGGCGCTCTCCCAATATTGAAGGCTTACATCTTGAGATCGCCGGAATAGAATACGACCGTTCGGCAATAAAAGTGGATGATTATTTACAAACCTCAAATAAATCGGTCTTTGCCGCAGGTGATGTTTGCATGGCTCGCAAATTCACACACGCAGCCGACGCAGCTGCTCGAATGGCCATAGAAAACGCGTTGTTTTTCAAATCAAAAAAGCTGAGCAGCCTCATTATACCGTGGTGCACATACACGGCGCCTGAGATCGCGCAGGTTGGTATTGTAGAAAGAGATTTAGACAGGGCAAGTATGGATGAACAGGTTTTTCGAGTCAATTTGGATCAGGTGGATAGAGCCGTAACTGACGGCGTAACTGACGGATTCATAAAAGTAATCACGGAAAAGGGTTCAGACCGGATACTCGGCGCCACTATTGTGGCAGAAAACGCAGGAGATCTAATCAGCCAAATTGCTGTCGCCATGAAGGCCGGCATCGGATTGAAAACGGTATCAGGATGTATATTTCCATACCCAACTCAGGCGGAACTTATAAAGAAAGCTGCTGACGCATATAATAGAAGCAGATTGACGCCCTTTATACAAAAGATTTTTGAGAAATGGCTCGCATGGCGACTGTAACCCGGAGGGCGCCGACAATTTCAAGCGTGCCGGAGCCGTATTGCCACATTACTGCCGACGATTTTGATCAGCTTCCATAGCGCAACGTATGCGCTACTCGGTCGAAGTTAATTGTTAATGGAGTCTCCCATGGACAAACAGAATAGATTAGTACTCGCAGGCGACATCGGAGGCACAAAGACAAACTTAGGTTTGTACAGGATTGACGGGAATCGGCCCGAATTGGACCGAGCTGAAAAATTTTCCAGTCAACAGGCGTCGAGCCTTTCGGAAATGATCGAGAAATTTCTCACCGCTTCGGAACGTGCGCATGTGATCGCAGCGTGCTTTGGGGTTGCCGGTCCCATAATTGAAGGTCACAGCAAACTGACAAATCTGACGTGGGATGTGTCCGAGACGGAAATCAGGGGAAATTTTGGTTTTAAGAAGGTTACACTTATTAATGACCTAACCGCCATCGGGTATGGAGTTCAAATTCTCAGAGACGATGAGATATTGATACTTAATGAAGGCAAGAGTAACACAAATGGCGTAGCAGGTCTTATAGCTCCGGGAACCGGTCTGGGTATTTCAATACTTACCCCAATCGGCGGAAAACTAAAGCCATGGCCGTCGGAAGGGGGGCACGCCGACTTAGCCCCGAGAAATGATAGAGAATGGGCTTTATTTAAATACGCAGTTAAAGAAAAGGGACATGTAAGCCTGGAAAGACTGATTTCAGGACCTGGTATACACATTATTTACTCATGGCTGGTGAGCTTAGGTGAATTCGAAGTCCCCGAATGGGTAACTGAGCGTATGAAGCTCAAGAATCCGACAGCTGTCATTTCCGAAGCGGCAATACAAAACGGTGTTCCAATTTGTGTTGAAACTCTAAACATATTCGTCTCGTTACTGGGCGCCGCGGCAGGAAACCTCGCCCTTACCCTTTTGGCAACGGGCGGGTTGTATGTGGGGGGCGGCGTACCTCCAAAAATTCTTCCAAAACTTAAAGAAAGCACCTTCATGGAAGCCTTTTTTGATAAACACCACTTCAGAAAACTGTTAGAGACTATGCCGGTCAAGGTAATTTTGAATGATAAACTCGGAATGGTAGGAGCGGCTCTGTGCGCCGCGGAAAGCTGCGAAACGGATTGTTGATGTAAACCGGTGACTTTCCTGTAACAACCGGTGTTGTTCGTCTCTGAGGAATACGTGAATAGGAAAACATAAAGCAGCAGCACTGAAACACTCCGACTAAGGCAGCGTTAGAAGAGTGAGTGCCACAAGCGTTTGTCGGTTATCCGCCTGTAAGCGCTTTCACACCGTCTTTGTTCGTACTGTAATTTCTATATCGTTCGGCCATTGATTAGCCCGACCAAATAGGCTTCTTGGCTCATTTCCTACTGTTTGCCATGACATGTGACCAAAACATCTAATTTATGATCAATAAACCTTTCCGGGTTTATGTTCCACCGGCGAAGTTGCATACCAGCCTTGGCAATGCGATTATAAGATGCGCTCGTCGATTTAAGCCCTCTGGGTATTTGCCGAATAACTGCGGCAAATGCTTATGAATGCTATAATAACGATTCGCAAAACAATGGTGTATCTGAATCTTTCCGACGCCTCTCAACTCTTGGATGAAGGTCGGGAGAGGTTCTTCATCGTTGTTAGGAAAATAAACACTATTGCCGTAAAACTCTTATAAACTGACATAAGGGGCTGCTGAATTTCAATTGAATTACCCAGTGAGGACGCATATGGAGAAGTTTTTTTATCCCAATTCGATTGTAGTAATCGGAGTCTCTAGCCGATTCACGAATTTGGGCAAAGAAATAGCCAGAAACTTATACGAATTCAATTATACCGGCGAAACGCACTACGTCGGCTCACACGAGGGGATTATTTTCGGCAGGCGTATACACACCAATATAGAGCAAATTAGAACCCCAATCGATCTTGCGGTTATTCTGACACCAGCCCGGACGGTCCCCGACTATTTTCAACAGTGCGCTCAAAAAGGCATACCTCGTGTCATAATCGAAACCGGAGGTTTTGGAGAACTTGGCGCCGAAGGACGTGAACTCGGTAATAAAATTCTTTCTGTAGCGAAAGCGGCAGGAATGCGGTTTGTCGGCCCCAACTGCATCGGTTTAATGAATTCGGCAAACGGCATGGCGACGCCCTTCGCTACCATGAAAAATGTTTTCAAAAAGGGAGATGTAGGAATTATTGCCCAGAGCGGAGGCGTAGCCCTTTCTCTACTGAATATGTTGGATGGTGAGCAAATCGGCTTCAGTAAATTTGCCGCTATCGGCAACAAACTTAACGTGGATGAAAATGACTTAATTGAATACCTGACTGAGGATGCTGAAACCAAGATAATTTGTTTATACTTAGAGTCGATACAGGCCGGTAGAAGACTCATGGATATAGCGCTGAAGTCGGATAAGCCTATTGTGGCGCATAAAGCAAACATAGGTGTATTGAGTCAAAACATTGCCCAGTCGCACACGGACGCCCTGGTCAATGATGATCAAGTCGTTGAAACCGCATTCAAACAGGCCGGCATTGCCAGATTTCGCGATATGCAGAACTACTTGGATTTCGTCAAGATACTGGGTACGCCTCGAGTTCAGGGTCGAAATCTAGCCATAATTTCAAGGTCCGGCGGCCATGCGGTTATTGCCACAGACGCCGCTTACATTTACAATTTCGATCTTCCGGCGTTTAGCGAATCCTTTTTGAATGAAATTCGCAAGAGCCTGAGGGCCGATGTGATCAAACTCAACAATCCACTGGATCTGGGTGATCTTTTCGATTTCGAGGTTTATGTTCGCATCGTTGAGCATACCCTTAAACAGCCGAACATAGACGCTGTACTTTTTCTTCATACTTACTTTGCTTCTGTGGAAGGGGAAACTTCCCGCACTTTGTTGAAAAATGTTGCGGAGCTTTCCCACAAGTACCAAAAGGCGGTGCTAATGTGTGTCTCAACTGAGCAATTCGAGCTATCCCAACTGCATAAGCAGTTCGATTATCCAATTTACCTGAGTCCGGAGCGTGCTATCGCTGCGTTGGACACTTCAATAAAATACTATGAGCGTCGAGACATTATACAGGCTGAAAGGAACTGTCCTTTTTCAGCTACTCTTAAAGAAGAGAGCGGCATATCCGATATATTAGACGCAGCTAAAGCTGAAAATAGGTCGCCGCATTTAGCTGAGGCCATGGAAATTGTTCGCGCCGCGGGTATTGAGACGCCGAGCAGCGTAGTGTCGCGAAAAAAGATTTTACCCGCAGGTGTTGGGGAATTGAAAGGACCATTGGCCATCAAGCTCATCGCCTCCGGTATCAGCCACAAATCCGATGTTGGCGGCGTTGTCTTGAACATACCTGGTGATCGGCTCCAAGTAGCTATAGATGCTATGCATAACAATTTCTCTTCAAAGTCCGGTTTTGAAGGAGTGTTCATACAGGAAATGGCGCCGACTGAAAACGCTTTCGAGCTGATAGTCGGCGCAAAAAGAGACGCTCAATTCGGTCCTGTGCTGATGCTCGGCTTCGGGGGAATTTTTGTGGAGTTACTTAAAAAAACAGTCTTAAGAATCGCTCCAGTGTCACATAATGAAATAGAACGCATGGTATCAGAACTACCCGGCGCCGAATTATTGGCCGGGGCCAGGGGTGTTCCACCCATTGACAAAACATCGCTTATGATAGTCATAGATAAGATTTCACAGTTGATGTTGAAATATGAAAGTATAAGCTCCTTGGATATAAACCCTTTAATAGTTTCAGAGTCCGGCGCCGTTGCCGTAGACGCTCGGATTTTTGTGAATTAAACCATCACCCATGGCTTGAGGAACAATAATGTCCCATAGAGTAGAAGTAGCATATAAGCCCGATTTATTGGACCCTGAAGGGCTGAAGACCCGATCTCGTATCCTCCATGATCTTCAAATTGAAGTCGAAGATGTTCGTTGCGCGGACGCATACATTATCGATCGGGAGTTTAATCCAGCCGAGTTGCAGTATATAGCTCAGGAAGTCTTTTTCGATCCGGTACTACATGTAATGTCACTGGACCAATCCATAGAAGCGCCTTTTGATTGGTTGATCGAGGTTGGTTACAAACCTGGAGTTACCGACAATATTGGAAGGACCGCTCGTGAGTGCATTGAACGAGTCATAAACTCCAAGTTTGATAAATGGCAGGGCGTTTACACACGTAAGCTTTATTTTATTCGAGGCGTCTTGACAAGAGAACAAGTGGATACGATTGCCGGAGATCTGCTGGCGAATGATTTAATTCAGACAAGGTCCGTATTCAGATCAAACGAAGATAGGAGCGGCGCCTTTGCTCCTAGAGTGACATCGAAATCCGCGGCGGTGATCAGACCCGTAAACCTCAATGTAGACGATGATGAACTGATGCGTATTAGTCGGGAAGGTATTCTTGCGCTTAGCCTCGAAGAAATGAAAATAATCCGAAACTACTATAGGAACGCGAATTTTTTGTCCCTTAGACGAAAAAATGGGTTGAATGAGATGATTACAGATTGTGAACTTGAAGTGTTAGCTCAAACGTGGTCCGAACACTGCAAACACAAGATCTTCAATGCGATCATAGAATACTCGGATGAAACCGGCGTTGAACAAATCAACAGTCTGTTCAAAACATATGTCCAGGGGTCCACCGAAAAAATTAGATCGGAATTGGGGAATTCCGATTTCTGTTTGTCAGTTTTTAAAGATAACGCCGGCGTAATCAAATTCAACGAAGATTGGAATCTTGCGGTCAAGGTCGAAACGCACAATTCACCTTCGGCCCTCGATCCATATGGCGGCGCTTTGACGGGCATTGTGGGGGTAAATAGAGACCCCTTGGGGGCAGGGCTTGGCTCGCGATTGATTTTCAATACGGATGTGTTTTGCTTCGCCGCTCCGAATTATAGGGGAAAAATTCCCGCAAGGTTACTCCACCCTAAACGTGTCTTCGAAGGCGTTCGCGAAGGTGTAGAGCACGGCGGCAACAAGAGCGGTATTCCCACGGTTAACGGAGCCGTCGTGTTTGACGACAGATATCTTGGCAAACCCCTGGTTTATTGTGGAACAGGCGGTATTATGCCTGCTCTTATAAATGGCAAACCGTCCCACGAAAAGAAGGCCGATCCCTCCGATCGTATAGTGATGGTTGGCGGAAGAATAGGTAAGGACGGTATCCATGGGGCCACGTTTTCCTCAGAAGAGTTGCACGAGGGATCTCCCGCGGCGGCGGTTCAAATTGGGGACCCCATCACCCAAAAACGGATGACGGATTTCCTGTTGGTGGCCCGTGACAAGGGGCTTTACAGTTCCATAACTGATAACGGCGCGGGCGGATTGTCGTCATCTGTTGGTGAAATGGCCTGTGAATCCGGCGGCGCCACTCTGCGTCTTGATCGTGCGCCTTTGAAATACGCCGGACTCCAACCATGGGAAATTTTGCTTTCCGAAGCGCAAGAAAGAATGACTGTGGCCGTCCCGATTCACAATATTGATGAGTTCTTGGGGCTGGCAAAGGAAATGGACGTTGAAGCGACGGATTTGGGGGAGTTTACGGACGACGGACTTTTCATCGTCATGTGGGGTGAAAAGACGGCGGCATTACTTCCTTTGAGCTTTCTGCATGAAGGCTTGCCTCAAATGCGCCTGAGAGCCAAATGGCGTCCGCCGATCCAGGAACAGCCTCAACTATCGGATAGCCAAGATCTTACAGGTATGCTCTTGAAATTGATGGGGCGATGGAATGTTTGCTCAAAGGAGAAACTGATTAGACAGTATGATCACGAGGTTCAGGCCGCCACAATAATTAAACCTCTAGTCGGAGCGACAAACGACGGTCCGGGCGACGCTTCGGTTTTGCGGCCTATATATAATGAACAAACCGGCCTTGCGGTTGGTTGCGGTATTCTGCCCAGATACTCGGATATCGACACTTACTGGATGATGGCCGCCGTAATAGATGAAGCTGTGAGAAATATCATTGCCGTTGGAGCTAATCCCGATCATATGGCGGGTCTCGATAACTTTTGCTGGTGTGATCCTGTACAATCGGAAAAAACGCCTGATGGAGAGTACAAGCTGGCTCAATTGGTCAGAGCCAATAAAGCCTTGTACGATATCACCACCGCGTACCGAATACCCTGTATTTCCGGCAAAGACAGCATGAAAAACGACTACAATATTGGGAACTCGAAAATATCCATTCCTCCCACTGTTTTATTCACGGCTATCGGCATAGTTCCGGATGCCGCACAGGCGGTGACTGCCGACTTCAAAAGTTCAGGAGACCTAATCTACGTGCTTGGAATAACCAGGAACGAAACAGGCGCTTCGGAATACTTTGCAGAATTGGGTTACATCGGGACCGATGTGCCTAAAGTGACGGACCCGGCTAAAGCTATTGCAATGTATCGAGCATTACATCAGGCGATAAGAAGCGGCCTGATTAAGTCTTGTCATGATATATCGGATGGCGGATTAGCGGTTTCCTTAGCGGAATGTTGTTTCTCAGGTGGTTTGGGTGCGATAATTTCATTGGATGCGTTGCCCCGTCAGGATGTTCATCGAGATGATGCGGCATTATTCTCGGAATCCACGAGCAGGTTTGTAATAAGTATTGCTCCTGAAGAGAAGTTGGAGTTTGAAGCAGCTTTAGAAGGTTTTCCGTTGGCTCAGATCGGCAAGACTGTGGACAATGCAAAGCTTGAGATAAAAGGTTTGAAAGGCGGCGCCATTGTTTCAGCCGATATTTTGGATCTTAAAGAAAAATGGCAGGCGCCGCTTGGATTTTGACATGGAGGTCGGCAGTGTCAGCGTCGACTTCGGCGCTTACCTTCGCCTGCTATGTCATGATGATGTGGATTCAAATACTAAACGACCACCTTCAGCGTCAGCCTCGATTGTGTCGCCGGGTTTTGCGTTTCCGGACAATATTTCGAGCGCCAGTGGATTCTCGATAAGCCTTTGAATGGACCTCTTCAAGGGTCGAGCGCCGTAGGCCGGATCAAAACCTTCGTTTGCCAGCAATCGGCGAGCGTCTTCAGTCAATTTGATTTGGATTTTGTGTTCCGCCAAACGCTTATTGACGCGAGCGATCTGTATATCCACTATTTTCTCAATTTGGTCGCGATCAAGGGCGTGGAAGATAATGATGTCATCCAACCTGTTCAGAAATTCCGGCCTGAAGTTGTATCGCAGTATGTCCATAACTTTGTCTCGCATCGCTCTTTCGTCTTTACCGGCGAATTCCCTGATCTCGGTCGAACCTATGTTTGACGTCATGATGATGATGGTATTCTTGAAATCAACCGTTCTACCTTTCCCGTCAGTCAATCTCCCGTCATCTAGAATCTGTAGCAGAGTGTTGAAAACCTCCGGATGCGCCTTTTCGATTTCGTCAAAAAGCACAACCGAATAAGGTCTGCGCCGGACGGCCTCCGTCAGGTAACCGCCCTCCTCATATCCTACATAACCGGGCGGCGCCCCGAGTAATCTGGCAACGGAATGTCTCTCCATGTACTCGGACATGTCCACCCGAACCATAGCTTGCTCATCATCAAAGAGAAATTCAGCCAGAGCTCTGGCAAGCTCTGTTTTGCCGACACCGGTCGGCCCCAGGAAAATGAATGATCCGATGGGTCGGTTTGGATCCTGCAAACCTGATCTTGCCCGACGTACTGCGTCTGAAACAGCGCGTATAGCTTCGGATTGGCCAATAACTCTTGCGCCGATGCGGCTCTCCATCTGCAAAAGCTTGTCGACTTCACCTTCAAGCATTTTCGCAACAGGAATCCCCGTCCATTTTGCTACAACTTCGGCTATATCTTCGGGACCAACTTCTTCCTTCAGAAGACCTCCGTTTTCCTGAAGAGCGCCCAATTCCTCTTTTTTTTCTTTTATGTCTTTTTCAAGGGCTATAATTATGCCGTATTTAAGTTCAGCGGCTTGACTTAGATTTCCTTCCCTTTCTGCTTTTGCGGCCTCAGTCTTGGACCTTTCGTAGCGCTCCTTCAATTCACGAATATCGGCTATAATCTTTTTTTCTTTAGTCCATTGGCTCTTGAGAACCTCGGACTCAGAGCTTAGTCGTTCAATTTCAGCCTTAACTTTATCAAGTCGTTCTTTGCTGGCCGGGTCCGGTTCTTTTGTCAAGGCCTGCTGCTCAATTTGTAACTGAATGACTTTTCTTTCAATCTCATCAATTTCCGTAGGCATGGAGTCGATTTCGATTCGTAGCCTGGAGGATGCTTCATCGATCAGGTCGATCGCCTTATCAGGAAGGAACCTATCCGTAATGTACCTGTTGGACAAAGTCACCGCGGCAATAATGGCCGCATCCTGAATGCGAACACCGTGATGAACCTCATAGCGCTCTTTTAATCCTCGCAAAATTGAGATGGAGTCTTCAACCGAAGGCTCGGCCACGTATATAGGTTGAAATCTTCTTTCAAGCGCTGCGTCTTTTTCAATATACTTTCTGTATTCATTAATTGTTGTGGCGCCGACTGCTCTGAGTTCACCTCGCGCCAATGCCGGTTTAAGCATATTGGAGGCGTCCATTGAGCCTTCCGCCGCTCCTGCTCCCACTATGGTGTGCATCTCGTCTATAAATAAGATGATTTCACCTGCTGCGGAAGTGACTTCCTTGAGCACGGCTTTAAGACGTTCTTCGAATTCCCCTCTGTATTTGGCGCCTGCCACCAATTGACCTATATCCAGGGCCAACACGCGCTTATTACGCAAGCTTTCGGGGACATCTCCAGTGACGATCCGTCCGGCGAGTCCCTCAACTATGGCTGTTTTTCCTACTCCTGGATCACCTATTAATACAGGGTTGTTCTTGGTGCGTCTCGAAAGAACTTGGATGATGCGCCTTATCTCGTCATCTCGTCCTATTACCGGATCGAGCTTTCCCTTTTGAGCCAGCTCGGTCAAATCTTTAGTAAAACGTTTGAGGGCTTGATATTTCTCTTCTGGAGACTGATCCGTCACACGTTGCGTTCCTCTAATGTCGGTGAGTACCATATAAATTTTGTCTTTGGTTACACCCAGACCGTTGAGGATGCGGGCCGCCGCCGTCCCTGAAGCTTCAGACAGAGCAATCAGGAGGTGCTCAACTGATACATACTCATCCTTGAGCTGTTCCATTTCTCGGAATGCGGCTTCTAAAACAGCTCGTAATTGATTCGAAAAATAACGATCCGACATTGAGCCGCTTTGGCTGGGCAACCGTTCAATTGACTGCAGGGTTTCGCTGCGGACACGGTCCGGATCGACCCCCAATTTCTTTAATATTTCAACACATATACCTTGCTCATCAGACAGCAGCGCAAGAAGTAAGTGTTCAGTATCCACTTGAGGGTTGCCCCGATTGGCCGCTGTGTTTTGCGCCAATTCAAGGGCTTCCTGTGATTTAAGTGTGAATTTATCCGCTCGCATACTATTCCTCCACGTTAATAATCTTTGGCAACCTGATCAAATAAATACCAATTTGGCTACCGGTCTCGATATAAGAGGCCTTGTAAATTTAAATCTCTTAAGCGCACATTGTCATTTAGGACATCTGGTCGGCATAATTGACTCACGCTAGATTCGAAGAAGCAAAATACTCAGGTCGTATTTGGTGTTCAGGATATAATGTACGTTTACAATACCGTTCATTAACAGTTAAACATCGTCTATGATGTGTCAATTGCGTTGGAGGGCAAAACGGTTTAATGCTCAGAATTGATTGAACAAAAACCTACGTGATCCTATTGAAAGCGTCATGAAAACATCGCATTTGATTGTTGACACATATTGAGTAAGCGAATAAGATTACAGTACAGAATATAAATGGCTGAAAGTTTATATGCCCAGATAGGGCGCCATAAGCTTGATCAACCGACATCACGTCGAAAAGACCAAAGGCTTGAATAGCTAGAGGGTAGTATTAAGCAGCAAGGCTGCTCTGATTGCAGGTAAGGCAAATCAATGGGGTGAACTCATTAATTTTTTTGTTTCTTGTCCTTGACTCAATGGATCGTGCTGACGAGCGCATATAAAGGAAATTTATTTGGGCGCTGAGTTGGATAATTTGGTTCTAAGCCAATCACCTATCTTATCTGCAGATTATTCTCCCGAAGGCTCCGTGCTGGTCATCGATGATGATGAAACTACGCTGGAGCTATTGAAAGACCTCCTGGAATTGACCGGTATAAGAGTCTTGACTACGACCGAAGGCCTCAAAGGTATAGATCTATTCCAGCATGAGAATATTGATCTAGTTATTACCGACATCAGAATGCCCCAAATGGACGGCCTTGAAGTCCTTATGAGGATCAGGAAGATCGATGATACAGTCCCTGTGATTTTAGTAACAGGCCACGGAGACCTTGATTATGCCCTTCGAGCGATAAGGCGTGGAGCCTACGATTTCCTTCTTAAACCCATCAAAGTTGAAATACTTCTCAATACACTGCAAAAAGGCATCGAACATGGGCGTCTGAAGAAATTTGAGAAAAATCATAGGATGTTGCTAGAAGAACAAGTCAAGGCCCGAACTCGTGAACTGGCAGAAACCAATGAATTTTTGGAGGGCATTTTAAACAGTTCCAAGAGTGTTTCAATCGTTCTCACTGATTTCGAACGCAGAATCATTTTCTGGAATGCAGGCGCCGAAAATATCTACGGGTACACCGCCGAAGAGATGATAGGTGAGTCTATAACTAAGTTGTATCCCAACGACGGAACCGGACCTGAGGGCATGGAAGAGTTGCGACAAGTTATGGAAAAAAGCAATGGGGTTGTTCAGTCCAATGTTAAGCAAGTTTCGAAGTCCGGCAAAATTCTCACCATAGCTTTAACCGTTTCTGCAATGCGTGATAGTTCAGATAGAGTCCGCGGCATACTTGGTTTAGGTCAGGACGTCACCGAACAGATTAGGCTAAACGGTGAGTTGTTCAGCTCTTACAAACGTATTCGACGCAT
>JBBSBY010000017.1:0-48626 GCA_038250835.1 Desulfomonilales bacterium | reverse complement strand
TCGGAGCTGCCGCACGCGCCGCAGTAATTAAATCTATTGGCGAAATCATGTTAGTGGCTATGCCGCGCCGGTATCATCCTGCCACAGGCCTACTCGATTGCCCTGTGGATCCTTAACGACGGCGTACCATCCGATTCCCGGCACCGCGCTCTTACCAAGCACCAGTGAGGCTCCGAGTTTCTGAGCCTTGGCCAGCGAATCCTCTACGGAATCAACTTTTACGTAATTTATTAAAGTGTGTTGCGGGTCCTGGCGAGCCGTAATTCCGCCTTTCAATGAATCTTCCCCGGTATTTACCCGATAGTAGCGAAATTGAGTGGAACCTTTCTCGAAAGTCCATTGGAAAAGCTCCCCGTAGAACTGTTGTAGTTTTTCCGGGTCATCGGCAGGTATCTCGAAGAAACAAAGATTATGAGGCATGGCTGAAATCCTTCCGCAGGTATCGAATATGCCTGCGCAGCTTATTCGTGGAACGAAGTGTGGTAGTAACAATTGCTTTGCAGATCCGTCATTAAAGTTCGAATGTAGTTAAACGCACTGAGGTTGCGGCGTTTAAACAACTTTATGCCTATTTGCGGCAAGACACCTAACCGTCGAAATCCTTAAAGTTCCCCCTCCGTGCCGAGACGGATTTGGGAGAGGATTTCCAGTAGAATGTCACGAAAGCCAAAACAGAAAAGCTTTCACGCTTATGTTGCGTATTCGAGAATGTTATAGCCCTCTTTTTCAAGATACTCCCGTATTGATTCGGGATCTTCGGTTGTGGCTCTCAAGACAACCCGCACATGCCCGTTTTTGTCGGGAACCGTAAAGATTGATCTGGCCACTCCACCACATTCATCGACAATGCTCAGAATTTTGGACAATGTCCCTTTCTCCAGAGTTACGTCTGATAGCGTCAAGCGTAGACGATCCTGCCCGGCTTCCAACAGCTTAAAGAGGGTCACGAAGATTTCACGATCCGACACTACCCCGACAACCTGATCTTCATCGAGAACAGGGAAGGTGCTCATCATCAATTCTCGCCCCTTGATGAGAGTTTCCTCCACTGAGTCGTTTACGGAAACAGTGGCCGGCATCCGGACCATGACATCCTTGACCTTGAGCTTATTACAGAAGTAGTTCATTTCGCAGATATCACCGCTGCCGCTGACGCAATACGCCGCTTCGCTCAGGTCACGACGATGAACCACCCCACGTAGGCGACCATTATCAACTACGGGAAGCATTTTGACATTATTGTCCCTAATCATGGTGACAGCGTCTACCGCAAGAGCATCGCTGGAAATCGAGAACTGCTGAGCTACCATCCAGTTTTTAACCAACATGTGAACCTCCCTGCTCCGCTAAAATGGAATTGCCAATCTGCGGATCAGTTTGCTGAACCATTCCGGGAGTCGGAAATACTTCCAAACACGCCTTTACCACAGCTTCCGCAAATTGTTCATCTTCCAAATTGGCGTCTATTTCACGGATATCCAGTTTTGAACCAAGCTTTTCCTTTAGGACATTCAGAAAAATTCGATCCTGTTCAGGGTCATACATTGGACTCGCCGGTGGGTCCATGGCGGACCATCCACGAGTGGGAAATACCACAACCGTCGGTCCCCTGGCGGCGTCAAGCTTTTCAGCGAAAGCTTCCGAAACCTGTCTCATCTCTTCATCAGATAATCGGAGAAAAGTCCTAAGCGCGTCAAGCTCATATTTTCTTCTTTCATGATATTCAGGCTTGTATCGGGATTTGCGAGGACTCATAGTGTTCACCCCACCCGGCGCCACAACTTGAGGAGTCCCCGTTTTACCCGCATTCGTCAACCGATCGGGGCCCGCGGCTCGCATTCCTCCCAATATTTCTTCTCCGACTCCGCCTGGGGTTAAATCAACAACTCCATCAAAAAACCTCATGCCGATCATCTGTTCCATTGCCCGATCGCAAACCCCCGCGGCCGAAAATCCGATCACGTGGTATCCTTCTTCTTCCAGGCGCTTCTGGATGTGATTAGCGCAATGTTCCGTGGGGCCGAACATGGATAGAGCGATCAACGGGTATCCCTCCGATCGGGCCGATTCTACGGTGAGCGGGGCCACTGACGCCATGGCGGTTATGGCGCCCGCAGCTCGGTCGAGCACATTGCGCAAAGGCTTTGACAAACCGGAAATTTCAATGACGGTATGGAATATCGTCACGTCTCCAGTTCCTATGTAACGTGTTGACAAGCCCGGCAAAGCCGCGGTTGACGATACCATTAATTTAGGAACTCCGAAGGGTAGGGCGCGCATTACCTCCGTGGCCATTAAACTGCCTGTGGAGCCGCCGAGTCCTATGACTCCCGCCAAACGTCCTAAAGAGAAAAGATTCACCGCAGTCTTAACTGCGCCTTCAATCATTTGACCTGTGATTTTCTTGCGGTCTCTCGAAGCGCGAATCTCGTCTATAGTTGTGCCGCCGGCCTCGGCCACCGCTGCCGGGGATATGTCCGCGCCGAGCGTCTCTTTGGACATGCTGAGATCCATTACGATGGGATTGCCCCCAAAATCACGTATTCCGTCCCTAAGGTAGAAAGTCTCCTTAGCTTTGGTATCCAAGGTGGATACGAGTAATATTGCGCGTTCCATTAGGCTTTGCCCTCTGCCGCTACCTTTTCTTTTATATCTTTTTTAAGGGTTTCCTTGTTTACCTTTCCCGAATCGCCAACGCTCGGGAATTCCGAGACTACCTCCAGGCGTTCCGGTAGCTTAAACATTGCGATATTCTTGGATTTCAGAAAATCGATCATCTCCTTAAATGTGAAAT
The DNA here is from genome assembly GCA_038250835.1 of Desulfomonilales bacterium. Classification (GTDB taxonomy): domain Bacteria; phylum Desulfobacterota; class Desulfomonilia; order Desulfomonilales; family Desulfomonilaceae; genus JBBSBY01. The sequence goes on along the minus strand of JBBSBY010000017.1, from coordinate 45,832 downwards.
TTTTACCTGATTTCGGGATTACATAGGCGCACGCGCGTTCACCCATCTCACGATCCGGATATCCCACCACTGCAACGGAAGCCACACTTGGATGATCGTTGAGAAGCCCTTCTATTTCCGCGGGATAAATGTTCTGCCCTCCGCGAATAATCATGTCTTTGGCTCTGCCGAGGATCCATAAGCAGCCCTGGTCGAACTTTACTATGTCGCCTGTGGTGGTCCAGCCGTTGGGGTCGAAAACCGTTGAGGTAAGCTCTTCGTCACGATAGTAGCCCGCCGGCGCATGTGGCCCCCTGAAGTACAGAATGCCGGGTTCGCCGTCGGGAACCTCGTTTTCATTCTGCTCATCCATCAGACGCACTTGATTTCCGGGGAGCATTCTACCCACGGTTCTTCGGCGCAGGTCCTTGGAATCTTCGACTCTGCATCCGGAAACCGACCCCATGTCCTGGGTGCCGAGATCACTGGTGATGGAGGCGCCGAACGCCAGCTCCGCTTCTTCGGCAACCTGGGGAGACAGATAACCGCCGGCTGAACGTATAAACCGCAGTGAACTTAAATCATACTTGGTGGCGTCGATATCGAGCATTCTGACAAGATGAGTAGGCACCACGCCTATTGCCGTGGCCTTCTCCTTCTCAATGAGAGCAAGAGCTTTTTCGGGTGAAAACTCCTCCAACATCACAGTCTTAGCGCCGGCAATCGGGGCGGCAAAATAGGTAAGTGTGCCGGCCGCGCCGCCGGCATGGGGGGCAATGGCCATGGTGATGTCATCTTTGGTCAAATTCCAGATGTCCACTCGACCTTTGGATGTGCAGATTCTAGGCGCGGCTGGCCATTCAACGAGCTTGGGTATTCCTGTGGTCCCCGATGTGGTGGTGAGTATCGCAACGTCGGAAATTGGATCAAGTCTTCTTTCCGCCAACACGGATTCATCAACGGGTTTTTGCAGGCGATCATTTACCAGTTTGGTGAGAGAAAAAGTCCCTTCAGGAGCGGAAGCGGGAACTTCGTCGTCGAACAGGAATATGTATTTCAGATGGGGAAACTGTTTCTGTAACCCTTCATACATTTCCAAATAGTTGAATTTATTATAAACGGTCAGAATGATTACAGCGGAAGCCTCTGTCCGTTCGACCATGTATTCAAGTTCCCTTTGTCTCAAGTAGGGATAAACGGTCAACGACACGAGGCCGGCTCTTTCACAGGCAATTCTCGCCAAAAAGCCGTAAACGCTGTTGGGTGATTGGATGATGATTCGGGAATGTTTCGGAATTCCCATCTCAACCCAGGCAATGGCCATTGCGTCAACGAGGCGTTTGGCCTCGGCCCAGGTCAACCTGTACTTGGAATCTACCAGAGCTTCTCTGTCGCCGAATTCACGAGCGTTTCTATCCCAAAAATCGTAGAAAGTTTCCTGTGTCCAATAGCCATTCTTGACGAATTCGTCAGTCATTTCTTTTTTGTAGCGAATCGGTTTCAACCGGGCCTCCTTGCCGGTCCGGCTTGAGGGCGCCTAATAAATGGACCCACAGAGACTCGGACCTATGAGAATCATGTTTTGTCAATTGAGTTTACAAACCCAGTTCGGACCACCTGCTTTTGACGCGTTCAACCATCTTGGCATCCAGCTCGATGGGGATTGGTTTCTCTTTCCAGTCGTACGGGATTGTTGCGTCAAGCAACAGCCTGCCGGTGATATCTCTGGCATCGATAGGTAACGAAGGATCAAGAGGTGTGGATCGGCCCCGCTTGATGACCTGGGAACGATTCGGCTGGAACCTGAAACTCAGAGCATAGAGCACACGAGGGATATCCCAGGGGTCGATGTCCTCGTCAACGACTATGACGGTTTTTAGACCATAGGCGCCCATTTCCGTCGATATTGCGGCCGTGAGCACCTGATCAGCGTGACCGGGGTACATTTGTTTAATCGAAACAATGGCAAGAAATCGGCCTGAACCTTCCGGTGGGCAATACACGGCTTTAAGACCAGGGATTTTCATTGCAAGGAGCTGCTGCCAAAGCGTAGCCCCATACGATAGCGCCATTGTCATGTGTGTGTCGGTTACGGCCCTGCCTACGGTAGTTCCCCACAAGATTGGTTTATTACGGTGAGTCACGCATTTTACGTCCACGAAGTTTCGTGGATCAGTGCCGACTCCCGAGTAATAGCCCGTGTATTCTCCAAAGGGGCCTTCTTCCATGAACTTATCCGCGTCGACCTCACCCTCGATGACGATTTCGGCACGCGCCGGAATGGGCAGGTCTACAGTTTCACCTTGAACTACCTCTACAGGAGTACCCCTGAGAGCGCCTGCAACATCATATTCGGAAACAAAAGCAGAAACTCGGGCCGCTCCAAGAATGAAAAGAAGAGGGTCACACCCGATGATAGAAGCTATCGGCATGGGTTTTCCCATTTTCTGGTACTTCTTTAACATGATGTCCGCGTGTTTGCCTTTGATAAACTGAGTTCCGATTTTGTCCTTACCGAGTAACTGCGCTCGATAAGTTCCTAAGTTTACCCAGCCGGTTTCCGGGTCTTTGGTTATGAAAAAATGCGCAGTTCCGATATAACGTCCACCATCTAACGGGTACCACTGCGGCACGGGGAACTTGAACAGATCGATATCGTCCCCCATAAGGATGTTTTCTTTACAGGGCGCCGCTGATTTATCGACTGTGGTAGGTTTAAGCAGGTTGTCACCCAACCTGGCCCATGCGGAGTAAAGATCTACCAATGTTGAATCGAGCGGCTGGCCCATGATCATGGCAAGGCGTTCAGTTGTAGTGCAAACGCTGGTGATAACCGGCGAGTCGTAATCCTTTACATTTTCAAATAGCAGAGCGGGACCGCATGCCTCTTCATTTAGTTTGGCGATATGCGAAAGTTCCAAATTCCAATCAACTTCCGCAGTAATCTTCTTGCATAGTCCCCTCTCTACGCCTTCCTTGACAAAATCTCTCATATCTTTCATCGCAAATCCTCATGTTTCTAAAAAGTTGTGAGCGAAAGAATTAAATCTTTTCGCTGGGCGTACTTATCCATTCGCAGATGAGACTTATTTCTCCAAAGCGATTACAATAGGTCACCTCCAGAGGACGAAGCCTCTGAAGGATACGTTTGGATTGGTTTACTTCACTTTTTTCCCGGAAATAAGCCCCGCAACAATGTGCTCTAGTGCGGATTTCTTGGGCTCCACCACGGGCTTGACCTCTTTTTGGCTCCAGACAGTTTCAGGCCGGCTCTGAAGGATAAAAACCTCACCCTTGTAGGGAAAGAGTTTTTCTGTTGCCCATTCAATATCCATAGGCTTTCCGTAATGCTTTTCGATGCGTTTCGCCATAGCGGCAAGATCTAGAATTTCAGCGTCCAGCAAAGTCTGCTGCTCGCGACGCTCTTCGTCTACATCGAGTTTGATAACTTCGTCTGTTTGTGGATCGGTGGTGTAGTAAATCGCCTTTTTGGATATGGTTCTCTTTACGATATCCATAGTGATCTTATTTACTTGAAATTGATCTGGGGTCACTTCACCCGAAACGACGCTTTCTCCGTAACCCCAATTAGAGTCAATCACGACGGTCGCGGGGTCCCCGGAGGAAGGATTTAAGGTGAACATTACACCCGCAGTGAAAGATCGCACCATCTTCTGGATCGCGACACTGATCAAAACTTGAGAATGATCAAATCCCATTTTCATGCGGTACGCGATAGCGCGAGACGTAAACAAACTGCTCCAACATCTCCGAATTTTCTCGAGTACGTCATCGACCCCTCGAACCCAGAGATACGTATCCTGTTGACCCGCAAAGCTTGCGTCGGGCAGGTCTTCGGCTGTGGCCGAGGATCTTACGGCTACAGGACAAGCCGGTGTTCCGGTCCGGCGCGAGAGTAGTCTGTAATTTTCAGCGATCATGTCTTCCAGGTCTTCGTGGATAATTCCTTCCTCAATCCAACCACGAATTTCGGCGGAAGCCGCCTCTATGGCATCCATGTCATTGTAGTCCAGTCCATTGAGACGGTCGATTACCGAATGTCGAATACCGTTGTCTTCCAAAAAGCGTTCATACGCCATAGTGGTGAGAGCGTACCCGGGAGGCACAGGAATTCTCGCCTTCATGAGTTCGCCGAGACTAGCGCACTTTCCACCCACCCGGGACACCATAGTGATATCGCATTTCTCAAATGGGATCACACAATCGGACATATCCATTAGAGATTCTCCTGGCCGCTCGTCACGAAATAAGGTTAATTTCCCCTGTCGCCCCATCGACCCGGACTCTTTGTCCGGTTTTAAGGATGGAGGTGGCAGAGCCGGTTCCAACTACGGCAGGCAACCCATACTCGCGGCAGACGATAGCCGCGTGACACATGACGCCGCCAACGTCGGTAATGGCTGCTTTGATTTTTTGAAAAGCCGGCGCCCAGCTTGGGGATGTAGTGGGAGCGACCAGCACCTCACCCTCCTGCAGTTCACCGATTTGCTTAACTGTGCGGCATACTCTAACTTTTCCTTCAACGATTCCCGGTGATCCGGGAAAGCCAATAATCTTGTCTATGTCGCCGGCTTCCATTGTCTTGAGTTTTGCCCAGTTGGACATGGATTCCGTGGTGACACCCCAAAGCACGATAGTGAAAGGCTCGTTGATGCTTTCCGGCATTGTGCCCATTCCATCAGGTGGGGACCATTTGCGGAATTTTTCCATTACTTCCTTACGCCAGGCGATTTCCTTAGGCCATACTAGAGGGCCTCTTGGTTCGCTGCCTGTCGCCCATGCCGTTACGACATCCCAAAGGGCGTCTTTTATTTCCGAACGCTTCATGTACCAAATATCTTCCACATCATCGAAAAACTTGTATTCCAGGAGGATACGGGAGACTTCACGCATCTTGTTCCAGAATAGGCTGTGGAACCAGTGTTCCACATAGAAGAGGTGATTTTCCACGTAAGGAAAAACTGTCTTCGCGGTGCCTAGGAGTTGATCATACGTCTGACGATCTTCATCCGTCTTTAATAAAGCTCGATATTCAGTCACAATCTTGTCGCGTTCTTTGCGGACTTCCGCTGTTGGCCGTTGAATTCCTTCTCCCTTACGCAACTTTTCAATGTAAATGCGCATGGCGGCCATGGGGATATCCAGGTCGTCATTCCAGGAGGAGTCATGATGATACCAGCCGGTTCCCGTGGATACATGGAACCAGGGCTCCCTGGCAGCTTCAAACGCTTCCAACCATTTCTTGCCGTTATCGGAGGCGGTCATTTTTTCAAGTATCGGCGCCGCTCCGTTACCGGACATTACAATTTCGTCAACTCCCAACTCCAGAGATAGCCTCGCGAGTTTTTTCAGTTCCTCGTCGGGTTGGTAAATGATGACGTCTATACCACCGACCATCTGGGTAATTTTTTGCAAAGGAATATCGGGGAAGGCTTTTTGACAGAAATCCACAAACACCACGTAAGCGGCGTACCCAAGATTGAGAAATTCGAAGTGATATTGCCAGGTGAGGATTCCGAGATCAATCAGTTCATCATACGCTTTAAGCAGCCTATAACCGCTGGATACTCCAAGCCCCTCCGTGACTACGGACTCCTCTTCTATTTCCGGGAGCGGGGGAATTTTAAGATCCGCAAGCTGTTTAATGACACTGCGCATCTTTTGTTCCCAGTTGTCATGGAGTTTGTCCCAGTTTTCGTAATAATATCCCGCTCGCTTCATGAACAGTTCAACACGCTTGGGAATGTCATCGGGGTTTTTTACGGGCAGCGGAGTAATATAGATGTACCCGTTGTGAATGCGGTGATCTACTCCCATAGCGGGAGGTACGATAAAGAATTTTGTGTTGAACTGAGATAGCCCTAAAAACCAGGCTTCATCCCAAATAATATCGAAAGGATACATAGGTTCCGGATAGTGCAATCCGTCATAGAACCAGAACATGCCCTCTTCATACTTCTTTCGATCGGGATCTTCGGTACTGTATTGATAATGGTAGGGATACATTCGCTCCCATCCTTCTGTACCGGGAATTAGTTCCGCATCGTGTGGGCTCGGGAAATTAAGGTCCGCCATCTGTTCTCCTCTCCTGGTCGGCTGTGTCTATTAAAAGCTGCATACATGGGCGCCAATAGACGTGATTACTCTTGAATCTTCTCACTCCGGTTCTGGGCTAAACGTTTCCTCCTTTTGCAAAAAGAATTGTTGAATACGTGAAATCAGCCTGCCCTTTCCACTACTGAACTTCAGGCTGAGGTTACATCGTGAATTGGTCTCCCTGCTTCAAGTTTCAATGTCCATTTGGAACCGAATCCTTCCTGATTATCGACATACTTGATCAAAGAAGGACGGAATACATACAGAGTAATCGACGCCGTTTTATTGGCTACAGCTTTTGAAATAAGTCGCGGACTCTCCAGAAATTCACGCACAAACGGGTAGCGATTTAGATAAGTCGCCAGGGCCATTGCCGCCGCAAACGGAGATGTCATGGCAAGGACCACTCCTTCCATTTGCAGCCCTCTAATATCTTTCCAATTATCGTAAATTCCGTGAACCTCCGCGGCAGCCGCTTCGTTTTCGGCAAATGCCGTGGAGTGCCGTGATGACCGAGATGAGAAGAAAACGAGATCGAAGCCGCGTCGAGCGTAATACACAGCCGCCGCCCAGGGGACCCCTGAACGGCAACAAGCCAGGGTCATTGTCGTGTAACCGTCCAAGAATTCCGTTATGACGCGTTGTAGATTCTGTGACGTCATTTTCCGGCCCATCTTTCAAACAATTGGTGTTCTATGCCCAATTGGTCCAGGGCTTTGCCGACGGTTTGATCAATAATGTCCTCTATTGTTTTAGGATTGTGGTAAAAGGATGGGACGGGCGGTAGAATCACGCCTCCCATTTCCGTGACCGCGGTCATGTGCCGCAAGTGCCCTAAATGCAACGGAGTCTCGCGCGGGATAAGCACCAGTTTGCGCCTTTCCTTAAGCATTACGTCCGCGGCTCGAATCAGCAGGTTATCATTGATAGAGTTTGCAATCATAGAAAGACTCTTCATGGAACACGGCGCCACTATCATGCCTTCCGATGGAAAAGAGCCGCTTGACACCGAAGCGGCCAGATTTTCCGGGGCGTGAACCGTATCAGCTAAACCCTCGACCGTTTCCGGGGTAAAGCTGGTTTCGTGTCGCATGGCCACACGCGCCCCACGCGATAGTATAAGGTGCGTTTCAATTCCCGAAGTGGCCTTGAGAACTTCAAGCAACCTGATACCGTATATGGCGCCGCTGGCTCCGCTGATGCCGACTATGACGCGTTTCACAAGTTCCTTTCGTCAATGCGCGATACCGCCGGCTGACGGCTACGCAGGATTGGGGTTGGTCCCGAAACCACGGGCCTGCCCATTCACCGGAGCTGCCGGGGCAGAGTCAATATCCTAGTCTATAGATCCTAAAAATGCTTTTGGATGCCGGTCAGGCTTGCGCCGCCGCATCTGTTGGTTTGAGTGTTTATTAAATCCGGAAGGTGATCGTCTTCAACGCAAAGTATTCATTGATATGAAATCGCTCTATTCATTGTTGAGCGCCCATGACAGGTTTGAGAAGAATCGAGGTAGCAACATTCGGACGCGTCTCAGTGCATCCATGATGTTATATTGACAATGTCCGTTCACAAGTTCAAGTGCAAAAAAATTATACTTCTATAAGCTGTGCTTATAGTATAATAAAAATACCAACATTAAAATAGAGCAGGATAATGAATCTTAGGCGCCTCGAAGTCTTCCATCATTTTTGTCGAGTTGGAAGCATGTCACGCACTGCTGCGGAGATGCAGATCTCCCAACCGGCGGTTTCACAGCAAATACACCTGCTTGAAGAGGAGTGCGGAGTTAAGCTCTTTTACCGTGACAGCGGATTGCATAGACTTACCGAGACCGGAGAAGCGATCTTCCTGCTCACAAAACGGATTTTCTGCCGAGTTGATCAAATCAGCGCCCTCGTGGAAGAAGCACGGCGGGGACGAGCGGATTACTTGAGAATCGGCAGCACGAAAGCTTATGCGCGCACCGTTATGCCTGATCTCTCCGCTGAATTCCAAAGCAAATTTCCCAGGATTCAAGTGCGTTTGAGTGAAGGCAATTCTGCTGAGCTTTTGGAGCGTCTGCGCAGGCGCAAAGAAGACCTGGTTATTGTCGCGAGCAGCGCTTATGACTCCTGCATGCGGGCAATTCCGTTTGCTCGGGCGGAGTTCATATTGGTCGCCAAACCGGACCATCCGCTTGCCCGATTAGATAAAATATCTCTTAAAGATTTGACCGGTGAAGCGCTGATAATCCGGGAACAGGGTTCGGGATCACGTGACGTGGTGCTCAAGAAGCTAAAGCAATGCGGCGTGGACCCTTCGGTGGTGGCCGAATCCGAAAGTCTCAGCTTCATCCTTGCTTATATAGAACGCAGAACAGCCGTGTCATTCATTCTGGCGCAGGAAGTTCGCAGGGAAATATCCGAAGGCGTTTTAAAGCAAATCCATCTCACGGAGGGAAACATTACTTTTCAGGCCGATCTCGTCACGTTGCGCGGAGAGTCATTGTCCCTGCCGGTCAGATACTTTATTAAATTGGCTCGCAAATTCCAAAAACCTTACATTAATCAGCCCACGGTCGGCAGCGATCCGAAAAAATACAACCAATAGATTTAATAATTCACGTTGCCTTGTGTTTTGCGCAACTTGGAAGGTGTTTGAGAAGTGGAATCATTCTTTATCCCTTAATTTCAAGTATTGCGCTTTCTGTTTAGATGTCAACCATAAATCGAAAAACATGGAGAAATAGCTGTAATCACGGATTAAGTTGTCCGAGACATATGGCCGTGGCTCGATTCCTTCCGGCGCCTTGCGCCCATACAGATCAAACTCCTTGGTTCGATTATGCTTGATTCCAGCGCCCCGTTGTGAGAGAGCATCAGGACAACTTCCGCTCGAATGGAGGCCCCATGAACCCAATCGTCGCGATAGTGGCAACTCTCGACACGAAAGGCGCCGAGGTAGGTTATCTAAAAGAAAGAATTGGGGAATACGGATGTGGCGCTATAGTCATAGACGTTGGAACCTTAGACCCGCCCACAATTGCGCCCGATATTTCACGCGAACTGGTTATGGAATCATCGGGACGGGATTCAAACATTCTTAAAAATCACGATGACCGGCGAGCCTCCATTGAGGCCGCTCTCGAAGGCGCTGCCGCAGTGGTGCGCGGACTATATGATTCGGATAAAATTTCTGCGGTATTATCAATCGGGGGAGGCACCGGGACTCATATCGGCATGGGGGCGATGCGCGCTCTACCGCTGGGTGTTCCCAAGCTCATGGTGTCTACCGTCGCATCGAGGGATATGAGCAATCTGATTGGGACCAAAGATATCACGTTAATGCATTCGGTAATCGATATTTTAGGTCTTAACCCAATCAGCAAACGTATTTTGGATAACGCCGCCGCGGCCATCGCAGGGATGGCCCGAGCCTACAAGCCGATCCATTCCGATAAGCCGATCATCGGATTGACTTCCTTCGGCTTCATTACGCAAGGCGCTATGAGGGTCAAGGGCCTACTGGAATCAGCGGGATATGAGGTCGCTCCGTTTCACGCCAATGGGACCGGCGGCATGGCCATGGAAGACTTAATTGATCAAGGTCTGATATCCGGGGTGCTGGATTTTGCTCTGCATGAATTTGCGGACGCTCTTTACGACGGTTATTGCGGCGGCATAGGACCTGGGCGGCTAGAATCAGCGGCTAGAATGGGCATTCCCCAGGTGGTTGTCCCAGGGGGACTCGACTGCATTGTCTTAGAGTTTGATTCATTGGAAACAATGCCTGAGAATGTGAAAGGCAGAAGCGTGTTTTGGTATGATTTTCGTTCGGGCGTCCGAACCTCCAAAGAGGATGTGATCCGTCTGGCCGGCATCATAGCTGAAAAACTCAATCGTTCGACCGGTCCGGCACGTTTTCTAATCCCAACTCGGGGTTGGTCGGAAGCCGATTCCGAGCACGGGCCGCTATTTGATCCTGAGACGAATCGAATCTTTACATCCACTCTGCGCAATTTGCTGGATGCTCAGATTCCGATTATTGAAGTCGATGCTCATATCATTTCGGAGGAGTTTGCACGGGCCGCGGTATCCCATCTGGACGAACTTATGCGCATGGACCGGCCGACGCTAGTTTTATTAGGAGACTAAATGCAGGCTATTAGACTGCTGTTTGCTTTTTCACCGTGGATCGCATTTTGGATTATAGCAGGCGGCCACTCAATGGAGCGACTCCAGGTTGGGATTGTTGTGGCGGCGCTTATGGTTGTCATCATGGGGATCACGAAACTTCATCGCGGGCTCATATTGTGGGCGGGAGTCGTGTTCTTTGCCTTTGCGCTGGTCGCTGTAGTTTGGCTCAAGAATCCATGGGTGATTCATCATTTGGGAATTCTTGCGAGCGGAACTTTGTTTACGGCCACCATGATATCTATAATCGTAGGGCGCCCATTCACCGAGAGCTACGCTCAAGAGCACACGCCACGGGAACTTTGGGATTCCGCCGGCTTCATTCGTAGCTCTTATACCGTCACGGGATTCTGGGCGATGATTTTCTTGGCAAACACAATGGTGAATGTCATCAAACTCTATCACGCCGAAATGGATGAATGGTTTTTCCGCGCGATTGAACTCGCCATCCTTGTTTCAGGCGTAGTATTTACGACCATTTATTCTAACGTGATGAGTAAAAGACGAGCCTCCACATGCGTCGGAGATAAGGCCGCTGCTTGACTGCTCCCAAACTGCGGACAATAACCATCTGTGTTTTTATTCCGGAGCCAACATCATCGAGTTTACTGGAGATGTGCGGGATTTGAAACTCCATGCTGATCATGAATTCAATGCGCGGACGCAAGACGTATGAATTCAACCCGAATTCCTTTGGGTATTCTTTCAATGCCTTCGGGAACCAAAACCATAGCGTCCGCTGCCGCTATGGAAGCGAGGCGTTGTTTTATGCTGAGCGGCGCAAGGTAAGTTTCCAAACCACGCCTTTCAGCCTTGCAATGGACCGCCTGCGTCCAATCCGACTGCCCGCCTATTTCCTGATCCAGAATTCCCACACTATGCACGAATGGAGAGCGCCGGTATCCCATCAATCGGAGAACCGACGGAAAGGCGATTAATAAAAACGCCGTCTCATTAGAGGGCGGTCCGCCGGGCAAGCAGAACACCGGTTTACTTTTTAATAATCCCATGGCGATAGCTTTTCCGGGTCCGAGCCTCACCCTGTGGAAAATGAGCTTGCAACCCAAATCGCTTAGAACTTTTACGATCAGGTCTCGGTCTCCTTTCCATGCCCCTCCGGAAGTAATAAGAACATCGCATTCAGGCAGGATGGATTCGACTGCCGACATAAGGCCATTGCGGGAATCATTGGCTTGACGAAAAATGGTTTTTAAAGACCAGGACCGCAACCATGCGTTTTGAAGAGCGAGATTGCTTGCGAAAAGCTTACCGATCTTGGGAGGGGCGCCCGGCAGTAGCACTTCGTCTCCGGTAGCCAATAGTCCCACAATCGGACGACGAAAAACCCACGCCGCGGTAACGCCGCCGGCGACGGCGAGACTAATCTTGGAAGGAGTAAACAAAGCTCCTGATTCGGCCAAAATTTGCCCCGAGCGTATTTCCGAAGCTTTCCGCAGAATGTTTCGCCCGGGTTCCGAGGCGGCGAACGCCCGTATTTGGCTCCCGTCCTTTTTGACGAATTCCTCCGGAAGCACCGCCTCGGCGCCTTCGGGAATAGGAGCGCCGCTATGGACTTTAATAGTTGTTCCCGGTTGCACCGATAAGTTGCCCGCTGCGCCTCCTGCGTTCACAATGCCTAGAAGCTCCAGAGTCACCGGATTTGTTTCGTCCGCAAATGCCACATCACCCGAAATAACCGCATACCCATCTTTAAGAGACGCATCCATTGTAGGGTAATCTATCAAGGCGCCCACGTCCCCTGCGCAGACGCGACCCACGAGTTCCGAGACGGCTACATTCTCCAGGCCGAGAGGCGATATATTCTTCCGCGCTAAAACCAGCGCCTCTTCAAAGCCTATATCGTACATAAAGCTGTCATCAAAAATTGTGAAAATTTGATTCTTAGCCCGGATGGAATTGAGGCAACGTGAAACAAGAAATTGATATTCGACTTCATACAAGTATTCAGATTCGGCAACGTTCTCTTTCGCTTAGCTAATAACCCAGTAAGTTTTGTTGAAGATCGTGTCCTAAGCCTCTCCAATTTTGGAGTAGAAGTCTCCAGAACCATGGGAATGCGCTGTTTAGCCGGCTACCGGCATCGCCCAGTTGCGTATTTTTTTGGCACATTTAATGGCACCCGCAAAGAGAACTTAAATGTGATTTGCAATCTTCCCTGGCGATGCTCCACCAATTCGGGTTCACGTACCCCGCAGTGGAAGCATTAAATGACATGCTTTTGGCATGTCTGATCTCCGGTGAATTATCGTAAAGAACTTTTTCTTTTTTGTCACTCCCGTTGACAATCAGTTTCTCAGAGAAGTTGGTCAAAGACGCGTCACTCGCCAAAAGAACTTTCATGCACATCAATCTAATATCAGAGGTTTGAGCGCATTTCCATCCTTCCCTGCCTGTAAAAACACGCTCAAAACCAGGCGATTGAGACAAAATAACACGTTTTGGTCCATGTTTTGCTGCGAAAGAAAACAGACTCACCATACTATCGAACAATCGGTGACTGATTTTCCACGCAGGAACTTGTCGAGCGACATCGCCGGCAGAGTAAGCGTATTCGGAACTGATTAAATCATATCTCTCAAGTATTTGATCTTTATACACGGCAAGGTCGGTTTCCAGCGCCTCTACCGTCAAGAGAGTCCATTGGTCCTCCGGATTACAGATAACCTCCAGAGTTCCTACGACGAACAAGGCCGCCGGAATCAGCAGCCTGGACTCGAATCGCGGAGTGTTGCTCTCGTCAAGATGATAGCTTTCGACCAGAGAGCGTTCAAGAAAGGAAAAAGTTGAAAAAACAGGATCAGTACAAAATGGAAATACCTTAATGGAAAATAGCCCGTGATAATTAGCCGCTCCGTTGTGGTCTTCAATCCGGGCCCGTTCCAATTGTAGCTGATAAGCCCCCGGAGCATGCGAAAGCCAAAAATACCATGCCGGAACATCGTCCCAGATGGGGCTTACGCCGGTTACGCCGGCCTGCTCACGCACTGCATTTGTCCACGATGCCGCGGTGAGAACATTGTTTACCTTATTTCGAAAAAATGACGCTAAATCGATTTTAAGACCACCCTTTCTTGATGAACAGTTCCTTAACAATATCTATTTTATCTTTGTTCTCGCAGTCTATGCCTTCAAGCCGAGCCGTCTCCATCAGGATGTCGTCAGGATAGCCGAGTGTCAAAGCGTAGCTCGATTCATATGATTCAAAAAATTGGTCGAAATCTCGTTGTTCATCATTTTTGCAATCATCTTCTTTTAAAATGATGGATACCTGCCCGGCCGCGTGTTTAAGTAAGTTTTTGAAGAATGACCTTCTATCCTTGTCAACCATAGGTTTACTCCGGTACTTTGTGGTTAAGAGGCCACCTTTCAAAGAAGTCCGCATGAACCATGATCACGCTCAGAAAGAGTAGCGTCCAAACGAGAGGCGTATCATCCGGTTGAGCTATGCCGGGGACTTTACCCAGAAGGTACGTGGATACAGGCGAGTAATACAACCAATAGAGAAGACCACCGATCGCAAACGCAATGAGGGTCCGAACTAAGGCTCTCAAAGGAAGGCTATTGAAGTCGGGGAAATTATTGAAGTAAACCGATAAAATAAATGCGCCGAGAATCACAAAGCCACTTATCTCGCCCACGTGGAGATAACGGAAATAAGGAGCATCAAGGTATTGCCCGCCTTCAAAAGGCTCCATCCAAAAAAAGGTCATAATTTTTAGCAGGATCGCGGCTGATACCAGGCCCAGAATTATTGATCCTAATATAGCCGCTATTCCCGACCAAAAACCGTCTTTACCGATTTGAGCAAAACTGCGCCAGGGGCGACCTTCCCATAGCAGGTCTGAAATTACCAACCAAGCCGTAGCCGAGAGCATAAGGCCGAGACTGAAATATGCGCTGCCTGTTCCTGCAAATTCGGACCACCAGGCCGCTACTCCGGCCTTGTCTTGAGGTGGATAAAACAAGTAGCACACGTGTGGATGGTATAGAATCGCAAAGGTTACTGTGCTCAGCATCAAGACGGTCATCAGCCGTGACCAGGCGATCACTCCCGGAGTTGAACTCGACCAGGGCCAACGACCAAACCCAATTTGCCAGGCCAGCGCCCACCAAAGGAACGCAGTGGCAAAATAAATTATGGCAGTGGAAGAAATTTCCCTGGCGTTGAAAGGCTCAGCCCCCGTGCCGCCGGAAGCGACGATTGAAGTGGGACTGAAGTAGGCGACCCCAAGTTGACCTATAAACACGCGAAAAACGATGTAGAACACGAAAAGCGTCAACACAAAAGTGAAAAGGGTCAGGCCGATACCCCTCAGCCATGGAGACCCGTCAGGGGCGGCCGTTTCGTTCAGAGGGTAATATCCCATGACTCTGGTCACAAGCACAACGCATGTTAAGAATACGGCCACGAGCGAAAAACCATACATGGGCGTATATAGCCGCAAAGTGCCCTGGGGATGCATCAGAATATACCACAGAGCTATTGCTATGGCGCATATGACGGCAAAGCTGATCAAGCCGGCCGGATAACTAAAGCTTTTTTGACGGACGGACGCTTCTTCCATACCGAAATTCCTCCATTACCTAATGGGGTTTTCGAAGGTTCTGCGGAATAGAGTCCTTTAACGTCGTCCCAGCGAAAGCTGGGACCCAGATCTTCCTGGATTTCAGCCTACGCTGGTATGACGCTGATAAACCCGGAATACATGAGAAAGCTTCATAGCTTTTTGGCCGCCTCGGATGGTAGACCCAATCGAGGATATCATTTATCCGTGATTACCTTCGAGAATCACCCCAGGTTTGAATGGGCGCTTCAACTCAGCAAATCAGGCCAGGTAGAGCGCCCCAACACGTTCCACGAATGCCCCACATACCGGACGGGCGCATCGATCTAAAAAGTTATGGAATCGCCGTTGGTTAAAAAGACATTGCTGTCCTTCGCCACACTAGAATATTTCTTGTATTCTTTGTATTTGTTGGTGCCTTTGACCACGGGAATGCCGGCGTCTCTCGCTTTCTCGGCCCACACCCAGCCGGTGCAATGATTGCAGCCGACCTTCTGGATCTTGAAAGATTTCACTCCCTTTATGATGTCGTCGAATTTGGGTTCCCAATTTTCAAACAGAGTTATGTGAAGACCTCCGTAGCAGCCGTAGGGTTTGTAGCCGTCGAGATTGGTTCGAGCCCAGGAAAAAAGGGACAGAATGCCGGGATGGCAGCAGCCGGTTACCGTCACGATGCCTTTATCTTTAACATTGAAGTAAAGGACATTTTCCCCGCGCACTCGCAGCAGAATGGGAACATCAAACATCCTTGCGGCAACGCCGGGCATAAGACGATATAGTCCGTCACCCTTTTCGCCTTCAGGAGAACACTCCACCAATTTCCCTGTATGAGGAGTGTCATTCTTGCATACGATCACTTCTTTGCCGTCTTTTGTGGAGGCTTTGTGAATGGCCTTTTCTCTTAATAGCGCGATATCCTCGGGATAGTGAGTTTTAGGCGCGTAAATTGTAATGTCCGGCTTATTTTTGAGTGTTGATTCAATCCCCCAAAAATGATCGAGATGCCAATGGGACAGCAGCATAAATTCGATTTCGCCACTTTTGAGCATTGAAGCGACATTGCTTTTCTCGTTGAAAATGTAATCCATCCACTCCGTGTTCCAGCCCGTATCCATGAGGAACTTGCGCTTCTTGCCGTCAAGGTCCGTCACCGTGATCAAGGCCGCATATCCTCCGGCGTTATTCCAGTCCCATGGAATTGTGTACTGGTTGGTCATGGCGCCGCCGTAATCCATGAGATTTTTTTTGAATATGTCATTATCGAACCAGCTAGTTTCAGTGAGCACATCGATCTTGACATCTTTGACTTGTCCGATATCCGCCTTGGCGGCTGCACGCGCCGACCCCGTTAATGGTCCCACGGCTCCCGACATTGAGGCGGCTACTCCGCCGGCTGCGACTGATTTTAAAAAATCTCTTCGATCCATTCGACCTCTCCTGTTGTTGATCTGCGACACGCAAGCCCCGCAGTGTTTATGGGATAATTGGAATTGAGGCGCCTGTGCGCACGCCGGCCCTTCAGTAGTAGGTCACGATCAACCAGGTTGTTTCTCCATGCCCTTACGAAGATCATAGAGAAGCCCCCCGATCTGCTCAGTTTGTTCTGGAGTCAGATCCAGGCCATATCCATGCATTGTCTTCAGCACCAGCAGCCATTCATCTTTTGTTCGGCCGGGTCTCTCAGGGTCCGCCACGGAATCGTGACACATAAGGCATTTTTGTTTGTACACGGCAAATGCCAGTTTATGATCCGTTTTTTTCTTTGAGTGGGAAGGGACGGTTTTGTCGGCGGCTAAAGCAGGAATGATTCCGGCAAAAAGAAAGACAATGCAGAAGAGTAACAGAAAAGCACGTTTTTTGAACCGATCGAGAAACATGAACACCTCCTCACAGGCGGTATTTCATCCCCAAACAGGGAAGATAAAACCTTAGTTTGCGCTCGAAATAAACCGGCAGGCGGGCTGAAGTAGAGATTGTCACAATCGAGTCCTCGACTATTCTCCAGTTTCTGGAGACCAATTGCGGAGTTAGTGGTAGTTATATAGATAGTGTTACTCGGGGATATAACTAAATAGCAATAGTCATACCAAACTATATAGGTGAGGCATTATTATATTTTTATGCCAAGAAGCTCGGATGTTTACATCAATACATCTGTACGAGCAAGAAAAGCTCTTCACTCCATTAAAGACAGCAGGGTTGCGAAATGCAGCTATTGTCCGTGCCATATATTGCATTTCGCAGTCTGGATGTTCAGGGGCAATGTTGAAGGACTAAATAGTAGGCTCTGCTCATGAGCATGATCCGGATCATTGCAAAATCCGGATAAGAGCGTCAATCAAAAAATTGACCTTTTTGTCCAAATCAGCTCATGAGCGAAGTTTTGTTAAGCGCTGTTACGGAGATTGCTTAAACTTTTGTCAATAATCTTTGGGACCACGTCCGACCATCC
Organism: Desulfomonilales bacterium; assembly: GCA_038250835.1. Lineage (GTDB taxonomy): Bacteria > Desulfobacterota > Desulfomonilia > Desulfomonilales > Desulfomonilaceae > JBBSBY01. Next base: position 28,523 of record JBBSBY010000017.1, on the reverse strand, counting down.
TAGAGGCATGAAGTGGACGCCCTGGCACATGGGAGCGATCTCGCGAAGCAATTCCGAAATCATGTCAACGCACTTCTCTTTTGCGGCGCTTTGTGGAACATTCCGGAGCTTTTCCACCCAACTGTCTGGAACCGTAATGCCCGCAATGTTTTTGTTCATGAAGTCCGCCATCTTCGCGGATTTAATCAGCACAATACCAAATTGAATAGGGACTCCCCACCCTTCCGCTTTGCGGATAAATTTTTCAAAAAGGCCTGCGTCGTAGACGGTTTGCGTCTGAAAAAATTGTGCTCCGGCCTTTATCTTCTTTTCCATTTTGATCATCTGAAGATCAAGGGGCTCAAAGTTTGGATTCACAACGGCGCCTAAATCAAATTTAGGGAATTGCGTCAGCTCGTGACCCATCATGTCAAATCCGTTTTTCATCTGTGTGCCGACTTTGAGAAGTTGTACGGAATCCATATCAAATACCGGTTTCGCTGCAGCATGATCACCTAAGACGGTATGATCGCCGGTTAATACCAAGACATTGTCGATCCCCAGAGAACAGGCGTTGAGGAGTTCCGATTGCAGCGCAATGCGATTACGATCACGGCAAGTGATCTGGTAAATGGGTTCGATGCCTCGCTCTTTTAGCTTGATGGATGCGGCCAGAGATCCAAGGCGCATGACGGCGCTTTGGTTGTCGGTTACGTTTACGGCGTCAACGTGATCTCTGACTTGATCGGCTTCTATACAACAATCCGGAATTTTGCCGTCTCCGAGATCGCGAACACATCCTTTGGCTGGACCGACCTCACTGGTGAGCACGTACTTTCCTTCATTAAATAAATCAGTTATCTTCATTGCATTCCCCTATCACGTAAGGCTCAGTGAGCGCGGTTTATTCGCCCTGGCAAAATTCTTAGGCTCCTTGTACTCGGATAAAGAATCCAGCTCACCCAGAGCTTTCAGGCGTTCATAGATCAGGACCCATGCGCAGTCACGATCTCGGTCCACTTCACATTTTCCATTCTCAGCGCCGCCGCAAGGGCCGTTCAGGAGGCTTTTTGCGCATTTGGTAAAAGGGCAAATCCCGCCTGTCTCATTTAACACACAATCCCCGCATTCCTGGCACTGTTCAAGGGCGTAAGCGCCGGCAACAATCGTGTCCATATGCCCGACGGAATCCAGAGCAATCTTTACGGGTATTGTGAGTCCCATTTGCTCGGTTGCTTGCCGGACTACCTGCACGGCGCCTCCACAGCCGAGGACGAGAATTGCCTCGCTGTCTTTTAGCTGCTGGTCTTTGCCTTCAAATGCCGTCATTGTGTGGTTTATGTAACATGTGCGCTCAGGAGTAACCTCCAAGACCACATCTTTGCCGTTATTGCGGAGTTGGTCGGCCATTGCCGCAACCTGGGCGTCCCCGCCGGTCTTGCATGCCTTTGCGCAACCGTTACAGCCGGCAATGGTGATTTTATGGTATTTGCCTAAAGCATCGAGAATATCTGCGTCAGATTTCCTGGCAGTGCCGATCATCAAATCCTCCTGTTATTGAGCCCACTGCTGTGGGTTTTAAGATTGAACCTTTGTTTAAGGTGTTCTTTTCTTCACAAATATACGGTCATATCTCCCGGATTGGACAAACCCGAGGAATTCATGTCCAACTTTTTCGGCCCAGGCTGAAATATCATCGCGAGCTCTGGGATCAATGGTCTGGATCTCTATTACTTCGCCGACATTTAAGTGACAAATGCCCGCCTTGGCCTCCAATAATGGTCCTGGGCAGGGCGCCCAATGTGAGTCAATTACTTTTGCCGGCGTTAATTTTTCCAGATCTTGACTGGGCATGGGGAGTCTCCTGTATTCTAAATCATACGTATAAGCAAAAGGCGTGCCCAAGGCTGTATAATTTTGGCGAGTCCGCGCTTTTCGCCATGTTCACCAGTGCCAGAAAGGTTTTTCGCGTGGAGCGTAAATCCAATGTTTGTGATGTTGCCGCGTAAAACGTCAACTTACCGCCTTTATTAGTTGACATATGTAAACCGAAAGTTTAACGTATGGTTTACGTTTTGGATTCCACCTAGGATGAATTCATGAACCCCGAAGAAATGGTGAATTTCTGGAAGACAATCGTCGAAACCATGATGGATGGGCTCATGGTGGTCGACGCGGACGGAATGATAGTTTTCGTCAACCGAGCTACGGAAGCAATGACCGGCTATACGCGTTCGGAACTTATTGGAAGCCCTTGCACGATTCTCAATTGTGATAATTGCTCGGCCCAGTGCAAACCTGATTCGGGATTTACCTGTGATCTATTCAATACAAAGCTGGTGGAACGGCGCAGATGTAACATGAGAAAGAAAGACGGAACCATAGCGCCGATCATGAAAAACGCGTCAGCTCTAATTGCAAACGACGGTAGAGTGACCGGAGCGGTGGAAACGCTCATGGATATGAGCGAAATCGTAGAGAGAGATCTGCGTATAGCGCGTCTCTCTTCGATACTGAAGGGCAAGGATAGGTTTCAAGGCATTATTGGGAAGTGCCGAGCAATGCAAAGCGTCTTTGATTTGATAACGGACGCGGCGCAATCGGACGCTCCGATTGTAATTTATGGAGAAAGCGGCACAGGTAAAGAACTCGTTGCCGCGGCTATCCACAATCTGGGGAGACGTAAACAAGGACCATTTGTCAAAATTAACTGCGCCGCGTTGAGTGAATCGCTTTTGGAAAGCGAATTGTTCGGTCATGTGAAAGGGGCGTACACCGGCGCTGATCGGACGCGGAAAGGGAGATTTGAACTTGCTCATCGGGGGGATATCTTTCTCGACGAGATAGGCGATATACCAATTTCCATGCAGGTTAAAATACTTAGAGTTTTACAGGAAAAAGAATTCGAAAGGGTGGGGGACAGTGACCCTATCAAAGTAGACGCAAGAATTATTTCAGCTACGCATCGGGACCTTCAAGGGATGATCGGGAACAATCTTTTCAGAGAAGATTTGTACTACAGACTCAATGTGATACCCATCATGTTGCCTCCGCTGCGGGAACGGATGGACGATCTACCTCTATTGATCGAGAAATTTCTCGAAGAAAATAGATTAAAAACCGGCAAGGCCATTCATGATTTGAGCCGAGAGGCTATGGAAAAGCTCATGCGGTATCATTGGCCCGGAAATATACGAGAACTGATCAATGCGCTGGCCTATGCGTTTGTGGTTTGCAGGACGGGGTGCATAGAAGCGGCGAACCTTCCGGAGACCATAACACATAGGACAAGGGGATTGCCCCCGGCGCATGAACAGTTGTATTCCGAAGAATTGAATGGGATTATGAATGCATTAAGAAAATCAAAAGGTAAAAAATCCGGTGCGGCAAAGTTGCTGGGAATTAGTAGGCAAGCGCTCTGGAAAAGATTGAAGAGGTTGGATGTAGACGATCCTTTAGCCTTAGCTATCTTGGGGAAGAGCGATCCTAAATAATGGTTTTTCGGCAATCTCTGTTATCGTCAACACCACTAATGCATATTGCGATAATACTGAACGACTGGTGGTGCATATTGCACCGTTATCACCGCAACTATAATCCTGATGCATAATCACGCTAAATGTAATTGACTCCTAAAGCCGTTTCTAATTCATTGGCATGGAAAATGCTTTATTAGACGAATGTGTTACCGAAACATAAATCATCTATATGAAAGGATTTGCTAAATGCCCAGGCAAAATCAACCTAAAGGTTCCGGTCAAGGGGCCGGATCAGGCGCCGGCAAGGGCCAGGGCCGTGGGCGCGGCGGCGGACGGGGAGGGGGTCCAGGTGGAGAATGCGTCTGCCCAAGTTGCGGAGAAAAAACTCCTCACCAGGCCGGCACACCTTGTGTTGAGCAAAAATGTCCGAAATGCCAAACCACGATGATTAGAGGTTAAGGAGCCTACCTTAGCCGTAACTTTATTTTTGAAAAAGGATATCGCCTTACATGTCAGAGACTAAATCATGTTCAACCACAGCGTCTTGCGGATCATGCGAAACTGCTGAATCGTGCGACTCACAAACCCAACAACGTCACATGGAGGAGCGTCTCGCCGGTAAATTATCTTCCATCAAACATCGCCTTGTTGTCATGAGCGGTAAAGGCGGAGTTGGGAAATCCACCGTTGCCGCGAATTTAGCGGTGGCTCTTGCCGCTCAAGGCCTAAAGGTGGGTATTTTAGACGGCGACGTTCACGGCCCCAATATACCGAAGATGCTGGGTTTGCAGGGCGCCGCTCCTGAATCCGGACCTATGGGACTGGTCCCTCTGGAAGCGTCCAACAACCTTAAAGTCATGTCCATGGGTTTTTTGCTCCCTGATCCGGATACTCCCGTGGCATGGCGTGGACCTATGAAGCATACATTGTTTCAACAATTTTTAGCGGACGTCGATTGGGGCCCTCTTGACTACCTTATAGTTGATTTGCCGCCCGGCACCGGTGATGAACCAATGAGCATTGCGCAAATCGTAGGATTGCCCTTGTGGGCGGTCATTGTTACCACTCCGCAGGATGTGGCGCTCTTGGATTCAAGAAAATCCGTTATGTTTGCGAAAAATCTGAATATGAATCTCCTGGGAATAATAGAGAACATGAGCGGACTAGTATGCCCTCATTGCGCTCAAAGGATCGATTTATTCAAAACCGGCGGTGGGGAAAAAGCCGCGGAGGAGCTCAAGGTTCCATTTTTGGGGGCCATACCCTTGGAGCCGAATGTAGTGCTTGCCGGCGACGCGGGAATTCCGGTTTCCGACTTGGATCAGGGTTCGGATGTTTCCGAAATATTCCGCAAATTGGCTGAAACCGTCAATCGGATTGTAAATAACCGAAGCGAATCAACATCGGCGGGCGTGTGAAATAAGTGTTCATTCATCGCAGAGATCGGTCGTAGCTCTTAATATTTGTAGCCAATGCCACAAACTGGTCAAAAGAGAGAACAATGCCTATTTACGAGTATAGATGTACTGAATGCAATCAAGTGAGTGAACTGCTGGTTCAGATCGGGAGAAACTCCGACGATTTAGTCTGTAGCTCCTGCGGCGGCTCCAAGTTGGAAAAACTAATGTCCACTTCGGCGCCGATGAAGCAATCTGCCGATTATCCCAAAATGGGCACTTGCTGTGGCGGAAGTCCTTCTACACAGGGATGCGTGCCGGGGAGTTGCTGCGGATCATCTTAATCTTAGTCGATGCATGACGGATCGAGAAAAAGAGTTTCAGGACGGAAAAATAGTTCATGACTGAAGTTGTATATAGTCCTATCGGAGTGATTCATTCTCCGTTCACCAAAGTTGAAGGAATGCCGATTCAATCCAGGGCCGCGGCCGGGGTGAAAGGTTCTGTTCGACTGAATCCGAACCTTGTCCCCGGCCTTAAAGACATTGAAGGCTTTTCACATTTAATTTTGCTTTATCACTTTCATCTCTCCAAGCCGCCTTCTTTGGAAGTAACACCTTTTTTGGACGATACAAAGCGAGGAGTTTTTGCGACCAGGGTTCCTTCGCGTCCGAACTCTATCGGCATATCCATAGTGAAGTTAATCGGAGTTTCAGGGACCATTCTCAGCATCGAAGATGTGGATATCATAGATGGAACCCCTCTACTTGATATTAAACCTTTTGTGCCCTACTTCGACAACCGTGAAACGCAAAAGGTAGGATGGTTTACCAAAAACGCTTCAAAGGTAACGCAAACTAAATCCGACCGACGATTTGCAATGCCTTAATCGGAAAAACTGCGAATACAATTAGAGCTGATTAAAACCTGCAGCAGCGCTAGTAAACGCATAAACTATAATAACGATAGGTTCAATGGTGTTTATAGGTTTTCGAAACCATTTCAAAAATGACGCGAGTCCAGTGACAATCCTTAGCATTCCTGGTAATCTGCTTCACATCGTCCTACAATATATCTAATTGTGTCATATTGTGCCGAATATGTTTCGTTGCGGACTTGAGCCGCTGAATAATTGACCTAACCTCTTGCTTTGTCAAGTAATGAGCGGTTGGCATAACCATTGCTTCTACTCTGCTGACGATTCGTGTCTACCACGAAAAACGAACACCCTTATGAATATTATGCAAATGTAGGAAACCTGAGTTCTGTCCACGCTTAACTCCGTGCGACTGGACAATATAGGCACGGCAAGATTTGCTGAAATCATTATAAGGGATGTTTGCGCTCTCAAGGTCTTATAGGAGAGGAAGTGACAATGAGGCGTCGGATAACTCTTTGCCTTATGGTAGTGTGCTCAGCCATCTTCATTGCGAGCACATCTTCTGCTGAAAAGACAAGCTCCCCTAAGGATGCGCTGGTTATTCAGGGTAAGATACTTGATTCAGCCGGAAACCCTCTTAGTGAAGCAAGTATCCAGCCTTACCACAACGGCAAACTATTTGTTGCCGCAGGACATGGGATTGACGCAAAAAATGAATATTCAACAGGGAAAAATGGTTTGTACCGCATAGAAATTCCCACCACGGAAGACAAGATCACCTCAGGAACATGGGCAATCAAGGCAACCAGGCCAAGCTTCAAACCATCTCAGCTCATCTCTTTAAATATTTTGGATAATGGAGTTTCGGATGAGGGAGTCCATAGGTGGGCGGCTAATGCGTCCGTTCAGCTCAAAAGAATGCAGGGAGCGGCTTTCTGGATCGCTCTTATCGTATTTCTGAGTGTTTATGTGTTTATTGCCTTTGAGATTGTGCACAGGACACTGGCGGCGTTTCTAGGAGCTGCTCTTGTCCTCTTGATTACTCACACGTTAGGTCATTTTAATGAGGCTTACAGCATCATAACATGGGATCAGGCACTACATTCAGTGGATTGGAATGTAATCTTCCTCTTAATGGGTATGATGATAATTGTGGGAGTGCTCAAAGGTTCGGGGGTTTTTCAGTGGTTGGCCTACAAGTCATTCCAGGTAGCTAGAGGCCAGATATTCCTTTTAGCTTCAGTGCTCTGCATAGTGACTGCTGTTTGCAGCGCTTTCCTGGACAATGTGACGACCATGTTACTGCTTACACCGGTGACAATGGAAATTGCCCTTGTGCTCAAGGTCTCACCATTCGTTTTTCTGCTCCCGGAAATTCTGGCCTCGAATTTTGGAGGGACTGCTACACTGATCGGCGATCCGCCGAATATAATGATCGGGTCCTATGCCGGCATCACATTCAATGATTTTGTAATCAATCTTGCGCCCGTGGTGATCGTGGTCCTGATAATCCAAATTGTCTATAACAAGTTAGTTTATGGAGCCGATTACCACCGGGCGAAGGTCGAAGATGTGCCTAATATGATCGATTTCTTGAAAGAAAAGTACAAAATCACGGACAGCAAACTACTTTACCTGGGGGGCTCGGTGCTCTTAGGTGTCATAGCTCTTTTCGCTCTCCACGGCTTGTTCCACATGGAAGTGTCCGTTGCGGCGCTTTTTGGAGCCGCCTTGATAGTTTTCCTGTGTAGGATCAATATTGTAGAGATGCTTGAACATGAGATTGAATGGCCGTCCTTGGTCTTTTTTGTAATGTTATTCATTGTTGTCGGCGCGGCGGAGCAGACAGGTATTCTCCAAGTCATAGCGGATTGGATGAAGGAAATTTGCCAAGGCAAGCTGTGGTTGGCGGTGCTCGTCATCCTATGGGTGTCAGGGTTCGCGTCGGCCATTATTGATAATATCCCTTATACGGCGACGATGCTCCCAATAATTGCTTTCCTGAATAAAGCGATTCCGGGGGCCGAGACGGGAGTTCTTTGGTGGGCGCTTGCTTTAGGCGCCTGTTTCGGCGGCAACGGAACAATTATAGGGGCGTCCGCCAACGTAGTCACAACCGGAATAGCCGAAAAGTCGGGCTATAAAATAACATTCGGACAGTTCATTAAGGAGGCTGCGCCGATAACGATAATCAGTCTCATTATCTCGTCGGTGTACTTGCTGGTATTTCATTGAAAGAATATTAAGCTAATCGCATTCCATTCGGAATCGCCGTCATATTTGGCCTATGAACCGATTCCACTTGGAACTTGACATGACATGAGTCGTCTTAGATAAAGTTCGATAATCCCCCTCATCGTTTCGACGGTGAGGTGCGTGGCTCCCTTCGGGGGGCCCCTGCTTATTTTTGACCGCACTTTTTCCAATATTTGCAAATATTGACCACTAAGTTCCCGAAGAACCTTCTTCAACCACAATAGATTTGGAAAGTCCGTTTTTACCGGCTCGCTTAAGTTTACCTTCAATCGTTAAACCAAAGTAAAAAGACGTCCGTATAGGACGGCTTTTTATTTTTCTAAGCAGGCAGAATATCCGGCCCAATCTCAGGAACAAGTTCATTCTTTAACTTGGTCAAAGCCCGCTTTTCCAATTGTCTTACTCGCTCCCGACTGGTGCCGAAATGTTCTCCCAATCTTTGCAGTGTCCAGGGCGCATCGTCCATGAGGCGTTTGGTGACTATGAAACGTTCCCTTGGATCCAGCTTTTTGAGAGCTTTCTTGGTCACTTTGGACATTTTGTTGTTGGTCTCGATATCAATCATCAATTTCTCCTGGCTAGGAGAAGCGTCTTCGAGCATATCCATTGCGGTGATATCGTGATCTTCACTTATGGGTTGATTAAGCGACCACTCGCGAGCCTTCATTCTGGCCTCTACTTCGATCACTTCATCTGATTTCACATGCAATTCTTTGGCTAAATCATCAACACGAGCAGATTTCGACTCAGCGTCAAAATGCTCGCCTATATCCCCAATTCTAAAGAATAGTTTTCTTTGCGCCTGTGTCGTGCCTAATTTGACCAAACTCCAAGACTTGAGTATGAAATTCTTTATATATGCCTTTATCCACCAGACCGCAAAGGATACTAAGCGATAACCCTTATAAGGATCAAATCTCTTCACCGCTCTCATTAATCCAATGGTTCCTTCTTGGATTAGATCATTTACCGGAATGGCATAATGACGGTATTGAAAAGCGACCTTAACCACAAACGGCAAATGCGAAATAACCATCTCGTGGGCCGCTTCCATAGATCCTGAATTCTTATATTCGACGGCTAGTTCAAACTCTCTTTCAGGAGATAAAGGTTTGATATTGCGTACCTGAGAAAGAAACGTATCGTTTTGATTAGATATTACGGGGTAGTTCATTCAAAACTCCTCCAAAAGTTGCGCATTTACAGCGCGCCCATTAATCCGGCGCGAATAAAGCATTTATTCAGATATTCATGGAAGAGTCGGGTGTCAACCCCTGCAGTTGTTTTAAGCAAGAACCGGTATCCTCCTCGGTAAGCGACTTTTCTTTTGCGCTTTTATCTTTAAAACCCCGTTATCCAGCACCGCTCTGATATTACGAGTATCTACCGCGTCACCGAGTTGAATTCTCCTAAAATAGCCTCCAGGGGAGAATTCTGACACTAAACAACGACTCTCCGTTCCTTCGTCTGAAATCTTACCTAGTATGGTTATGACATTTCCCTTCAAATCAAGATCCAAGTCTTCCAAATTTATCCCGGGAATATCTACGGCAATTATGAAGAAATCCGACGTTTCAAAAATATCGACGGCAGGCGCAGTTTGAGACCCATGAATGTCAAATCCCAGCGGCTTATTTGTTTCAAAATCAGTAAAGTTGCGCATCATAACCCGCCTCCATTTGCCCGAGTCGCCAAATCGGGCCGTGACAATGCAGTATTAGATTGGTTTTTCCTGAATCGCATTATTAACGCGCCGTTTCGGTATTGTAGCTCCTTTTCATCATATAGCACAGGGTCGGGCAATCGAATGCTTCTCCGAAATTCACCCATTGCGCGTTCTCTTAAAATCACGAGAGCGTCCGCCGTTTCGGCGTCAGGTTTTCTTTGACCTCTGATGACCACCTCATTGGCTTTTACCACAACCTGTAATGCGTCAAAATCCAGCCCTGGAATGTATGTCGTCAACACGAATAAATCTCCATGCTCATAAACATTGACTCGCGGGAATACTGTCATGGGGGATTTTAATAAGCTTCTTATCATTGTCAGTTCCGCAGCCTTTCCGTAGGGAGACGCGTCGGTCCCAAAGTGTCCGGAAATTGGATCCGAAACATGTATACTCGATGACATTGTTTGCTCCTTTCGTGGACAGGCATTTTCCGCCACCGCTTTCGACAACGCACAGTAATGTATAGTAATTAGTAATATGGGAAAGAATGCTATCAATTACTTAAAGGGTACGCATTTTCCGATATCGGAGCAAGAGAAGGGCCATGAATTCCTACTAATCTGCTAAATAAATTGCAATTGACGCCATTTCTATATTCCGTTACCTCCGGATTGTGATGTATAGTTGTATTCTTTAAAATCGCCAACGTGCGGTCGTGTCCGTTCATTCCCCGTGAAGCTCTGACGCTACACCGCTAATTCTTACTTGATGAGGTTAAAATGAGTTCATTCTCTGAATTTTTAAACCAACTTACCGAGAAAACGCTTAGCGGGAAAGCAGTGTCTCGTGAAGAAGCTGCGCAATTATACGACACTACCGGTGACGATCTCATGCTGCTTGCCGGCGGCGCCGACCGCATTAGAATAAAATTTAAGGGCGCCACATTTGACGCATGTTCATTGATAAACGCCAGGTCCGGAAGATGCAGTGAAGACTGCGCATTTTGCGCTCAGTCGGGCCATCATTCCGGAGATTGCGATGAATACGAACTCAAAGGAGCCGATGAAATTTTGGCCGCAGCGAACAATGCCAAATCTTTTGGGGCTACGCGATTCTGTACTGTGACGAGCGGAGGGGCCTTATCGGAAGCGGAGTTCGATTCATTACTGAATTCACTTAAATTGGTGAGTTCACAGGTGGATATCTTATTAGACGCCTCCCTGGGCTTCCTGGATGATTCAAGAGCCGAGCGCCTGAAGGTGGCGGGCATTACCAGATATAACCATAATTTGGAAACCTCTCCCGATTATTACAGCGAAATCTGCACGACTCATAGGTTTGACCAAAGAGTTGAAACCGTCCAAATGGTTTTAAATCACGGATTTTCCGCATGCAGCGGAGGAATAATTGGAATGGGAGAAACTCGCCGTCAGAGGCTGGATCTTGCGTTTACAATTCGAGATCTCGGAATCGATTGCGTTCCGATCAATATTCTCAATCCAAGGCCTGGGACGCCTCTGGAAAATGCCGAGCAACTGAGTCCTATGGAGATAATCAGAACGATTGCGATCTTTAGATTTGTGCTCCCCACTGCAACGATCAAGATTGCCGGCGGCAGAGAGCGCAACCTTGGGGATTTTCAGGGGCTGGCTCTACGATCGGGCGCAAATGGTATGATAATCGGCGGCTATCTCACTACGTCCGGGCGAGTCCCTGATGATGATTTAAAAATGGTTCGAGACGCCGGATTCATTATTTAGCCGATTGGCGGCGGATGAAACACCATCCGCTCAACGGCAAAATCCTCGAAATAAGATGACGATCGTTCTTAAATTGACCGAACGCTTACTTTTTCAATTAACTAAACTCAAATAGTTCTGATACTTTGCTCCGACAACAATCCTAATTCGCTTAATGATTGCAATAACTCTTCTTTAGATACATATAATATAGCCGTCATACCTTGTGATATGGCCCTTTGGACATTTCCTTGATTATCGTCTATAAAAATTATTTGTGAAATATCCGTATTTAGCTTAGACGCAACATCACCGAAAATAGAATGATCCTGTTTACCTTTTCCCAGGTGGTAGGAATTAAAAACCTCATCGAATTTGAGAAAGAAATGCTCCATTTCATTCAGCTCATCCAACCATTGTGTTTGATCGCTTAATATTGACACATTCAATCCCTTGTTCTTCAGAACGTCTACCAGCCTGAGCATCCAGGGTCTAATGAGAAAACGGGAAAGTATTTCGGCGCGCATGTCTTCATTCGATAATTGAATGGAGAACATCGATCGGACGCCGTCCCAGAAGGTCGCTTCACTGGTTTTCCCCAGGGCATAGCCACTATCAAAGATATAATCCGCAGTTTGTTTGAAAAATTCCTCAGCCGGCAAACCTACCTTCTTGGCAATTTCCTCTAGACCTTGCTTGAAGCCTTCTTCAGCGATTACTCCGCCAAAATCGAACAGCACCACTTTGTAAATTTTGTATGACAAATTTTCATCTTTCATATGAAGTAGTTAAGTTGTCCGCAACATATTCATTGATTTCGGACGACGAATCAGTATAATCAACAATTCATCCCGTCCAGTCAAGTTTTCCTACTTAGAGAGCGGGAACCCTGGTTGCAACAAACTTGCTTTCAGTGGATAACAACTTTATAATTATATGCTTTTAGATGCCTACCGATTAAGCTTACAGCTTAGGGGTGTTTCGCCACTACCCCTCAAGCTGAAAGATTTGTGCAGGGTAAGAAAAGCTTGCTCTTTCCAGCCGACCATCGTCGGCTCAATCAAACTCGGGCGATTTTGCTTTGAGTCAGACCTTTATTCAAAGGGGTGAACAGAATGATCTACAATTGGATGTCGCTCAATGCGAGCGGTTTGCGGAATGAAAGAGGATCCTCCACCTATTCCTTTTTGGGCTTTGCCATCATTGCGGTGGTGATTGTGGTGGCCGTCTTATTCTTCCCATGGGGAGACCTTGGAAAGCAGGCTCAGGATCCGGACCTAAACGCCGGAATGACCGCATTGGATAAAAAACAATATCCCGAGGCTCTGGCGGCCTTTGACAAAGCTTTAAAGAAAAATCCTGATAACACTACGGCCCTTATTGGAAAATCTAAGGCCGAATTCGCTCAAGGTAACCTGGACAAAGCTCTGGAATATGCTGACGCCGCGGTCCAAAAGAAAGGCGGCGCCAAGGCTTACGGACAAAAAGGTATTATAGAGAAGGTCCAGAAGAATTATGACGCGGCCTTGAAGGATTTCACAGAGGCCATAAAGGCTGATTCGAACTATGCCTGGGCACTCGCGCAACGAGCCGACATTTTCTCGAGACAAAAGCAACAGGATAAAGCTCTCGAAGACATAAACAAAGCCATCGCGGCGAAACCGGATTATGTAGACGCTTACAGGATGAGAGTTTGGGTTCTCAACAGAATGGGCAAATGCAAAGAAGCCTCTGAAGACATGAAAAAGGTTGAGAAACTGAGCCCCAATGACGCTTGGACCCTGCAGGATAAAGCTTGGTTTTTATTGACCTGCCCCGATGAAAAGCTCCAAGATCCCGCTAAAGCGATGGAATTAGCTAAGAAAGCTAATGAGATGACGGACGGTAAAGACGGAGTGATTCAGGAAACTATCGCCGAGGCGTATTTCAAACAGGGTGATCCTTTAAAGGCTTACGAACATCAGAAAAAGGCCATCGAACTCGGTTCAAAAAAATGTCCTGACGGCTCTTGTCTAAAAGAAATGCAACAGAGACTACAGAAATACGAACTAGCCGCTCGTCAGGAAGTCCGCACGGGCTATGAAATTCTTTCAATGGATAGTGGTAAATAATTCGTAACCGACATGGTATGGATCGTTGAGCTTTTGGGCTGATTGCCTAAACATGCGTGTGGCGCCGGTCCATACCAACCTACTCTTTCCCTGTTCAATCAAGCCGGATCAATTGCAGCAGAAATCCATTTATTTTAATCAAGAATGCGTTTGCGTTCCGAGCAAATTGGTGTAAATTTATTGAGTTGACCTCAAATTCTTTTCATCTAAAAGTCTAAAGTTTGCAACAATCCATCCAGAGTTAAACATGAACGAATCTTACGAAATAATCTGGCACGGAAGAGGCGGTCAAGGCGCTGTAACCGCTGCAAAACTATTAACCGAAGCCGCATATTATCAAGGATTCAAAGGTGTCAGCGCAAAGCCCGCTTATTTTTCCGAGAGGCGAGGAGCGCCCGTAAGCGTCCACGCAAGAATGTCACGTGAGCCCATCCGCACCTTTGCTAATGTAATTCATGCGGATATAGCGGTGATTTTAGATGATAATCTGCTGCAAATGGTCAACGTCACGTCTAACCTTAAACCGGGTGGTTTGCTTGTCGTGAACACGTCGAAATCGCTCCAAGAGTTAGGCGTGGAGGGACCATTTACAATTGCTCTGTCCGATGCGTTTCATGCTTCGGAATCCGCGGGATTAATCGTCGAAGGCAATGTTTTAATCTCCACCTCCATTTTGGGGCCTTTCGCGGCCGCTTGCGATCTTATCGATTTCAAGAATATTGAAAAAGCCATAGCCAACAAGTTCAAAGGCGCTGCTCTCGATAGAAACTTGGCCGCAATTCAGAATGCCTATGACGCCACTCAGGTTCATCGCTACGAATTAGCAGCGGCAGGCGCAGGCGCCTGACAGAGGAATACATGTCGGAAAATAAGAATAAATTGATAAGAGCCGTCTCTACTCCGTCTAAGGGAGAAGCGGGCAAAACAGGGGATTGGCGATCCCAAACTCCCGTTATCGATCATCGAAAATGTTCGCAGAGCGAATCCTGTCTGGCGTGTTGGCTATATTGCCCTGACGCTGTAATTTCAAGGGATTTTCCTTTGGAGATTGATTTGGAATATTGCAAGGGCTGTGGCATTTGCGCTGAAGAATGTCCCCGAAACGCAATTGAAATGGTGGATGGTCGGAGCGGCGCACAAGAATAATCTTCACCCTGAGATCATGACGAACGCGCCGCAGCATGATTTTTGCTTCGGACAAACGGCAAGCACCTTTATTCGCAATATAGACCAATCGAGGCTTACATATATGAGTGAGATCAGAATAGTAACCGCCAACGGAGCAGCGGCTTTAGCCGCTTCGTTGTGCAAAGTTCAGGTTATTGCCGCATATCCGATTACACCGCAGACTCCTGTGACCGAAGATCTCGCGGCAATGGTGGAACGAGGCGAATTAAAAGCTGAATATTTAACGGTTGAAAGCGAGCATTCGGCAATGGCATCCGTGATAGCCGCTTCCCAGGTGGGAGCCAGGGTATTCACGGCATCCAGCGCCAATGGTCTCTTATACATGCACGAAATGCTTCATTGGGCGGCGGGTAGTCGCGTTCCGGTTGTAATGGCTTGCGTAAACCGCGGCGTTGGAGCGCCTTGGACTATTCTGAACGATCAACAAGATTCCATATCGCAAAGAGACACCGGCTGGATTCAGCTCTATTGCCGAAATAGTCAGGAAGTTTTAGATACCTTGATTCAGGCATACCGAATAGCTGAAAACGTCATGATCCCCGTCATGGTATGCTACGATGGATTCGTGCTGTCACACGCCAGCACCTCCGTGGAAATCCCCGAACAATCATTGGTCGATGACTTTTTACCCAAAGACGTCAACCGAGCTTCTTTTGTTGACGCCCCTTGTATGAACATTAACCCGTTGATCCTCAGCGACCCGAGAGCGAATCCTGACGGATCTATAATGCCGGGGTACATGGAGTTACGGCACAGACTCCATCAAGACTTGATTGCCGCGCTAAAGACAATAGATGAGGCGGATAGCGCATTTGGAAATGCTTTCGGTAGAGCATGGGGCGGTTTGATGTGGGAGTACAAGATGGACGACGCTGATCATGCTCTTATCAGCATGGGATCACTCGCGTCGGAATGCACGTTGGCAGCGGATCTCATGCGAGCCAGGGGCAAGAAAGTTGGAGTGCTAGGCATAAGGGCATACCGTCCGTTTCCAGCGGAAGCAGTCGCTAAGGAGCTGCAAAAAGTCAGAAATGTTACGGTTATTGAAAAAGATATTAGTTATGGTTTTTCGGGCGCACTGGCCATGGACATCAAAGCCGCAATGTACGAATCCGAGTCTCGACCCCAAATGAGTTCCTATATTGCCGGACTTGGTGGACGAGATATTAGACCTGAACAACTTGCGGAAGCCGCGACCTCGGGACTTGAAAATCAAAATGGACGTTCAGACTGGATAGACGTTCGACAAACTATGTAAATTTTAATACCCCTTCTATTGGAATACACATGGCAACCAAAGCTGCAAAACAATTACCCAAAGAAGAGTTCATCCTGCCGGGGACCAGATCTTGCGCCGCATGCGGTCTCATGCTGACTTATAGACATTCATTGAAGGCGCTATCCGACGGCAAAACAGTCGTCGCCGTCCCGGCCAGTTGCATGACGGTCCTCCATGGAGTCTATCCTATAACCCCAGTGAAGGTCGTTTGCATAAACAATCCTTTTGCCGCCACAGGCGCCTCCGTTTCCGGAATCGTCGCAGGTCTCAAGGCAATGGGCAAGGACGACCATACCGTTGTCGCTTTTGCCGGTGACGGCGGAACGTACGATATCGGCATCCAGGCATTGTCCGGCGCATTGGAACGGGGAACCAATTTCATTTACGTTTGCTACGATAACGAAGGATACATGAATACCGGAACCCAGCGCTCCAGCGCCAGTCCGGCGGGCGCCATAACCACCACTACGCCTGTTTTGGCCAAGCTACAGCACAAAAAGGACATGATCCGCATAGTTGAGGCTCACAGAATTCCTTACGTTGCGACAGCTTCTCCGGCTTTCCCGCTGGATCTTTACGATAAAATGGCCAAAGCCAAGGACATCGTAGGTCCCAGGTATATAGAAGCGCATGCGCCGTGTCCCCCAGGGTGGGGTTTTCCTAATAAAGATTTGATCAAAATGGGGAAATTAGCCGTAGATTGCGGAATTCACGTGCTGTACGAAATTGAAAACGGTAAGTTCCGGCTCACGTCCCGGTCATTACGATTTGTGGACAAAGGTAGACCCAAGAAAGTTGCGGAATACGTGAGCGGTCAGACCCGATTCCGTAGGATAACGGAAGAACAAATCGAATTTTTGCAGGAATTTACTGATCGCAAGTGGGAAGAATTGCTGGAAAGACATCGTAAAGATAATCCATAATATAAACGCGATTAATTTAGATTTTTGAAGACTTTGCAATTGGAACGTCTCGAGAGAAGTGAAAGCGCATTATATACTTATCATGTCAATTGCAAGGCCCCATACCGGTTCGCAGTAAAATATATAACATCGCTAAATCCTCTTAGTTCCCTCTCCAGCCTTGGAGAGGGGTAGGGCGAGGATCTTCAACAGGATGTTACGAACTGTAAAACCGAAATAGTATCAGGCGTTCATTTGATCAGCATGCCCGCTTCTTTAGCTCTTCATCCAGCATTTTGTTCACCAACCCGGGGTTGGCTTTACCCTTGCTGGCTTTCATAATTTGCCCGACAAAAAAGCCCTTCAATTGAACTTTTCCGCCGAGATATTTCTCCAGTTCAGCCGGATTGTCATCCAATATTTTATTGATTATCTCGGTAATAGCTCCGGCATCGGATACTTGAGTCAAACCTTTTGCTTTAATAATTTCCGACGCGGATTTGCCGGTGGCGAACATCTCCTCAAATACGGTTTTAGCTATTTTCCCTGAGATTGCGCCGTTTTCAATAAGCTTGAGCATATCCGCCAATTGTTCAGGAGAGACTGGGCAACAGGTTAAATCCGGTTCTTCGGTTCCTTTCATCGCTCGCAGAAATTCAGTCATTATCCAATTGCCAACTTGCTTTGGGTGTGGGAACAATTCCACGACCCGCTCGAAGTACTCCGCTAACTGTCTTGAAACCGTGAGCACCCCCGCATCGTACGGCGGTATACCCAATTCGTTAATGAACCGTTCCTTTTTCTGACTGGGCAGTTCAGGCGCTTCACTTTTGACTTTTTCTATCAGTTCAGGCGGAATCCGCAGAGGCGGTAAGTCCGGATCAGGGAAATACCGGTAATCATGGGCTTGTTCCTTGCTCCTCATCGATGAGGTAACACCCGCCGCGGGATCAAACAATCTCGTTTCCTGAATAATGCGTCCGCCCGCGGTTAACTCCGCCGTTTGCCTTTCAATCTCATAATCCAGGGCGCGTTGAACATTCCTGAAGGAGTTCATATTTTTTACTTCGGCTTTAACGCCGAGCTTCGATTCGCTCTTTGGTCTTAGCGACACGTTCGCGTCGCAGCGGAAGCTTCCTTCCTCCATGTTGCCGTCGCAAATGTTCAAATACATGAGGATAGCTCTCAGATGTCTGAGATATGCTGCGGCTTCTTCCGATGTTCGTATCTCCGGCTCCGAGACTATTTCAATGAGAGGCGACCCGGTTCGGTTAAGATCCACGTATGAAACCGGGCGTTTGTCGTCATGTATCAACTTGCCGGCGTCTTCTTCCATGTGGATTCTAGTAATGCCGATACGGCGCGACTGGTCTCCAATCGCAATATCTACCCAACCATGTTCGGCCACGGGAAGTTCATATTGTGAGATCTGATAATTTTTAGGCAAATCAGGATAATAATAATTCTTTCTCGCGAATCTGCTGATCTCGTTTATTGCGCAATTGCATGCGACTGCCATTCTGACCGTGAATTCAAGCGCTTTCTTGTTTAAAACAGGTAACACACCAGGCATGCCCTGACAGATGGGGCAGGTATTATGATTGGGCTTTGAACCGAATTTTGTGGAACATGAACAAAAAGCTTTGGAATTCGTCTGCAACTGAGCGTGGACTTCCAATCCAATAACAGCTTCGTACTCCATGATTATATCCTACAGAGACGCTTTTTTTGTGTGATGGTCGGTTACTTGTTGAAAAGCCGACGCAAGCAGGATGAGTCGAGTTTCTTCAAAATGAGGCGCAATCAGTTGCATTCCAATCGGCAATCCGTCAGAGGATAAACCCGCCTGAATTGATATTCCCGGCAGGCCGGCCATATTAACCGGAATTGTAAAAACATCAGTTAAATACATTTGAATCGGATCATTCATCTTCTCGCCGATTTTGAAAGCAGGAGAAGGCGCCGTTGGGCAAAAGATCGCGTCGCAGTTATTAAAAGCATTATGAAAATCCTGGGTAATTAGTGTTCTAATTTTGGCGGCTTTCAAGTAATACGCGTCATAATATCCCGATGAGAGCGCATAAGTGCCCAGCATAATCCGTCGTTTGACCTCATCGCCGAAACCTTCCGCCCGTGTTTGACAATACATATCGATCATTCCACCAAAATCTCGGGCACGCAGTCCGTATTTTACTCCATCATAGCGCGCAAGATTGGAAGAAGCCTCACTTGGAGCGATCACGTAATAAGCCGCAATTCCGTAATCCACATGCGGTAATGAAAGCTCAACAAACTTGACTCCGAGCTTTTCATATTCGGATTTTGCGTCTTCTATGGCTGTTGATGTTTCGGGATTATCCAATTTATTGAAAAATTCTTTTGGTATACCCAAAGTAAGTCCGTTGACGGATTTATTGAGGTAATTAACACAAGGTTCATACGATCTCGGCGCCGATGTGGAATCTTTGGGGTCATGCCCCAAAATTAGGTCCAAAAGTAGAGCCGCATCGACAGCGTCGCTGCAAAGGGGGCCGATCTGATCCAAACTTGAAGCGTAGGCTACGAGGCCATATCTGGACACTGCTCCGTATGTAGGCTTCATTCCCGTGACGCCACAAAATGCGGCAGGTAGTCGAATGGAACCTCCAGTGTCTGATCCGAGAGCAAGAATCGCCTCGCCGGCAGCCACCGCTGCGGCTGATCCACCGCTTGATCCCCCCGGAATGCGCTCAAGATCCCATGGATTTTTAGTGGGTCCCCAGTAAGACGTTTCAGTTGATGAACCCATTGCAAACTCATCCATGTTTGCGCTGCCCAGGATCACCATTCCCGCCTCTTTGAGCAACCCAACAACCGTGGCGTCGTATGGCGGAATAAAGTTGTTCAGAATTTTCGAGCCGCACGTGGTCCTCTGACCTTTGACACACATATTATCTTTAACGGCAATAGGAATACCGGTCAGAGGGCCGGCGTTTCCGGACTTGATCCGCTTATCCGCGGCCTCCGCCATAGCAAGGGCCCTGTCGGCGTCAATCGTCACGTAAGCGTGCACTTTATTTTCAACATTACCGATTCGTTTTAAAACGGCTTGAGTCAGCTCTTTGGATGATACTTTGTGCTTCTTGAGCATATCCCTAAGCTGAGCCGCCGTGTATTCGTAGAGATTCATCTCCGTTACCTACTATTCAATTACTTTGGGAACTCTAAAATGTGACTCATAAGGATCAGGTGCGTTGGAAAGAGCGACTTCAATGGGCAGTGACTGCTCAGAAACGTCTTCTCTTAAAGGCGTGTATAGCTCTATGGGGCCGGCCATCGGCTCGACATCTTCAGTTGAGACTTCCGCAAGCAAATCCATGTACTTCAGAATATCATCCAATTGAGATTGATATCTGGCTTTTTCCTCTTCGTCCAAGGCCAGTCTCCCCAAAATTGCAACATAGTCAACTTCAGCATGGGTAATTTTCATCACATTTCTCCGGAATATTTGCAAAAGAATTAGAATAACCAGCCGGCGACGCCGCTGTCAAGGACTGCGATGATGTCTCACATGGAAAGCTGTTTAAAAGCGGAGCGCGCATGAAACGCAAATCTGAAAACAGAATGACTCATACTATTTATCGATCTTTTTCAGAATAGGCTTGCCATATTGTTGCCTTTTTTCTATACTAATATCAGGTAAGATAATCCTGACTTCGAGATGATTGGCCCTTTGAATGTATTTGGAATCTGTGCCTCCAGTAGAAGATTTCGTTCGATTAAAGCAGACCTGAATCAAGCAGTTCTTCTGAGTTTTTCCTCAGTTAATCAATTGAAAAGATTTCGCAGACCGGAACAATGTTTTCGTTCCATCCAATTACCATGGTTGTGCTTTCAGTGTTAAAGAGGGGGCAATGCACACCGGTTCAGATGATTATAAACTGTTTCGCCTGAATATCCTCATGGGTATGATGGGTTTTCAAAAGCATATTGACTTTTTTCACACTTCTAAAAGTAAAGCTGCGGAAAAACTTGTATATGTAGATGTCGACGGAAACAGCGCCTCTTTTGTTCTTGATTGGACCCGTAGTTCCATTAGTGTGGTGTTCAATCGGACGTTTGCCCGCACCTGGGACTCTCTTGACGCATTCCTGGCTGAAATAGCAAGCTTCATTATCCTCTGGCTGGACCACCCGGACAATAAACCCAGCACACTTCAGGACAAAATACCGAAACGATCTATTGGGGCTACTGAAATTATCCAAGACTTGCGTTCAGGCATGAGCGGTTCTAACATAATGGAGAAACATGGATTGAACGCCGATCAGATGGAGATTGTGCTGGCCCAAATGGTTGATCGAGGTATTGTGATGGAGTATGAACTCGTGGAGTTCAGATCAAGATTGGCTGATGTGGACATAAAAGAATATATATGCCTTGAGTGCCGCGGAATACAATTTGCCAGATTGGATCGTTGCCCCACTTGCGGCGGGGCCATGAAAGGCATTCGGCGTCACTACAAAAAACTCTGGAAAAATTTGACGCCCGAGACAACTTCATTTAAAACCTGAAGTCTACGCGAATTTTAAAAATCCTTTTAGCCTGCAATTCGAGAATCTCTACTCCCGTCCTTTGAGTCAAATCCCCTATAATCCTTATTTTTTCAGCATTGGATTGCGCAATTAGAGTGAACCAAACATTATACTCATGCTTTCGCTTGTAATTATGAGTCACTCCCGGACAAGAGTTCACCTCGTGAACAAACACCTCGAAAAGTTCGTCCGGAACTCTTGCCGCCAGCAAAGTGCTTACGAAACCAATTCGCCTGGAATTTATCGAGGCGCCGACTCGTCGAATGATCCCGGCTCGCTTCAGATTTACCATCCGTTGCAATATTTCGGCCTGGGACATTTTTAGGCGTAAACTCAAGACCTGGTATGGGTGTGGTTCCACGGGAAAATTGGATTGAATTTCATTCAGCAATTCTCGATCTTTATCATCCATTTGGCTTGCTCACTTCAGGCTGTTTTTCGGTTTCAATGGTGACTACGATTTGCATCGGCTCAACAGCTTCAATTCTTAGCCCTTCGGGTTTGACGACCACCGGGACTATCAGCTTACCCTTAGCTATTAGATCAGTAATATTTACAGGCTCGGTGGTAACTGAAGTTATTTTTTTAAGCTCATTTTGGAGGCCCTTAACTCTCACTTCCTGGGGAGACAATATAATTTTCGCTTTATCCGGAACTTCACCTACCAATGTTGGCGCTATGTTCATTTTTTTCTGAGACGCCGCTTCCAAACTCAAAAATAGATCCGAAGGTCTAATTTCTGATATTGTCACACCCGGCGGGACGAGGAGGTTTTTTGTGGTTATCCTATAGCAATTTAAACTGGGGGTGACATTACTAAGATCGACCACGGCTCGTACGGCGCCCGGCTTCAGGTTAGCCAACCCTGATTCCGAGCCCCGTAGACGCACATCGATGCGGTCCATCCATTGGCCGGAGATTTCCATATTAGGTGGAAGATTAGTGTACTGAATAGGCACTGTCATACCAAGCTCTGAACGCTGCGGACCAATTATCAGAAACCACATAAAGATTGCCGCTCCGAATGATAGCGCCTTCAATCTCCAGTTCGACACGATCGTGTACAAAAAGCCGTGTCCGGATTCCACAGCTTCTCCGGTGGTCGCCAGAGCTCGATCCAAAGCTTCCTTAAAATCGGTTTTTTTCTTGTAATGAGTTATTACACCACGTTCAACGAGTGAAACCTCTCCTCTTTCTTCAGAAACAACTACAGAAACGGCATCTGATCGCTCAGTGAGCCCTATTGCGGCTCGGTGTCTTGTGCCGAAATGGAGACTAAGCTCTTCATTCCGGGACAACGGCAGAATAGCGCTGACTCCTTTAATCCGACCCGAATGAATTAGAGCGGCCCCATCATGCATAGGCGAGGTTTTTTGAAAGATCATGATTAGCGCTTCAGGTGAGATTAGCGAATCGAGATCTTTTCCCTTAAGAATCAAATTGTCAAGACGGTTGCGCCTCTGAAAAACTATAAGAGCGCCGACTCTCTGGCTTGCCAGCTCCGCTACCGCCTGAACGACGTCTTCAATCATCGTCGGAGTCTGCTGTGGAGTCTGGCCGCTTAGGTACCTGACCGGCGAAGCCCTATCGAGCATTTCACGTATTTCAGGTTGGAAGACAATAACGAGCACTACGATGATGGCCGCCCACAGGTACTGGAACAGAATGGAGGTCAAGACCAGGCCTAACTCAGTAGCGCTATAATATACCAAACCAATGCCGAGCAGCGTTCCAAGGATTCGGAATGCTCGAGTGCCCTTCAGCCAGCCGAGAACGAAATAAATCAAACCGGTGATAATAGCAACATCGACTATATTTACGAAGCTGATCGTTGATAAGAATTCAGTAAGAACTTGCATAAGAGTAGGTTACCAATGGCTCCGGTTAAGACACGGCAAATATTCAAAACATACTTTGTCCTGGTTTACAATACGTCGGATGCCATAATTACTGGAAAATAATAATAGGAAGATACCATCTAATCCCAAGGGCCATATTGTAATCATGGACGCCGGCGATGGCAAGGAATCATAATCGACGGGATTCCACCGAACCTGTGGATAACTTGAAAATAAACTTGTGAAAAGGAGTGGCGAAATAGCGAATTAACAGGATTCTCAGCAGAATGCGCGAAAGTATTACAGTCTGAAAAACATAATGATTTCAGGCGTCATAATTTGCAGTAAGAACTTAAAGGGACTTATTATGTGCTCTCCGTAGGCGTTCCGAAATTAATCCACAGGTGTTGATAAATTCAGGCGAAAAATCTAAAAGGTCCTTAGGAATCGTCTGGAATCCTCCTCGTTCACCTGAAAAATTCTAAAGTTTTTCTTGTAAATATTATGAAGAATCGTAAAATCAATTCACTTCCGCAAACAGGTTTACGTAAGTTGTATTTAACTTGAAGACTGCAACAACTCGGAGATTGTTTGCTTGAGCCCTTGAATTAAATCTCCAGCCAAAACCGGCGCCGGTCCGGTTTCTCTAACGATCCTGTCGGCTGTATACCCGTGCAGCCAGACCGCCATGGGAACCGCTTCTTCAATTTCAATCTTTTGAGCGCAAAGTCCGCCGATTATTCCGCTTAATGCGTCTCCTTGCCCACCTGATGACATCCATGGATTACCCGTGGAATTGATCACTATCTTACCGTCCTTGAAAGCCGTTATTGTTGCGGCGCCTTTGAGCGCCACGACGACGCCGTGCTCTGCGGCAAAAGAACGCGCGGTTTCAATCCTGTTTTCCTGAACTTCTTTAGACGAGAGGTTAGTAAGTCTCCCCATTTCACCTGGATGTGGAGTGACAATGATTTGAGCGGAGCTGTCTTTTAGAATGGAAGTGTCATTAGCGACGGCATTCAAGCCGTCGGCGTCTAGAACCAGTATTCCATTGTATTGCTTAATTATTTTCTTAATGAAATCCACGGCGCTTTGTGTAGTCGTACAGCCGGGTCCAAGAATCACGACATTTTTATCATCTAAAAACTGGAGCAGGTTGTCGGCGCACTCAGGATGAAAGTATCCGGACCCTTTATCTTCGCACAGGTAAGTCATTTGTTCTAAAATTCTCGGAGCGACAAGGTTGTTGATCGAGGCAGGCACCGCAATGGTGACAAGTCCCGCGCCGACATTGGAAGCGGCCAAAGCCGACATTGTGGGAGCGCCGGTGAGGCCGGACGAGCCGCCGATCACAACCACGTTGCCGTAATCACCTTTGTAGGCTTCCGGATCTTTTCTCGCTTCGGAATACTTGCTAAGATCCGGATCTATCCGCCAACTCGCCTTAGAAGCCTCCCTATCGCCTTCAACGGCCGGAATGGAGATGTCCATCCGGTGTATTTCACCGCAACACGAACGACCGGGATACAGGGCCATACCCAGTTTCACAAATCCGAAAGTAGCCGTCACATTGGCCTTGACCGCAACACCAAGGATTCGTCCCGTGTCCGAATCAATTCCTGATGGAATATCAACCGCCATCTTCAGGAAATCACTTTGGTTTATAAGCTCGATGATCCTGGCGGGCAAATCACGTATTCCCGACTTGAGGCCTGTTCCGAACATTGCGTCAACCACGGCATGAGCACTGAGTATAAAATCCTTCGCTTGAGCAAGATCTTCTTCATTTCTCAATTCATAGACGCCGCCGTTCATTTGCTCGAGAATCTTTAGATTTATCAAAGCGTCGCCTTTAATCTTTTCTTTGGGAAAGGCTAAATAGGTCCTTACACTGGCGCCGGCATTTTGTAGGTGGCGGGCAATCACATAACCGTCACCTCCATTTGAGCCGGGGCCGGCGATGACTGAAATCGGCGCTCCTCTACAGATTGTCGGCACGAGCTCCATCAGCAATTCGAAGGTCGCCTTACCTGCATTCTCCATGAGCACGACACCGGGAATGCCGTAAAACTCAATCGCTTTTTTATCAAAAGCCCTCATTTCATCGGATGTGACAAGTCGCATGGTATCTCCTGATAACAGTTTAGGAAGCGATGTGCGATAAATCTATTATAACAACGTGTGCTACGGCTGTCTTGATTCCAGTTATAGACGCGTCGGAAGAACAGCCGTAACACGCAGGCGTAGCCTACTTTCAGTAATTTAAAGCTTTCAAGAAACTAAGTGGGTGAATATGCGGAGGCGTTTAAGGTAAGGGAAGAACCAGGGATCATGTAAATCGAGATCCCTGGTCCGTACAATTCTCGACTACGTGGTCTGCCGATTGACTTCGGCGGTGGGATTCATGAACTCACACGCGTATCCGGAACAAAGCATGTTATAGCGTCCAACTTGCTCAATGGTAATTAAGCCCTTGAGTTCACCTGTTCGCATTATGGGAACGGCTCGAATGCCTGAATTCTCCATTTTTTCCAAAATTTCGATGAGGGGAGTATCTTCCAAAGCTGTTGGAAAATCCCTTATCATTATTGAACTAATTAACTCATCAGGCGATTTTTTGTGGATTGTTTCCAAAAGGATTTCCTTGGTAACCAGGCCGACCAGTCTCCGATCATCCACAACCGGAAAGTCCGATTGAAAACCTCTGGTAAACTTTTCGGCCGCGTCTCCGGCTGAATTCCGCGGTGAAAGGACCGAGACGTCCGTTATCATGGCCGATTTAGCGTCAGCGCCGCCGAGCGAAACCATAATGCCCATCTGACGTTCTTCAGCTTCTGCGCCCAGGTATACGAATAGAGCGATTAACACCATAAACAGGTTCATTGCCAAAAGCCCCCAGAAGAAGAGGAGAATGGCGAAAACCTGACCGACTCCCACGGCAATTTTCGTAGCGGTATACGGTTTTAAATATAAAGCCAATATTCCCCTGAGCACGCGGCCCCCATCCATGGGAAACGCCGGCAAAAGATTGAAAATCGCAAGCACTATGTTTACTGCCGCCAACTGCATCAGGATACTGCCGCTTTTGAAAAATCCGCCGTCGTTGGTTCCAAAAAGCTCGGCTAAGAGCCACAATATGAAAGCCAACGAGAGGCTGGCTAGTGGTCCGGCAATCGAAATAAGTATTTCCTGCTTGGGGACGCTCGGCGGGTTCGGCATCCTTGCGACGCCGCCAATTGGGAGAAGCGTTATGTCCAAAACATTGATTCCGTAATATCTGGCCACCATGGCGTGGCTCAGTTCATGGAAAACCACCGAAGCAAAAATCAGAACAACAAACAAAACACCCTGGAATCCACCGATACCTATAAGAGATATTCCGGCGAAATAGATTAGAATCAGCAATAACACAAAAGTCGAATGCACACGGACCGGTATTCCCATCAGGGAACCGATCTTCCATGACCATTTCATGAAAGTAGCCTCCTATGATTATTGAAAAAAGCTTCCGGACAGGGGATTGCCCGGGATATCAACGATTAATTTCGTGAAGCCGACGTGTTGAAGAACGTCGTCTGGGGAATACACTTTTCTTAACATAAACAGTGAATCCCGTCAAAAAAAGACCTGTACCGAAGTTTAATTAAACCGACCAAATTTGCCCAGTTCATCAGCCATTATTTTTTGACGTGATTTATTGGACAACAACAATGCCCACGTATATAGTGAATTAGGCCCTCAGCCGCTCAAAGAGGTGTGACGTGTTGGAGATTGGAGAAGCTCAAGTAAAGGTTCTTGAAGATATTCCCGTGCTCGGCAGAGAGCGAATTCATATTCTTGCCGCTCTTGGTCGAGTTTTAGCTCAAGACGTATCAGCCGCCAGAGATGTTCCGTCCGGCGACAATTCCGCAATGGACGGCTATTGTTGCAAGCACACGGACATAGAAGGAGCGTCGCCTGAGAATCCTAAAACTCTCACTGTAATAGGCGACTCGCCTGCCGGTCATCCGTATCTCGGGCCCGTCGGCCCAGGTGAAGCGGTTAGGATCATGACCGGAGGACTTGTTCCCCCGGATGTCGATACGGTGATAATGGTTGAGGACACCGAAGCTGAGGGCGATCAGGTCAAGTGTTTTCAAGATCCGGGACTTGGGGCTCACATCCGCGAACGAGGAGAAGACGTTAAACACGGAGAAGTCGTCCTGAACCACGGCGATATAATTCGACCTCCGGAAGTCGGGATGCTTGCCACTCTAGGCCATGCTTACGTGCATGTTTATCAGCGGCCCATTGTGGCGGTGCTGTCCACGGGTGACGAGCTTGTTGATTTGGACGAGCCGTTCACGGAAGGCAAAGTGATTTGCTCAAACACGTATAGTCTGGCCGCGCAGATTGCTGATTGCGGCGCTATACCGCTATCGTTGGGAATTGCCACGGATGATGACGCCGATCAACGCGCGAGGATTTCCGAGGGTTTGCGAGCGGATGTGATCCTGACTTCGGGCGGCGTATCCGTTGGTAAGTATGATCTGGTGAAGGACACTCTGACGCAGTTGGGAATGCGAGTGAAGTTTTGGAAAGTGGCAATGAAACCCGGGAAGCCGCTGGTTTTCGGCTCCATCGGCAATAAGCCGGTTTTCGGGCTCCCCGGTAATCCTACATCCGCCATGATTTCATTTGAGCAATTTGTGCGACCGGCCATTTTAAGAATGATGGGACACAGGGAAATCTTCAGGCCGTTGATTGAAGCTGTTCTGACTGAAGAAATCAAGCTCAGGTCCAACCGCATGCACTTGGTAAGGTGTAAGTTGTTTGAAAAAGATGGAGTGATGATGGCTGTTACCACCGGGAATCAAAGTTCAGGGGCGCTTAGGTCCATGGTGCTGGCTGATGGATTGATAATTCTGCCGCCTGAGAATCAGCCGTTTCAGACCGGCGATAAAGTTAAGGTGCAACTGCTCCACACTAACAGTCCGTTGACCGCTCATTCACCGTATTGGGATGCTGAAGAGTAGAGGTCTTATGGTAGCGAATTTTGCCGTTAACCAAACAAGCCGACATCAAGTAGATAAACGCAAAACATAAAGATATGTTAGCGCAATAATGTTTAAAGTTATTGACTGATCTACCCCTTGTATGATTAAATGCAGACGCTGAACTTTTATTTGTTGAACTCACGAAGGGCTGCATGAAAAATTATCTGATTTCGATATATTCGAACAGATTCTTAGCGTT
>JBBSBY010000016.1:0-50466 GCA_038250835.1 Desulfomonilales bacterium | reverse complement strand
CGTACGTTATTCGGGCGGTAGCTCCGTTTAAGCTGCCGCCCGACCAATCAAGTCCATTTATTCCGACAATTCAACCACCAAAGTCTATATATTCTGAAAAAAGCATCCCCCTTTCGGATCATTTAATGTGAGTTTCTACAGCGAGCTACGCTGGGAATGGGAAATTGCAGTGCCTCCGCTGGACACATCGGTCTTCGTCATTCCCGGTCACTACGTGAAGAATGGGGAAGATCGCCTGGTAGCGCTTAATAGCATTGCTAAGAGAGTCATCGAAGACCAGAGAGACAGAAACCCCGAATATGTTTTTCTAAACAGCAAGGGGAGACCCGTTCAGAAGATGTGCCGAGAAGCGTGGAGAACCGCGAGGAAGAAGGCGGGGCTCGCTGATGTCAGGGTCCATGATTTGAAGCACACATTCGGTACGCGTCTGCGCCACGTGGGGGTATCTTTCGAGGACAGGCAAGACCTGCTCGGACACAAGTCCGCGAGGATCACAACTCACTACTCCGCCCCCGAGTTGATGAATTTAATCGAAGCGTCGGAGCGGGTTTGTGGGGATCATTGGCACAAATTTGGCACAATGGTTATCCTGAAAAAGAAAAATCTCGCCTTGGTTTCTTCCAACTCAGCGAGATAATTGCCTCTTTTTGGTGGGCCGTCGGGGGCTCGAACCCCAAACCTACTGATTAAGAGTCAGTTGCTCTACCAGTTGAGCTAACGGCCCAATTGAGCTTCCAACCATATAGCATGTGGAAGCATTTGTCAAACGTGAAAAAATCCTGCGAGACACTCCCGAAGAAAATATAAGGAGTATAAATGACCAGTAATAACGAAATGTTGGGATGCCATGTAAGTGAAAATCGGGAACGTCCGAAGGTAAAACTATTTACACCGGGAGCATTCGCGGTTATACTGAGTGATGGTGATCATCATTTCGTTGCGCTTGGCGCCGGCTTTCCCCGCCTGGTATCCGTCAATTCAAATGAACAGTGAGTGAGCCGAATAGTGATCCAAAGAGCAAACGGATGAGCCTTGGTCATTGTCCTGAATGCTCAATTGCCGGTAAATACATTCAAAAAAATGGAAATCAAATATGGAATTTAGGAATATAGCGATTATTGCTCACGTCGATCATGGAAAAACGACCCTAACGGACTCAATCATGAAACAGACCGGAATGGTTCATGACGACGGCGTTACCATGGATTCGGACGATCTGGAGAAGGAAAGGGGAATAACCATTTATTCCAAGAACGCCTCCATCTTCTACAAGGGGACCAAAATCAATATTGTTGACACTCCAGGACATGCAGATTTTGGTTCGGAAGTGGAACGAGTCTTGAGATCCATCGATAGCGTGGTCCTGGTGGTCGACGCTCAGGAAGGGCCGATGCCTCAAACCAGATTTGTATTAAGCAAATCTTTAGAACTCGGCTTGAATCCGCTGGTTGTAATCAACAAAATCGACAAAGCCGCTGCCGACCCGCAGCTAGCTCATGAAAAGGTATTTGATCTCTTTTACGATTTGGGCGCAAACGATGAGCAACTTGATTTCACGACGATCTATGCAATCGGCCGAGAAGGCATTGCCAAGGCGAATCTTGACGATGAATCGCACGATCTGACCCCGCTTCTTGACGCAATTATATCGGGGGTGAAGCCTGCGCCTGCTCGAAAGGATGTTCAGCTTCGTCTCCAGCCTTTCAATCTGGGGTATGACAATTTTCTGGGTCGTCTAGCCATAGGCCGTATGTACGAAGGGACTCTGAGAGCCGGAAGCACCCTTTGCTTGAAGAAACTCAATGGAGATTGCGCCACAGGTAGAGTCACAAAACTGTTCACCTTTAAGGGATTGGACAGGCATGCGGTTGAAGAAGCGTCCGCCGGCGATATCGTCATGGTTTCGGGATTTCCGAGTATAGATATAGGTGAAACCTTGTGTGACAGCCCGGATCAGGAGGCGTTGCCGGCAATTACCGTGGATGAACCTACAATTAGCGTGATGTTCCTTGTTAACAGCTCCCCGTTCGCAGGTCGAGACGGCAAATACGTGACAAACAAGCAACTCCGTGAACGTCTGGAAAAGGAGCTGGAAGTGAATGTGGGCTTGAGAATTAACTTCATGCCCGAGGCTTACACGGTTTACGGAAGAGGCGAACTGCACATATCCATTCTTCTGGAGAATATGCGAAGGGAAGGATATGAAATTCAGATTTCTCAGCCTAAAGTTATAATGAAGGAAGAGGAAGGCCGGCTGTTGGAACCTTTTGAGGAAGTTACCGTCTTGGCCCCCGATGAATATTCCGGTGTGGTGATAGAGAAAATGGGCGCCAGACGAGGCTGCCTGGTGGACATTGATACTCAGGGGAGTCAAAAGCGCATGCTCTTTGAGATTCCGACAAGGGGACTGCTGGGGTATCGGTCTGAGCTTGTCGTGGATACCAGAGGTGAAGGCGTTATGTATTCCCGTGTAGTCGGGTTTAGACCTCATGCCGGAGATATCCGAAAACGAAGTGTGGGCTCAATGATTTCCAAGATCGCTGGCAAAGCCTCGGGCTTTTCTCTGTTTAATCTTCAGGAACGCGGGTCACTGTATATCACGCCCGGAACGGACGTTTACGAAGGCATGGTAATCGGAAATACGTCCAAGGGGGATGACATGACGGTGAATCCGGTCAAAGGCAAACAGCTTACTAATATGCGCGCTGCCGGAGCGGACGACGCGATAAAGCTGACGCCGGCCTGGGACATAAACATTGAGCAAGGATTGGAGATGATGGGTGAAGACGAGTATTTGGAAATCACTCCTATCAATGTGCGCTTACGCAAACAATTCCTTGCGGAAGCTGATCGGAGGCGAGCGTACAGGAAGAAACAAAGCGCCGCGTGAAGCGGATAAGGTTGGATCGGTGACCCGCCCGCGTGTCGGCAAGATTCGTCAGTTGACCATGGTAAGCGGCCTTCGCTCTAATAATCTTCTCTAAGATTCTGTCGGAACGGCGCCTTTTCCCCGTCGTCCCCAAGCCTGCCCCGGACTGGATCCGGGGAAAGTTGGGACCCAGATCTTGCTGGATTCCGGTCATACTCTGGAATGACGCTGATAGGTCCGACCATTCAGTCACTCTAAAGTTACCCAAGTCCATCTGGATTCAGTTAACGACCTGGCTCGTAATTACTGGATTTGCCGTCGATATAGTTCATAGGATTACTAGAAAAGCGTGGGGGAGCGCAAGACCAATAAAAATCAAACCATAATATGACCATTGGATCGTAACTCACCCCAAGATTTAAAATAATGCGCTCTAATCAAAAGAATCATTGTAAAACCAAGTAACAGCATGTATAAGCTCTCACAGTTTGGAGCCGCATAGGCGCAAATCACTGGGATAGGGAGCAAATATATGCGCAGACCCTCAATGGTCCTCTTGGGCGCTTTTGTTTTTTCTTTACTGTTTTCCTCATGCGTGGCTCTTAGGAATGGAGCGCCGGTTAACGCCGCCTTTGAAGAGAAACAGGAGAGCTGGACTGAGAGGAACATTCCCGGGGTTAAATCGTTTAAAGAGTTAATTCCTCCGCCTACGGACGCGCGCAAGCAATGGGACCGGTATCAACGACAGAGAAGCGACCATTGGCAGGAGGATCCTATGTTCCGTTGATCAACTCAAAGCTGCAGCCAAAATCAGAATTATTCCATTAATAAAATAGAAAAGCCGGACCGATCCCCCTTTGTCGTGAAGCTCCCTCCAGTCTTCCGTAGACCTAATCATTGCGTCAATTTTGTACGCCGGAACAACGGTTAAGAGGGATACAAAACCGACTGGATGTATTATGCCGGTCCAGGCAAGCAGGAAGATGGAAACAACGCTTACTGAGGCTAGGAAGCGGTATCCCCAGATCGCTCTATTGCGCCCCAATCGCGCCGCAATCGTGAACTTGCCGGCAGCCTTGTCGTCTACAATATCCGACAGTGACTGATAAAAAAGTATGAGCGCAACCATTGCCGCGATGGGGATCGAAATCCAGAAAGCTTTAGGGTTGTAGTGACCTGTGAGCGCCGCGGAGGTTCCAACTACCATGATTAATCCCATGTTTAACGCTACAAACACTTCCCCGAGACCAAGATAGCCATAGCGGAACGGCGGCGCGGTATAAAACAAGCTGGAAATGAAAGCGAAGAGCATTAGTAAAGCTAACCACCAGACCTTCGAAACCCACAGAATCCAAACTCCGCAAAGAAAAGCCGCAAAATACAGCAGGATCAGCGCAGCGCGAAGCTCGCCCAAGGTGATTTTGCCCTCCTGCAAAACTCTGCTTCCACCAATTGAATCTCCTTCGTCCACCCCGGATGAATATTCAAAATAGTCATTTGCGAGGTTTGCGCACAGGTGAACCAGAAAAGACGCCAAAAACACTACCAACCAGCGTGCGGTATTCCATTCGCCTTCTTTTGCGGCCACAATCCCTCCCAGCGTCAGGGGAATTATCGTAGCTACAAAAAAAGGCGCCCGACTAGCTTGTATCCATGCCTGGAGCTTTTGGTTCATTGAACGACTCCTACATGAAGATAAGTTAATCCGAACATCAGGCGTTGAGCCTTTTCAAATTGAATCCCTGTTTCTTTAAAGATTTGCGTAAGTTCATCGGGGTGTAGAAAATCTTGTATTGAATCCGGCAGATATATGTACGCCGCTTTATTGCCCGAAATAATGGATCCCAAAATAGGAATAATTGTATTAAGATACCAGGTAAAGAAGCGCCGAAGCCTTAGATTACGTGGGAAAGTCATTTCGAGCACAAGTATTTTGCCGCCGGGTCTTACAACTCGGGCCATTTCTCTTATAGCCGCAGCTCTGTTCGGAATATTACGTAGCCCGAACGCAATGGTAACCGCGTCAAACTCATTGTCTGTGAACGGCAAGTTTAGGGCGTCTGCGGCGGAGTAGCTGATTTTTCCCTCTACTCCGGCAGCAACGGATTTTTCGACGGCTCGTCTCATCATGCGTTCAACGAAATCGACTCCAGTCACCTGAGTATCCGATCGTTTGGCGGCTATATTGATCGCCAAATCGCCCGTGCCTGTGGCGACATCGAGAATTTTGACCGCATTAAGCGGAAGTTGAGAAACCGCAAACCGTCTCCAGCGGACGTCCTGCCTACCCGACATGATGCGGTTAAGCAAATCGTAATTTGGAGTAATGGTGTTGAATATCTTTTTAACGGCGATTACCCGTTCTTGTTCAGACCAATTTTTCAAAGGTTTATTGTTTAGAGTCGGCTCCATCTACAGAATACCCTTTCCATCACATCGAAGATTTCGTACAAAATGACACCGAGCAAGGCCAAGGTCAAAATACCCACAAAAACTTGGGGTATATCGCCGCGGCCCCATGAGTCCAGGATGTAGAATCCGATACCGAAGCGGGTTCCAATCGATTCGACGAAGAACAGCACGGCAACTACCGTTCCTGTAGCTATCCTCAGCGCCGTGAATATCGCAGGTAGACAAGCGGGGCAGATAACATGGTAAAACAAATCAAGCCGGGTTCCTCCCAGGCTGTAAAGGGAGTACTTGGCTCCGAGTCCTACTGCTTTTGCCGCGTCTCTGCTGGTAATCAGAAGTTGAAAAAACAGAATAATCGATAACGTAGCTATCTTGCCTGCGTCTCCAATGCCGAAAATCAGGAATATCAACGGCATTAATACGATCTTCGGCACAGGATAAGTTAAATAGATTAATGGCCTGGCAAAATTATCCGCTCGTCTGGATGAACCGATGGCCAATCCTATGGGAACGGCGGTAATAAACGAAATAACAAGAGCAGCCACAATCCTAAACCATGAAGCGCCTAAGTGTTTCCAAAATTTCGCGGTATGCGCTTCCTGATATAGCTTGACGGCAACGGTAAATGGATCGGCAAGAACGGCGGGACCGGCCATCCAGGCGGCCAACTGCCATATTGAAATAAGCACGGCCACCGCCCAGGCGTAGGTTTTCGCTGAGCGGCTCAAATGAATTCCTCGAGACGTTTACGGATGATCCTGCACCGTGAATAGAATTCCTCCGACCCTCGAAAATCGGGTTTGCACGCGTCCGTATTGTCTTCAACGGCAAGGATTCCGGAGGGATCTCTTCCCATAACTGCGATCTTGCGCCCAAGAAAAACTGCCTCCTGTATATTGTGAGTTACAACGATTATCCCCAACCCATGTTTTCGCCATATCGCCGCAAGAAGGTCCTGAAGGCGCTCCCGAGTTAACGTATCCAATGCGGCAAAAGGCTCATCCAGCAGCAAGAGCGCGGGTTCAAGTATTAAAGCGCGAGCAAGAGCCACCCTTTGTTTTTGGCCTCCGGATAACTGTTGGGGGTATGCTGAAGCTTTGTCCAAAATTTCGAGATTAGCCATGAGTTCGTGAGCTGACTCATGATCAATTTCTTGGCCTCTAATGCGAAGACCAAGCTCAATATTGTTGCGAACCGTTTTCCATGGAAAAAGACCATAATCTTGCAATACGAGACCGATATCACGATGCTGTTTAAACAGCGGAATTCCGCGGAAGCGAATTCTTCCACTCGAGGGCTTCTCCAGCCCTGCCATCATCAGGAGCAAAGTGGATTTCCCGCAACCGGAAGGCCCCACCACCGCCAATGTTTCATTACGTGACAAGCTCAGACTGACGTGGTCCACGGCTGTTAGGGGACCGGCTTCCGTTGAGTAACTCTTTGAAACATCTCGGCATGAAATTAATTCAGGGTAGGTGATTGCCATCAACAACCATTTCATACGTGACTGAATCCCGGATTATTTGCCGCTTCTTTAACCACGCGAGAATCGTCTCAATGTCGTCTTTTTCCGGGATTGCCACAGGCGCAAA
Organism: Desulfomonilales bacterium; assembly: GCA_038250835.1. GTDB lineage: Bacteria > Desulfobacterota > Desulfomonilia > Desulfomonilales > Desulfomonilaceae > JBBSBY01. Next base: position 43,593 of record JBBSBY010000016.1, on the reverse strand, counting down.
TTTAGGCACGGGGTATGTTAGCCTGAGCTGTTCAGGCAACCTTACTTGTTCAACCATAATTGACCGCACTGAATCCGGAGCATCGGTGATTATTTTCGCAGATTCGTTCATTGCCGACAGAAAACTTTTCACTGCCGTCGAATTTTTAAGAATAAAATCATTTCTGAATGCAAAGACCGTACTGCTTGCGGCAAGACCTGAGTCATTTGCCAACAATGTCGCTCCTTTGGCTATGGCGGCTGTTACCAGAGGCTCCGGCAGCACTGCGGCTTCAATTTGACCGGACAAGAGCATCTGAAATCGAAGACCAATGTTCTTGGATTCAATAAACTCAAATTTGTTGTGTGCCACGCCGGCGTCTATGAGTAAATGTTCCGCAACGTAGTGGACCACGGAATTGGATGAAATAGCTATAGGAACACCCGCCAATTCTGTAATCTTCTTATGTTTCGATCCGGGTTTGGTGAGAATCCCGAACATCCTCCGATCTTTTCTGGTGTCGTAGTTGACCGCGACAATTTTTACATTTTTCCCATTACCTTCAAGGACAACCGGCGTCAGCAGATCACCGAAATAACCATCAATTGAGCCGGAGGTAAGCGCAATGTCCTTTTCAGTAGCAGTATTGAACATGACGATTTCCACTTTAATGCCGTGTTTGTCGAACAGACTCTTTGTTTCAGCAACAAAAAGAGGTAGTGATTGAAGAACCGGAATAGTTCCAATACGGACAACAGGACGTTCGGCAAGAGCGAGAGCCGCAATAAAAGTAAGCAGAATTGAGAGGATCGCAGCAGAATAGCTTCTAGATTGCATTATCTTCTCCGTCGTTGGGAGACGTCATCCCCGATTTTAGCAGGCTGAGCGTAGCCGCTATCCACTCGTCGATCTGTTCGGAATTCCCGTGATATAGACCCATGCCGGACGCAAGAAATTCGGTGTAATAAGATCTCAGTAGCGTTTCAAGCAGCGAGTTGATCAGAAAAGCCGTCTTTTCTATATCTATGCTCTCGCGAAGTTCCCCCCTATCGCGTGCGGTGCTCAGGATGTCGGCTATGAACTGAACGCTTTGCATTCTCAATAATGAAATCTTTTCCGTACTGAATGGCGCTTCACCGGACAAGAGCAGATGGAAATAGATTCTGGCAAGTAGTGGGTGCTCATCTATGAACTTAAAACCGGATCTTATGAGTTTTTCCATTCGCTTGAGCACCGGAGCGTGAAACGTGTCATTTCGCACGCGTCGTAAATAGGCTTTGACCAGGTCTACAGCATTTTCGACAACTACATCAAACAGAGCACGCTTGGTTTTAAAATACTGGAACAAACTTCCTTTACTAATTCCGGCAGATTTGACCAGTTGATTCATTGATGCGTTTCTGTAGCCATGTGCGGCAAATTCATCCAGTGCCGCTCGGTATACCTTTGCTTTCTTTTCAGGGGCCAATTTGTCGAACAGTTTAGATTTTGGAATTGGCGCCGGCATGATTCCTCGCCGGCCCTATATGAAGTGCAACGTATGACTATTGTAATTCTCACGCAAATGACCGGGTGGTCATATATTAAACCATGACGCTCACAAATTCAAATATTTCTAAAATTCTTTTTCGCTCCAAAAGTTTTTGTCTACGTGCCGCAAACACTATATAGTGAATCAATCAATCCGCCGTCCGACCGAAGACTAGAGGGGAATGAATGGATTTAAGACATTTAATCGTGAAACCAAATTTGCCGCCTGAATTAGCCATCCTTGATAATATTGGTCATAATCTTTGGTATACGTGGAACCCTGAATTACGCCGCTTGTTTCAAACGCTGGACCCCGATCTTTGGGAGCTGATTGGTCACAATCCAGTCTCGTTATTGGCGGGCTTGACGGCTGAGCGCAAAGCGGAAATCCTTGAAGATCAATCATTGTTGGATCGTATAGCCGACGTTGAAAGATCGTTTGAAAACTATATTAACAGCACCGGTATTTACTCATTTAATCTGGAACGCCCTATTGATCATAGGATTGCGTATTTCAGCATGGAGTATGGTCTCGCTGAGGCTCTGCCCATTTATTCGGGCGGATTGGGCATACTGTCAGGGGACCACATGAAGAGCGCATCCAACTTGTGTTTTCCCCTTATCGGAGTGGGGCTCCTTTACCAAAAAGGCTATTTTAAACAGTATTTGAATATTGACGGCTGGCAGTTGGAGTCTTATCCCACCAATGATTTCTACAATATGCCTCTCAGACCCATGATCGACGAAACCGGCAAGCAGGCTTCTTTTGACATGGATATTACCGGTGTTACAGCAAAGATTATGATTTGGAAGGCTCAAGTAGGGCGTGTGCCATTATATCTATTGGACTCCAGCCATCCTTCAAATCCGGAATTCATTCGGAAAATCACCTCGGAACTTTACGGCGGCGATACTGAAACCAGGATTCAGCAGGAAATAGTATTGGGCATAGGCGGATCAAGGGCTTTGCATAAATTAGGTGTCTGGCCTTTTGTTTACCACATGAACGAAGGACATGCGGCTTTTTCGGCGCTGGAGCGCATTCGGCTTACTATGTCCATTTATCGTGTTCCGTTTGATGTCGCTCTGGAGGCAGTATCCGCTTCTACGGTTTTTACCACGCATACCCCGGTTCCTGCCGGTATTGATCTTTTTTCCCCAGATTTAGTTGAACGCTATTTCGGGCGCTACATGCAGCTCATGGGAATGACCACAAAAGATCTTCTTGGTCTGGGTCGGGAAAATCCCACCGATTCGGCAGCGCCGCTGTCCATGGCGGTGCTTGCGTTACGGCTTTCCCGTGGAGTCAATGCCGTCAGCAGGCTTCACAGCAGTGTTGCCAAACGGATGTGGAAGAACTTGTGGCCCGGCCTGGATACCGCCAATGTCCCAATAGGCTACGTGACAAACGGCGTGCATATACCTTCGTATGTTTCCAAGGAGATGGCGGATCTTTTTGAGAGATATCTTGGGGAGGGTTGGATTGAAGAGCCGGACAATGAGAAGGTCTGGTCGAGGATTTACAATATTCCTCACGAGCAGCTTTGGCGTGTGCACGAGACCAGGAGGGAGCGCCTGATAGCCTTTTGTCGCAGACGTCTGTCAAAGCAAGCAAAAGAAGCGGGCGGCTCAATATTGGATATACACAGAATTCGCGAGTATTTAAATCCGGAAGCGCTGACTATCGGATTTGCAAGAAGATTCGCCCCATACAAAAGGGCGGACTTACTTTTTCATGATATGGACAGACTATTAAAGATTGTATCCGACAAACGCAAACCCGTGCAGTTCATCTTCGCGGGGAAGGCTCACCCAAAGGACCGCCTAGGTAAGGAACTGATTAGAGAGGTGGTGCACGAATCGAGGTCTGAGGGATTGCGCAGAAAACTGGTGTTCCTGGAAGATTACGATATCAATATGGCCAGATATATGGTTCAGGGCGTTGATGTGTGGTTGAACAATCCAAGACGGCCGAATGAGGCGTGCGGCACTTCCGGCATGAAAGCCGCCGCTAATGGCGCTCTCAATCTCAGCATTCTTGACGGTTGGTGGCCGGAGGCCTACGATGGTAGTAATGGTTGGGCAATCGGCGCGGGTGAGGAATACCCGGATCGTGAGTATCAGGACACGGTGGACGCTGAGAATCTTTATGAGCTTTTGGAAAATGAGGTGATCCCGCTGTTTTTTCACCGGGGATCGGATGGTAATCCGCATGGTTGGATTGAAATGATGAAGAACAGTATGGCCCAAATCTGTCGAGTATTCAATTCTCATAGAATGATTGAAGAGTACATGACCGATTACTATTTTCAAGCGGGCGTGGCTCACGCAATCCTTGGGGAAAATAAATTTGCTCGTGCGCGTGAATTACGAGACTGGAAACAGAAAATTAGAAATACTTGGTCTAAAGTTAAGGTTTTGGATGTATCGACGCCTCAGGGCGAAAAAGTTTCTCTGGGCCAAGATCTTGTAGTGAATGCTTTGCTAGATCTGGGAGGATTAAGGCCCGACGAGGTGGTGGTTGACTTGTGCCATGGCGCCATTGATGTCGATGGGAACAATTTGACACAACGAGAAATAACAACAATGAATTCAGCCGGGGAAATATCACAAAACGTATGGAGATTCACAGGCAAAATTCCATGTGACGAAACAGGTATCTACGGTTACAGCATCCGTGTATTACCTTTTCACCCGTATTTATTTAATTTATTTTCGATGAGCCTTGTGACTACCGACTGATGCGGATGTGTCACTGAACTCAAGCGGCTCCGAATCAAGGCGGTTTAAAGAACCATGTGTGGCGGGTTTTCGCTCATACATTAATCGCATGAAATTCATTCAGGTGAGTAAAAAAGAACCCTGCTTCAGTGACGTTTTCTCCTGTTATTTTTCCCCAGGCCCTGCGATAGGCCGAGACTTGATGTTCATAGGATTTGCAGAGTTTCGCCAGGTTGTCACGAGACACTCTATCCGTCTTGTAGTCAACTACAACCCAGCCGCTTGTTTCCTTAAATACCAAATCTATGACGCCCCTAACTATGGTGTTGAGTCCATCCCGGATTTCGAGATCCTGATAGGGTATTTCCACGTATCGCGTTTTCGCAGTATTGGCTCTACTCCAAATATCGGATGCCATAACGGTTTGCACGGTACTTATGAGATCCCCAGGCGCATGACCCTCTAATTCGTATTCCTCCAGAGCGAATTCCGCCAATGCCGTTAAATCTGCGCCGGAGTCGACCATCAGCGCCTGAAGCAATGAATGGACGGCTGATCCCCACTGTAAGCCCTGTGGCATACTCTTCTGGGTTGAACTGAACGTTTGTGCGCTCGTTGATGTTTTCGCGGAAGTAACCGCATAGCCGGGTTTCAAGCAGCGCACTTTTCTTTCAGTAAAAGATGCGAATCTGGAGGTGAGGTCGGCTACGTCAATGCAAATTCCCTTTTGGGAAATCGGCGCCGGAGCTCCTTGATTTAAGAGACATATGTTTGGCGGGCAATCTAAGAAATAGCCCCAGGGGTTTTTCTTGTTCGCCGCTGTAAGGGGATCCGCATCTTTTGATTCGGGATTATGCCCACATTGAGAAATCGTGAGGCTGGAACCGGCTCGAGTTGCGGCTACATAAAGTAGGCGAAGGGATTCCGCTTCGGCAAATTGAGTCTCCCTGGCCGAAAGTTTATCCCAGTTACTGGGAGTGGCGGGAACAGTGGTTTGTTTTACTTTAATGAACGTAGCCGATTTTTTCTGAAAAGCGTCGCTCAGATCAATCTTCAAATACCCCTCAGCGATGTCCTTTGAACGATCGACATGCATGGTGGGCGGATGATGACTGTTGCCCGCCGGATCGGCGAGAAACACTATGGGAGCTTCCAAGCCTTTGACTTTATGAAGATTCATTACTCGGACTTGGGAGCTCTTGTGCGGTCTGACTGGTAAAGAATCATATTTATGAGTTTTGTCAATCAGCGCCTTTAAGTATTCCACAGCTTCAGTTGGAGTCCATGCGTCTCTGACAAAAATTCGTATCAACTCAACCGCTTTTGTTAAAGCGCCCGCGTCTGACCCATTGTCGCGGTCCAATGACGATAGAGCGTACAATCCTAAATCGTGTATAATAAGTTCCAAAGCTGCCGGAAGGGGAAACTTTTGAAGAAACTCCGCATGTTTTTTTAGAATGTTGAATACTGTTTGGAACCGGCTTCTGGAGGAACCACTCATTGAAGCAGGAATGTCGCTCAAGAACGAGAATCTGCCTCCGTTGCTGACGAATTCGTAAAGATCCCTGTCGCTAAGCCCAAAAAGATCGCTAACGAGAACCGCTACAAGAGCCGTAGGTTCATTGGGTTCTAGAACGGCTTTCAAATACCGATACAACAGAGCGATTTCCATAGCCCCATTGAGCGAATCGCCTCCTGTTATCTGGTAGGGTAATCCATATTCTCTCAGCTTATGGCCATAATCTCCTAACCGATCTTTCCGGAACGTGACTATAAGAAAATCACCGGGATTAATAGAGGTTTTGGCGCCTTTTTTCCCGGACTTTACAATTTCGGATCCCGAGTCGCAGGCCTGCCGAATGATTTTAGCAATAAAGTCGGCTTCGAATTCGGTTCTCATTTCCACATTCTTGTAGTCTTTGGGTATCTGGAGTTGCTGAATAGGCTGAAAATAAGCATCTCCCGATGCCGCTCTAGATGCTACGAGGGGTACATAATCCGGCGACATTTCTTTGCTAAGCATATTGAAAGAATTTTCAAAGCCGGCGTTTACCCATTCGATGATTGGAGCTTCGGTCCTGAAATTTACGGACAGATTGATTACCTCTCCGCCGTTTTGAATGATGATTTCCTTGACTTGATTGTAAGTGACTATATCGGCTCGTCTGAATCGGTAAATGGATTGCTTCGGATCCCCCACCACGAATAAACGACCAGGTTTCGGCAGGCATTTTCGCCAATCAGTTTCGTTGGGATTTGAGGCGGTGAGAAACATCAGCACTTCTGCTTGGATGGGATCCGTATCCTGAAATTCATCCACCAAGATGTGAGTAAATCTTTTCTGAAAAAAAGATCGAATTTTAGGATTAGATTTCAAGAGCTTAGACGCATTCAACAATAAGTCTTGATAATTCAGTTTAGCCTGTTTTTTCTTTAACCGTTCGTATGAGTTAACAGCTTCTCTAATTACGGGGAGTATTTTTGAATACTTGTAAGCACTCCACTCTTTGCAGAGAGGTTCGGCGTGATCACGACAAAATTCGACTATATTGCTCAATTCTACGTCAGGCTCATGAGTAGTAGCCTTCCAAAACTTTTTTCTGTATACCTTCCTCGGTAGTTGGGTGATTTTTGCCAATATATCGTATACTTTGGGCTCATCATTCCTAGGGGCCTGCCGCCAAGCCCTTGCTATTTCTTTCATCTCAGAAATCATCTCATCCGTTCCACATTGGTCGGGTAGATCATTGGCGCAGATTTCCATATGCTCCATGAATGCCTCGATACGCGGCATCGCTGAAGCCAGTTGTGGAGAAGCGACTTGATCGGCAGGCCAAAGCTCCACATCCGGATAACCGCAAAACATTGAAAAAGGTTCCTCCAGCCAACCTATTTCAATGCCAAGGGACTCCATTTCGGAAAGAGAAGGGGCATTAGTTTCGTACAATTCGGCGACAAAATTTCGCCATGCCATTGCTTTTAAGTCGTCATCTTCCTCTTCCTCTATTTCCTGAAAACCAATGTCCACACCGGCTTCTACAGGTCTCTCCCGGAGTAAACGGGCACAAAACGAATGTATGGTTCCGACAAAGCACTTTTCGACATTTTCAAGAGCGTTGGAGATGTTTGTGGCGTCTTTACCTGAAGCTGACCCATGAGCTTTTTCCAGCTCCAATCGGAATCGTTCTCGCAATTCGGCGGCAGCTTTCCTGGTAAAAGTCACCGCAACCAAAGTGTCGGCTCTACAAGCTCCGATTTTTAGTAAATTGACCATTCGTGAAGTCAAGCTGTGGGTCTTACCCGTGCCTGCGGCAGCTTCTACCAAAAAATTGGTCTCCAGATTGTTACGTATTTTCTCTCTTTGATCCTGGTCACTTATATTTGTCATTTCTTAGGCTCTTGAAACTGGCTAAATGTCTATTACTTGTTTCCGGCAGCTTAGCAGCCGTGTTTTTAATGACCTGTTTGTAATCTCCACAAATGTGTTTGTAGTCGCATCTTAAACAATCATTAGTATCATTGGTGGGAATAAAGCACCCCTGCGAGATCAGCCGACACAGATTGTCAATAACTTGGTCTGCGTTTTTAAGTTGATCTCTTGTCCAGCGTATTCTGCGGCCTCCGGCGCTTTCACTTGGAAAAAAATATCCAAAATCGCATGTTTTCTTCAGGGCCATTGAGATCAGTCGTATATAAAAGGCATGCTGAATAACTCGTCCTTTTTTGAATGGATCGGGATCATCGTAATAAGAGTCCTTGCCTGTTTTGTAATCCCATATCCAGTGCCGGTCAGTTGTCGACTCGTCCTGATCTATTCTATCAATTTTTCCGGAGGCTCTTATGATACCACTTCCTAATGCAAGCTTGATTGGTCTTCTGAGCTGTGGGTCGAGGCCGGGATCCTTGTCAGGCAAACCTAGTGACAATTCAAAATGAATAGGCCTACTTGTCCTACACAGCTCCTCTTCTTCTTTTAGAAAAACACGAGCCGCGGCTCTCAGGCGCAATTCCTGGCGTCTAAAAGCGCTGTCGTTAGGAGGAGTAGTAAATTGTTTATATTTATTGATATGCCACTTGAGTATACTTTTTAATCTGCTTTCATGCCGCAGAAATGACGGTTTATCATTTTTATTGTAATGTTCTTTCATAAATTCGTAAAAAACTTCGTGCAAAAGATTTCCGAAAGCGATGGGGTCTAGCCATTGATTGAAAACAATTTGTAAATCTCTCTCCGGAGTCAATGTGAGCACGTATTTAAAAAAATATTGACGTGGGCACTTGCCCATGGTTTCAAGTCTAGCGACGGACATTACGGGGCCGGAGTTTTCAAATGGATCAAATTTAGGAGCAACTTTGCCGATTATGCCGTCATAAATCCCGAAGTCACCTCCGGATCGGTTTTGCGCCGCTGCACGGCCACAGGAAAGTCCGGGGTAAAAGTGATCGAGTAACTCGTTTTCATTGAGAATTGGTACTCCTTCTGAGGCTCTCCACAACCACCATTCCGATTTATCCAGGCAGCTTTCTTCTGTATCAGGAGCAAAAGAAACAGGCATGCCCAGCCACTCCTTCATTGCAGCCATGTCTCCGGTCCTGTTATTTGACAAAATTCTATAAGCCGAAAAAAAGGATGGACTGGGGGAAATCTCCCGGTCGTCTTCAATGCAATAACAAGAAAAGCTGAGAGTCAGTTTTCCATCTAAACGATTTATCAAATCGGTGAATCGTTTCAATCGTTTTTCTATTTCCAAACCTGCTTTATTGGCCACTTCAGCGGCGCCGCCTGCCACAGCGTCCACTAAAATAGGATCAGAAGCTACACCGCCGGGAAATCTGGAGTCGTCCATGCCAATGATGAATGTTCTTAATCGTCCGGAATGCCCACCGGTTCGAATGTGATCCGCGTGTATCTTACCGGGTTGAGGCCTGCTGCCCCCAACTTTGGAGTGGTTCAACGTATCGAGAACCCAATCGCCCCAGTCTAAGCTGTTTGCTCCCGGGACATCCGTCATATAACGAAGCAACTCTTTGAGATTATCTCTGATTGCAGCTAATACATAATTGTCGTACTCAGTTTCTGAGGCGGCAAACAGTTCTAAGAAATCAACGGAAGCTTGGATTGTTCCAAAAAAAGAAATGTGAGTGGGGCTGATTTTGCCGAGCTCCTGAATGCGTTGGAGGCATGCTTTTAAAGCCGTCAATTCCTGAGTTTTAGCTAATGTGGGGGCAGGTGAGCTTGCCGTCTGAGCCTCAATTTCCTGAATTCGCTCCTCAATAGCTTGTTGATATCTAGGCAATCTGAATCCAATTTTTAAGTCCGAGAGTTTATCGGCCAGATATATATAATCTATATACTTGTGTGAATCCCCGGGTATTTTCAGAAGACCGTCTTGAATCATTGTTACAAAAAGTTTCTGTGGATAATCATTTGCAGTCCATTGGAGAAAAGCCTTCAAAGCTCTTGCGGGTTTAGAGTATCGCACCGGCACTCCTTCAGTGAAAGTGATCGGGAATTCGTCCAAAGAAGCGCCGTCAGTCTCATAAAGGCGGGCTACGGTTTCATACAGCAAGGGCGCATAGGTATCGTAGTCGGTATAAAGGATTTCCACCTCATCGAGCTTCAAACTCTCAGTCATTATTCTACGAAAAACTTCTCTAACCTCATTGATTTCTCCAATGGCCGCAAAGAGATCAACCGTGCCGTCCCAGGTCGAAGTGGGCGCTGCTGATGGGCAATGCAGAAATGATAGGAGTCGAATATCTGATGCTTCTTTAGGCGATGTTAAGGGAGGCTCTAATTTTAAGATGTTGAACTTTGGAATGTTTTCCAACAACTTGGTTTCCAACGGGATTGGGTCGTCTTGGTACGGAACGATTATGAGAGTTTCTCCTAAATAATTTGAAGATCCATCTACTATAGCTTCAGTAGCAATTTTGAGAAGTTCAGGATAATCTATAAGGCCGTTTTCAGCGAGGCGCTCGTTGTAACTTTTGTAACATTCTCTTATATCATGCGATTTTTCAGGAAGTTCAAATGTGTCGTCCGTGAAATCATCGGGTGTCAGTCCGGCGGCTCTCAAGGCCGAAAACGATGATTGCATAACCCTGGAAAAGGCAGGTGTTATTGTTAGTCCATCAAAATACCGAGCTCCTCCGGTTATGATCTTACGTATAGCCAAATCTGCCATGACCCGTAGGCCGATGCCGGAAACCAGACGCTTCTTTCGCTTTTCCATCTCACCGGCCGCTAACTGAAAAGCCAGTCCTCTGATGGTCTTTAGATGAAAATTTATGGGATTAGCTCCGAACAATGTGAGACTGTCAAGCCATTGTCGACCAATACGCAATGAAGGCGCAATCAACCATTTTTCATGGAATTTTCGGTTTTTGCACAGATCGGTCAGACAATCTAAAATTTGATTCAATGCAGCCCCCGTTAATCGCGCGTTTAGGGTTTTTGCGGGTCATCCCAATTACAACAGTTTGTGGAGAGACACAATGTAAGGTTCTCACCTAATCAGTGTTGAAGAGAAACCGAGATAACCGGCTAAGGGAGATGTTTACAGAGCGCTAATCTATCAAAGAATTCCACGAATGTAAAATGGTGGAGAATGTAACATTCGCCTGAAATTTAATTTGCTCCCTGCGTTTGAAATTTGTATAACTAATAAATAACCGACAAGTTCAGTTTGAATGAAACTAATCGTGAGTTAATGTGTCAAGTATGTCAGGACCGACTTTGCCGTTAATTATATCGCACACTGGATCATCAAAACTAAAGGGGGTGAAGTTTACATTCCCATGTCACATTCATAAGGCCGCGCCTTGAATCAAGCGACCTCTGCGTCTCTAAATCCTTACAACAATTAGAAATGGAGATTGTCATGAAAGCGGAATGTCCCGAATGCAGCGCATCTATAATCTTGGAAGAATACCCGCAATCTGGACAAGTTATGCTTTGCCGCAATTGTGGAGCTCAGTCCGAGATTGAACCGCATCTGCGGTCCGACTACAGTTTTGAGTATTCAGACGAAAGATTTCAGCGGGATATATTGGATTTCGAGAGTCGCCCATGATCGGTATTTACGCAAGGCATTCTTGCGCCTCCTGAGTAGGTAACGATCGTGCGTCCGGGAATTGCTACTCGCGTCGTGTAACAAGAAGGGGCAACGGGGATTTCACACATTGCCGGCGGCGCAACGGGAAAACGGCAAAGTTTCTCAGCCGGAACTACCGCAGCGCCGCAAATATGTGCGGGAGCAACAATTATTTCAGGTATTCTAAATGGCGCCGCGACCCGGTCACAAATCGGGTCGGGACTGATAACTCGTTCCTTTACAAAATCCGGAGCAATAACCGCCGTCGCTTCGGGCGCACAGTAACGACTCTGTCCATGGGAGAACGCAAAAGAGAAAACGGCTAACGCAAGCGACAAAATTGAACGTGTTACCAGCATTTTTATATGTGTCGGATTCTTCATACCTTGTTACACCAATTCGCAGCAGAAAAATATGGTAAAGTAAATTTCTTTCTAGTACCACTAAATACTTGGGAGTAGTTAAAAAACCATTTTATACGACCTCACGAGCTACAAAGCGAAACCGCATTAAAAACATTTTAGCACAATCCAGTTGCGCTCCCCAAATCAATTCTTGATATACTAGGGCTCAAAAACCCTAGGGAGGGCTCTATGGAAAACCCAATTCACAGATCACTTCTCATTCTGCCGGCCAATGTTCAAAAATTTGTCGAGGAAGCGTACCGCCGAGGTGCTGACGCGGTTGCTTTGGATTTGGAAGATTCGGTTCCGGAAGTCGAAAAAAACAATGCTAGAGGAGGAATCAGATCTGCAATTGAATTGGCGGGGAAGGGCGGCGCGGACGTATTGGTTAGAGTAAACAACGAACCGATGCACATAGTAGATGATTTGGAAGCAGCCGTTTTTCCTGGGCTACACGGCATCTTTTTGCCTAAGACCGAAACAGCCGCTCAGGCGCGATTGGTGAGCGACATAATTCACAAATTGGAATTGGATGGCAAATTGCCGGAAAGCAGCGTCAGGTTATCTGTTCACATTGAAAGTCCAAGGGGTCTCTTGAATCTGAAGGAAATAGCCGAAGCGGATTCGAGAATAGAATCCATGAGCATAGGTGTTGACGATTATTGCCTTGAACTCGGGATCGATCCGAGCGCGGACGGTTCAGAGCTGTTTCTTCTTTTTTCCATGATGGTAAATGTGTGTAAGGCCAATCGGGTCCGGCCCATGGGAATTTATGGCAGTGTAGCGGATTTCCGCAACCTAAGCGGGTTCCGCTCGGCAGCGGAAAGAGCCCGAAGTCTAGGCGCTGAAGGCGCTTACTGCATACATCCAGATCAAGTGGGCATACTCAACGAGGTTTTTACTCCCGCTCCGCACGAGGTGGAACAGGCAAGACGAGTGATCGATGTTTTCGAGAAAGCTCTGGCGAACGGAAGAGCCTCAACCAGCTTAGATGGTAAAATGATAGATACTCCTGTTTACAAGAGAGCCAAACGTGTTTTGGATAGAAGGCAATACTTCAGCGTTTTGGACCAGAGGAAGAATGAAGCTCTTGCAAAGAGTATGTCACGCTGATTCTTCGATTTTCGATAACTCCGTCATGCGCGGTTTGGATTCATAATCAATCACAACATTTGGGTCGGCGGCTTCGCCAATTATCATAGAAACATGAAAATTAGTAAATAAGTCTTTCAATATAACCACTTCACCGCTTTTGAAGAAGGTATGGTCGTTAACCGCGTCTTTCCATTCTACAGGCGCTCCATCAGGGAGCTTTATATAGGTGTTGTCCCATAATCCGGCGCCGAAAGGCATTTGTCCTTCTTTTACGAGTGTAGTGAAGAATCGAGTTGCAAAGGTGAGTACCCATTTGGACTCTAGCCGTCGACCATAAGCAACCACATTGCGCTTATGGCGGCCTCGCACTTGTACTGGAAAATACGAACCCTTCTGGAATAAATCACTATGGTTTTTCCTTGCGGAAAGCGCTCGCTGTAAAAGGAATAACTTTATCGCGCCATTCGTCCTATTCTTCCAAAGATCCTGAATGAGAGCGTCAATGTCGGAGCCTTCCAGTTTCGAAATGTCGCGGAGCGTTTTCGTGCGGTATTCATAATCAACGGGGCGTCTATTGTCCGGATCAACGAAGCTAAAATCCCATAATTCGCATCCCTGGTATATGTCGGGCACACCGGGACTGGACATTCGGATTAATAACTGGGAAAGTGAATTGAGAATTCCAAAGAACGCGATCTTTTTTTGAAATGGTCGGAAAGATTTAAGAAACACATTGTGCTCGTCTTGAATATCAAGTACTTTCTCGACGAAAGAAATAAAGGCCTCTTCGTAAGCGGTATCCGGCTTTAACCATTCAGTGTGAACTTTCGCTTCCCGAATCGCTTTTATAATATACTCTTTGTAGCGTTGAACGAAATCATCATGGGCATCTTTTTCAAATGGATATGCGCCCAAAAGCATCTGGTAGAAGAAATACTCATCATTTTTATCAGGGGCGAAAATTTCACCTACTGCCTGTTTTCCGCCCCGATTCATTCTATTCCAAATTTTAATTCTTGCTTCCCATTCTTGGGGCATTTCCGAAAGGACATTGATGCGGGCTCTTATGTCTTCGCCGCGCTTTGTGTCGTGAGTAGAGCCGGCGTTCATAGCGTGTGGGTGAGATATTACTCTGCGTTTATTGAACTTATGGAAGTCCTCAAGAGTAATCCCGAATCTGGAAGGATTGCCGCCTACCTCATTTAGCGAGAGCAGCCGATTGTAAATGTAAAGGGTGGTATCTTCAAATCCTTTGGCCATCAAAGGACCCGATATCTGCTGAAAACGCATAATCCAATGAACCCAGTTGTTTTTCTCCTCTTCGGTTACATTGTCATCGAATTCGAGACAGATAAATCTCTGCACAAAATTCAGTTCATACATGAGATCGGGTCGTTTGTTTTTGGCTTTTAAAATTGCTTCCCAAATGTAAGGCTTTCCTTCGGGATGTGGGTTCTCATTGTTGATATATGTGCGGTATACTGGGAAAAAAGCCAATACCTCTACGATTGCTCTTCTCAATCCATTCAAAGTTATATCATTGCCGTACCGGTCATTGGCGGATATTCGTTTCATTAAATGGGCTAAATTATCTACATCGCCGGACATATCTTTATCGATGATGAGCTTTTTCTTTTCATAAACAAGGTTCTTGTAAGAAAGGCGTTGTTGAATAAAAGAATTATACAACCCATTGAAATCTTTCTCCTTAGCGGTATTACAGAACAAGCCGTTTACGAAATTAACAAAGGCATAGCCTGTAGCTCCGTCAACTGGCCAAGCTTCCGGAAAATCCTCGTCAAGCTCCAAAATTTTTTCAACAATCAGGTATATGTTTTTAATTTGTTTTCTAAGTCTTTCCAGATAGGTAGTCGGATCATACAATCCATCTATGTGATCAATGCGCAGGCCGTTGACGATTCCTGCGTCGACAAGATTGAAAATGAGTTGATGGGTTTTGTTGAAAACATCCTCATCTTCAATGCGCAAGGAAATTAATCCGTTGATGTTGAAAAATCTGCGGTAATTTGTTTCTTCCGTAGTGACTTTCCAAAATGCCAATCGAAAGAGTTGTTCCGATAAAAGCGAGTCCAGTAGTGCATATCCCGGACTTCCATCCTTACCATTGAAAATTGCAATATTCTCATCAACGAATGCCTTAATTTGACTGTTGGTGGTGTATAGTTCCCACAATATACGTTTGATAAAACGGGTCTGGTCGTGCCGATCACCGATCTCGTCACCGGTATCCAGAGTTCTCAAGACATAAAGAATGCCCAGTAATTTGATGTAATCAGGATGATCTCTACTTATTCGCTGTTTTAAGGTAGGGACGCGATAACTAAGGATCGTGCCGTAAGACTCTATTTTTAGAGGAAATTTGAGGTCATAGTAGTCCACGGTGAAGCCGTTTGGATCATAATGAACCTGAATTTCGCCGTTTTCCAAACATTCATTGTAGAACTTACCCAAAAAAGGGGCGAGAAATCGGCCTTTGATGCTTTCGTAAGGATGATTCCATTCTATGTCGAAAAAATTAATGTATGGGGAATGGATTCCATTTTCCAGAACATCCCGTAGCATTTTGTTTTCATAATCAACCGCCATATGATTTGGCACGATATCCTGCAACCACCCCATGTTTCGATCATGCAAATGGGACACCAACCGATCAAAGTCCGCCTGCCGCCCCAGGACGGGACTAATCTCATTCGAATCGACAACGTCGTATCCGTGAGAACTGCCCTTTCGGGCCTTAAATATAGGTGAAGCGTAAAGATATGAAATACCCAGCTCGTGGAGATACGGAACCACGGCGTCGGCGTCTTTGAATTTAAACTTAGGGTTGAATTGAATTCGGTAAGTTGACAGAGGAATTTTGTCCATATCCAGAGTCCGCCTTATAAATTAATGAAAAATCCAAAAGGTGACATGATCTGTTTTAACAATTGAACAATCAAACCGTAGGTATACCACCTGACATTAAAGCTTACTAAGATACGCCAGGTCGCGCGTTATTCGCACAATTCTTGTCAGACTAGGAATAGCCGGCTTTGGCGATTCTTCAAAATGCCGTCGACTGACGCCTGGTTGTTCAGCCAAGATCTTTAACGGCGCCCCTACTTAAACCGAAAACCTCCATTACTTGACTCCTGGTGATACAGAGTCCGTGCGCTAATTGCCTGGGAGTTATAAACCCTTGAGAATCATTTTTCTGAATAATCTCTGTAGTTGTCGGAAACCAAGATTGTATTTGGCCATGAGAGCCACGTCGTCCATATCTTGTTGTAGGTCGTCCAGAACCTCCAAGGCGTTAATAATGAGTTTTCTTTTGCGCATCATGGGAGACCCGTTGACAACAAAAATCGATTCCGTTCAAAAATCACTCATATTATTGTTAAATATTGACAACGCTGGATTATTAATTTTCATCCTTAACCTGCACGGGCCTTCCCACAACTACTGTAGCGTGAAGAAAATCGGGATATGGTAAATTGTACACTATAACTTCGCCATTGCAACGTAAAATCTCCGGTCCATCCTTGACCACTTATGGGTTAGCTCTTGCAAATACGATGTAATGCGGTTAATTTCTCTTAACACGCCAAAAGAGAAGGAGCCGTTTAATGCAGCAGGTTTGTAAATTATATTCCTTAAGCACATGCAGTCATTGTAAATCATGCAAACGTCTACTAGGCGACTGCGGAATAGAATATGAATTCACTGATGTTGACTTGCTTCCGGACACCGACCGTCAGGAAACTTTGGATGAAATTAAGAAACTGACTGACAAATGTGCTTTTCCCACCGTGATAATCGGGGAAAAGGTGATTGTGGGATTCAAGGAAAAAGAGATTCGAGAAGCGCTGGGTATTAAACCTCCGGCGTAAGTCTCGTCGACAAAATTGCGTTTGCGGCACGGCTTAGTCCACTATTCATGGGTAAATTATCTTACATTATTTGAAAGTCTACTCGTACTGAACAGTTTCAAGTTGAGTCGAATTGCAATTTAACTGAAGTGGGCGATTTGTCCATATCGTAGGCTGATGTTAAAAGTTACCTCCATTTTCCATCAAAGTGGCACGATTATTGTCCGGCGCTATTAGCTGCTTCGCATGAGGTTGCAGCCGCACAAATTGGAAAACTATCTTTATAGATTCCTAACCTCTTCAAATTATAAGTGAAAGACGTCTTCAATTTAACGGAGGCTATTGGATTAGGAATTCCACATTACTTGTGGATAACTCAGGTCGTAAACTGTGGATAAGTGGTCTCAGCGGCCTTTCAATAGAGGGTTCCATCCAATATGCTTCATATAGGGACACCGAAAACCGCCAATAATTCCGCAGTGTAATAACGATGTTCCCATTCTGACTGAAATATTTTGACCGGCTCATACTAACTCTCAAAGTTATACACAGGTGTTGATAAATAAAGGAGGTTCTGAATTTTGACAAATTCGATGTCAATTCCAAATATCAGAATTCCAATAAAATCAGCGTCTAAACAGGTCCAGAAGGAACAAAGCTTAATTCAGGAGGGGTCCAAATTCCGATCATTAAGCGCGTTAGTCCGAGCCGTCCGTAAGAAATAAGTCGTAATAGCTCATTTGAAAGCTGATCTAACGTTTTTTAACGCAGCAAAGAATGTTTACTCATGGAACAGATTGACACTCATTGGCAGTTTACATGGACAGCGTCTATTGAAGACCTTGTACGCAGTTCCATGAATCATTGCCAATTAGTCATTTGGCGGTCATATTACTACTGAATCGAATTCAATCGTCGGAATGCGGCGTAACTTGGAGTTGATGTCCGCTGGACTAATCGAATCCTGGAGATTTTAATTGGGAGACATTCCAGACTCATTCAAAAAAGTAGCAGTGGGTATTTTCTTGGTGCTCCTGATTGGAACATTTGGTTATCGTGTAATTGAAGGTTGGCCGTTACTCGATGGTTTGTACATGACCGTGATTACGATAACCACCATAGGGTTCAAAGAAGTCCATGATTTATCAAGATCAGGTCAAGTTTTTACGCTGTTGATTATAATTTTCGGGATAGGCATGGTTACTTATGCGGTAGTATCAGGGACATCAATGCTAATTGAGGGCCAGGTATATAAAATTCTAACAAGGCGTCGTTCCATGAAAGCCATTGAAAAAATTGAAAGCCACTTTATCATTTGCGGCTTTGGCCGTATGGGATCATTTATTTGTGATCAACTGCAATCCCGTGAAATTCCGTTTGTTGTGGTCGAGAACCGCCCTGAGGTCCAGGATCGCATCATGGGCATGAACTACTTGCTTTCTCCAGGCGACGCAACGGAAGAAGATGTACTGCTTGGCGCCGGTATACGCAATGCCAAAGGATTGGTCTCAGTTTTGGATTCGGACGCTCAGAATGTGTATGTTGTCTTGACCGCCAGAGAACTCAATCCCGATCTGGAGATAATCGCCAGAGCCGGTGAAGAAGCTGCTTCAAAAAAACTAATCAGAGCAGGCGCGACTCGGGTCATAAGTCCGTATAAAATTGGCGGCATGCGGATGGTCATGAGCATAATCAAACCCGAGGTCATGAATTTCCTCGAAGTAGCTATGGATCATAAACAATTCGATATTGAACTCGAAGAAGTTCGGGTAGCTGAAGACTCCGATTACTCGGGCAAGAAACTCATCGAAACGGACATCCGGAAAGAACTGAACCTAATTATTATAGCGGTAAAGAAGAAGAGTGGACAGATGGTTTTCAATCCCGGACCGAGCACCGTCATCAACGGCTCAGATGTGCTGATAGCCATGGGAGATAGATCCAAATTGACGATCCTGGAACAAAAGGCCAAAGTGAATGGGCGTCCTTCAGAATACGACGCTTAGCACAACTTTTTTTGTGGAGATACTTTAATAACCTGTGGTAAAATATGAATATGAAAAAATACATTTTGGTCTTAACATTTTGGGTCTTGGTCGTAATTTGTGCGCAAAGTATGGCTTACGGACAACAATCCTATGATATTCGAGGGCAATGGGTAGGTAAGGCTCAGGGATCGATATTTGGAGCCGAAGGTAGTGTCACTATTACTCATCAAACCGGAGAAAATATTCAAGGTATCGTTGAGGGAGGTAATATATTTGGAACCGCTAAGTTCAGCATAACAGGGAAGATCAAGGGTAACTATATTTTTGGAGATAAGGAAGGCAACGTCTTCAATGGGTATATAAATTCCGATGGCACGATACGGGGAATGGCTCAGGCCATCACGGGCGAAAAGTTCAATATATTTCTGAAGAGGCCCTACAATCAATGGGGTATGCCCCCAACCGGCTCGTGGTGATTCGCTCCGCCAATTCATGGCGGCCAAAGCTCGATTTTGAAAAACCATTCATACGCATATCTCATTATTGCATTAATTTCGATCGTCCTGCTGACGGCTCTCATGACACAGGTCAATAGAAAAGAAAGCCTGCGAGGCTTGCTCTTAGATCTGGAGTTCGGTTTACCGGAACCATCACGCTACTCCGAATTGAGACAAGTCTTTACCCAGGAGCTAAGTAGCGACCCGGCGCTGAGTTCCGTGTCCATAGACCTGGACTATGTTCACTTTACGGAATTTGCCATTAGTCCTGAGACAGCGATGAATTATGATTTCGTGATTTTGAGCCCTCAAGGAACTCCATGGAGGAAATACGTCGGAGACGCCGCTCAAGCATTGGAAATGACTAAGGCTCACATTCGGAATCTGGCCGTCGGCCAAAACAAGCCGATCATTGGGATTTGCGGAGGGCATCAGTTCTTGGCCCTCGCTTTTGGCGGCAAAGTTGATTATATTGATCCGCAGCTTATGGGAACTTATACGGAAAAATACACCAGAGAGGCATTGTCTGAAAAAGGGCTGACATCAATCAAAATACTGGATAGCGATCCCATTTTTGCCGGCATGAACGGCGGCGGCGTGTTTAACGCGATGGAGAGCCATTATGAAGAAGTTAAACAAGTTCCCGAACCCTTTGTAAATTTAGCTTCAAGCCGTCTATCGGAGGCTCAACTTATCCGTATACCAGGCAAGATTGTTTACGGCGCGGCTTTTCATCCTGAACGAAAACATGAAAACCGCGACGGCGCCATGGAGTTCACGGACGCAAAGCGTATTCTCATAAATTTTGTTCGGCTACTTACGAACATTCAGACAAATTAGGACAAACCTCATGAATGATGTGGAAAAAAGCATAATTCGAATACGGCATTCAATAGATCACAACAAAGATCATATGGATGGATACAATCAAGTTGTTGAAGTATTAAAGAAAGCCGGTTGTATGAACGCAGTTGAGAAGCTGGAAATCGGAATTAGCCACGTTAAGCTGGCAAACGAAGCATTCGCATCCGCCTTGTCACATCTGCCGGAGTCAGGAGTTGATGTTCATAGTCATGATCATGAAAACCACGATCATTCCCACATGCGCCCACATTCACATTCACACGATCATTCTCATACGCACGATCATGATCATTCCCATGTGCATGAAAACCAAAGCAAAAAGAGTGATGGTTGAGAGTTAAGATTTGCGCTCATGAGATTTTGACGCACGAGGCCGCTTGAACGTCATCCAAATTTTCTTGACCAACCGGTTCATTTTCTGATATCGCTAAAATATACCCCTACAAACTACGCGCCGGATCAAGGCGCGCATTAAAATATACCGTTGTTTTGAATTGCTAAACTGACTATGGTTTGGGAGGTCCATATGCTTACGAGAATAGTAGGTCTGCAGGACGCGACGCATTTGCTGGATTTGCCCGGAGCAAGTGAGCTGGAATCCGCGGCAGAGGCGGGGGAAGTGCAGACGGCTGATGGATCAAGCAAGGACTTTATTATAAACGATCTGGTGATTTTTAAATTGAGCCAAGTTCTTCATCACGCCGGAGTTGAGAAGGCCAAGGCCTTTCGTTACGCCGAAGCGATCCTTGGATCGCGCTTGCAGGTGAACCAGGAGAACCTTGTGGAATGGGTGGAGAACGAAAAGCAGGATCTCTTCTGTTTAATAGCCGATTCTCAACTGGCTAGAATATTCCTGCGGAATAAAGATGACTTAAAGGAGCTGGATGTCGGCGCAATAAAACCCGTTCTGCTCCCGATTACCAGATGCGAAATTAACGTATTTCGCGTCATTCGACCGGTGATAATGAGAGCGCAACAGTTATTTTCGGAAAAATAATACTTATGAAGATTTAGCTATTTTGGTTTCACGCAGCCTTTGATCTCCAGGGCCTTCATCACAGATTCCAGTTTCTGCTTTACTTCGGATTTTTTCAATTTATAATTGCGAACTCTGTCCATGCTGCCGGAATCGATTGCCACACCAAGGATAGTGTTGAATGTCTGCATATCTTCATTATAGTTTTGAGCCAACCTCATCAATTCCTGACAGTTCTTTATCACCAACTCTTCGTCCAATGCGGCCCTGCTTGAAATAGCGGAAAATCCGATCATAAAAGTGACTACAAATATAATTGAGGTGGCTTTTGTCATGTGTACTCCTGATGCTGCTATTTCGAGGGACTGCGATTATCCCTAAGTCTCATCAGGTAAATATCACATATGTAATCAGATATAAATACAAATTTATTAACGTATTGATTTAAACAAAATGAAAAGTTACTGCGGCAACTTCGGGAAAAAACCTCTCCCACTGTTTCTTGTTGGTTCAATCTTCATCGGTTTGGATTTATAAGACATTGCGTCAAAACAAGTAACATCTTGAATTCCTGACGATTCCCTTTCCTTACTTGGAGAGGTTTAGGCAGAGCTTCTTCACGAAAGTGTTATGATCATATAAAACTAATCCTTAGTAGTCACAGAGCCTGCTCGATGCGAGTTTTATGCCATTGGAGCAGTGTTTCCGTCGACGTCTTCGATGTTGACTTCAGTCTATAACCCGGTTAATATGGTAACGCTGCTTAGCTGTGGAGGGCGTAGCTCAGTTGGTAGAGCACAGGGTTGTGGCCCCTGTGGCCGTGGGTTCAAGTCCCATCGCTCTCCCCACATCTTTTCATATCCTTTTTGCGCCCGTAGCTCAGTTGGATAGAGCGCCGGACTTCGAATCCGTAGGTCGCAGGTTCGAGCCCTGCCGGGCGTACCAGTAAAACCAGTAGGTTAGGTTATTAGGCCTAGCCTTTTTGCTTTTATGGGCTTATCTTACATTCATCCCATATAGTCAATTAATCGAAATCTTTGCAGCAATTGCCAAATACAAGAATTCCCCGCTAAACCAATTACTGCATTCATTCTTCGAGGATCTTGCCTCTCACCCGCGAACTAATGTTACGTGCGGAATGTAAGTTACATAGTTTCTATGATCTCAAAAATTAAGCGTTTACCTAATGTAGTATTCGTTATAAAAGATCATTTGATCTAAGGGCAAATGGTAGGTCAATGAGACAAGAAAGCAATTGAAAACTAACTTAAATGTGTGAGGATTTGGCGTGCAGGGTGCACTATCTGGATCGCCTTATACTAAAGTAAAGCTTGCCATTGAAAGCGGCGGTATTGAATGGAAGTCTCCTCGTTAGAGCAAAAACTTGAACATAGCCGGGATTACTCCATAGAGGTTACCAGTCGCTCCTTTGATGAACTTCTAATTAAGATATCAGGAAATCTCACGGTCGCGAACTCCGAGCCTGCGCGTGTGGACATATTCAAATCCCTGAATTCCGAACCCTTAAAAAACGTAGTTGCGGACTTGGAAAAAGTTAATTACCTGGATAGCGCCGGAAAGGCGTTGCTGCTTCAGATTAAATCCCATTGTCTTCAAAATCGAAATTCGTTCAAATTAATGAACGCCCCTCCAGACACAGTCAGAATGATTGACAAAGTGGAGCCGCCGGGGGCCGGTCCCGGTGTTTTGGCGCCCCGACCGGAACCCGGTATAATCGCCCAAATCGGCCGGGGTTTTCAGGGTATTAAAGACAACGCGGTTCAGATTCTGACTTTTATCGGCGCCATTGTCTACGCTTTTGGTCAAGATATTACCCGTCCAGGTAAATCCAACTGGGAAAGTCTTACGAAACTTATGGACAAGAGCGGCACGGACGCTCTGCCCATCGTAAGCATGCTAAGTTTTTTAATGGGAGCGGTTTTGGCTTTCCAAGCGGCTATTCAATTGCGAAAATTCGGGGCCAACGTATTTGTGGCGGATCTCGTAAGTTTATCGATATGTCTCGAGATGGGGCCTCTAATGACCGCAATAATTGTCGCAGGAAGATCAGGCGCCGCTTTCGCTGCTCATCTCGGAACTATGCGCGTCAATGAAGAAGTGGACGCCCTTTCAGTTATGGGAATAGACCCGATCCGCTATCTTGTCTCTCCCAGAATTCTCGCCGTGGCACTCGTCATGCCGTGTCTCACCTTATTTGCCGATTTTCTCGGAATACTGGGTGGTTTAGTTGTAAGCGTGATATCACTTGACCTTACTCCCAAGGTTTTTTTCAATCAGGCCTACAAGGTATTGGAAGTCACGGATGTGCTCAAAGGATTGTTGAAGAGCCTGGTATTCGGGATCGAGATTGCCACGATAGGATGTTTGCGAGGATTTCAAGTACGCGGCGGGGCCGAAAGCGTCGGAGCGGCTACCACTTCCGCCATTGTGACCAGCATATTTGTAATCACAATTACCGACGCTATTTTTGCGGTCGTTTACCATTATGTCAGATTCTAATAGGCGCGGATTTGGACACTAAATTGGAAAAAAACTCCGTAGCAATAAGCGTTAGGAATTTAACGGTGGGTTACGGTGACGAGCCGATCATAGAAAATGTGTCGTTTGATATTTAC
Source organism: Desulfomonilales bacterium (assembly GCA_038250835.1). Taxonomy (GTDB): domain Bacteria; phylum Desulfobacterota; class Desulfomonilia; order Desulfomonilales; family Desulfomonilaceae; genus JBBSBY01. The sequence goes on along the minus strand of JBBSBY010000016.1, from coordinate 19,937 downwards.
ACAACACAGATAGCTGCGATACTGGGACGTTCAGGCTGCGGGAAGACAACTTTATTCAAGGCCGCCATCGGTCTTGTGGAACCAACCAGAGGAGAAGTGTTGATCGGCGCCGAAAACGTGGAATGCGTAGCCGAAAGTCAATGTGAAGAAGTAATGAAGAAAGTAGGTGTGTTGTTTCAATCCGGCGCCCTGTTCAGTTCGATGACATTAGCTGAAAATGTAGCTTTTCCGATTCAACAGTATACGGATTTGAGCCGCAAGACTATTGAAGCCATAGTTATGCTGAAACTTGCTGAAGTCGGATTGGCGGGTTACGAAGCTTATCTTCCCAATGAGCTTAGCGGTGGAATGCAAAAGCGCGCCGCTTTGGCCAGAGCCATGGCGCTGGACCCGGAAATATTGTTTCTCGATGAACCGTCGGCGGGTCTGGACCCGGTTACCAGCGCTGAACTGGACCGCACTATTCTTCAGATCAATAGATCAATGGAAACTACGATAATAATCATAACTCACGAACTTGAAAGTATTTTTTCAGTGGCTGATAGAGCGCTGATGCTCGATAAGACGGAAAAAGGAATAATAGCTGACGGTGAACCCAAGGATCTACGGAATTCAACCGATTCGCGAGTGAGAAATTTCTTTCGACGATCAATCCCGGAATTTTTGTCCGGTAATTAACTTTTCTTGGAGGAATTACATGGGAGATCCCACACAGGATGTATAGTGTAGATTGACATACATACAGTTGATATATTGTGTATAACGCTACTTTAAATTAAGACTCTGAACGCGATATCGAAACTGAGTAACAGCGACTTTCACGGGACACTTCATTAATGGATATTTTTTGGGGAAAAAAATGGCTGATCAAGCTCATAAATTTAAGCTGGGGCTATTTATTGTATCCACAATATTACTTGCCGTCATTGGTCTTATTTGGCTGGGAGCTTCCAGATTCTTTGAGGATTCAAGAATTGCCGTGGCCTACTTTGCTGACAGCGTTCAAGGACTTGAGGCGGATAGTCCGGTTAAATTCAGGGGTGTGCCCGTCGGTCGAGTGAAACAAATAAAGATGGCCCCGGACGGTCGATTGGTTGAAATTCTCATGAGCCTTGATAAGTCTTTTCATCTAAATGAGGACCTTGGAATCAAGATGAATTTACTTGGTCTCACAGGAATGAAATACCTGGAAATCGATACCATAAAACCAGAGCTTAAGAGGGAACAGTACACTCTGGACTTTACTCCTAAATACCCGGTTATTCAGACCTACCCTTCAGATATAAGAGAAATAGGGAATGCCTTGGAAAGCATTTTCCAGAAGGTAAAGGGATTTGATTTGGAGAGAATCTCAGCAAATTTAGTCAAAATTACGAATAAGATAGATGCTGCGATTGGGGAACTTAGATTCGCAAAGCTTAGCGCCGAAACAAGTGAAGCTATAAAGGAAGTCCGGGACGCCGCTAAAAGAGTGAATGATGAAATCGCCAAAGCTCAGATATCCAGGAATATGAATAAAACTTTGGACAAGGCTTCAGAATTTTTTCAGGAAAGCACCGAAACGACAAGGAGCGCTGATCGCATGATTCGGAGAACTGATAATAATATCAACAGATTGACTCAGAAGCTGGACAGGAGCGCAGACAATCTCATTGATTTTACCAGAATGATCAAACAAAAACCGTCCAGTATTATTTTCGGTCCTGACGAGAAATCCCAAAAGTAGCAGAGTAGGACCCAAGCGTCTCGAGACGGTCCGCCGCAGGTCATGATAATCACTGAGTCCGTAGTAATATTTACAAACAGCTAAGCGGGACGTCGGCGGCGATTATCAGTTGTTGTAATCAGGCCGGCAAGACGCGTATTGATTAGTATTGGAAATTATTATTGCAAAATAAGCATGTTAAGTGTATATAATTAGCCATTAGTTGTATATTACTTTGTAGTTTAATTAGTCTTATTATGAGGCGATACCTTACATATTGTCTTGTGGTGATATTCTCCTTCCTTATTGCAAACATGCTGGGATGCGCTGCGAAGAATCGCGGTTTATCCTATTACTCCTTTGATTACCCCTCACCGACCCGAGAAGCCGAAAATCCCGTGCGTGAAACTCTAATGATCTACCGCTTTCTGTTGTCCAGGAATGTGCCCATTGATTCGTTGGTAATTTCTATACACAAAGGCGCCGAAGAGACTCAAAAAAGGTATCAATGGAAAGAAAATCCAGCGGACATGATTTCAGAGCTTGTGTTGAGAGATATGCAGACTTCAGGTTTGTTTGAAAAGGCCGTGGATCAGTTAAGCAACTTGCGATACAGGTACTCTCTTGAGGGCGCCATTACGACATTGAAAGGCTTTGTAAGAGACGGCGCCGGCAAGGGAGTGTTGGAGATGGAGGTCATGTTAACAGATTTTGAAGCCCCGCCGGGCGCGGACAAGGGAATCCTCAAGAAAACTTATCTGATCGAAGTCCCTAGTTCCGATACATCTCCCGAAGCAATCATAAAGGCCCTGAATTTAGCCGTCAAGGAACTGTCGCAACGCCTGCGCAGTGACGTTAGACTTGCTCTGGAACACTCAGGAGCGCTTCAAAAAATCGATCCTGAAGGTCATTCCCGGCCTCGTGAAGTACAATGCGCCGGCTTATCCGACATTTAGGTCCGACCTTCCTTTGCCGCCCCCTAAACGGTTGCTCTTTAAATCAATGATTGGTATCCTCAAGCATGAGTTTGTCGGCAATATTGTTTTGTTTGATGCTTGTAATTGCATTTTGGTTAGATCAAAATTCCTTTTCAGTTATCTTACATTATATGAAGGTCCAATTAAGCTTTAAATGTTTAAACGGAGTCCTACGATTATGAAACGCATCCTGGTGGTTGATGACGAAAAGCATATCTGTGAACTCTACAGAGGTGAACTCGAAGACGAAGGCTATGCAGTCTCTGTCGCACATTCTGGAAAAGAAGCGCTCGATGAAGTGGATAGAGAACGGCCGAGTTTAATTATTTTGGATATTCAAATGCCGGGTATGGACGGTATTGAGACACTCGAGAAATTGATAGGAAAAGAAGTTGGAATACCGATCATATTGAATACTGCTTACAGTCACTATAAAGAAGATTTCACGACCTGGGGGGCGGACGCTTACGTTGTAAAATCATCCGACACCTCAAAACTCAAAGAAGAGATAAAAAGGTTGCTGAAGAATGAACCTTAAAGAAGAAATGCGCAATACGTTATGTATATTGATGGCGGGCGGTAAAGGCGAAAGACTGTATCCTTTGACCAAGGCTCGAGCTAAACCTTCGGTTAGATTCGGAGGCATATACAGGATCATAGATTTCACCCTGTCCAACTGTCTAAATTCGGATATTCGACGTATTTATGTCCTTACCCAGTATAGATCATTGTCTTTGGATAGGCATATTCGATTGGGCTGGAGCGTGTTCAATCACGAACTCGATGAATTTATAGAATGCGTTCCACCGCAGCAGAGGAACGTCGATCGCTGGTATCGCGGCACAGCGGACAGTCTTTACCAAAATATATATTTGTTGCAGAGAGAACGGCCCAAACGGGTAATGATCCTATCCGGAGATCATGTTTATAAAATGGATTACAACGATATGCTCCGATACCACGTGGAAAAAAATGCGGAGCTGACCGTTGCCGGAGTTGAAGTCGATAGACCAGAAGCCACTGCATTCGGCGTCATCGGAAGCGATGATGACTATGCGATTGTCGATTGGGAAGAAAAACCGCAAAACCCTAAGCATGTGCCGGGTAATCCTGATAAAGCATTTGTTTCCATGGGAGTTTACATATTTAACACTGATGTTCTGGTCAAGAATGTTATCAACGACGCTAAAGACCCAAATTCATCTCACGATTTCGGTAAGAACATCGTGCCGAATATGATTGGAAACAGCCGGACTTACGTTCATGATTTTCAGGAGGCGAATAACCCGGGAGGTCGCTATTGGCGAGATATAGGCACACTGGACGCTTATTGGGAAGCCAACATGGATCTTTGTGAAGAGTCTCCTCAGTGCAATCTATATGATCAGAGCTGGCCAATCCGCACGTATCAAGAACAAGTGCCGCCTGCGCGGACCATTTCACCAAGGGGCGGCGTGGAATCCCACAAAGGAGCAGTTCATAATGCGCTCATCTCTGGTGGTTGCATTATATCCGGCGCCTCCATCGAAAAGTCCGTATTGTCGAATAATGTTCACATTGACGCGGGTAGCGAGATTGAGGAGACGGTGTTTTTGGACGGGGTAAAGATTGGGCATAAAGTCAAGCTGAAGAAGGCCATCATTGATCAGGACGTTGAAATTCCTGATGGATATACAATTGGTCACGATCCTGAACAAGACGCGGCCAGATTTTCCATATCTCCCAACGGCGTAGTTATTGTGCCCCGTGGAATTAGTCTGACTTAGGGAATATTATGCCTAAAATTGTTGTTAGTCATCGCAGCTTAGGGTATGAAGCGCACCCTCAAGACTATAGCTGCAAGAAGTTTGCTGTTGTTCTCATTCATGGTTCCGGAGGCGACCGTGAAGACTGGAGAGCTCAATTGGAGCACGACTTCCGTGATGCGGCGGTAATTGCGTTCGAACTTCCCGGACATGGAGAATCCACAGGACCCGGTGAGAACACGATCGAGGCCTACAGCCGGTGGGTGGCCGACTTTGTGGAAACCTTAAAACTCAACAATGTAGTTTTGATTGGGTGCTCTTTGGGGAGCGCAATAGCCCTGTGGACGGCTATTTATTTGCGACCCGCATGGCTAAAGGGCTTGGGATTGGTTGGATCAGGTGTAAGGTTGCGAGTTCATCCTGATTTTCTCAATGGTTTGAAAAACGCTCCCGGCTCTGCGTTACATAGCTTGGCTGAATTCTGCATGAGCAAGAAATCCACCGATCTTTTCGACCAAGTTAATGCAAGATTTGCCGCTGTTGCCCCGGACCTGGTCTACGATGATCTCATCGCTTGTGACAAGTTTAATGTGGCGGATGATGTGAAGAAGATCGGAGTTTCTACTGTAATAGTCGTTGGTAAGGAGGACAGACTTACTCCCGTCAAATACTCCAAGCTGCTAAATCATGAAATACTCGGATCCACTTTGAGCATAATTCCTGAAGCGGGCCACCTGGTTATGTACGAAAAACCGACTGAGTTTAACGCGGTCCTGGAAAACTTTATTACGTCCTTGGAATGATTTCGCAGCTTCTCACGTATTAGCAATTTCCCTCAGTAACTCTAAATCATCAAGCATTTTGCCCGCGCCTCTAGCGACTGTAGTGAGAGGATTATCCGGAACCACAACAGGCACACCTATTTCTCTGCGGACCCGCTTGTCCAGGTTCTTGAGCAAGGCCCCACCGCCTGTAAGCACTATTCCGGTGTCGATTATATCGGCGGCCAATTCCGGTGGACACTGTTCCATGGCAAGTTTAACGCATTCCACAATAGAATTGACCGAATCCATGATGGCGTGGGTGATGTCGCTGGAGTTGACTGTAATTGTCTTTGGTATCCCATCCATTAAATCGCGGCCCTTAATGTCAACTTCCTCCATTTCTGAATCCGGATAAGCTCGTCCAACTAAAATCTTAATCTGCTCAGCGGTTGAGGGACCAACTAGGATTCCATAATGCTTTCGGATGAAATTGAGGATGTCGGTATCCAACCGATCTCCGGCAATTTTACTGGAACTACTGTACACCACTCCCTTTAGAGATATGATGGCTACTTCGGTAGTGCCTCCGCCGATGTCGACTATCATGCTGCTAATTGGTTCGGTGACGGGCAATCCTGCGCCCATGGCCGCCGCCATTGCCTCTTCGACCAAATACACCTCGTATGCGCCGGCGCTCAAGGTAGAATCCCGAACAGCTCTGCGTTCCACCGGAGTGACATCCGACGGAACTGAAATAATCACCCGAGGACGGACAAATGTTTTTCTGTTGTGAACTTTCTGAATAAAAAACTTCAGCATTAGGCTGGCCATTTCAAAATTGGCTATGACGCCCTCTCTCAATGGTCTAAAAACTTCGATGGATCCCGGCACGCGACCAATCATTTTCTTAGCGTCTTCACCAATCCAAACCTCAGAACTCCTCTTATCCTTCTTCCTTATGGCGACAACTGAAGGCTCGTCCAGGATTATTCCCTTTCCACGCGCAAATACCAGCGTATTAGCGGTTCCTAGATCTATGGCTAAGTCTTTGGAGATACGAGAAGCTATGAGATTGAAGAACATTCTTCCTGCCAAACGACGAAATTCGAATTAATGCGGGCCTGATGCAAAACGATAAAATGTTTAATTCAAGCCGAGGCGCGTTGATATCTCCCCATTACGGCGAGGCAAAGCGGACGGTATTCAACAAATACAAGTATTATATAACCGCAACATGATCAATACGCAGATCTGACGGTCGCAGACAAATTTTTTCAAAGATCCATTGTTATGGACAATAAGACCAATTGCAATAGAGTTTTTGTGTGGAGATAAAATTGTTGGCCGGGTTTCGGAAAGTGCGGCTGCGGCGCCGACCGGCGCCGAATGCACAGCCGGCCGCCGGAAATATCTCATCAATCAGAGTTATCAGTTAAAACCATGAAAAACATGGACTCCGTCGAAAACTACGCGGATTGGGATAGGGGAGCGGCTCATCCGGTGGAAAGATTCATGTAAGTCAAACATTGCGGTATTTACTCTTTTTTGATTCCTATTGCTCTATGCTCCTAAATCTTGACATCAATAATTGAATTTTTCTTGAGTTCGTCAATCCATTCCTTAAGCCGACTCTGAATCTTGTCATGCCGCACAAGATCCATTATCTTTTTACGTGATTTCAGATATTCTTTTTCCTCTTCAGGTGTAAGTAATCCTTCCGGAATCTTGGGTTTTTCGCCCTTGGAAACCTGCTCTTCGTGAACTTCATGTTTTTCATTGACGCTCCGTCGTTTGGCCTCCGCAGCGCGCCGATCATAGGCTTCTTTCAATTGCTTTTCCAGCTTCTTCCGGACCTTTTCCGGAATAGGAACCTTTTTCACCGTGCGATTTTTGGCGTCTTGCAAGTAAAAAATCAGAATTGCGTTAGGTGTTTTTATCGGGGGCGTAATGTCCCCTTCTTTAAGTCTCTGAACCAACTTTTGAAAAGCCGGAACCATATCCTTGTAATCCATTAAGCCGAGATCCCCGCCATTCGACGCGTATGAATCCTGCGAAGTTTTCTTTGCGAGTTGGGCAAAATCCGCGCCGGTCATAGCCTCCTTGTATATATGCTTGGCTTTATCCATCACTTTGGCTGCATTCCCGGCTTTGGCGTTGGGAGGGATCTTCAAAGTTATTTGCCTAAGGCGCACTTTACCGCCAATGTGCATTTCTTCATGGGTGGGAATTTCCGGAATTTTGGCTTCATCCTGTTCCCGCGGCGCCGCTACAGTTTGGGTAATCTTCCTGAATTCTTCATCTATTGAGTCTTTGTGCTTTTTGTAATAGTCAATAGCGTCTTCTTCACTCATGGGGGTTTTTTGAGCAACTTCAGCGGTGATCAATTTTGTCAGTAGGTACTGTCGCTTAACCACTTTTTTATAATCCGGAACCGACAAGCCATTGGCGGCCAAGAACATGATAAATTGATCGCTGGCCAAATTATTACGTTTTTTTATGGATTCAATCGAAGCCTCAACACTGAGATCATCCACCTTCACATTTTTCCGAGCAGCCTCTTGTTCCAGCAAGTGCACTACAACGAGCTCATCCAGAATTTCTTTTTCGGTCGGCCATTTGCCCGGAGGAATGACGCCTAAAGGCAAATTCATTAGATTGCGCATCAATGGCTGCTTATATTTTTTGACATCAGATTCCAGAATAACGTCGCCGTTGACAACCGCTACAATCTTATCTGAATAAATAGCGCAGTGCGAATAGCTTACGGACGCTAAAATCAGGAACGCTACGGCGAGGGATATTTTTCCAAATCTCATGTGTGTGTTCCACTTTATTCGATGTTTTGGACTAAGATCTTTTTAATCCAAACCTAAGTTGTTTTCAAGTTTCCGGCTTTTCGTAACCTTGTAATAATCATGGACTCAGCGCTAGGCTGCGCGTCCTGCTTGTCGGCGCCTTTCTTCATTTTACCCAAAAGCCCATAACACTGCCCAATGCGACTTTCAGCGTCAATATCTCCAACGTGATAACCAAATTTGCTGTCCGGATATAGACGAGATCTTTTGTCATTCTGACCCCAAAAAGCTAAGAATTCCGGTCTCACCGGAGTTTCTTCATTAAAGTGAAAGGTCATGTCTTTGCCGTTATAGTCCAATTTAGTGATGCGCAATTCTTTCATTAGTAACCTTATGCGCATTATTTGAATTAACTGATTGACCGGAGTCGGCGCCTTTCCGTAGCGATCGAGAATCTCGTCCTCTATCTCATTTATTTCCAGATCACTCGACGCTGTGGATAGACGCTTGTAAAGGTTCATTCTTTGCTGAGGTTCAGGCACGTATTCTTCGGGAATGTAAACTTCAATTTTCAACAGGATCTCTGGATTTATCCTGGGTTCCGCAGGAACGCCTCTGATCTCCTGAACGGCCTCCTCCAGTAATTCAAGGAACATTTCGTAACCCACTTGCGCAACGTGCCCTGATTGCGAAGTCCCCAGAATGTTGCCGGCGCCTCTGATTTCCATATCCCTTAGAGCGATCCGGAATCCCTGACCCATATCCGAATGTTCTTGGATTACCGCAAGTCTCTTGATTGCGTCATGAGTCATGGCTGTTTCGTGCGGCGTAAGTAGATAAGCGTACGCCCGCATATTTGAGCGACCTACACGGCCGCGAATCTGGTACAAATCCGACAATCCAAACGTGTCGGAGCGTTCGATGAGAATGGTATTTGCCCGCGGAATATCCAGGCCGGATTCAATAATGCTCGTGCTCACCAATACGTTTATCTTTCCGGTTACGAATTCCATCATGACGTTTTCAAGTTCACGTTCAGGCATTTGACCATGAGCAACGCCGATTCGTGCCCCTGGAACGAGTGTTTGAACCATGCCCGCCGTTCGATTGATCGAAGCCACGCGATTATGTAGGTAAAAAGCTTGTCCTCCACGACTAAGTTCTCGACCGAGAGCTTCTTTGATAACGTCATCGGTTTTCCGAGTCACGTGGGTTCGGATGGTCTGTCTGCTATTCGGCGGCGTCTCAATGACCGATAAGTCCCGGATGCCGGTCAATGACATATTCAGAGTGCGGGGAATAGGGGTGGCCGTGAGCGTCAATACGTCAATGTTAGCTTTGAATTGCTTGATTCTCTCCTTATGAGCCACACCGAAACGCTGTTCCTCATCCACAACGAGTAATCCAAGATCTCTGAACTTAACATCTTTGGATAATAGTTTGTGGGTACCGATTATGATGTCTATTTTGCCCTCTTCGAGTTCTTTCCTAATGACTTTGAGCTGCGCGCTGCTGCGGAATCTCGACATCATCTCAACTTTGAATGGATAACCTTCGAAGCGTTTAGAGAAAGTCTCAAAATGCTGTTGAGCCAAGATGGTCGTAGGCGCCAAAACGGCAACCTGCTTTGCGTCCATAATCACACGGAATGCGGCCCTGATCGCCACCTCAGTTTTGCCGTAACCGGCGTCCCCGCAGACAAGTCGATCCATGGGTATATCCGTGTCCATGGACTCCATGACGTCCTGTATTGCTCTCGCCTGATCGGGAGTTTCTTCAAACTCAAACGCCGCTTCAAAGGCTGCATAGTGCTCGTCAGGCGCGGAGTATGGATCTCGTTTCGCCACTCTACGTTTGGCGTATATGTCGAGCAACTCCTTTGCCATATCTCTAATGGATTTCTTGATTCGAGCTTTTGTCTTTTCCCAGCCTTTTCCACCGAGCCGATCCAAACGAGGAGCGCTGTCTGAGCCCGAAATATATTTTTGGACCACCTGCATGCGTTCCACAGGCAGATAGAGCAGGTCCTCCCCTTCGTATTGAATGAGCATGACTTCACTGACAATACCCTGGAACTCTCTTCGTTGTAATCCCCGGAACACTCCGATTCCATAATCTTCGTGTACCACATGCTCACCTTCCACCAGGTCAGTCAGAGAGGAGAGAACGGCGCCCCGAGCGCGTTTTCTAGAAGTCGCTCGAACGCGAGAGCCAAAAATCTCTTCTTCCGTGATGATCACCCGCCGCGCCGCGGGCAAGCGAAAACCGCTGGACAACCCTCCTACATAGAGTCTGATTCCCGGCGTTGACGCCGTGTCCAAATTAATCCGGTCAAATCCGGGACCATGGTAATCTAGTTTCAGATTATAGGGGTCCAAAAGCCGCATCAGACGATTTGCTTGTCCTTGAGTATGGCTAACGAGAAACACTTCTGAACCATCGTCTCGCCAATTTTTTAATTTCTCGACCAAATTGCCCATTGTCTGGTCATAAGCCTTTGATTTAAGTAAGGCGGCCCGAATATCCTCATTGGATTCACATTTGACTCGGTAAGACTTTTGATTGCTGTCTTCAACTTCCAGGGGTGAGATAGTGACATTTCGGAACTTGGCTATTTCAGAACAAAATTCATCCTGAAACATATAAGTTTTGTCTGGAGAGAGTATGGGCATCCCCTCAGTCGCAGCAGTTTCCCATCTCGTAAATATCTCGTCCCGAATGTCTTCAAACGCGCGATTGATAGTTTCGCGGTCAGGAATTATAAGCACGGTTTCCGGAGGCAAATAGTCGAAGATAGTTTCAAGTTTCGGAAAGAATAAAGGTAAATAGTACTCGGCTCCAGGGAATCTAATTTTATGTTTAAAGTCATTGATGAGTCCCTGCCGCACTCGTTTTTCTACGCCCTTTTCCTCGCAAATATGCAATAATTCGGTTAACCCTTGGTCCCTCGTCTCTTCATCCGGAACAATCATGTGAACGGGAGATATATACAATTCGGAGACGTTTTCTTTTGATCTCTGTGTCGTCGGGTCAAAGAATCGTATGGATTCAATGCAGTCACCCATTTGCTCTATACGGACGGGATAGGGATACATCGGTGAGTATATGTCAATAATGAAGCCTCGAACTGAAAAATCACCGGTGTCTTCCACAAGAGGAGCCCTGGAAAATCCTGCGTCTATAAGCATTCTCAGGAGTTCATCACGGTCGATCTCCTGCCCAAGGTGGATTTGAAACCCCGCTGCTACCAGGGACTCTTTCGGTACGATTTTTCTTACCAAAGCATCCAGGCCGATACAAAATACACGAGGAGCGCGGCCTTCAGACAAGCGGGAAAGCGCCGTCATTCGGTTTACCCAAAGATCGGATTCTAAACCGCTAAAAGAATAGGGCGGCAGCGTAGAAGACGGGTATCTAACTACTTCGTCTGTTAAGGGTTGTTTAAAGTGTTCATCCTGATTAAGGTAGAAACGCACATCTGCGGCGCAAGTTGAAGCCGCTTCACCGTCAGGCGAGATAACGACGATGGGGGGCGTCACTAAATTTGCCGCAGTGGCTATAGTGAACGCCGCTGCGGATCCTTTCAGGCCGTAAATACCGCCATTCTCTCTTGATGCGGCCAAAAAGCTCTTGAGTTCATCAAAGAGTGGAGTCTGTTCTATATATTGAGCTGCTGATTCCATGTTATGTAAATGATTCACCAGTTCGGGTGGTAACCCGGATTAATTTAATTAATGAAGTGTTGGATTGGATAAAAAAATACAGGATACACTACCACAGCGTCATTCCAAGCGCTTCAAAAAAAGGTGGGTTCGATGGATGATTAGTCATGCGTTATAAATAATCAATATCAATATATATTGTCAACTCTCAGGCGCATTGGTTCCTCGTTGATTGAAATCATAAGAATTGACTTAATAGGACCGTTGCGTTATCCATTTGTTTTGCATGGTACAGGCTACTCAGATGATGCCTTGAGGTGAAAGTTGGCCGAGAAAAAAGTCACGCGTAAAGAACTGTTAAAAGAGCCCGATGAATTCATGACCACTACCGGCGCAATAGTGCGTTATACTAAACAAAACCCGAATGTGGTTACCGGTATTGCCATTTTGATCGTAGTGGCTTTAGTTGTATTTCTAGGTATAACAAATTACCAGAAGTACAAAAGCAGCCGTAGCCATGAATTATTCCAACAGGCGCATCGAGCCTATGAAATGGCAACGACCTCGCCGGATACCAGTCCGGAAACGTGGGATAACATTTTTAGGGAATTTGAAACTGTCGCCAAAGATTATCCCTCGATGCCTGCGGGAGAAATGGCTCTCCTGTACTCCGGTCATGTGCTCTACCAGAAAGGAGACTATAAAGGCGTTCTCGAAAAGTATAATCGCATGCAGTCCACGAATCTCGTTAAAAATGAACTTTCTCCGCTGGTGATGTACCACATCGCAATGACTAGATTTGCTTTAAAGGATTATGACCAGGCTTTGACGCTTTTTGACCAATTGTCTAAAGACATCAATTCACCCTATCGCAGAGAGGCTTTTGCTTCAATAGCCAGGATTTATGAGGCTCAGGGCAAGAGTATGGAAGCGGTCCAAGCATACAAGCAATATCTCAAAATGTTTCCGGAAGCTCCTGACGCTTTATTTATAAAAACGCGGATATCGGATTTGTCGGCTAAGGCTTAGTCATACGCACTGCGCTGAACAATTACTTCCATTCCAACGACCCAGACATTGAATGACGATTTTTCGAGATTTACCTGGTAGGCGCCTCCACCTTGTGCAACTTGCTCGTGAAAACAATTTTGAGCGATTAAATGATCTAAGATTTCTCTAATTTCCGAAAAAGCTAGATCATCTTCATATATGATTTTAAATACCTGATTTTCATGTAAGAATTCTGTCCAGTCCATATAACGGCTCCTTTAATATCAGCTTAGGCATGAAAAAAATGAAGGTCAAATTGATTTGTGTCAAAATATGTATCATCTAATTCTTGACAGAATGCCTAAGACTGGCTATAAAAACACGGGGCTTGTGTCATCAAAGCTTTTCTTTTTGAGTGGTATTGGGGAAAGGAGGAATGAAAATGACGAAGGCGGAACTCGTCTCTCGCATTGCGGAACAGTCTGGAATTTCAAAGAAGGCCGCGGCTACAGCTCTGGATTCAGTTATCGCCGCCATTCACGATGTCCTAAAACAGGGCGACAAGATTAGATTGACGGATCTCGGCAGCTTCAGTGTTGTCGATCGTCAAGCACGCCAAGGTGTGAATCCAAGAACCGGCGATCCCATTAAGATTCCGGCCACCAAGGCGCCTAAATTTACTGCTGCTAAAGCGCTGAGGGATGCGGTTAAGAAGTAGCACAGATGCAATAAATTGTTTTGATGACCTGTGGACCGCAAGCATAACGTATAGTTGACTTGCGTCCAGCTTGACTATCCAGTTGGGGGGTACATATAAACAATTGACAATTGGATTATGAAACTCTACCAAAGAGGGGAACTAAATGCTGGTTCCTCTCTTTTTAGATGGCATGAAAATACTTCCAAAAAAATTCAGTCCTCAGTGTCTGGTCGCATTGCCGCACTTATCGAAAATTTTCATACTGACGGCATATGTTTTGTTGGCCGGGTGCTCGACGTTATCAGACGGCAAGTTTGTTTCGCGGGATGGTAAAACCAGTCCGTTTCAAGCGGACAAACAGCTACCATACGAGCTTCCTAGTGATCCAACCCGACGTTATTGACCGTGGTGAATCTACTCCTCAGATCCAGATTGTGAATTAAAAACATCGCGTGCAGGTTTATTTTTCCTAGAATGCCCCAATCCCTCATCTTGTGAAGATGAACGGTTCGTGCGAAGCAACCCGCGGATCTGCTTCTGAAATTCCTTTAGAAAAAGTACCAGTTCGGCCCGTTGTCTGACGGTTAAAATCTTTGAGACATCATCATACTGTTCGTCATGCAAACTAATGATTTGTCGTCTCTTGAGGCGAATACCGTCAAGGATGGTCGACAATTCCTTATCTTTGGCCCCTTCATCACGCAACGCGGCGTTCAATCTGTTGAAGTCCTCATCAAGAGACTTGCGCAATTCCTTCCTCTTTCCCAAGAACTTATGTCTAACCTCAAATATTTTGTCCGCTGTAGCTTTGTCCAAATTCAGAGATTCCATCATTTTCCACATTGCCAGTGTTTCTAAACGCTGACGAGGGGTTTCCTTCTCAGGTATGTTGTCGGCGCCGGCCCAGGATGTTGATCCCCCTGAGGAGATAAGGCTCGTTAGAATAGCAATAAGCAACCATTTCATGATTCTATTCCTTGGAAAACAGCTTAAAGGAAATATCCGGATGATTCGTCTTCCACTTCAAACCAGTGTACAGCGAGCTCATCCGACTTTGTAATACTACTCAAGTTGGGCGCCAAATCAGACCATTTATCAACAGTTTCTTCGGAAACCGGTCCATATATTTGGTCCAGTTCCCGGGCCAAAAGCAAAGCGCTATTCGATGGAGCAGGTTCACGACCGCTGTTCATGAAATTCCATCCTACACCTGAGAGCAGCATAATTAGAGCAACCGAAGCCGCGATCGCGTATGTCCTGAATTTTGGAGGTTGAGCTTTTAGCCGTGTGATGCCGGCTTGTAAAGATGTGTCGTATTCCGACCAAAACCTTTTCCCAGGGTCAGCAGGGATATCCAGACGCACTCTTTCCAAAATTATTCTATAATCCTCCCGAAGTTTGGAGCACTCCTCACAATTTTCAAGATGCGCGTCCAATCGTTCCTTTTCCACAAAAGAAATACAGTGATCAAGATCACCAATTATTAAATCTTCGTAATCACCGCAGTTATTCATTTTGTCCCACCAGCATCCGTTTGAGAGATTTTGTAGCTTGAAAAAAATTAGCACGCGCTGACCCCTCAGAACATTGCATGATTTCCGCAATTTTCTTATAGTCCATTTCCTCATAGACCCTTAATTGTAACGCCAGGCGTTGTTTCTCGGGCAACTGCGCAATGCCTTCCCGTAACTTCATGGTTGTATTTTTCTCGTGAATCAACTCCGACACTGATTTCGCCGAATCTGCAATTTCCGGGGCATCTTCCAACGTAACCATCTGTTTTCGAGCCCTTAGGCGGTCACGTGCCGAATTTACGGCGATCGCATATAGCCAGGTCTTAAAAGAGGAAGCCCCCGAGAATCCGGACAATCCCTCATAAGCCTTCAAGAAAACCTGTTGCGACAAGTCTTTAGTCTCTTCCGGATCGCGCAGCATCTTTAAAATCATCATGGTGATTGGTCGTGAATACTTCTCCACCAGCTCTGAAAAGACCTCTTTATCGCCGGAGATAAATTGCTTCACTAGAAAAGCGTCGTCCATTCACACCATCCTATATAGGTTAGACGCAATAGAGAGCCGTACGTTAAAGTTACTCCATTCAATAATCTAAAAGGTTTCGTATTCTGAATTGCCGGAGCGGCGAATTAGTTATATTTCATTGCACGCTGACCCTAAGGTATTGATTACTTTCGGGCTCTCTCGAAACTTGAATAACTAATACCCGCTTTATGAATAGGTTGGGTTCGCGGGGGCAGTGGGAAGGGCATGTAATAATTAAACGCCAAACAGCTTACAATTAAAGAAATTTAGCTTTAATTCATCAGTGCTGTTAATCAGATTAGCTCTCTGTCCGAATTGGCGTAGATTCGACGCTGAATATCTCAAGAATTTAGAAGCTCGGATAAACGAACCCAAGTCCTAAAATTATTAAGGGCTAATGTTTGTATCAGAAACCAAAGAGAGAGCGTTTAGCTCTCTCCTAGCTTCACGGTGAGGAATAATTATGCTGCGACTTGCTGCGATCGCACGTAATTTCCTTTTAATTTTTCCAAAGCCGCCCTTTCGATCTGGCGCGCTCGTTCCCGAGTTATTCCGAAATGTTTTCCAAGCTCCTTTAGTGTTACAGGATCATCGGATAACACTCTTTGCTCAACGATATACTTTTCCCTGACATTTAATGTTTCTAAGGCTCTGCGGGCCCAAGCTTTGAGATCCTGCTGTTCTTGCTTACCCGCTAGAATTGCTTCCTGGTTGGGAGATTCGTCGCGTAAGGTGTCCGCAAAGGAATCCCTAGATTTATCCCCTATTAAATCATCCAACGATAAGTCGTGCGCTTTCAATCGCGCAGCCATATCAATAACTTCATCCTTCGTAACATGAATGCGATCAGCTAACTTGGATACATTGTCGGAATGACTGTCGGCATCCAGAGGCTCAGGCAGGTCTGAAATTCTATAAAATAGTTTACGTTGAGCCTGCGTGGTGCCTATCTTGACCAACGACCATGATTTGATAATGTAGTTTTGAATATACGCCTTTATCCACCAAATCGCATAAGATATCAGCCTATAGCCCTTATCGGGATCAAAGCGCTGAACGGCTTTCATCAAACCGATGTTACCTTCCTGAATAAGATCCATCAGTTTTACGCCATAGTTCCTGTAACCCAAAGCTACTTTGATCACAAATCTCAAATTTGAGGTTATAAGAATCTGGCCCGCTTGTTCGTCTTGTTCCAGTTTATATTTATAAGCCAAACGAGACTCTTCTTCTCTCGTCAAAACAGTGTAGTGCTCGATCTGAGAAAGATAAATGCGAAGTCCGTCCGTCTCTATAGGATAGCTCATACTTTACCTCCGGACTGTGTGCCGAGAATTAGTCATTTATTAGGATGCCTATCCAAAAAAAAGGTTTCATCGGCTCTAGCTAAAAATTAAAAAATTGTTATATATTTATACTGTAATTTCCTCAGATTCTCGCGGGTGATAAATGTTTCTTGAGAAGTTGTTTGTTAGAATGAAAGGTGAATTCTTGGCGCTGCAAGAAAGCTATAGGCTTGGAAACATTTTGAGAAATGCGACACGTGCTGTGCAACAGCCAACATCGCGGTCTGAAGCTCAATGTGAATCTCTGATTAGTTTAGACGCTTCAAAATCGAAAAAGGATGAAATTGAGAAAGAAAAAAATAAAACCGAATGTGAGGTAATTCTTTCGGACGGTTCCAAAGATACTGAATCCGAAAAGTCGAAGCTTTTATCCAAAAATAAAAGAATTTTGGGATGAGTTTCAAAAGAAAAAGCCGGCGAAAAATGCCGGCATCAAAAAAAATAGTACAACAAATACTTACCAACGCTTGCTCAAAGTTATAATATCCGGCTCCGGCACATCTTCCTTGTCCTTATCCTCTTCGACGTCCTCGGAGTCTTCTCCATCACCGCTATGCTCGTATTCTCTAATTGCCTCTGAAAGCTCATCCAGGCGTTTATTAACGAGATAATTAATTGTTCCCTCGGGGTAATCTCCATCGTCCCCTTTTGCTCCTGCGGGGATGCCGGTAAGCAATTCTATTCCCGTGTCGATGTGATCGACCGCCCAAATGCTAAATTTCCCTTGCTCGCAGGCCTCGAGGACTTTAGGTTCCAGCATCAGATCGCCAATATTCCTTGTTGGAATCATAACGCCTTGATTGCCGGTCAAGCCTTTGGCGTCACATACTTTAAAAAAACCCTCGATCTTCTGATTTACTCCGCCGATGGGCTGAACTTGACCATGCTGGTTTACGCTGCCGGTAACAGCCACACTTTGATCAATACCCACATTTGAGAGGGAGCTTAAAAGGGCGTAGAGTTCGGTTGAAGACGCTGAATCCCCATCAATGCCCGAGTAAGATTGCTCAAAAGTGATGCTTGCCGTCAAATTCAAGGGTTTATCCTGAGCAAACCTGTCTCTGAGAAATCCTGAAAGAATCAGCACTCCTTTGTTGTAACTGTGACCGGAAAGCTCGGCTTCCCGTTCTATGCTGACAATGCCGGATTTGCCCATGCTGGTTTTCACGGTAATCCGCGATGGTTTACCAAAAGAGAATTCGGGTAGGGAATAAACACTGAGCCCATTTATCTGTCCTACGCGCTTGCCTTCAGTGTCTATCATAATGATGTCATCGTCAATATATTCCTGAAGGCGATCCTCCATTAGGTTTACGCGTTCGATTCGATCTTTGTGAGCCTCTTCTACATGTTCTCTATTAATTACGTCGGAAGTTTCTTCCCGTGCCCTGACGTCAGCTTCCCGAATCAAATCAGCGACTCTTTCAAACTGCGCCGTCAGTTTTTTCTTTCGGCCGGCCCATCTTATCGCAAGTCTGGCAACTGCCTCTATTCCCGATCTATCGCACGGGAGAAGCTCTTCATCTGAACAAAGTTTTGCAATAAAGCCTGCGAGCTCGGCAATGGTTTCGTCATTGTTGGGCATTGTGGTTTCGAATTCGGCCTTGATCTTAAAAATCCTCCGGAACTCCTCATCATACCAGTGCAGAAGGTCGTAAACCTCAGGATCGCTAATGATAATGACTTTCAACTTGATGGGAATTTTTTCAGGCTTTAAGGAGCTGGTAAACAGAAAGCTAAAGGGATCGGTTTGAATCTCAACCACATTGTTCCGTAAACTACGTTTCAGAGCAGGCCATACTCCTACTTCCGTCAGCATATCACGAGCATTCAGCACCAAATAGCCGCCATTTGCCTTAAGAAAACTGCCCGCTTTGATCTGCAGAAAATCTGAAACCCACATCCCGCGTTGATCCATAACGCGTTCAACAGTTCCAAAAAGATTTCTAAAAGTAGGGGCTGTCTCAAAGATAACGGGAGGCTTCTTGGTTTCAGAATTGTCAACCAAGAGGTTTACTTCGTAATCTCTGAATTGGTTTGGGTCTGGGGGAACGACCATTGGAGGCTGACCTTCGGTTCCCGGAGGAGGAGGCATAATTCGTGGGCGAAAGCGGTCGAGGTGGTTTACCACGTCAGACTGGACTTCATCCAGATAAGCTTTTACGGATTCATTATCTTCATAATTCTCGATGATGGGGTTGAATAAATCCTTTAGCATGGGTTCAATCCAATCTTTGGCCAATTTTTCAAGATCTTCCTGGATTGTTTTTTCTATTTCACGAGCAGCCTTGAAGATTTTTTCCATCTCCTGAGTCAACTCTTTGTATTTCTCTTTTATCTTTTCCAATTCATCCGCTGAAAACTTCCCCTCCTCAACTAATGCTTCCAACTGGTCAATTTTCATGGGGTTACCGACGATTACAGGTGCTAAATCCGGTCTGGTAAAGGGCCCCATTTGCACCTGGACCATCATGAAGTTTTCGGCGCCGACCTTCGTCTCAAAATTTTTGAATAAAGCTTTTTGCGAACCCATATGTCGATTAACGATTTCATTGCGTGACGCCTGAAACTCCTCACTCTCGAAGACTGCAGGGATCTTTTTCTTGAGAGAACTTATTAGGTCGTTCATCCGCTGCCGGAACACCGATCCTTGTCCCGCAGGAAAGGAGAGCAGGCGAGGTTGGTCCGTGTACTTGAAATTGTGGACGTAACACAAGTCATTAGGTATTGGACCATCGACATTATATTCTTCCAGCAATTTTTCTACTGTCGGCGTTCGTCCAGTGCCGTTTACACCCGTTACAAAAATATTGTAGCCGATACTCTTTAGTTTCAGACCTCGTTTAATGGCTTTTACCGCTCTATCTTGACCGATAATATTTTGTTGAGGCTCTATATCTCGGGTAGTTTCAGGTATTAAACCTGGATTAGGGAGGGACCAAGTGAGTTGCTCAGCAGGTAATCTAAGTTTTTGTCTCAAATCCGTCATAATTTTATCTTCCTATCTTTTTTTCGGACTAGTGTTCCATAAAAATTATCGCAGGGGCACGATGCCGATCAGAGGGACATGACCTGTTTACAATTCGATCAGTAGGCGGTTCCGGTTGATTCCTACTACTATGACAAATAGATTAGTTCACTATAGTCTCACAAAATAAAGCTGAACATAATAATTATAAGTTTAGGAGTTCTTTTATCTCATTTTTGCTCCAT